>NZ_JAYKGJ010000002.1:130000-808682 GCF_036860695.1 Rosettibacter firmus | reverse complement strand
CTTATAATAAATTGGTTGTGAGAATAGCACACAGATGATACTGATGAGACACGATATTCACTGATGAACAATCTTGTGGTCATCTGTCCAATCTGTGTCATCTGTGTTCAAAAACTTATAATAAATTGGTTGTGAGAATAGCACACAGATGATACTGATGAGACACGATGTTCACTGATGAACAATCTTGTGGTCATCTGCTCAATCTGTGTCATCTGTGTTCAAAAACTTATAATAAATTGGTTATGAGAATAGCACACAGATGACACTGATGAGACACGATATTCACTGATGAGTAATCTTGTGGTTATCTGTCCAATCTGTGTCATCTGTGTTCAAAAACTTATAATAATTTGAGGTAGAATTATGGAAGTAAGATATTCACCTGATCAAAATGGTTTTAAAAGAATGACCACTGAAGAATTAAGAAAAACTTTTCTGATAGAAAATTTATTTCAAGCAGACGAAATTCCAATGGTTTATTCAGATATAGATCGTTCAATAACAGGGAGTGCTGTTCCCAAAACTCGATCACTAAAGTTAACTGCCACAAAAAAGGAAATGGCAGCTGAATATTTTTGTGAAAGAAGAGAAATTGGAGTGATTAATATTGGTGGATCTGGTAAAATAATTCTTGATGGCAAAGAATACATAATGAATAATAAAGATGCTCTTTATATTGGTCGTGGTGTAAAAGATGTTGAGTTTATCAGTGATGATTCAAATAATCCTGCTCAATTTTATTTTGTTAGTTATCCTGCACATAAAGAATATCCATCAAAACATATTACTTATAACGATGCAATTCATCGTCATCTCGGTTCAGTTGAAACATCAAATAAAAGAACAATTCATCAATACATTATTCCAGAAATTTTACCAACATGCCAGATTGCAATGGGTTTAACAGAACTCGAAGATGGTAGTGTCTGGAATACTATGCCTGCTCATACACATCAAAGAAGATCAGAAGTTTATATGTATTTTAATTTGAAGCCAGATTCTTTTGTAGTTCATTTAATTGGCGAACCAACAGAAACAAGACATTTGATAATTCGTGATAGACAGGCTGTGTTATCGACAAGCTGGTCTTTACATTCAGGATGTGGAACGCAAAGCTATTCATTTATATGGGCAATGGGCGGAGAAAATCAAGTATTTGATGATATGGACTGGATACCAATGGAGAATTTAAAATAAAAATTAAAGGAGGTAAAAAAAATGGTTCTGGATCTTTTTAGATTAGATGGGAAAATTGCAATAGTAACTGGTTCTAACCAGGGAATTGGACAAAAATATGCACAAGCATTAGCAGAAGCTGGAGCAGATGTAATTGGCGTTTCTTATGTTGATGATTTTGCTGAAACAGAAAAACTGGTTACTTCAGCAGGAAGGAAATTTAAATATTATGTCGCAGATTTTTCTAAAAGAGAATCAACTTATGAATTTATAAACCAGGTTAAAAAAGATTTTCCACGTATAGATATCTTGGTTAATAATGCTGGTACAATTCTACGCAAACCAATTGCTGAGCATCCAGATGAATGGTGGGATAGAGTAATTGAAATTAATTTAACAGCTCAATTTATTTTAACAAGAGAAATTGGAAAAGATATGGTTGCACGTGGTTATGGTAAAATTGTCTTCATTGCTTCCTTGCTTTCATTTCAGGGTGGAATTCTTGTTCCTGGTTATGCTGCATCAAAAGGTGGAGTAAAACAATTAACTATGGCTTTTGCTAATGAATGGGCATCTAAAGGTGTAAATGTAAATGCAATTGCACCAGGTTATATTGCAACTGAAAATACAAGACCATTGCGTGAAGATCCTGTTCGTAATAAAGCAATACTTGATAGAATTCCAGCTGGTAGATGGGGAACACCAGAAGATTTAATGGGTGCTATGGTATTCTTGTGCTCAGATGCTTCGAATTATGTTAATGGAACTGTTCTTACTGTTGATGGCGGCTGGATGGGACGCTAAATTTTTTTACAATTTTGTTTTAGCGTTTAAGTAAAGCATAAAATAATAGGTGTTGCAAAATTATGTTATAAAATCAAATTCACTTTTATTATTTAAAGCAATTTTAGAATGTGTTTTAATTAAATTAAAAAATGGTTAATAATGAATGAACCTAAAAAAATATCTTATTAGAATAACTATTCTGCTTATCATTAATAATGTTTTAATGTTTTCTCAACAACTGGCTTTTCCTGGTGCAGAAGGTTATGGAAGATTTACCACTGGCGGAAGAGGTGGTGCTGTTTATGAAGTTACAACGCTCGAAGATAATTCACAACCTGGAAGTTTAAGATATGCAATTAATCAAAAAGGTCCCAGAACAATCGTTTTTAGAGTTTCTGGGACTATAAGATTAAAATCTTCTCTTTCAATTAAAAACGGAGATCTAACAATTGCAGGACAAACAGCTCCAGGAGATGGAATTTGTATTGCAGATTATCCAGTTACTGTTGATGCAGATAATGTAATTATTAGATTCTTAAGATTTCGCCTGGGTGATATTTATAAACTGGAAAGTGATGCGATAGGTGGTAGAAATAGAAAAAATATTATAATTGATCATTGCTCAATGTCATGGAGTGTTGATGAAACCGCAAGCTTTTATGACAACACAAATTTTACGATGCAATGGTGTATAATTTCAGAGTCATTATATAATTCATCCCATAGTAAAGGAGCTCATGGTTATGGAGGTATATGGGGTGGTATGGGTGCTACTTTTCATCATAATCTCCTGGCTCATCATTCAAGTCGCAATCCAAGATTTAATGGTAGTAGATATCATAAACAACCCGATAAAGAAATTGTAGATTTTGTTAATAATGTAATTTATAACTGGGGTGGCAATAGTGTATATGGTGGAGAAGAAGGAAATCAAAATGTTAGACTAAATTATTATAAACCTGGCCCTGCAACTAATTCAGGTGTGAGAAAAAGAATACTGAATCCTACTACCGATAGTGGTACAAATACAGGTTATGGAAAATTTTATGTAGATGGAAATTTTGTCGAAGGTTATCCTGATGCAACTGCTGATAACTGGGGTATTGGAGTACAGGGAGTCTCTTCAACAATTAAACAGCAAATTAAAGTCGATAGCCCATTCCCGATTGCTGATGTAACAGTTCAATCACCAGAAGAAGCTTATGAATTAGTATTAAAATATGCTGGAGCAATCTATCCTAAACGAGATTCTGTTGATTTAAGAATTATTGAAGAAGTAAGAACTGGTACAGCTAAGTACGGGAAAACGTGGGGCGGTGGTGGTAAAGGAATAATTGATTCTCAAGAAGAAGTTGGTGGCTGGCCTGAATTAAAAACTTATAATGTTCCTACAGATTCAGATCATGATGGAATGCCAGATGATTGGGAAATTCAACATGGACTAAATCCTAACGATGCTAATGATAGAAATATTGTTAATCCCGATGGCTACACAAATTTAGAAATATATTTAAATAGTCTTGTAAAGGAAATTATTGTAACAACAATAAAAAAAAATAAAGATTCGTTACCATTAAATTTCGAATTAAAGCAGAATTATCCTAATCCATTTAATTTAATGACAACTATTGGTTATCAAATATCAAGTGATAGTCAAGTTATAATAAAAGTTTATGATGTCTTGGGAAGAGAAGTAGAAACATTAGTTAACGAAGTCAAACAACCAGGAGTTTATGAAATTAATTTTGATGGTTCCAATTTATGTAGTGGAGTATATTTTTATAAAATGCAGGCTGGAGAATATTCTAACACAAAAAAGATGATGTTACTCAAATAAATTATTAAAGTGGTTCTGGAATTTAGTTATCCATAAATTCTATTCCATTTATGATTAACATATTTTTAATTATATCTTACAGGATTTCATTATGAAGAAAAAGTTAGCTCTGTTAACTTTTTTGGTTCTTGTAGTGAATCTATTTAGCCAGAATTCTAAAAATACACTTCAGAGTAATGAAGTATGGATTCCAGATAACAATGATGGAACTTATTCTAATCCAGTAATACATGCAGATTATTCAGATCCAGATGTAATTCGTGTTGGGAATGATTATTATATGACTTCATCAAGCTTTTCTCATTTCCCGGGCTTACCAATTTTACATTCAAAAGATCTTGTTAATTGGAAAATTATTTCACACGCAGTTATAAAATATCCAATCGATGAATTTAATAAACCACAACATGGCAATGGAATCTGGGCTCCAAGTATTAGATATCATAATGGTGAATTTTACATTTATTATGGAGATCCCGATTATGGAATATTTATGACAAAAGCTAAAGATCCAAAAGGTCCATGGTCCCCGTTAAAATTAATCAAAAAAGCAAAAGGCTGGATTGATCCCTGTCCACTCTGGGATGATGATGGTAATGCATATTTAGTTCATGCCTGGGCTCGAAGTCGTTCTGGTATTAAACATCGATTAACTGTGAATAAGATGAGTTGGGACGGCGAAAAAATTCTTGATGAAGGTGTTCTTGTTTTTTGTGATTCTATAAAACATCCTACAATGGAAGGACCAAAGTTTTATAAACGAAATGGTTACTATTATATCTTTGCTCCAGCTGGTGGTGTAAAATCTGGATGGCAGGTTGTTCTTAGATCTAAAAATGTTTATGGACCTTATGAAGATAAAATTGTTTTAGAACAGGGTTCAACAGAAATTAATGGACCACATCAAGGGGGTTGGGTGGAGACACAGAAAGGTGAATCATGGTTTATTCATTTCCAGGATTGTGGTGCTTATGGAAGAATTGTTCATCTTCAACCTGTGCAGTGGAAAAATGATTGGCCAATTATGGGAATTGATTATGATGGGAATGGAATTGGTGAACCAGTTTTAAAATTCAAAAAACCTGATGTTGATAATGATCTTGAGATTTGTGTTCCACAAACTACTGATGAATTTGATTCTTCAAAATTAGGATTACAATGGCAATGGCAGGCAAATTTTGATACTTCCTGGATATCTCTAAAAGAAAGAAAAGGATGGTTGAGATTTTATTCGCAAAAATTTCCTGATAGTTCAAAAAATTTCTGGAATGTAGCTCAACTTTTAATGCAAAAATTTCCAGCACGAAAATTTAGAGTTACAACTAAATTAGAATTTTATCCACAAAGTAATTTTGAAAAAGCTGGTTTAATAATCTTTGGTAACGATTACTCTTACATTTGCATTGAAAAAATAGAAAAAGGTTTTAAAATTTATCATGCAGAACGAAAAAATGCAGAAAAAAATAATTTAGAAGAAATTATTGAATCTAAAAAAGTCAATAACAATAAAATTTATTTTAGAGTCGATGTAAGTGAAAAAGCTATGTGCAATTTTAGTTATAGCTTTGATGGGAAAAAATTTATTCAAATAGGTAAAGAATTTCAGGCAAAAGAAGGTAAATGGGTAGGTGCTAAAGTAGGAATATTTTCTTTAACAAATTATAAATCAGAAAACAATGGTTATACAGATTTTGACTGGTTTAGATTTGAGAAAAACTAAGTAATAATTTTTTCATAATATGGAGAGCTTAATATGAGAAGAAAAAATACTAATAAGTTACTTCTTATTATCACATTAGCACTATTAATATTTTCTGAGTTTGAATTTGCTCAAACAAAGAGCAGAATTATTGGTACTGTAAAAGATGCTCAAACAAACGAGCCACTTTTTGGTGCTAATGTGATTGTGAAAGGAACATATCTTGGTGCTGCAACAGATATTAATGGTAAATTCTTTATTGTTAATGTTCCAGTTGGAACATACGATATACAGGTTTCGATGATTGGTTATACATCCCAGATTTTGACTGGAGTAATAGTTTCTGCAGATCGTGTTACAAATCTTGATATTGCTCTTCAACCAACTGTCATTCAAGGACAGGAAGTTGTTGTTACTGCAAAAAGAGATGAACTTCATAAAGAAGTTTCCAATACTCAAATGGTAGTTTCATCTGGACAATTACAGGATGCTTCTGGTGTAAGGGAAATAAATGCTTTTCTTGCAAAACTGCCTGGTGTATCAACTGAAAATGGATTTTTAACTATAAGAGGCGGAAGTGCAGATCAAACAGGTTCACTTGTTAATGGGCTTTCTTATGTTAATGCAGCAGTAGGAAATGCAGAAACATCAATTCCATTAAGTGCAATTGATCAGGTTTCACTTTTATCAGGTGGTTACAATGCAGAATATGGAAATTTTAGATCTGGCTTGATAAATATTACAACGAAAAGTGGTTCAAAAGATGGATATCATGGAAGTTTTTCTTTCTCAAGAGATAATTCTCATATGAGAAGATTTGGTGCATCTTTTTATGATCCCAAAAATGATGCACTTCGAGCTTATCTTGATGCTTCTGTAGCTTTTATAGGAACAGATGCAGCATGGGCAGATAATCCATATATGAAAGAACAGAATCCAAAATTCACAGGATGGATTAATCAAGCATCAATTTATAATAAAGGGAAAGCTCCAGAAAAACAAGTAACACCTTTCGATTTGTATTTATTTGCTGCATGGATGCATATGTCTGAACCTGATTATGAAGGACTTGCTAAATTATCTCCTGAACTCAAACAACAAATTGGTTATTATGAATTAACTGATGAACAAAAAAGATTATTCGCTAATCACAGAATGAAAGAAGATGGTTCAGATTGGAATTTTGATGGTGGATTTGGTGGGCCAGTTCCACTTATTGGAAAATTTTTAGGTGATGCTACATTTTATATTTCTAATAATTCAAGTGAAAGACATTATGTAATGCCATTAACTTTACGCAGTCAAAAATCATATACAACATTTTTAACTATTAAATCTCAACCCGTACAAAGTTCGAGTATTTCATTTAATGGTTTGTGGAAAAGACAAATTGGATTAAGCCCAATTCGTCCACCATGGGGTGATGCTCCAAATGCAGGTAATGCTGGTGGATTTATGCCACTCGATAATATTCGTTATGTTTATAATAATCCTGAATATTGGTACGATCAACCATTCTATCCAATTCTAAATCAAACGATATTAATGAATGGTGTTACAATTAATAAGGTTCTTAGTAACAAAACTTATTGGGAATTAACAGTAGGATATTTACATATAAAAAATCATACACCAACTGGTGATAATCGAGATACAACATTTATTACAAACTTTGGTCCTATTTATGTTGACGAATCTCCTTATGGTAAATGGCAGTTTGCATCAACACATAAAGTTTATAATCCAAATACTGGTGATTACTTTACATTTCCAAGTTATGATGCTCCTCCTGGAATGGCAAGAAGATTTAGAGGTAAAGAAGGTGATTTATATGACAGAACAAAAATTAATCAATTTCAAGTTAAGTTTGATTTAGCATCTCAAATTAATGAACATCATTTTCTTAAAGGTGGTTTTGAATATAATTATATTGATATCAATCATAACTTCTGGGAAAAATGGAATAATAATGCTTATAATACTTATGAGTTCAATTATCACAGATGGCCAAGTCAAGCAGCTGCATATATTCAGGATCAAATAAGTTATGAAGGATTAATTGCAAACTTAGGTGTTCGATTCGATTATTATAATGGAGGTGGTGGTTTATGGCCATCGGGTGATCCTTTTGCAGAAGAAGTTTTCAGACCACAAAAAGTCGATACGAGTCTCTATAGATATCTGGAAAAAGGCGGTTCTTATATCTGGGATACCTGGTTAAAATACAACGAAACTCATCCAGGATTTTTACAACCTGTTAAAAATTTCTTTACTGTAAGTCCTCGTCTGGGAATTTCTTTCCCGGTTACTATTAATTCTAAATTCTATTTCAATTATGGTCATTTCCGTTCAAATCCTCCTTACTATACAATGTATCTATTCCGCTATCGTTATGATAAAAATGGTTTGTATGATATGTCAAATCCAAATCTCGAACCTCCTAGAACAATCTCTTATGAATTAGGTGTAGCTTATAATTTTCTTGATAATTACTTATTACAGGTTTCCGGATACTATAAAGATATAACAGGACAGGCAGGTGAAGTAAATTATCAAACATCCAGTGGAACATTAAATTACACAGGAAGAGCAAATAATGAATATCAGGATATTCAGGGATTCGAACTTACTTTATCGAAGAATGATAACTCATGGATAAATTTCTGGATTAATTTTAATTACATGTTGAGTAAAACTGGTTTAACTGGTAAAGAAATTATTTCTGATGTTACAATTAATAACGATCGTGAAGGACTTTATCAGGGACAAGAATCGAGAGCTTTACCTCGACCAAGATTAAATGCAAATATTACATTTCGTTCACCGAGAAATTGGGGACCAGAAATATTTGGACACAGAATTTTAGGTGGTTGGAGTATGACTATTTTTGGTGAATGGCGTGCAGGAGATTATTTCACTTATAATCCATTAAGTAAATTACATGTAAGCAATAACATGCAATGGCCCGATTATTATATGGTAGATTTAAAATTAACAAAAGCATTCGACATATATGGATTAAAAGCTACATTCTTTGTTGATATTAGTAATGTACTTAATCTTAAAGTTAGCTTACTTAATAGAAGATATGCATTTCAGGACAATAATGATTTGAATAAATACTTAGCTTCACTTCGTCTGCCTATGTATGATTCACCAGAATTTGATCAACTAAGACAATCTCAACCTGGATATTATATCCCGGGCAATGATAAAGTAGGTGATTTAAGATCAGAAGAGAAACCTTATATAAACGATCCTAATTATTCATTCTGGTTATATGGTCAACCTCGTGATATTTGGGTTGGCTTTAGAATAGATTTCTAAATTTTGAAAACAGAACGGAGATAAATAAATGAAAATTAGAAAATTTATTAATAGTACATTTTTGGTTTTCATCATTGTATCCCTGAATTTTTATGCTCAGGGAACTGAAGAATTAAAAACTGCAATGATGAAAGTTGGTAGAGTCTGGATTGGTGTTACTGCAAATGCAGATAAAGGAAATTTTGATTATCGTGCAGGTTTCTTTCCAAATGATTATAACATCATTGGTTTTCGTGGTCAATATCGTGAATTAAATACTGGCTCTGGATTTCAGATAGGAACAACTACACCATGGTTTAATCCATACACTGGTACTTATGATACACTTCCTATCTATGGTCCAACTACACAATGGACTTCAATTGGAAAAGTAACTAAGCCAATGACAAATTATATTCGTTACAAATACCCAAAACAGGTTACAAACTTTCAAAGTGTAGATTTACAGGATTTTGGTGAATATGATCCTTCCAAATTTACTGATGGTACTTACGACCAGATAATTGAAGTTGGTAATGAATACATTTATGGAATTGAAATGACTCGAAAGATTATGGCGTGGAGTCAGAATTATAATGATAATTACATAATTTTTGATATAACATTTGAGAATAAATCTAATACTACATATGATTCGCTTTATATCAAAATGGAAGGGAATGGTGCAAATAGTTATTATTCAATTGGTATTAATCCTTCAGTTCCATCTAACGAAAGCCCGATGCTTACAAGAGTATGGAATCATTATTATGGAGGTAGAGTAGGTGATACTGCGAGAGTTTTTTATCAATATAGTGCAGACGATCCAGATAAACCAGGCGATGATATGGGAGCTCCTGTAGCCTCTCAGGATGGTAGATTACTTTTTGCAAATATTTATTTTTATACAATACTTCATGCATCAGAAAAGCCATTTAATAATTCTGCTGAAGACAGAGATGACTTTTTACAACCGAAAGTTACATATGCTGCTACGGCTACTTATATTCCTTATACTGTTGAAAATGATCAGTTTGGTAATAAAAATTTCTGGTCACTTGCAGGAGGTTTTTCAGATTATTTCCCTATGAGTGGTAATGTTCATCCCGGAACACATCATGGTGGTAATTCAGATGAGTTGGGAATAAGTGATTATTCAAATTATCCAGGTGGAACTAAACAAGGTCCGAATCCAATGATGGTTAGTGTTTTTGGACCTTATAGAAATTTTGCTCCTGGACAAAAAATTAGAATTGTTTATGCATCTGGTATTGCTGGATTATCGCTTCAAAAAGCAATTGAAGTAGGAAGAAAATGGTTAAAAGGAACTCTTGAAAATCCACCAAATATGCCAGATCCAGAAAAAGGTTGGTTGCCCAAAAATTTTGCTTTTCCACCAGATGCAACTGAAATGGATAAAAGAAAAGATAGATGGATTAGTTCTGGTATCGATTCTGTAATGTTAACAGCATACAGAGCAAAATGGAATTTTCAACATGGATATAAAATACCACAAGCTCCTCCACCACCAGAAGAATTAACTATAACTGGTTATGGTGATGGTGTTGAAATAAAATGGAAATGTCCCGAAGCTGAAAAAATGCCAAACTTTGCTGGCTATAGAATTATGAGAAGAGTCTCCAACCAGGATACTGTTTTCTATGAAGCAATTTATGATTCTGATGCATCTGATAAAGCAGAAGAACATGTCTACAAAGATAAATCAATTTTGTATGGTGCTCAGTATTATTATTATGTGCAGTCTAAAGCTAAGATTTCAGAAAATGATTTAAACGCCGATCCGACAACAAGAGGAAAAATTATGTATAGCTCGAGGGTTTTAGTTCCAAATATTTACTGGATTAATCCACCTCGACTTGCATATGAAGATATGTCAAAGATTCGAATAGTTCCTAATCCATACAACATTAATGATCCACTTCTTAAGTCATATGGATTTACCGACCAGAGAGGCATTATATTTTTTAATTTACCACCTGTATGCAAAATAAAAATTTATACAGAACACGGCGATCTAATTCAAACTATCATACATGATAACCCTGCTAAATCTGGCTCAGAAACATGGGATATGTTAACTTCAAGTCAACAGGTAATAAGTAGTGGTGTTTATATTGCAGTCTTCGAAAAACCAAATGGTGAAATTTCTTATCAGAAATTTATTGTAGTTCGTTAATAATTGAGGAGATGAATAATGAAACTAAATAAATTATTTATAGCATTATTGTTAATTGCTTTTTTAGGTAAAGATATTTTTGCTCAGGTTGGATTGAATAAATTAGCTCAAAGTACAATGAATTTTTTATTGGTTAGTGTCTCTCCAAAAGCAAGTGCAATGGGCGAAGCATTTTATGCAGTTGGAAATTCATCAGAAGCAATTTTTTATAATCCAGCTGGTATTTCTAATACAAATAATACTTTTGATGTAAGTCTTAACTATACACAATGGATTGCAGATATTAAATATCTTGCTGGTAGTGCTACTTACAATTTAGAAAATTATGGTGTACTTGGCTTTCATATTTTGACTGTAGATTATGGTGAAATTATTGGTACAAGTCTGGTTGATCCATCTCAACAAGCATTATATCCCGAAGGATACATCGACAATGGAAGACTTGGTAATGTAGGTGCATATTCAGTTGGGCTTAGTTATGCAAAAAGAATTAGTACACAATTTTCTATTGGTGGTAATGTTAGAATAGCAGGACAAAATTTAGGCGAAAATCACTTTATAAATGGTACTACAAAAAAGAATAATGCTGCAAAATTAGTTTTTGATGCAGGAGTACTTTACAATACTGGATATAAAGATTTTCGTTTCGGTATGGCAATTAGAAATTTCTCTTCAAATATTAAAAGAGAAGAAATTGATGAACAACTTCCACTATTGTTTACACTTGGCACAGCAATAAATCTCTGGAAATTTGTAGATGAAAATAATTCAAATAACGAACTTACTTTAGCAGTTGATTTTGCTCATTATAACAATTACTCAGAAAGAATGAATATAGGTCTGGAATATAAATTTATGAATATGATTTCACTGCGTGGTGGATATCAAACAAATCGAGATATTGCTTCGTGGTCTGCAGGTATTGGATTAAATACAGAAGTAGCAGGTAAACTTATCGAAGTTAATTATTCTTACTCCTATTTCAAAGTATTTGATAATGTAAATAGAATATCTTTAAATTTTTCTTTCTAAAATAAAGGTGAAAAAATGAAGCGACAAAAAATTAGTTTGTTGCTCCTCTTATTGATATCGTTATTATTTGGGAATTCAGAAAACTATTCAAAAAGTAAATTCAGCAAAAATTTGTGGTCAGTAAAATTTGCTGAATCATTTTTAGCACGACACCCTGGTAATGTTACATATGATTCCTTTATGACAAGTAAAAAGTGGAATTACGAACAAGGATTGATGCTCGAAACTTTACGAAAAATGTTTTATTACACTGAAGAACAAAAATATTTCGATTTCATTAAAGGCAATCTCGAACAATATATTGATGAAAAAGGTAATATTAATACTTATAAACTTTCTGATTATAACATTGATAATATAAAACCAGCTGGAGCAGTACTTTTTGTTTATCAGGTTACTGGAGAAGAAAAATTCAAGATTGCAGTTGATACTTTAAGAAAACAACTTGATGGAATGCCAAGAACAAAAAGTGGTGGTTTCTGGCATAAGAAAATTTATCCTTATCAAATGTGGCTCGATGGAATTTATATGGGACAACCATTCTATGCTGAATATGCAAAAGTATTTAATCGACCACAAGATTTTGATGATATAACAAAACAAATAATACTGATTTATGAAAAAACTCTTGATGAAAAAACTGGTCTACTTTATCATGCATGGGACGAAAGCAAGCAGCAAAAATGGGCTGACCCACAAACGGGGCGATCTCCTCATTTCTGGGGGAGAGCTATTGGCTGGTATGTAATGGCACTTGTAGATGTATTAGATTTTTTACCAGTTGAACATCCAGATAGACAAAAAATTATAAATATTCTTAATAATGTTTGCGAAGCTTTATTAAAAGTTAGAGATAATAAATCAAAAGTATGGTATCAAGTCTTAGATCAGGGAAACCGTGAAGGAAATTATCTGGAAGCTTCTGCTACTCTGATGTATATTTATGCTTTCGCTAAAGGTTACAACAATGGTTACCTTCCAGAAAAATTTATTAAAGAAGCTAAAGTTTCTTTCAAAGGTGCATTAAAAGAATTTGTTAAACTCGATAAAGATGGTTACTATAATTTATATGGAACTTGTCGTGGCGCTGGTCTCGGGGGTAATCCATATCGAGATGGTTCTTATGAATATTATGTGAGTGAAAAACCAAGAACAAATGATTTCAAAGGTTATGGACCATTAATCTTGGCTGCAATGGAAATTGAAAAAGCTGATGCCCATTTAAAAAAATATAATGTTCTTCTTGATAATTATTTCAATAATGAATATAGAACTAACAAACAGGGTGTAAAGGAAAGATTTCATTATATACTTGATGATACAACCAATTCTGGATTTTATGTTTTAGGAAACTTATTTAAAAAATATGGTGCAACAATTTCTGAATTAAGAAAAGCTCCTTCATTAAAAAACTTGAAGAATGTAGATGTATATATAATTGTTGATCCAGATACTCCTGCAGAAACTGAATCTCCAAATTATATAGATGAAAAAAGTATAAACGAAATTGAAAAGTGGGTTAAGAATGGAGGCGTCTTGATGTTATTTGCAAACGATAAAGGCAATTGTGAATTTGAACATTTTAATAAATTGGCAGAAAAATTTGGCTTTAAGTTTAACGAAGTTAGTCTCAATAGAGTTGAAGGAAATAAATATGATATGGGTGCATTTGTTAATTTACCATATAACCCAATATTTGCTGGTGTTGATAAAATTTATATGAAAGAAATATCTACAATTAAATTTGATGAACTCCCTTATGTATTGCTGAGAAAAGATAATGAACCAGTTATAATATTAAAGAAATATGGAAAAGGTTATGTATTTGCAGTAGGTGACCCCTGGCTTTATAATGAATATATTGATAATCGCAGATTACCAGAAGATTTTCAAAACTTAAAAGCCGCAGAAAATTTAGTTAAGTGGATGCTTCAACTATCAAACTTTGCAAAAAATTAAAAGGGGCAACATGAAGAAAAATTATTTTTTAATTATTCCCTTGTTAATAAGTAATTTATTACTTGCTCAGAATATTCAAGATGAAATAAAAAAGTATTATGAAAATTTACCTTTCGACATGCCAGTACTTAATGTACCGGAATTTCCTCAAAGAGATTTTTTAATAACTGATTTTGGTGCTGTTGGAGATGGTTTTACATTAAATACCGAAGCCTTCAATAAAGCTATGATTGAATGCTCAAAAAATGGAGGCGGAAGAATTGTAGTTCCAAAAGGAATCTGGTTAACCGGTCCCATTGAATTTAGAAGTAATGTAAACTTATATCTTGAACGTGGTGCTCATATTCAATTTTCTAAAAATTTTGATCACTATCCACTCGTCTTAACAACTTATGAAGGAACAGAACAATATAGATGTCAATCACCGATTAGTGGTAGAAACTTAGTAAACATTGCAATAACTGGTTATGGAGTAATTGATGGTGGTGGTGATGCCTGGCGCTATGTAAAAAAATCTAAATTAACTTCGCAACAATGGAAAGAATTGGTTGCTTCTGGTGGAGTAGTTGATTCAACCGGAAATAATTGGTGGCCATCAGAACAGGCAATGAATGGTGAGAAAATTTTAAAACAATTACAAAAACAAAAAGGAAAACTTACTAAAGAAGATTATCAGAAGGTTCGTGATTATCTTCGTCCAGTAATGGTGAACTTTATTAATTGTAAAAATATTTTACTTGAAGGTGTAACTTTTCAAAATTCTCCTGCATGGAATATTCATCCACTTATGAGTGAAAATATAATTTTGAAAAATGTAACAGTTAGAAATCCATGGTATTCACAAAATGGTGATGGAATTGATGTTGAATCGTGCAAAAATGTAATTATTTATGATTGCAAGTTTGATGTAGGAGATGATGCAATTTGTATGAAATCAGGAAAAGATGAATTTGGTAGAAAGAGAGGAATACCAACAGAAAATGTGATTATTGCTGATTGCATTGTCTATCATGATCATGGTGGATTTACAATAGGAAGCGAAATGTCTGGTGGCGTTAGAAATATAAAAGTAACAAATTGTAATTTTATTGGAACAGATATTGGCTTAAGATTCAAAAGCACGAGAGGACGAGGTGGTGTTGTAGAAAATATTTATATCGATAATATTTTTATGAAGGATATACCTACAGATGCACTTAGCTTTAATATGTATTATGGAGGACAGGCTCCTACAGAGGATCTTTCAATTGAAGAAAAATTAAAAAGCCGAAAAGGTTATCAGGTTAATGAAGGTACTCCGCAATTTAGAAACATCTTTCTTGAAAATATTTATTGTGTGGGAGCTAAAGATGCTGTTGTTATTCAGGGATTACCTGAAATGAAAATAAAAAATATTGTTCTTAAAAATGTCAAAATGAAATCACAAAGAGGAATCTCTATTTTTGATGCGGATGATATCAAGTTAATTAATACTGAAATTTATTCATCTGAACCAGTTATAAAAATATTTCAAAGCAAAAATATTTTGATTGATAATTTTATTACAGATTATAACATAAATACAATTATGAAATTAGAAGGGGAAGAAACTTCTGATATAAAAGTAAAAGGAAATAACGCAAATTTGATTTTAAAAAAGATTTTATTTGATAATAGTGTGAGTAAAGAGGCATTGAAAATTATTAATTAAAACATATTTCAGTAAATAACAAACGGTTTTATTTGCTATTAAAATATGAGATTTAATTTTTTCAGCATTCTTTGTATATAAATTAGATATACAAAGACATTTAATTTATCATCCATGTTACAATAAAATATAATTATAGAAATCAGAAAATATATAACTACAAGATAAAAACCTGATGATAATTTTATTCGCCTTTTTAGCTTCTTTTATAACACAAACCAATTTACCTTCTTTGAATGATTCCATTTCTGCAAAAGATATTAAACATGTTATCTATAATTCTATCAAATACCTGGATGAAAATGTTTCTGTTAATGGAGGTTATGTTTGGTATTATAAAACAAATTTGTCACGACGATGGGGTGAACTCGAGGCATATCCTTCTATGATCTGGGTACAGGGTGGAACAGTGGATATGGGAAATTTATTTCTTGATGTATATGATGTTACTGAAGATGAATATTATTATAACTTAGCAAAAAAATCTGCCTTAGCTTTAATTAAGGGACAACTCGAGTGTGGTGGCTGGAATTATTTTATTGATTTTGCTGGAGATAGCTCAACAAAGAAATGGTATTCTACAATTGGTGCGAATGCCTGGCGTCTTGAAGAATTTCATCAATATTATGGAAATGCAACATTCGATGATAATGTAACGGCAGGAGCAGCAAAATTTTTATTGAGAATTTATTTAATAAAGAAAGATTCAATAATCAAAAAATCACTTGATAAGGCAATTGAATTTATTCTGAAAAGTCAGTATCCAAATGGAGCCTGGCCACAAAGATTTCCCTTTATAAAAAACAGAAATGATTATACAAGATATTACACATTCAATGATAATGTAATCTGGAATAATATCAAGTTTTTAATTTTATGTTATGCTACTTTGAAATATGAGAAGTTATTAGAACCAATTAAACGAGGGATGAATTTTTTTATCTTATCACAATATAAAAAACCGCAAGCAGGTTGGGCTCAGCAATATGATTTAAAGCTTCAACCAGCTCGAGCAAGAACATATGAACCTGCTGCTTTAGATCCGCAATACACAGCCAGACATATTGAAATGTTGATCAAATTTTATGAAATGACTGGAGATAAAAAATATTTGAATGCTATTCCAGATGCACTTCAATGGGTAAAAAGTGTTGTTATTAATAATAAAGACTCATTAGCGTTAGTTCCAAAATTTGTAGAACTAAGAACAAATAAACCAATTTATCTCCATCGTAAAGGCTCCAATTTAAAATTTGGTTCTTATTATTTTGATTATTGTGATAGTAATATAGTTATTCATTATCCATGTACAAGATTGATTAATCTTCAAAGTATTGAAAGACAATATAAAAATGCACTACAAAAACAAATTAACAATAAGAAAGCAAACTACTTAAATCTTCCCGAATCAAATGATATATTGAATCTATATTACTTAATTGATGATTTCTTGCAACTTCCCAGTGATAATTTTATGATTAATAATAGAAATAAAATTACATCTGAAATTGTTAACAATATAATTTCAAAAATGGATAATCATTCAAGATGGTTAACCGAAGAAGTTTTTATCTCTAATCCTTTTATTGACGGAGAAATATCAGGAGATAGTGAAACCAAATCTTATTCTATTAGTTATGTTGGAGATAAATTTGATACTTCTCCATTCCCAAATAATACTAACGAAAAATTTATTTCTATAAGAGAATACATAAAAAACATAAAAATATTATTAAACTATATTAAAAGAACTTTATAATAAACTCAGGTAAAAAAATGATTAAAAAAATAGTAATCATTTTTATTTTATTGATTACTAATATTTACTCACAAAAATTATATGACATTATTGTTGCTCAGGATGGAAGTGGAGATTATAAAACAATTACCGAAGCAATAAATTCACTTCCGATGTTTAATTATCATAGAGTAACAATTTACATTAAAAGTGGTATTTATAATGAAAAGATTCGAATTGATCAGGATTATATAACGCTAAAAGGAGAAGATAAGGAGAACACAAAAATAATTTACAGTCAACTGCGAGAAGACTGGAATAAAAATCAGGACAATATTGGACCTGGTGTAATTAATATTTATGGAGACGATATAATACTTGAAAATCTTTCGATAGAAAATTCCCAACCTGAAGTTGGCCCACATGCTTTTGCAATTTATGGATTTGGAACAAGAACAATAATTCTTAATTGTAATGTAATAAGTAAAGGTGCCGATACAGTTTCTCTCTGGAATTATAAAGAAGGAATGTATTATCATGCAAATTGTTATTTTGAAGGTGCAGTCGATTTTGTTTGTCCACGTGGTTGGTGTTTTATAAGAGATTCAAAATTTTATGAAGTCAAAGAAACAGCTGCAATCTGGCATGCAGGTTCTTATGATAAAACTCAGAAATTTGTAATTGTAAATTCCTATTTCGATGGTGTAAAAAATTTTGAATTAGGTAGACATCACTACGAAGCACAATTTTATTTAATTAATTGCAAATTCTCTAAAAATATGGCAGATAAACCAATTTATCGAGTAACATATGATGATCCAAGCCGCAATCGTCAATTTATTTGGGGACCAAGATATTATTTCTATAACTCTCATTGCGATTCCATTGATTATGCCTGGATTCAAAATAATCTAAAAGATTCTGAAGAAATAGACAACCCGGATAAAATTAGTGCATTCTGGACATTCAATTATAAATGGGATCCCGAAGCAACAACAAAGGTTTTATTAAAGAATTTTTATATTAACAATAATAAATTAATACTTCAGTTTAATGAACCTGTTACAGTTATAGGAACTCCAATATTCAAAACAACCAATGGAATTGTCTTTATGTTTGCATCAGGTGGAGAAAACGATACAATTGAATTGGTTACAGAAAATAATTTTAATAAAGAAGATCTGATAGGTTTACAATTGATTAATGATGCTAAAATTTTTAGTAGTCTTGCTTCTATTAATCCAAGATACATTGAATTGAATTTTTAGTATTTGTTATAAAATTCAATTTATAACTTATCTTTATCTACAATAAGTAGAAATTTTTTATATTGCTCTCAAATAAATAAACTTTTCAATGGAAAACCTGATCGGAATCCTTATAGATAATTATCGAATTGTTTCTGTCCTTGGTAAAGGGGGAATGGGCATTGTATATAAAGCTTATGATACAAAGCTTGATAGATATGTTGCAATTAAAATGTTAAATGCAGATACTTTTGATAAAGCCCGCTTTGTTGAAAGATTTAAAAGAGAAGCAAAAAATCAAGCTAAACTTTCTCATCCAAATATTGTTACTGTTTATGGTTTTATAGAATATGATGAATTACTTGGAATTGTAATGGAATATGTAGAAGGAGAAAGTCTTGAAAAAGTATTACAACGTCAGGGACGATTTAATATTTATGATGTTATTTACATTTTAAAACAAATATTACTTGGATTGGGCTATGCACATTCAAAAGGATTTGTTCATCGAGATATAAAACCTTCAAATATAATTTTGAATCGGGAAGGTATTGCTAAAATAATGGACTTTGGTATTTCGAAATCGTTGTTTGATGATAAAGATTTCACGAAACCAGGTGCAAAAATTGGTACTGTTTATTATATGAGTCCCGAACAAATAAAAGGTGGAGATGTTACTAATCGCAGTGATATTTATTCAATTGGATGTACTGCTTATGAGATGATTGTTGGTAGACCACCATTTGATTATGATAGTGAATATGATGTAATGGAAAGTCATCTTAAAAAGTCGCCACAAAAAATTTCTTCAATTTTAACAGGTATACCTGAAGATGTGGATAAAGTTATTCTAAAGGCAATGGAAAAAAATCCATTAAATAGATATGAAACATGCGAAGAAATGTATGATGCTCTTCAGGAACTCGACAAATCTGTTTCTAAAATTTATACAAGTTATTTCAAAAAAACTGAGGAACGAAGTAAGTCTTATAAAATTGCATCAGCATCTGCTTTTGCTTTTTTTGTTATTTTGTTGATTGCATTATCTTACTTTGTATATAATCAAGTTCATGAATTAATCATTAGCAATAAATTAGAAACTTTAAAAAAGTATGATATAAAATCACTCTTCTCATCAAAAGAAGATGAATTAAAGTTTAGTTATATAGATAAAATAGAAAGCAATGTTAAAAATAATCTTAACTCAATCTTTTTCGTTGATGAAAAGAATGCAATTGCTGTTGGAGATTCTGGAACAATTATAATTTCTAATGATGGTGGACAAACCTGGAAACAAAAACCTGTAAATATTAAATCAAATCTCAGTGATTTATATATTTCCCCTTCTGGTAGAACTATAATTATTGGCGATTCATCAACTATTATTTATGGAAAAAATTTACTTGATAGCCTTCAATTGCTTCCCATTCAAAAAGATTTTACTTTCTTTCGAATTAATTTTATCGATGAGCATACTGGTTTTATAACAGGTAATAAAGGAGTAATATTAAAAACCATAAATGGAGGAATTAATTGGTACAAAGTAAATACAAATACAAATTCATTAATTTTTGATATCGACTTTTTTGATGATAGAAGAGGTTTTGCTGTTGGATGGAATGGATTAATTCTTAAAACTACTAATGGAGGCGAAACCTGGACTCGCATAGATAATGTATTAACTGATAATTATTTGAAATCAATTGATCTTGAAAGAAATGGTTTTGGAATAATTGTAGGAGGAGATGCTACAGTTCTTAGAACAACAAATTATGGTGAAGAATGGGAATTTAAAAAAATTGCAGATGTAGGAGCTTTACAAAAAGTATCTTTTATTTCAAAAAATTATGTTGCATTAATTGGTACAAAAGGAACTTTTATGATATCGAAAGATAAAGGTGCTAATTGGGATTTAGTAGATATTCATAATTTTACAAACATGAACGATATGGCTTTGAATTATAATGGGCATATATTTTTAGTAGGATATAATGGCCAAATCTTGAAAATTCATTAATGGAGGAATCATTGGAAAAGTTTGTTATTAGAGGTGGTAAAAAATTGAGTGGCAGAGTTGCAGTAAGTGGTGCTAAAAATTCTTCATTAGCACTTATGCCAGCAACTTTACTTACTTCAGGCATTAGTAAAATTTATAATGTTCCTGAAGTAAATGATATATATACAATGATAAAATTGATGGAACACCTTGGAGCGAATATTAAATTCGAAAATAATACTGTTCAGATTGATACGACAAATATTATTTCTCAGGTTGCACCTTATGAACATGTTAAAAAAATGAGAGCTTCAATTTATGTTTTAGGTCCTTTGCTTTCACGTTTTGGTTATGCTAAAGTTTCTATGCCTGGTGGTTGTGCTTGGGGACCAAGACCAATTAATTTGCATTTAGAAGCAATGAAGAAATTAGGAGCTTCAATAGATATTGATGAAGGTTATGTTATTGCAAAAGCAAATAAATTAACAGGAGCTAAAATTCACTTTGATATTCCTTCAGTAGGAGCGACAGGAAATACTTTGATGGCTGCTGTCCTGGCAAAAGGTACAACAGTAATTTCAAATGCTGCTATAGAACCCGAGATAACTTTACTTGCAGAATATTTGCAATTGATGGGAGCAAGAATTTCTGGAATAGGTACTACAGTTATAGAAATTGAAGGTGTCGATGAATTAAAACCATCCGAAATATTTAATATCCCTGATAGAATTGAAGCAGGTACTTTATTACTGGCAGGAGCTATAACTCGCAGTAATATTGAATTAAGTAATGTTATAAAAGAACATCTGGAATCCGTGCTAATAAAAATTGAGGAAAGTGGAGCTAAGTTAAGTTATGATAATGGAATAATTAAAATAAATGCAGAAAATCTTAATATTAAAAATATTGATGTAACAACAGCTGTATTTCCTGGATTTCCTACAGATATGCAAGCACAATGGATTGCATATATGTCTTTAGCTGAAGGAACTTCAAAAGTAACAGACACAATTTATCCCGATAGATTTAACCATGTGCCGGAATTAAATAGATTGGGAGCAAATATTGAAGTGATAAATAATAGTGCTGTTGTAAAAGGAGTAAAAAAATTAAAGGGGGCAAAAGTTATGTCTACAGATTTAAGAGCAAGTGCTTCTCTTGTATTGGCAGGACTTGCTGCAGAAAATGTTACAGAAGTTCTTCGTATTTATCATCTCGATAGAGGTTATCAAAGAATTGAAGAAAAGCTCAAAGCTTTAGGAGCTGATATTGAAAGAGTTCCAACTGAAGAATATTAAAAACTATTCATTTAGTCTCCCTTTAATTTTAGTTATAATAATTTTCTTAATAAATGTATTTTTATCAAAATTACCACTCGTAAATTCACTGGATTATGAATTTGCTGCCCTTAATTCAATAATACTTTTTTTCTTTTCCGGATTATTAGTAATTCATTCACATTACAAAAATGAACCAGATAATTTTATTCAACTATTTAAAATCATTAGAAAATATCTTTATGCTTTTTCTTTATTACCTTTTATTATTGGTCTTATATCTCATTTATTATATTCATCATGTCCGATCAGTGAAAACTTACTCTTCTATATAATATTAACTTTACCATCAATTTTATTTGGCTTTACTACCGGGAGATTTATTGCAGTAATATTTGAGAAATATAAATACACAATCTTCATCATTTCATTTTTACTCATTCTTTTAGTACCTATTTTAGAATTCTATTTTAATCCACAACTCTATTTTTTTAATCCAGTATTCGGATTCTACTCTGGTACAATTTACGATGAAGAGTTAAGTATAAACAATTTACTTGTATCTTACAGATTGATCAATCTTCTGTTCTTTGCAGGATTAATATTTTTATCAGACTATCTATTTAATAAAAAGAAAATTGTAAAAGTAAGTTTCTTTGTTTTAGTTATTATTGTTTCTATATGCTTCATATTTTTAAAACCAGTATTAAATTATTCTACTTCTAAAGAATCATTAAAAAACGCATTAGGTAAATATTTACAAACAGAACACTCAGAAATTTATTATTCAAATAAAATTAAAGACGAAGATGCAATTAAATTAATGGCTTTACTTCATGATTATTATTATGAAACAGTAAAAAATGAATTGAAGATAAAAAGTAAATCTAAAATTATTTCGTTCATTTTTTATAATGAAGAAGAAAAGAAAAAATTATTTGGTTCTGCAAAAGCTGATGTAGCTAAACCATGGTTAAATCAAATTTATTTGAATTTTCAGACATATAAAGAAACATTGAAACACGAGATAACACATGTCTTATCTTCTGAATTTGGAGCAACAATTTTTAAGACCGATAAAAACATTAATCCAGCCATTATTGAAGGATTAGCAATGGCTATTGAAAATAATTTTGACAACTATCCAGTTCACTATTTAGCTAAACTTGCTAATTCTTCGGGATATAATATTAAAATTAATGAACTATTTAGTGGATTGAAGTTCTTCTTAAATTTTTCAAATGTTTCTTACACATACTCAGGTTCTTTTATAAAATACTTAATAGATACTTATGGAATTGAAAGTGTAAAGAAATTTTATAATAACTCTGATTTCACATTAGCTTTTAAAAAAAATATTAATGAATTGGAAAAAGAGTATTATGATTTTTTAGTGAATCTTAAAATAGATGAAAATAAATATAAGGCTCAATTGTACTTTGGTAGTAAACCTATATTTAAAAAAATATGTCCAAGATATGCGTCGAGAAATTTAAAGCGTGCTCGCAAATATTTTAACGAAGGTAGATTATTAGATTCAGAAAAGTTATATCAGAAAATTTATAATTATACTGAGAGCTATGAATCATTAATTGGTTTAATTAATAGTTTGATAAAACAAAATAAAATAAAAGATGCAGAAAATTTATTAAAGAAAGAGATAAATAAGTTTAGAAAAGATGCACATCTTTTTAATCTTGAGCTGATTCTGTCTGATATTTACTTCATGAACAAAAACTTTGAATCTGCTGTAAAATTGATTGATAGTTTACTAATTCAAAATTCTCATATTGAATTTGTTAATTATGCTCTGACGAGAAAAATAATAGTAGAGCAAGGTAGTGATGATTTAATAAATTTTCTCAGGATGAATAATAATGAAAAGTTTAATTACCTGATAAAATTAAATGAGAAAGAGATTTACTATTTTACTATACCAATTGTTTTAAAATTATGTAATGACAAAGCCAAGCTTAAATCATTTATTTATGAATTGAGTAACAAAATTAAAGTGTACGATATTATTTCAAGTTATGCAGCTTATAAATTATCTCAGAGTGCTATTGAAATTGGTGATTATATAACTGCTAAAAAATTGGCAATTAAATCATTGGACTATAAAGGTGATGATTATTTTTATGAAACACTTGTCGAAAATTTAAGATTGGTTAATTGGTTATATAATGTTTCAACACTATAATTAATAATAATTTAGAATTACTATGAAAATAATAGATGAATTAAATAAATACGATTTTATAAAAATAGCATCTGAAATAGCAAAAATTAGAAACGAAAAATTATATCTTGTTGGTGGATTTGTAAGAGATTTAATATTAAACAGAAAAAGAGAAGAATTTGATTTCTTGATTGTGGGGGATGGACCTGCCTTTGCAAAAGATTTTGCTAATAAACTTGGTATTTCAGATATAATTATTTATAAAAATTTTGGTACTGCTCATTTTAAGTATAAAGATTATTCATTAGAATTTGTTGGGGCAAGGAAAGAATCTTATAAAAAAAATAGTCGTAATCCTTTGGTTCAACCAGGAACACTTGATGATGATATCAATAGAAGAGATTTTACAATTAATACTCTTGCGATTTCCTTAAATGAGGATTCTTATGGAGAATTACTTGATAAATTTAATGGAATTAATGATATCAACAACAGAATTATAAAAACACCATTAGACCCGTTTACAACATTTGATGATGACCCTTTAAGAATCATGCGTGCATTCAGATTTGCTACACAACTTGATTTTAAGATTGAAGAAAATACTTTGCGTGCTGCAAGGGAAATGAAAGATCGACTTAAAATTGTAGCACAAGAAAGAATAACAGATGAATTCTTAAAAATATTAGCATCACCAAAACCTTCTATAGGATTAAAATTACTTTATGAAAATGAAATAATGAAAGTAATATTTCCAGAGATTCATAATCTTGGTGGAGTCGAACAAAGAAGTGATTATCATCATAAAGATGTTTTTTATCATACTTGTATGGTAGTTGATAATGTTGCAATAGTTAGTGATAATTTATGGCTTAGATTTGCGGCATTAGTTCATGATATTGCAAAACCATTGACTAAAAAGTTTGTAGAAGGTATAGGCTGGACTTTTCATGGTCACGAAGAATTAGGTGCAAGAATGATGAAGGGAATTTTTACTAAATTAAAATTACCTTTCAATAAATTGCCATATGTAGAAAAACTTATTCGTTTACACTTAAGACCAATGGCATTAGTTGATCAAAATGTAACTGATTCTGCTATAAGAAGATTAGCTGCTGCTGCTGGCGAAGATTTAGATGATTTAATAACATTATGTCGAGCAGATATTACAAGTAAAAATATTGTAAAAGTAAATCAATATCTGGAAAATTATAATATCGTAATGCAAAAAGTTCGTGATGTTCAGGAAAAAGATAGATTAAGAGCATTTCAATCACCTGTTAGAGGGGATGAAATTATGAGGGTATGCAACATTCCACCATCTAAAACAGTTGGCAAAATTAAAAAAGCAATTGAAGAAGCAATTCTCGATGGCAAAATTCAAAATAATTATGAAGAAGCTTTCGCATACTTCCTGAAAATTAAAGATAAATTTCTTCAAGAAAATAATTTATAATAAATGTTGAAATATTTTGTAACTTTTAAACTAATAATATCGTCTTAATAACCAGAAAAACAAAGTGCTTATTGTTAATGCACTAAAAGGAGTAGAAATGAAAAAAATAATTCTCTCTTTATTAATGTTTATTACTACATTATCAGCACAAAAAAAATTAACGCTGGAAGATGCAATATCGATTGCTCTTCAAAGAAATACTGCATTAAATAAAACAAAGAATAATTTATTAACAAATCAATCTCAATTAAAAAATGCTTATGGTGAATTACTTCCAACACTTAATGCACAGGCTCAATGGAACTGGCAAAGAGTAAATGATGTAGGTGGTACTCAAAGAGATTTTTTTGGTAATATTGTAACTATTCCACCATCTCAAACAGATAGTAGAAATTATTCAATTGGTTTTGGTGGAGGCATTACTCTTTTTGATGGTCTTGCAAATATTTCATATATAAATCAAAAAGAATATAGCTTAAAAGCAGCAGAACTTTATCTTGAAAAAGCAAAACAAAATGTTGTTTATCAAACAACTGACTATTATTATCAAGTATTGAATGCTCAGGAATTAAAAAGAGTTCGAGAAGATAATGTAAAATATTATCAAAAATTTTATGAAACAGTGCAAGAAAGAAATAGATTGGGTTCAGTAGCAAAAGCTGATGTTTATACAGCTCAGGTTCAGTTAGGGAATGCGGAACTTCTTTTAATTCAAGCACAAAATGCATATGAAACTACGCTTAGTAATTTGCTTAACTATCTGGGTTTAAATGTATTAGAAGAATATGAATTGGTCGATCCATTCGGAGGTCAAAGAGCTATCGATACAGATTCCTACATGAAAGATTTTGAAGATATCCAGACAATGGTTAGTGTAGCTCTGGATAATCGCTTTGATTTTAAGAGTCAGGAATTAACTGTAAATGCAGCTAAAAAGGGTTTAACAATTGCACGTTCAGGTTTATTACCATCTCTATCAGGAAGTTTTTCCTGGTCAACATCTGCCATTGATGTAGATAAACTTTTTAATCGTAAGATTTTTTATGTAGGGATGACTCTAAGTTTTCCATTATTCTCAAATTGGTCAACAGAAAATCAAATTCAACTTGCAAAAGTAAATTATTTGAATGCTCAAGAAGATTTACTTGCTCTTGAGAGACAAATTAAGATTGAAATTAAACAAGGCTATCTTGATCTACTGGCTGCTAAAAAAAGTTTAGATGTTGCTACTAAAAATGTTATAGCAGCAGAAGAAAATAGAAAAATAAATCAAGAAAGATATAATTTAGGTTCGGGCACTATTCTCGATGTTTTACAAGCAGATAGAGATTATACAGATGCACTCAGAAATAAGATTAATGCACTTTATGATTTTTATACAAAACGTGATAAGCTTAATAATTCACTCGGCAAACTTGAATACAAAAAATATGAATAAAATATTTTTGGGAGTTAAATAACATGGCTAATGGAAAAAAGAAATCAAAAAAGAAACTTTTTATTTTTGGTGGACTGGGATTATTAATAGTTGTTTTAATTCTACTTGTTGCATTCAGTGGCAATAAAGAAGAAATAATTTCTGTCCAGACAGAAAAAGTTTCAAGAAGAACAATTACGCAGGTAGTTACAGCTACTGGAAAAATAAATCCAGAATATCAGGTTAAAATTATTGCAGAAGCTACAGGTGAAATTGTTTATTTACCTATTCGTGAAGGAGATATGGTTAAAAAGGGACAATTATTATTGAGAATAAAACCTGATATTTATGAAGCTCAAAAAAATAGTGCCGAAGCACGTTTAGCTCAGGCAAAATCATCTCTTAATGCTACAAAAGCTTTACTCGAAAAAGTTGAATCTGAATATAAACGTGTTCAGGGCTTAGCACAAAAAGGTCTTGCAAGTGATGCAGATCTTGAAACAGCTAAATCAACTTATCTTCAAACACTTGGTAATTATGAATCTCAAAAATCAATTGTATCTCAAGCAGAAGCTGCTTTGAAAGAAGCTATTGAAACATTAAACAAAACTTATGTTTACTCACCAATAGATGGAACTATAAGTAAACTATCAGTTGAATTAGGTGAAAGAGTAATCGGTAGTGCTTTTACTGGAACTGAATTATTAACAGTTGCAGATTTAAGTAACATGGAAGCAACAGTCGATGTGGATGAGAATGATGTAGTTTTGGTTTCGATAGGAGATACAGCAAGAATACATATCGATGCTTTTGGTGATAAAGTTTTTAAAGGAATTGTTTCACAAATTGGCAATAGTGCTAAAACAACTGGACTTGGTACTCAAGAAGAAGTTGTTAATTTCGAAGTGAAAATAAAATTAATTGACTTAGACGATAAGATTAGACCTGGAATGTCCTGCGATGCAGAAATAGAAACCGAAACAAAACAGAATGTTCTGGCAGTTCCTATCCAGAGTGTAACTGCAAGATTAACAGAAAAACCCAACCCTTCTCAGAATGACGAAGATAATCCTGATAATTCAAAGAATGGTAAAAGAAATAAACCAAAAGAAGTAGTATTTGTTGTTGAAAATGGTAAAGCTAAAATGGTAGAAGTTAAGACTGGAATTAGTGATGATAATTACATAGAAATTATAGAAGGCTTGAAAGGTGATGAAGAAGTAATTAGTGGTCCTTATAGAGCAATATCAAGAGAACTGGAAAATGGTAAAAAAATAATGGTATCATCTGCTAAATCAAAATAAAAAATAAAAGTGGTAAAATTATGAATATCATAAATATCGAACATGTTGCAAAAATTTATCAGGTTGGAAGCGAAGAAGTTCATGCTCTCAGAGACATATCATTGAAAATTAACAAAGGCGAATATGTTGCAATTATGGGACCTTCTGGTTCTGGTAAATCTACCTTGATGAACATACTTGGCTGTCTTGATACACCAACTCATGGTCTTTATGAATTTAAAGGTGTTAATGTAAGTCAAATGAGTGATAATGAACTTGCAAAAATTAGAAATAAAGAAATTGGTTTTGTATTTCAAACTTTTAATTTGCTACCACGCTCAAATGCTCTTCACAATGTTGAGCTACCTTTGATATATGCTGGAGTGCCTGCATCTGAAAGAAAAGAAAGAGCAAGATTGGCTCTTGAACATGTTGGACTTGGTGATAGAATTTATCATAAGCCGAATGAACTATCTGGAGGTCAGCGTCAGCGTGTAGCAATTGCAAGAGCTCTTGTTACAAATCCTTCTATTATACTTGCAGATGAGCCAACAGGAAATCTCGATACAAAAACAGGCGAAGATATAATGGCTCTGTTTAATGAAATTTATGAGCAGGGTAATACAATCATTCTTGTTACTCACGAAGAATACATTGCAGAACATGCTGAACGAATAATTAGAATTCGTGATGGTTTGATTGAAAATGATGAAAAAGTTTTAAAGAGATATATCCCGCAAAAAAATGGAGCTTCAAAACTTTAGGATATAAAATGAAAACATTTTTATATGAATTGAAAGAAGGTCTGCTAATTTCTTTTAGAGCAATTAGAAGCAATAAAATTAGGTCAATATTGACAACACTTGGAATTGTTATTGGAATTACTTCTGTTGTTCTAATGTCGACAGCAATAAATGGAATCAATAATGCTTTTCAAACTGGGATGGCATCGCTTGGAACAGATAATCTTTATATCGATAAATGGGCATGGTTTGATAATGAAAAGCCATGGTGGGAATTGCGTAATAGAAAAAATATAACAATGAATGATTATGAGCAATTTAAAGAACTTGCAAAACTACCACTCGCTGTATCACCAGATACATGGACAGCTCAAAATGTGAAATATAAAAATATAACTGCAGAAGCTGTTATTGTAAGAGGAACTAATCATAATTACATTAAAACTTCTGATTTAAATTTTAGTGAAGGAAGATTTTTTAATGAACTCGAAAGTAATGGTGGAAGAAATTTAGCTGTACTTGGAAGTCAAATAGCAAAAAATTTATTTAAAAATACGAGTCCAATAGGGAAAGAAATTAAAATTAAAGGTCATAAGTTTATTGTTATTGGAGTTCTTGCTGAACAGGGTAGCTGGTTAATGGGTGAATTTAATCCAGATAAGCAAATATTTATCCCGATACAAAATATTTTCAAATACTTTGCTAATGAAAATAATAAAACTATTACCATTACAGTTAGAGCAAAAAATCATCAATTACTTGAACAAACTAAAGATGAAGCTGTTGGAATAATGAGAAAAATTCGTGGTCTAAAATATTATGAAGAAGATGATTTTTCTGTTAATCAACAAGAAGGTCTGATAAAAAATATTAATCAAACTGTTGGAGTTATTCAAATTGCAGGTTTGTTTATTACTGGTTTATCGTTATTTGTAGGTGCAGTTGGAATAATGAATATAATGTTTGTATCCGTAAAAGAAAGAACTAAAGAAATTGGTATAAGAAAAGCAATTGGAGCAAAAAGAAGAACTATCTTAAGCCAATTTATTACAGAAGCTGCAATTATTTGTTTGATTGGTGGTTTAATAGGTTTATTTCTGGCAATTCTTTTAAGCAAAATAGTTAATCAGTTTTTACCTACTTCAGTTCAGATTGAAACAATTATACTTGCTATAACAATTTCACTTATAACTGGAGTGGTCTCTGGATTTGCACCTGCATATACTGCAGCTAAATTAGATCCTGTAGAAGCATTGAGGTATGAATAATGGAAATCTTAGAAATTATTAAAGTTGCTTTTAATTCTCTTAAAGCTAACAAGTTAAGATCATTTCTAACGATAGTTGGAATTGTTGTTGGAATATTTTCAATTATAGCTATTAGTACTATAATTGCTATGTTGCAAACAAGCATAGAAGAAGGAACATCGGTGCTTGGCCAAAATACATTTCAAATCCAGAAATGGCCTGCTGTACAAACAGGTGGACCTGGTTCTGGAATTAAATATCGTAATCGCCCAGATATTACTTTAGAACAATTTTATAGACTGAAAGAAAAACTTTCTAAAGCAAAATATATTGCAGCTGAATATTGGAACTATGGTAAGTTATTAAAAGCGGGTAATATAGAAACAAATCCTAATGTTGGTTTAGCAGGTGTTACTGCAGATGCTTTCCCGAATAATCAATGGTTTGTTGAAGAGGGTAGAGCAATTAATGACCGTGACGTTCAAAGATATGAACCAGTTATTGTACTTGGTGCTGATATAGTAAAAAAACTTTTTCCTAATGATAATCCTATAGATCAAAAAGTTACATTAGATGGTCATAAATTTAAAGTAATAGGAGTTCTTGAATCACAGGGAAGTTTTTTTGGACAAAGTCGTGATAATTTTGCTGTTATTCCAATTACAACATTTCAATCACTTTATGGTAAAAGAGGAAGTAGTATAAACATAACTGTAATGGCACATAATAGAGAATCATATAATGAATTAATTGAAGAAGCCGAAGGTTATTTTAGAGCAATTCGTAAAATTCCACCAGGAAAAGAAAATGATTTTGATATCTGGTCAAACGAACAATTGCTTACAAGTATAAATAAAATTACAGCTGGTGTACGTATTGGCTCAATTGTAGTTGCTGCTATAGCATTACTTGCTGCTGGTGTTGGTATTATGAATATAATGCTTGTCTCTGTTACAGAAAGAACTAAAGAAATTGGAATTAGAAAAGCTATTGGAGCAAAAAAAATAAATATTCTTGTTCAATTTATAATTGAAGCTATAACTCTCTCTTTAATTGGAGGAATAATAGGAATAATCTTAGGAATTATTGCTGGTAATATTGCTGGTTCATTCTTAAATGCTGCTGCAGTAATTCCAATTGATTGGGTTATTATTGGTGTATTACTTTGTATACTAATTGGAGTAAGTTTCGGAACTTATCCAGCCTACAAAGCTGCTAATCTCGATCCAATTGAATCACTTAGATATGAATGATATAATTTGTGTTTTAAATTATGTAACACTTTTTTTATTAATCTGAATCTATAAAGTACATTTTAAAAACCTTCCTTAATCTATTCAATTAAGTATCCTTAAAAAGTCTATTTAAATTATTGTTTTTATATATCAACTGAAAAATTTATATTGAGGTAATCATAATCATTATATAATGAAAAAATACTTTATTGAACTAAGGGAAATTTTTTCTATAGCATTTCAGGCAATAAGAGCAAATACATTACGCTCAGTACTTACAACGCTTGGAATTATAATTGGCATAGTTGCTGTCACTACAATGTCGACTGCAATTGTTGGTTTAAGAGAAGCTTTTATGAATTCAATTTCTTCTTTAGGTAGTGATGTTTTATATGTCGATAAATTTCCATGGTTTGCTATGGATAGATGGGAACAATTTAGAAATAGAAAAGACATTACTCTTGAACAATATGAAAAATTAAAAGCAGTACTCAAAAATTATGAAGCAATGGCTCCCACAAAAAGAACTTTTTCTGCTTCTGTTAAAAGAAAAGATCGCTCAGTTCAAGCTGCACTTGTTATAGGCACAACCGAAGAATATCAAAGAACAAGTCAATTGGTACTTGATGAAGGTAGATTTTTAAATGAACTGGAAGTAAAATCTGGAAGAAGAGTTTGTATAATTGGTAAGGACATCCAAAAGGAACTCTTTCCATCAGAAAATCCAATTAATAAAGAAATAAGAATTAATAATGTTCCAATAAGAGTAATTGGTATACTCGAGAAACAGGGAAGTGGTTTTTTAGGAGCATTTAGTATGGATGGACAAATTATTATTCCACTTAAAACTTTTGAATCGATTATTGGAGAAGCACGTAATAGAATGAGAATTGATATTAAAGTTGGTGATGTTACCAAACTTGAAGATGCTAAAGAAGAAATAAGAGCTGCTATGAGAATCATCAGAAAAGTTCCACCAGATAAACCTGATGATTTTGCAATTAATCAGCAGGAAGCTTTTAAACAGATGTACGATCAGACAATTGGAGTGATAGCTCTTGCAGGTATTGTAATTACTGCTTTATCTCTGTTTGTTGGTGCAATTGGAATTATGAATATCATGTTTGTTTCTGTTACAGAAAGAACAAAAGAAATTGGAATTAGAAAAGCTGTGGGTGCAAAAACCTGGTCAATACTTTTACAATTTCTTGTAGAAGCTGCTATAATTTGTATGATTGGTGGAACTATTGGTTTAATGATTTCTTATCCCTTAAGTTTGATTATAAATCAATTTTTACCAACTTCTTTGCCCCTGAGTATTGTAATTTTATCATTATTAATTTCTGGTTTTGTTGGTATAGTATCTGGGTTTATTCCAGCATGGAAAGCTTCAAGATTAGATCCAGTTGAATCATTGAGGTATGAATAATGCAGATAATTGAAAGTATTAAATTAGCATATTATTCAATAATAGGAAGTAAACTTCGCTCAATTCTTACATTGTTAGGTATAGCAGTAGGATTGTTTTCTATAATTATTGTAATGACAGCAATAAGTGCGATTCAGAAAAATATTGAGGATGTTTTTAATTCAGTCGGTACAAATAATTTTATAATTCAAAAATATCCAGCATTTCAGGCTGGTGGTCCGCATGCAAGAAGACAATATCGCAATCGAAAAGATTTAACTGTTGAAGAAGGTGAAAAATTACGCCAAATGACTCAACTTCCCGTAGCTGTTGGTATTGGATTGAATATAAGTGGTAAAGCTGTAAAATTTATTAATGAAAAAACAAATCCTGATGTAATTATTGCTGGTACCAATGCGGATTATTTTGTTGCTCTTGATATGAAAATTGCTGAAGGAAGAATTTATTCAAAAGCAGATGATGAATTGGTTCGACCAGTTGCTGTCCTGGGTGCTGATGTAGCAGAAAAATTATTTAAGAACATTAATCCAATTGGTCAAATAATTAAAATAGATAATTACAAATTTCAGGTGATTGGTGTATTTGCAAAAAGAGGTTCTGTACTCGGTAGATCTCAGGATGGTTTTGTTTGTATTCCTTTGAAAGTATTTCAAAAATATTTTGGTGAAGAACGAAGTGCATTCTTTTTAATAATGGCAAAAAACAAAGAATTACTTGAAGAAACTAAAGATGAAGTAATTGGGGCTTTAAGAAAAATTAGAAGAGTTGATGCATCACAGGAAAATGATTTTGAAATTGTAACAAATGATCAATTAATTGAACAGTTTAACGATCTTACAAAATATTTTAAACTTGGCGCAGGAGTAATTGCATTTATTGCCTTGATTGCCGCTGGTATTGGTATAATGAATATTATGCTTGTAAGTGTTACAGAAAGAACAAGAGAAATTGGGATTAGAAAAGCTGTTGGCGCTAAAAGAAAAACAATCCTTACTCAATTTGTTATTGAAGCTACTGCATTAAGCTGGATTGGTGGATTAATAGGAATAATTTTAGGATTAATTGGTGGTAATATAGTTGCTTTACAACTCGGCGTTCCAGTCTTCATTCCAGTTGAATGGATTGCAATTGGTTTATTTGTAACAACCTTTGTTGGAGTTGTATTTGGAGTCTATCCAGCAGTAAAAGCAGCTAATTTAGATCCAATAGAAGCCCTTCGTTATGAATGAATTTTTGAAAAGATTAACTTTGTTAATTTATATTAGGAAGAACTTATTATTGGCTTATTTGATAAACCATATAAACTAAAACGTTGTTCAGGATAATTAATTCGATTAACAAAAGAGCTTCGAATAAAATTAATTTAGGTAAATAATTAGAGGTAAAATAGATTTATATATACAGGATAAAATAAGAATTCCTTTGAGACGATATAATTATTCAGTTGTTATTCTATTTTTTTATTTACTTATAGATAATTATGCACAGACTGTTACTATAAAAGATACTTTCTTAGTTAATCAAAATAATCATTATAAAATATCTTCACTCAACATAATCCCTTTCAGCGAAAAAGTTTATGTCAATAAAAAATTAATTGACAGAAATTTCTATCAAATATCTTACGAAACAGGTGTTTTCTCTCTAAAAGATCCGAAGCTTAATCTATTGGATACAATTATAATATCATATAAAAGTTTACTGATTAACCTGAAGAAGGAATATAAAATTAGAAATCTTGTTACTGTTTTTGATAGTTTATCTAAAGATTCTGTTAGAGTTTCGAGACCTATGAGAAATATATTATCCACAGAATCAATTTTTGGTAAGAATATACAGAAGAATGGAGCAATAATTCGTGGCTTTACAATTGGTACAAATCAAGATTTAAAATTAAATAGTGGATTAAAACTGCAAATGAGCGGAAAACTATCTGATGATATTGAAATTATTGCTGCTTTAAGTGACGAAAATACACCAATTCAACCAGAAGGGAATACAGAGACTCTTCAAGAATTAGATAAAGTATTTATAGAATTACATCATAAAAATGCTACTGGTACTTTTGGCGATTTCGATTTAATAGAAAAACAATCTGAATTTATACAGCTTTCAAAAAAATTACAGGGACTAAAAGGTGAATTTAATTACAAAAAAAGTAAGAGTGCATTTGTTATTGCAAATTCAAGAGGCAAATTTAATACGATGCAATTTTATGGAAAAGATGGCAATCAAGGTCCATATCGATTATACGGTATTAATAATGAAAGAGCTATAATCATTATTGCTGGGAGCGAAAAAGTTTACTTAAATGGTGAATTGATGAAACGAGGTGAAAATAATGATTATATAATTGATTATTCAAATGCTGAAATTACTTTTACTCCACGCAGGATAATTACTTCTTTTACAAGAATATCAATTGATTTTGAATATACAGATCAAAACTATTCGAGAAATTTTTTTGGAGCATCATTATCATCTCAAATTGTTAATGATAAAATTAATTTGGCGATTAATTACTTTCGTGAGGGAGATAATGAAACTAATCCAGTAGCACTTACTTTAAGTGATGATGATATTAATATACTTAAAAATTCTGGTGACAATCGAAATTCAGCTATTCGTTCAGGTGTTACACTTGCCAAACAGGATTCAACAGGCAAAGTAAATGGTTATTATACCAGAATAGATACTGTAATTAATTCTCAAAACTTTTCTTATTACATTTATTTGCCAGGTAAAGAAAGTTCAATTTATAATGTTACTTTTAGTTATGTGGGAAATGGGAAAGGTGATTATGTGAAAGAAAGTATCGGGAATTATAAGTTTGTTGGAATTGGTAAAGGAGATTACTTACCTGTAATTTTTCTTCCATTACCAGAATTAAAACAAATTGGAAATATCTCTTTAAGTGCTGAAATAATAAACGGTTTTAAAATTAGCACTGAATTTTCTGGAAGCAGCTGGGATAAAAATAGATTTTCAAGTATTGATGATAATGATAATCTTAGTTATGCAAGAAACTTCCTTTTTGAAATTGAGCCTAAAAATATAAAAGTAGGGAAATTATCCTTAGGTAAAATTGGATTTAGTTTTAAAGATAGATACATTCAAAATAAATACACTTCTCTTGATAGAATTAATCCTGTTGAATTTAATCGATATTATAACTTGCCTGAATCTTCAAGTGAAAATCAATTGTTGCGAGAAATTGGATTTGTAATATTACCTTTGAAGCAGATGTCAATTAATTCTAATTATGGATTTTTGAAATATGGAGATAATTTTATTTCTGATAGATACTTTAACGAAATAAAATTGAGTGATAATACAAAGTATAATTTTAATTATAAACTTGATTATGTCAAATCAAAAGAATCAGGAAATTCTACTTTATGGAATCGTCAGAGTTCTACGAATTATTATTCTTTTGGAAATATTACACCTGGCTTAGAATTTTTATACGAAAATAAAGAAATAAAATTCAATGATAGCCTTCTTATAAATAGCTATAAATATGGAGAACTCATTCCATCTTTAGGATTTAGCACTTCCTATTTTGATATAAAGTATAGCTATTCATATCGTGAAGAATTTTTCCCATTAAATAATTATTTGAAAAAACAATCTACTGCAAATTTATCTCAGATTAATATAGAATTTAAGAAGCTCAAAGAATTTTCTACTACATTTAATTTTACTTTTAGAAAAAAATATTATACAGATGAATTTATTAAACTGGGATATTCAAATAGCGAAACTATTTTACTTTTATCACAAAGCAGATTTAACTTATTACAAAATTTTTTTTATGGCGATTTTTATTATCAGGCTGCAACAGAACAAACAGCCAGACAGGAAAAAGTATTCTTAAAGGTTTCTAAAGGTAGTGGAAATTATATTTATCTTGGCGATTTAAATAACAATGGTATACCAGAAGAAAATGAATTTGAACCAACATCCTATGATGGAGAATATATTTTAGTTACAGTACCAACTGAACAACTATTTCCTGTAATTGATTTAAAATCTTATTTGCGATGGACAATTGAGTTTGATAAAATAATTAAGAATGAAAATTCATTTTATTCTTTTTTAAAAAATATTTCTACAGAAACATTCTATCGTATCGAAGAGAACAACAAAACAAATCAAATATGGGATATTTACTTAATGCGGTTATCAAAATTTTTAGATGATTCAACAACGATTAGAGGCTCTCAATTATTTCAGCAGGATTTGAATATTCTTAAATATAATTCAAAGTTATCTTTTCGTTTAAGATTTTTACAAAGAAAAAGTCTCAATCAATTTAGTGGTGGTCTGGAAAGAGGATTTTTCAAAGAAAGAAGCATACGAATTAGATTTCGTCCATTCAAAGAAATAAATAATCAAACAGATTATGTTAATCAGATTGATAATTTAATTTCTAACACTTATTCTAACAGAAGAAGAAAAATTACTCGAAATGAATTGTCAACAGATTTTTCATATAGACCAATAAACATAATTGAAGCTGGTCTTAAAATCATAATTAGCAGAAGCAAAGACGAATATCCAGAAACTCCATCGTTAATTGATGTTAATTCAATATTATTTCGGATAAATTACTCGATTAAAAACTTTGGAAGAATTAGATTTGAAGCAGAAAGAACAGAAATGATTTCTAATTCAAGAACAAGTGAAATTCCATTTGAAATTACAAAAGGAAATGTAATTGGAAAAAATTATTTTTTGAGAGCCTTTTTCGATTACAGGATTGGTAGTAATGTTCAAACTTCATTAACTTATGATGCAAGATTATTAGGTAAAAATAAAATGATTCACACAATGCGTGCAGAAGCAAGAGCATTTTTTTAATATGAAAATAAAATCAAGCTTGGTTGAAGTACATATAATTAGAAAAATAAAAGACGACATCGAGTTTTTGCTACTTAAACGTTCTAAAGAAGTTGAATATCCTGATTTATGGCAGATGGTAACTGGAAGCATCGAAAAAGGAGAAGAATTTTTTCAAACTGCATTGCGAGAGCTGAATGAAGAGACAGGTTTAAAGCCTATTAAATTATGGCTTGTACCTAATATCAATTCATATTACGAAGAAGAAAAAAAAGAATTAAATCTTATACATGTTTTTGTTGCATTAGTTAATAAAAATAATCAGGTAAAAATTTCTAACGAACATACAGAGTTTATGTGGGTCGATAAAAAAACTGCGAAACAATTAGTAGCGTGGGATGGTCAGCGTAAATCCATGAATCTCATTTATGATTTTTTTATTAATAAGAAAAATGAAGACAAATTTCTTGAGATAAAATTTTAATAATGAATAAAAATAGTTTTTTAATTCTGTATATTAGATTTATGAAATAATATTTAATTGGGTAGAAAATGGGATTACTTATAGTTGGTTCAATAGGTTTTGATGATATTGAAACTCCTTTTGACAAAATCGAAAATGCACTTGGTGGTTCAATTACTTACATCTCACTTGCTGCAAGTTATTTTACTGGTCCAGTTAGTGTTGTAGGTGTTGTAGGAGAAGATTTTGATCATAAACATATTGAAATGCTGGAAAATCATAATATAGATCTTGAAGGCTTACAAATTATTAAAGGAGAAAAAACATTCAGGTATGGTTGTCGATATCATTATGATTTGAATGTGCGTGATTCATTATTTACTCATTTAAATGTATTTGAACATTTTAATCCAATAATTCCAGAAAAGAAAAAGAAATATCCATTTATTGTTTTAGGGAATATTTCTCCACAATTGCAATTGAATGTACTTGATCAACTTGAAAATCCTAAGTTTGTAGTTTGTGATACCATGAATTACTGGATAGATGGTGCAAGAGAAGAATTATTGAAAGTATTAAAACGAGTTGACGTTTTAATTATAAACGATTCAGAAGCAAGACTACTATCGAAAGAACCAAACTTGATAAAAGCTGCAAAAATTATTTCTGCAATGGGTCCAAAATATTTGATTATAAAAAAAGGGGAACATGGTGCATTACTCTTTGGAGAAGAAATGATTTTTTCTGCTCCTGCCTATCCAATGGAAAATATTTATGATCCAACAGGAGCTGGTGATGCTTTTGCAGGAGGCTTTACAGGTTATCTTCATAAAACTCGTGATCTATCGTTCGATAATCTGAAACGTGCAGTTATTTATGGTAGCATTATGGCATCATTCTGTGTCGAAAAATTTAGTACTAAAGGATTAGAAGATTTGAGTTATCTTGAAATACAAAATAGATTTTATGAGTTTAGAGAATTATCAAACTTTTCATAAATATGAATATCCCGCGTGCTTTAGAATTTAAAGACGATAAACTTATAATTCTTAATCAAACAAAACTACCTTTAATTGAAGAATACATTATTACCGATGATTATGAAAGAATTGCTCTTGCAATTGAAAGATTGGAAGTAAGAGGTGCTCCTGCAATTGGAATTGCTGCTGCGTATGCATTAGCTCTGTCAATTAAAAATATTGATGATAACATTGAAGAAACTTTTATAAAAGCTTATAATAGACTTTATTCAACTCGTCCAACTGCTGTAAATTTATTTTATGGATTAAATGAAATAAAAAAAGTTTTTGAAAATCATAAAAGTGAAAAGAACTTATATTCTCTTTTGATAAAAAGGGGAGAAGAGATACATAATGATGATATAAAGATGTGTGATGACATAGCAAAGAATGGTCTAAAAGTTTTTAAGAAAAAATCGAGAGTGTTAACTCATTGTAATACTGGAGCTCTTGCAACTGGAGGTAATGGAACAGCATTAAATGTAATAAGATTAGCTTATGAAAAAGGTTTAGTTGAATTTGTTCATGTTGATGAAACACGTCCTTTACTTCAGGGTTCAAGACTTACAGCATGGGAATTAAATAAAATGGGAATTCCATTTTCCATTAACACAGATTCAACTGCTGCTTTCTTGATGAAGGAAGGCAAAGTTGATCTTGTTATTGTTGGTGCAGATAGAATTGCCTTGAATGGTGATACTGCTAATAAGATAGGAACTTATAATCTTGCAGTACTTTGTCATTATCATAATATACCATTTTACATTGCAGCACCATCATCAACAATTGATAAAAATTGTGTAAATGGTTCATATATTAAGATTGAAATGAGAAACAAGAATGAAATAACTCATATTAACAATTATCAAATAACATTGCAGGAATTTGATGCATATTGTCCAGCTTTTGATATTACTCCAGCTGAACTTATAACTGGTATAATAACAGAAAAAGAATTATATCTTCCACCATATAACTTTAACAATGTCTGAAATAATAAAAACGAGAGCAATTGTTTTAAGAAAATTAGATTATGGTGATACAAGTAAGATTGCTCAATTTTATACAGAAGATTTTGGTAAAATATCTGCAATAATAAAAGGGGGGCGCACACCTAAATCAAAAATAGGTTTAATTGTTGACACATTTAATCTTCTTCAGATTATAATTTATCGAAAAGAAACTCGTGATGTTCAAATTATTAGTGATGCAGAATTACTTCAATATTATTCTAATATTAAGGAAGATTTTGAAAGATTAAAATATGCTTCTGCAGTCATTGAATTATTATTAAATTTAACAATTGAAAATGATCATAATCAAAGATTATTCAATGGAACTGAAAGGATTCTGGAATTATTAAATACACCTGATAAAAATCCTAAATTTTACTTTGCAAAATATTTCCTTTTCTTTATTAAAGAAATAGGTTACGAATTTCCAGTAAATCGTTGTTCACTTTGCAAAAAAGAATTGATTAATGGGATGCAGGTTTATTATAACTATGATAATGGAATTTTATGTAGTGAATGCAGTAAAGATAGACTGATTCATTTTGAATTTACAAAGGAACTTTTCAAATTACTAAAATGTCTAAACACCAAAATTAATAATATTCAATACACAGAAGATGACTTAAACAAAATAATCCAGTTACTCGAAAAATTTATAAAATATCATATTCAAGAATTCAAAGGATTAAAATCATTAGAATTAAGTTAAGAGGAGGTTTAATAAATGAAACGTAAAAATATTGTTGGAACTTTCTCATTGATATTATTAGGAGTAATATTTGGTGCGATACTTGTCTCTGGATTTGGCTGGGTAAAACCTGGCTATGCAGATATACAAATTGGAGCTACTCGTCCACCTGTGGAAAGTATAGATGCACAGGCAGAAGCATTTAATAATGCTTTTGTTCAGGTTGCAGAAAAAGTAACACCTTCCATAGTTCAAATAACAGTAGTAACAACTGTTAAAAATAAATTACCTGAAGAATTTCATTTCTTTTTCCCATTCAAAGATGATATACCAAGAGAACAGCAAGGAGGAGGTAGTGGTATTATAATTTCTGAAGATGGTTATATTCTAACTAATAACCATGTTGTAGAAGATGCAAAACAAGTTACTGTTACTTTACACGATAAGCGTCAGTATGATGCTGAAATTGTAGGAACTGATCCATTGACCGATCTTGCAGTAATAAAGATTGATGCTAATAATTTACCAGTTGCTTATCTCGGAGATTCAGATAAAATCAAGGTAGGTCAATGGGTAATGGCAATTGGTAATCCATTATCGTTAGCATCAACTGTAACAGCTGGAATAATAAGTGCGAAAAGTAGAAACATAAATATTATTAGAGACCAGTATGGAGTTGAAAACTTTATTCAAACTGATGCAGCAATTAATCCTGGAAATAGTGGCGGAGCATTAGTTGATTTAACAGGTGCTGTAATAGGTATTAATACAGCAATAGCTACAAATGGAATGACTCAAAGTTATATAGGCTATGGTTTTGCTATACCAATTAATTTAGCAAAATCTGTTGCTAAAGATTTAATCGAAAATGGAAAAGTAAGTCGTGGTTATATTGGAGTAAGTATCTCAGAAGTTGATGCTCAAACTGCTAAGGCAATTGGACTTAAAGAACCAAAAGGTGTTTTAGTTCAGGATATTGTTAAAGGTGGAGCAGCAGAAAAAGCTGATATTAGAGAAGGAGATGTTATACTTAAAATTGATGATAAAGAAGTAAATCAACCAAATGAACTACAATCTTATGTTGCTACAAAACGTGCTGGTACAGAAGTAAAATTAACCATTTTTAGAAACGGAAAAGAAATTGAAAAATATGTAACACTGAAAGCACGAGATGAAGATAAAAGTTCTAAAGCTAAAACAGTTTCTAAAAAAGATAAATCAAGTAAAGAAAAAGAAATTACTGAATTTACATTTGAAGAATTAGGTTTTACTGTTAGAAATATGAGTAGTAGTGAGTTAAAGGATTATAATGTAGAAAATGGTGTTTTAATTACAAATGTTAAAAGATTTAGTAAAGCATACAATCAAAGAATTGGAGAGGGTCTTGTTATAACTGCTGCAGATAAAAAAGAAATTCATAATGTATCTGAATTAAAATCAATTATTGAAAACAAAAAGGGTCAGGCAGTTTTACTTAAACTCGTTGATTCAGAAGGTAATTCAAGACTTGTTGGATTAGAAATTCCTAAATGATAATTTTTTTAGATTTTTCTATGAAAAAGCGTCCTAATTAAGGACGCTTTTTTTATATTTGTAAAACTTTTATTTGCGAGAATAACATGATAAAACTAATTACTGCAGGTGAATCTCACGGTAAATGTTTAACTTCTATCGTTACAGGCTTTCCTTCCAATCTTAAAATTTCTGCAGATTATATTAATGAACAGCTTAAAAGAAGACAGGCTGGATATGGTAGAGGACTTAGAATGAAAATAGAAACTGATAAAGTTGAAATAATTTCAGGTATTCGTCATGGTAAAACTTTAGGTTCACCAATTTCAATGCTAATCTGGAACAAAGATTGGGAAAACTGGAAAGAAATAATGAGTGTTGAACCTATCGATAAAAAAGTTGATAAAGTTACTATTCCCAGACCTGGACATGCAGATTTAGTAGGCATTACAAAATATAATTATGATGATATCAGAAATTCTATTGAACGTTCAAGTGCCAGAGAAACAGCAGCACGAGTTGCTGGATGTTCAATTGCAAGAAAATTTCTGAGTGAATTCGGAATTCATATTGGAAGTTTTGTTGAAAGCATTGGAGGAATCTATCCAAAAGAAAATTTTGCAGAAAAGTTTTTATTAAATAAAATACCATCCAGTTATTCAGCAGAAAAAATTAATCAATTATCCGATAAAAGTTCTGTAAGAGTCTTAGATAAAAATCAAGAGGAAAAAATCATTCGAAAAATTAAACTTGCAAAGAAAAGAGGCGATACTTTGGGTGGAACTTTTTATGTTATTATTACAGGACTTCCAGTTGGTATTGGTAGCTTTGTTGAATATAATACAAGACTCGAAGCGGAATTATCTTTAGCTATAATGTCTATTCAAGCAGTAAAAGGAGTTGAAATTGGTCTTGGTTTTCGTTCAGCTGAATTATTCGGTTCTGAAGTCCATGACGAAATTATTTTGAAGAATGAAACTTTTTCAAGAAAAACCAATAGAGCGGGTGGAATTGAAGGTGGTATTTCTACTGGATTACCAATTATAATTAGAGCAGCTATGAAACCAATAGCCACATTAATGTCTCCCCTTCAATCAGTTGATTTATCTAAAATGAAATCAATAGATGCGAGAAGAGAGAGAAGTGATTTTGTTGCTGTCCCTGCCTGTGCTGTAATTGCCGAATCGATGGCTGCCTGGGTTGTTGCAAATTTATTTCTACAAAAATTTGGTGGAGATTCAATGGAAGAAGTAAAAGATAATTATTCAAATTATGTTAAAAAGTATTTTACGAGAGTAAAGAAGAACTTTTATTCAAAATGATAAAAATTCAGAAGTTTATTTTTAATCCATTCTTTGTAAATACTTATATAATCTGGGATGAAGAATCAAGAGAAGCTGCTATTGTTGATCCAGGTTGTTCTAATTCAATGGAAGAGAAACAAATCTTGGAGTTCATCAATACCAAAAATCTTAAGCTCAATTATATTATCAATACACATTGTCACATAGATCATATATTTGGTAATTCATTTGTAAAAGAAAAATTTAATTCAAAATTGTTGATGCCAGAAAAAGATATTTTTCTGCTTGATATAATGAAAGAACAAGCTGAAAGTTTTGGATTTTCTTTTAATAATCATTCCCCTTTACCTGATGAATTCATTTCAGAAGACAAATCTTTGCACTTGGGCAATAGCAAAGGGAAGTTTATTTTTACACCAGGTCATACACCAGGGGAATTTTGTATTTTATTTGAAGAAGAAAAATTATGCATTACAGGGGATGTCATTTTCAAAGAGAGTATAGGAAGAACTGATTTATGGGGAGGCGATTACGAAACTTTAATTCATTCGATTAAAACAAAAATTTTAATTCTGCAAGATGATGTAATTATTCTGCCAGGTCACGGAGAAGATTCTACAATAAAACACGAAAAACAGTTTAATTATTACCTGATTAACTTATAAGTTTGATTTAAACATTTTTTTGAATAATTTGAGTTCTGTAAACTTTACTTAGAAAATTAAATTTCCATTTTTATTTAATTATTATGAACAATATCAATAATAAACAACAATTTTATTTTTTAATTACTATCATATTTGTTTATGTAATGTTATTTGAATTTGTGCTTCCAGTAAACAAAGTGTTACCGAGACCTACTTTGCTTGTTGAAGCTTTTTTTTCTATCTGGAAAGACTATAACCTGCTGTATTCTATGGCACTAACTACCACGAGTATTTATTTATCGTTGGCTCTTGGATCAATAATAATGATGTTTATATCAAAAAAATTACTCTATTATCTAATGCAATTCAAAGATCTTTTTGATTCAATAAAATTTTACAAATATATTCCTTTTATTTTTTTGATTGTGATTTTTATTTATTGGTTTCAAGATTCAATAATAGCAGAATTTATGTTTGGTCTCGTTTATGTTTTTGCTTTACTCAAAATCTCATTATTTGAAGAATTGAAGAACATTGATGAATATTACATTGTTGCGAAAAATATGGGACTGGACGAAAAAGAAATTCATAGTAAAGTAATATTTAAAACTTTACAACCTGCTCTCTTTGAAAAAATTATTCAAATTCATTTTTCATTATGGGGTATAATTTTAATATATGAATTTATAGATGGTAATGGTTTTGGTGGAGTTTATTCAAAGATTCTCTATTATAATGATTTTTCTGCAATTTTTGTCTTGACTATAATAATTACATTCTTAATATGGATAGGAAATTTATTGCTCAAGTTTATTCAATTAAAATATTATTTCTGGGAAAAATAAATGTTAGAAGTAAAAAATTTATCTAAAGAATTTATTGATGCATTTGGTATAAAGAAAATATTATTTAAGAACGTTTCTCTTAGAGTATATGATAAAAAAATTACATCAGTTATAGCTCCCATAGGTGCTGGAAAAACATCTTTACTTAAAATTATTAGTGGATTTGATAAAGAATATTCTGGTGAAATAAAACATAATATTAATAATAAAATATTTTTTATACCATCAATACCAATGTCATTTCCCTGGTTAAATGTAAAAGAAAATGTTTTGTTTGGATTAGAAAATTTCGACGAAAAAAAATATAAAGAGATAATCGAATTAGTTGGATTAGATGGATACGATTTGCACATTCCTAATAACAAGAGCTATGGATTTAGATTAAGAATATTATTGGCACAGGCATTAATGAGAGAATCTTCAATCATTTTACTTGATGAACCATTTTCAAAATTAGATTACAAAACAAAGAACGAATTATACTCATTAATAATAGATATAAATAAAAAATTGAATGTATCATTTTTACTGGCTACAACTAATATAACAGAAGCATTATTGCTTTCCGATAATATTTTTTTAATGAAAAGAGAACCTGGTCAGATAATTAATGAAATAGAAAACAAAGCTGATAAATCAGATTTTTTTTCATATTTAAAATCACAGGAATTTTTAAGAAAAAGAGAAGAAATCATAAATTCATTTAAATCTCTTGACATTTCAAATATATTCTCTGATTTGATTGTATAAAGTAAATCTCAAATTAACTTAATCTAATATTAATTCATTTTAGATTAATCAAATAATAAAGTTGTTTAAGTTATTTCTTGACAAAATTTTTATAAGACATTAAATTGCAAACAAAATTCTAATACGGAGTGTGTGTGAAAAAAATATTAATTTTACCAATCGTTCTTTTACTTGTTAACGCCTGCGGTACACTATACTCTCCAACACAAACTACACATCAATTAAATGATACATTAAAAAACACTGGTATTCAATCAATAGTAAATGAAATGCTTGAAAATGCTCGCAGAGATTACGTAAATGCACTTTATAAGCAAAGACTTGGTTTCAAAGTTGATGCAATTAATTATTATGAATCTGCATTATCAATTATCAATAAACTTAGTTATTATCCAAACATTGAAGAAAATACAACCTTTATTGAATTAGAAGGGGCAATAGTAGAGGATTATCAAAATTATATTAAAAGTTTAGTAGAATTGCCCGAAGAAGCTTCGATTAGTGCACTTGAAGAATGGATGAATAAAAGAATTCCAGAGATTCCAATGCTTGAGGATTCGATAGAAGTTGTAGACGATAATTATATTACTGTAATTGTTGGTGATTTTCCCTTAGAAGTTAACAGATATGTAGAAAAATACATCGAATATTTTACTGGTAGGGGAAGAAAGTATATTGAAACCTGGCTTTCACGCTCAGGTAAATATTTCCCGATGATGGCAAAAATATTTGCTGAAGAAAAAGTTCCTCAGCAGTTAATATTTTTAAGTATGCCTGAAAGTGGTTTAAATCCTACCGCACGTTCATGGGCACGAGCAGTTGGAATATGGCAATTTGTAAAAGGCACAGCACGATTATATGATCTTGAAATTAATTTTTATGTTGATGAAAGAAGAGATCCTGAAAAAGCAACACGTGCAGCAGCACGTCATCTTAGAGATTTATATTATTCACTGGGTGATTGGTATTTAGCACTTGCAGCTTATAATAGCGGCGAAGGTAGAGTTCGCAAAGCTATGAGAAGAGCTGGGTCAAGTGATTTCTGGAAGATTTTACCATATTTACCTCGTGAGACAAGAAATTATGTTCCTCAATATATTGCAGTAACATTAATTGCAAGTCAACCAGAAAAATATGGTTTTACCAATATTCAATATGAAAAACCACACGACTATGCAATCTTTAAAATTAATGAATCGATCGATTTGAATATTTTAGCAAAGTGTGCAGGTATAAGTGTAGATTTATTACGAGATATGAATCCTGAATTAACTCAAAACATTACTCCACCAAATTATGATGGTGGTTATCCTTTGAAAATTCCATCAAAAGTTTATGATGCTTTTGCAGAAAATTTAAAGAAGATTCCTGATGAAGCAAAATTGCCATATATTACTCATACAGTTCAACCTGGTGAAACTTTATCTCGAATAGCAAATTTTTATGATGTTAGCATTTCACAGCTTGCAAAATTTAATGGAATCTCTTCTCGCAAAAGATTAGCTCCAGGTACAGAAATTAAAATCCCTAAATCAACTATTAGTGTAGATGACCTTGCAATTAATACAGATATGCTTCCTGCAATTGAAGAAGAAATTAATTCATTGAATGATAATCCTTCATACAAACTTCAAATTACAACCGCTACAAACGACGATAAGTACGCTCAAATTTATTCAAATATGTACGAAGATTCTGTTGAGTTTATTGTTCCAGAAGGAAAAACACCAGTTAAGTATATTGTTAAAAGTAAAGATAATTTAGTTGATATAGCAGATTTATTCGATGTTAGAGTATCAGACATTAGAAATTGGAATAATCTGCCATATACAAGTAGAGTAAAAGTAGGTCAGGAACTTACAATTTATGTCCCAAACGAAAAAGCTGATTATTATGCAAAAATTAATGATATGACAGAAAAAGAGAAAAATGAAATACTCTTTGTAAGTTCAGATGAAAAATGGATAGAGCATAGAATTAGAAGCGGAGAATCTTTATCGAGTATTGCAGCTAAGTATGGAGTAACAGTTGATCAACTAAAAGAATGGAATAACTTAAAGAGTAACCATATTTATAAAGGGAAAAAATTAGTAGTATATTCTGGTAATCCTAAAAATATTGTTAATAATATATCTTCAAATAGAACCATTACAAAATATAAAGTTCGTAGAGGTGAAACTTTAAGTGAAATAGCAACAAAATTTGGAGTTACAATTGCTCAATTAAAAAAGTGGAACAATCTCAGTTCTAATTCTATAAAAATTGGGCAAGTACTTAAAGTTCATAATACAGATGTTATTAGTTCTTTAGGAGATAATACTACAAAGAGAAATTCAAATCCAGTTAAATATGTTATAAAACGTGGCGATACAATAGGAAAAATTGCTCAGCAATATAATGTTACAATAAACGATATCAAAAGATGGAACAACTTAAAAAGTAATAAATTAGTAGCAGGTAGAACATTAACATTATTTAATGATACTTACGATAAAGTTACAACAGTAAAAACAAATGAATCTTTAGTGAAAAATGTTTCAAAAGAACGTGTAAAAATTCATAAAGTTCGAGAAGGTGAATCTTTGTGGACAATAGCAAAATTGTATAAAGTTCTTGTATCGGACATAATTTCCTGGAACAATCTTAAAAACGATAAATTAAAAATTGGACAGGTATTAAAGATTAGACTTTAAATCTTGATTTATATACTTTTGTGTAGTAATTAAATTAACACTGTTCTTAAACAACAAAAAAGTCGTTAGGGGTGCTCCTGAATAATCAGGGGCTGAGATTATACCCTTTAACCTGATCTGGGTAATACCAGCGTAGGGAAACGGTAAAAGAATAATTAAGTTGTGCCGTTTTCCCAAAACGGCTTTTTTATTTTAAAACTCATATTTGTCTAAATTAAGGAGGAACGATATGAAAAACTTAATTATTCTTTTTTTGTTTTTATTGGGAAATATTTCTGCTCAGGTTCTTGAAGTAAGCGGTAGAGTAATTAGCTCTTCGAGTAAACAACCATTGCAATATGCAAATGTAGTTGTAAAAGGGAAATATATTGGAACAAGTACAGATTCTGATGGAAAATTCTTACTTAAAGGCGAATTTAATAAAGATGATAAATTAGTAATTACATATATAGGTTACGAACCAAAAGAAATTTTAGTAGATGATTTACTTAAATCAAGAAATAAAAATATTTTACTTGAAAGTAAAATTATTACAAGCCAGACTGTTCTTGTTAAAGGGACTGTTGCAAAACCAGGAATTACTCCAATTAGTTTTACAAAGATTGAAAGAGATAAAATAGCAGAAACTTATACATATCAAGACATACCAGAAATTCTCAGTTATACTCCTTCAGCTACGTTCTATTCAGAAAATGGTAATGGACTTGGATATAATTATTTAAGCATAAGAGGATTCGACCAGCGTAGAATTTCTGTTTCAATTAATGGGATACCACAAAATGATCCCGAAGATCATAATGTCTACTGGATTGATTTTCCTGATTTGCTTGAAAGTACCGAATTAATTCAAGTACAAAGAGGAGCAGGTTCTGGAATAGCTGGATATCCAGCAATAGGTGGTGCAATTAATATTATTACTTCATCTTTTGCAGATCAACCACGTGTGGAATTTTCTTCTTCAATTGGTAGTTATAATACACGAAAGTATTCTGCTGTAGTATCGAGTGGATTAATAAATAACAAATATTCTGTTTATGCAAAACTTTCTCAAACATTGAGTAGCGGTTATAGAAATTCAAGCTGGGTCGATTTGAAATCTTATTATCTATCTGCAGTAAGATTTGATGAAAATCTTACAACTCAAATAAATATTTTTGGTGGTCCTTTAGCTGATGGTCTTGCTTATACTGGATTACCAAAATTTGCAATTAAAGATAGAAAACTTCGTAAAGCCAATTATTCTTACTGGGAAGCAGAAAATAATAATTATACCTATACACTTGAACGCAGACCTGATGAGATTGAGAATTTCTCTCAACCTCATTTTGAATTATTAAATGAATATAAATTGAATAAAAATATTACAATTAATTCAGCTCTATTTTTAGTTCTTGGTAATGGATTTTTTGATTATGATGGTTCGTGGGGTGATACTACTTATTTTAGATTAACAAGAGAAAATGGATTTAATGCTGTACAAAATCCTGGTAATGTTTTAATTCGTGCAATGGTAGAAAATAAACAATGGGGATGGATACCTCGTGTAAGTATAAGTCACAAAAATGGTGAATTGATTTTAGGAGGAGAACTTAGAATTCACAAATCTGTTCACTGGGGTAGCATTAACTTTGGTGAGTATTTACCTGCTGGTCTTACAAAAGATTTTCGATATTACTATTACGAGGGTGGAAAAGATATGTTAAGTATATTTGCTAATGAAAATTATCAATTAACATCTGATATTAATGTTTTAGGTGAAGTTCAATTATCTTATCACAAATATAAAATCGAAAATGAAAGATATCTAAATAATAATTTTACAATTGATGATTTATATATAAATCCAAGAATTGGAATTAATTACCGTTATTTGCCAGAACTCAATTTTTATATTTCATTTGCAAGAGTAACAAGAGAACCAAGACTTAAAAATTATTATGATGCTGCAGAATCAAGTGGGGGAGAAGTCCCGCAATTTGAAACCAAACCAGATGGTTCTTATGATTTCTCAAAACCACTTGTTAAACCAGAGACAATGAATAATATTGAATTTGGTTCATCTTTTGTACGTGAAAATATTTCTGCTTCATTAAATTTATTCTATATGCTTTTTAATGATGAAATTGTTAAAAGAGGTCAAGTAGATCGATTTGGTCAACCAATAACTGGTAATATGGAAAGAACAATTCATTATGGACTTGAAGGAACTTTTTCAATTAAGCATAATGATTTTCTGGAAGTAATATTAAATGGTTCTTTAAGCAAAAATTATATCAGCAGTGGTTCGGCATATTTCTTTGATAAAAAAACATCTTCTACAATTAGATTGGATCTATCTGGTAATCGAATAAGTGGTTTTCCTGACATTACTTTTAATGCAATCTGCAAAGTCAATTACAAAAACTTTTTATTACAATTAACTGGTAAATATGTTGGTTCTTTCTTTACAGATAATTATGATAATAAACTTGTTGATTATCTTAAAATATATTCGAAAGCTGCTGATTACACAGATAATAAAGTAGATGCATATTTTGTAGCAAATCTTTATGCAAGCTATAATTTAATTTTAGATTCTTATTTGAAGAATATTAAATTGTATTTTCAAATAAATAATATTTTTGATAATCTGTATGCAGCATATGGAATTGGTAAAGAATTCTTTCCAGCTGCAGAAAGAAATTTCTTATTTGGATTTAAATTAGGTTTATGAAAAAGTGTATAATACTTGGTAACGGAAATCCACCAAAAAAATCTTTATTAAATTTTCTTGATAGTAAAGGTTATTCAACATTAATTTGTGCTGATGGTGGTTCTAATGCTGCACTAAAATATGATATTATTCCAGATGTAATTATTGGTGATCTCGATTCTATTAAACCAGAGACTTATGATTACTTTTATGATAAATGTAAGATAATTAAAATTAAAGACCAGTACAGCACCGATATTGAAAAATGTTTAATGTATTCGATAAAACAAAAATTTGTTGAAGCAGTTTTGGTTGGTGTTACAGGTGATAGATTAGATCATTCTTTTTGTAATCTTGGAATTGTTTTGAAATATTTTAATAAAATTAAGATCAAAGTGATTCACGAAAAATCAATCTTAGAAGCTATTACAGGTGATGTAATATTGAAAACTGTACCAGGAGAAATAATATCTTTGTATGGTTTTGATAGCAAAACAAAAATCAAATCATCTGGATTAAAATATCCATTGAGAAATATTTCATTACCATTTGGAAAGAAAGATGGTACAAGCAATGTTGCTCTTGGAAATGTTGTTAAGCTTAATATAAAGTATGGCAAAATATTTATTGTTCGAGATTTTAATATGATGAAACAGCATGGTCTCTTTTAGTTTTATAGATATTTTCATTATTGCTTTGTTCTTTCTAATAATTTTAATCATTGGTTTTTTACCAAAGAAAGAAAAGGAAGGAGATATATCAGAATATTTACTTTCAGGTAGAAAAGTAGGATTGTGGTTATTTGTTTTAAATAATGTATCTACATGGTATGGTGGTATTCTTGGAGTTGGAGAATTTACATATCAATATGGTTTATTAAGCTGGTTTACTCAAGGTTTACCATATTACATATTTGCAATAATATTTGCTTTGATATTTGCAGAAAAGATTCGGAATGCTTCTTTTTTTACAATACCGGATAAAATTGAACATGAATATGGAAAAACTGCAGGTATAATTTCTTCTATATTAATTTTTATTCTTGTTACTCCAGCTCCATATTTATTAATGATAGGAAGTTTATTACATCTGATATTTAATATTAATTTATTCTGGGGATTAATAATTGCAGCTTTATCATCATCAATTTATTTAATTAAAGGAGGATATAAATCTGATCTTTATACAGATGTATTTCAATTTTTTGTCATGTTTACAGGATTTGCTTTAATTGTAATTATATCATTTTTAGATGTTGGTGATTTTAATTTTCTCAAAAATAATTTACCTGATTCTCATTTGTCGCCAACAGGAAATGCATCGATTATATATGTCATCGTCTGGTTTTTAATTGCATTGTGGACATTTGCAGATCCTGGATTTCATCAAAGATGTAATGCAGCGAAAGATGGTAAGACAGCAAGGAATGGAATATTAATTTCAGTTATTTTCTGGTTAATTTTTGATTTTTTAACAACAACTACTGGACTTTTTAGTAGAGCAGTTATTCCAGATTTGAATAATCCAGTGCTTGCATTTCCATTATATGCAGAAAAAATATTGAGTTCAGGATTAAAAGGAATTTTTTTCGCTGCTTTGTTTGCTACAATAATTTCTACTTCCAATAGTTTTTTATTTTTAAGTGGAACTACATTTGGAAGAGATATAATATTCAAATCATTGAAAGTGAAAAATGAAAAACGAGTTCCATATTATACAAGGATAGGAATTATTCTATCTTCAATCTTATCAATATTACTTGCTTATAATGTTCAATCAGTAATTTATTTATGGTATTTAATTGGAAGCATATGTATTCCGGGAATTATTATTTTAATTTTTAGTGCATATTATAAAAAATATAAAGTTCCAAATAATGTTGCCGTAGTGGAATTAGTTGCTGGTGTTCTTACAGGTTTAATCTGGTTAATCATTGAACAAAATTTATCTACAGAATTAAAAGAGATTGAGCCGATGATTGTTGGTTTATTATTTGTTGTTTTAATTCATATAGTAGGTATTAAAATTTTCAAGATGAAGGCTTCTTATGAATAAGTGATACAATAATTGTAATTGCAAGGCATACAACAATAAACAATAAAGAGTAAAATATGGGAATAGTATAATAATCTGATATTAACATTTTGATTCCTACATAAGCTAAGATTATAGCAACACCATATTTTAGATAAATAAAGAGATCTACAATTCCAGCTAATGCAAAGTATAATGCTCTTAAACCAAGAATAGCGAATATATTTGATGTTATAATTATAAAAGGATCTCTGGTAATTGCAATTATAGCTGGAATTGAATCTATTGCAAAGACAATATCTGATGATTCAATTAAAATCAATGTAAGAAATAAGGGAGTTATAAAAATTTTACCACCATTTTTAATAAAAAATTTCCCACCTTCATACTCAGTAATAATTCTGAATTTTTTCTTAATGAATTTTATAAATGGATTTTTCTCGTAGTCAATTTTCTTTTCGTTACCAAATGCCATTTTATATGCAGCATAGAAAAGAAGTATACCAAATATGTAAATAATAGGATGAAAAATTTTAATTAAAGCTACGCCTGCAAGAATAAATATTATTCTCATCACTATGGCACTAATAATTCCCCATTTAAGTATATGAGGTTGATGAACATCTTTAATATTCATTACATTAAAAATCATTAAGAAAACAAAGAGATTATCAACTGAGAGGGATTTTTCTATTAAGTAGCCAGCGAGAAATTCTAATGCTTTTTGATGTCCGTCTTCAAGGAAGAGGAAAATTAGAAGATTAAATAATAGAGCGGTTAAAATCCAGATACCGCTCCATATTAAACTAGATTTTATACCAACTTTATCTTTACGATGGTCTGTAACGTAAAGGTCGATATAAAACATTATACTAACAAGTACGGAAAAAATTATCCAGAATAAAAAATGGCTATGTATCATAGTTTATGGCAAAAGAACTCCGACTGCAATTACTGTTGTCCAGAGTCCGTTTTTATCTCCTTGTGCTGATTGTGTAATATTAAAAGTACGAACAATTTTACCAGACATTTTGTAAACCTGTTCTCGTTCGTTCCAGGCCTTTTCTGCATCGAATTCAATACCTAAAGTAGTAGCAAGCATAGTAGCAGCTAAATCTTCAGCATAATCACCGGCGACTTTTTCTGTTTGTCCAAATGGATGATGTTCTGATAAATATCCATACATATTTTTATCGGCCGGAATAGCTACACCAATCGAAGCTGCTATTAATCTGTTCGGTTCATTAGTAGAATTTCTTGCTATTACGCAATGAGTTATTTGTCCAGGTTTTAATAACTTTAATCCTTGAGATCGAGGAATAATTTTACATCCAACAGGGAATATACTGCTTACTGAAACTAAATTACATATTTCTATACCGGCGCTACGAAGAGCTAACTCAAATGAAGCTAAATATTCTTTGTGCTTTCCAACGCCTTTAGTAAAAAATATTTTAGTGGGAACGTACAATTTGTTTACCTCCATTATTTAATCATGAATTAACTTAATGAAATTTCTTTTACCTACTTTTAATATCATAGGTTTTTCTAATTTAATAATTTGTTTTATATCAGAAATCTTTTCTCCATCTAATGTAACTCCACCTTGAATTACAAGACGTCTTGCTTCACTTCTTGATGGAGCAAAGCCAACTTTTACGATTAGATCAAGAATTTCGATTTCTTTTATATCGTTATCAAATTTATATTCAGGAATTTCGTCTGGTAAACCTTTCTTAACAAATATATTATCAAATTCCCGTTCGGCTTCGTAAGCTGCTTCTTCCGAATGATACATACTTACGAGCTTACGTGCTAAAGCACGTTTTAAATCACGTGGGTTAACATCTGGATTTGAAAGTTGTTCCCTGATTTTTTTTAATTCTTCGTTTGGTATATCTGTTGCTAACTCAAAATACGTATAAATTAATTCATCGGGTATCGAGAGCGTCTTTCCATAAATTTCTTTTGGTGGTTCATTTATACCAATATAATTATCATATGACTTACTCATTTTTTCAACACCATCTGTACCTACAAGCAATGGCATTGTAATAATTACTTGAGGAGATAATCCAAATTCTCTCTGAATATCTCTTCCTACAAGTAAATTAAATTTCTGGTCAGTTCCTCCCAGCTCAACATCACTTTGTATAGCTACAGAATCCATTGCCTGGGCAAGAGGATATAAGATTTCATGGATGCTGATTGGAATCCCATTTTTGTATCTTTTAGTGAAATCATCTCTTTCAAGCATTCTTGCAATCGTATATTTTGAAGCAAGTTTTATTACATCAGCAAAACTCATTTTACTTAACCATTCAGAATTATAAACTATTTTTGTTCTTTCTTTATCTAAAATTTTGGAAGCCTGTTCAAAATAAGTTTTACCATTTTCACGAGCTTCTTCAAAAGAAAGGGGAGGTCGTGAAGAATTTCTACCTGATGGATCGCCAATCATTCCTGTGAAATCGCCTATGATTAATATTGCTGTGTGCCCGAGTTGTTGAAATTGTGCTAACTTTCTTAAAACAACAGAATGCCCTAAGTGTAAATCTGGACGTGTAGGATCACATCCAAGTTTTATATTTAATGGTTTATTTTCTTTAATTGATTTTTCAAGTTTTTCAACTAATTCTTCCTCTGGTATAATTTCTGAAACACCACGTTTAATGATATCCATTTGTTCATTAACAGGTGGGAAGGAAATTTTTTTCTTCAATATAAACTCCTTTTAGTTCTGTCTTAATTTTCTTTGCATTTCTCTGTTTAAATCTTTTTTGGCAATACTTTCTCTTTTATCATATTTTCTTTTACCTGTTGCAAGTGCTAATTCAACTTTTACTTTTCCATTCTTAAAGTACATTCTTAATGGTATTAAAGTATTCCCTTTTTCTTCGATAGCTTTTTTTAATTTTCTAATTTCATTTTTTTTAAGTAATAATTTTCTTTTCCTAAATGGTTCGTGATTATTATAACTTCCTTGATCATAAGTAGCTATATTAGAGTTTATTAGCCATACTTCATCATTCTGAATTATTGCATAACTATCTACAATACTCGCTTTATTTTCTCGTAAAGCTTTTACTTCTGTGCCAACTAAAACAATACCAGCCTCAAATTTCTGTTTTATGAAATAATCGTGCTGTGCTTTACGATTTACTGTAATGTTCTTTTCTTCTATATTTTCGTTCATAGTTAAAAAAAAGCAAACAAAATTTATTTTTAATGCTAAATAAATGCAAGAATTTTGCTATCTCCAAATTTCATTTTTAAATTTTTTTTACTCACTTTTGTGAGCAAGTAAACTTTTCTTAATTTTTGAAACAGAAATTTATAAATAATTAATGGCAGAAAAACATTATTACGAACAAAAAGAATTTACTGAAAAATATTTAATCCCTTATTTTAAAAAATATATACCTCACTTTGAAAAGTTAAGGGTTTTAGAGATTGGTTGTGCCGAAGGGGGCTTGCTTGAAGAATTTTCATCTCTGGGTATTTTTGCAGTAGGATTGGAAATAGATGAAAAGAGAGTAGCAATAGCTCATCAAAAAAATCCCGATTTAAAAATTTATGTTGGTGATATTACAGATCCAGATTTGACAAAAAAATTATCTGCACATTCTGAGTTTTCTTCTGGCTTTGATTTGATTATAATGAGAGAAGTAATTGAACATCTAAAAAATAAAAAGAATGCATTTTATAATTTAAATTATTTATTGAAAGAGAACGGATATTTGTTTGTGAGTTTTCCTCCTAAATTTTCTCCTTTTGCTGGTCATCAACAGATTGGAAAAAGTTTTTTGAAAATCATTCCATATTTACATCTCCTTCCAAAATTTATTTTGAAACCACTTGCTGATATTCTACGTGAGAATAAAAATTATATTGATGAAATTAAACTTCATTTTTCAACAGGATGTACTATAAAATATTTTGAGAGATTATCTTCTGAGTTTGGCTTTGAAGAAGTAATAAAAGATTTATACTTTTTTAGACCTATATATAATATTCGGTATGGTATTCCTGTTATAAAACTTCCTGATATTGTGTTATTTAGAGAGATCATTTCTTTTGGGTGCGAAGCATTACTAAAAAAGGTTAATAACAAACAATAGGTTAAATATGAAAATGTCCAGAAAGTATTTATATTTTTTTATATTCTTTGGTTTATATACACTTGTTTATGGACAATTTGAAGTTGAATATAGCAAGATAGAAGGCTCATTAAATGCAAAGGATAATTACAGACAAAATTTTGGTAGATACGATGGTTATGAATTAGAATTATATCAGGGGGAAGCAATAAATGTTATTGTTTACTCAGATGTTTTTTCTCCAAAAATATTTTTTGTAAATCCAAAGGGAAGTGTCTTCAAAGAAGGATTCTCGGGAAAAACAAATGTAGCTACAATCACTACATCAATTCCAGAAAGTGGGGAGTGGATTTTGTATGTTGTGGGAGATTCAGCAGCTACAGGGAAATATTCACTGCAATTATCAATTGCTTCAGCTAATTCTGTTTCATTACCACCTGATGCAGATTTTTGTACTAAATTGAAATTTATTTTAGCACACGCTAATGCATATTTTTTTCTACTTGAAGCACCTGTAAATTCAAAAAGTGAATTTATAAAGCTCGATGGCTCTTCAGATACATTTATAGATGAGAATGATGGTTCGTATGTTTCAAAATTTTATGAAGGAAATAGTATTAAAGATGCCGAAAAAATTTTTAAAGATATTATTGCTAAGGTTAGAAATTGTTTGGATGGAAACTGGAAACTACAAAGCAAAGACTGGCAATCTGTTGATGATTACAAAATTAAAGGAATTATGTTATCTGAATCAGAAAATAATATTGAAAGATATATTCAGATTTCTTTAATTGATTTAAAGAAATCCAAACAAAAGTTTATGGGTGATTATATTGTTCAGATGGAAATCAATCGCAAACCTGATTAAAAGACTGTTAAAAAATCTAATCTAAGATTTTCTTATTTTTCATATCAAATTTGAGAATGTTTTTAATGTCTGATTCAAAAACTGCTAAAAGAAAAAAAGATCATATAAATCTTTGTCTAAATGAAGATGTAACTTTTAAATCAAAAGCAAATGGTTTTGAGAATTACGAATTTGAACATTATGCTATTACAGAAGTAGAGTTTGACAAAATCGATTTAAGAACAAAATTTTTTTCAAAAGATATTTCTTATCCTATACTTATTTCATCGATGACAGGAGGTTCAAAAGAATCAGAAAAGATTAATGAAAGATTAGCTATTGTTGCAAACAAATTAAATATACCTCTGGGAGTTGGAAGTCAAAGACAGGCATTGGAAAACAAAAAGTATTTATCAACTTATAAGATAATGAGGAAATATTGTGGTAATGCTCCATTATTTGGTAATCTCGGAGCTGCACAGATTGCGAACTCAAAAAATTTGAAAGATGAAATAAAATTTTTAATAGAAATTATTGAAGCAGATGCAATGGTTATTCATTTAAATCCTCTTCAAGAAATTTTGCAAAAAGAAGGTGAAATTAATTTTAAAGGTCTTCTAAAAAACATAGAGCAAGTTGTAAAGATTAGCAATATTCCAATTATTGTTAAAGAAGTTGGATGTGGAATAAGTAAAACTGTAGCAAAGAAGTTATTGGATATTGGGGTAAAAGGTATTGATGTTGCAGGGGCGGGTGGTACAAACTGGGCAGCCGTCGAGTTATTAAGAAATAATGAATCAAGTATTTTTAGAGATTGGGGATTACCTACTTCATATTGTGTTAGAACTGTAAACGAACTCAGGAAAAATTATAATTTCTTGTTAATATCATCAGGTGGAATATCTAATGGACTTGAAATTGCAAAATCTATTGCTCTTGGTGCAGATATAGTTGGAATTGCACGATTGATATTAAAATCAATTGTAAAAAGTGTAGATATTACTTTAGAATTAATAAATTTGTGGATTAATGAATTAAAAACAGTTATGTATTTAACTGGTGCTCAAAATATAAAACAACTTAAAAAAGTTAAGCTAATAAAAAAATCGGAACTATTTTGAAAACAATTATTTCAAAAGAAACTTTTCAAAAAATTTATCAGAAAGAATTAAATAAAATTGAAAAAAGATTAAACAAGTTACTTATCAAAAGAGAACCCCGTTCTTTGTATGAACCTTGTAACTACGCAATAACAGGTGGTGGTAAACGTATTAGACCTTTATTAGTTTTACTTTCTGCAAAAGCTACTGGAGGAAGTTTTAATGATGTATATAATGCTTCGATTGCTGTAGAATTATTTCACAATTTTACACTTGTACACGATGATATTATGGATAATTCTGATATTCGTCGAGGAAGATTATCTTTGCATAAAAAATTTGATATTAGTACAGCAATTTTAACTGGTGATAATCTGATTGCATTGGCTTATGAAAGTTTACTTAAAGATTGTAAAAATAATACTAAAGAAATTGTATCAACTTTTACAAGAGGAATAATTGAAGTATGCGAAGGTCAAAGTCTTGATAAAGAATTTGAGTTAAGAGATAATGTATCAATTGATGATTACAAAAAAATGATTTTTAAGAAAACTGCTGCTTTAGCCCAAATGTGTTGTTCGATTGGAGCAAAAATTTGTAATGCAGAAAATTTATATATTAAAATTTTAGAAAATTATGGAAAAAATCTTGGAATGGCATTTCAAATTCAGGATGATCTTCTTGATATTATAGGCGAAGAAAAAAAATTTGGAAAAAGAATTGGTAGTGACTTAATTGAAGGGAAAAAAACTTATTTATTTCTGAAAGCACTTGAAAAATCAAAAGGCTCAGATAAAAAGAAATTAATTGATGTAATGAAAAATAGAGGAATTAAACCTGATGAAGTAAAATTATATAAAATGATTTATGAGAAATACAATATTTTAGAAGATGCAAAAAAAGAAATTATTAATTATACTAATCAGGCATTAAAAAATTTATCTAAACTTCCTGATAAAGAAGGAAGTGACTTATTATACTGGCTGGCATATTCACTAATAGGTAGAAGTAAGTAATGATTGAAAAAAAAGTTAAAATAATAAATAATGCTGGATTACATACACGTCCAGCAGCTAACATTGTAAAACTTGCATCAAAATATAAAAGTGATTTTTATTTGCTTAAAGATGGAATGCAAATTAATGGTAAAAGTATTATTGGAGTTATGACTCTTGCTGCCGAAAAAGGTTCTGAAATTACTTTAATATTTGATGGTGAAGATGAAGAACAGGCAGCAGCCGAAATTGTAGATTTTTTCAATAGAGGATTTGACGAGTTATAAAATGATTGATAAACAGGAAAATATTTTGAAAGGAATTGCAGCAGCCCCTGGTATTGCAATTGCCAGAGCATTTATTTTTGCTAAAGAGAAGGAAGCCGTATCTCATGATAATGTTGATAATGTTGAAGAAGCAATCCAGAATCTTGATAATGCACTTGAACAATCTAAAAAAGAATTAAGAAAAATATTTAATCTTGCTGTAGATAAACTTGGTGATAAACGAGCAGCAATTTTTGAAGCTCAGATCATGATTCTTGATGATCCAATTTTAATTAATACTATAAAAGATAGAATAAGAAAAGAACGAAAAAATCCAGAATATATTGTTGAAGATGAAATCTCTAAATACATACGAATAATGAGTGAATCAAATGAACCTTACATGAAAGAACGGTCGCACGATATTGAAGATATAAAAAACAGAATTATTCGAAATCTTAAAAAGAAGAAATGGAAATCAAGAATAACAAGTGATGTAATTGTTGTAACTTCTAATTTATCGCCTTCAGATACTGTTTTATTTTCTCGTGTGAACGTTAAAGGATATGTGACAGATTTTGGTGGATTGACTTCTCATGCTGCAATCATAGCTCGTTCATTAAACATACCTGCTGTTGTTGGATTACACGAAGCAACAAGTAGAATTAAAGATGGCGATCTTTTAATTGTTGATGGTTTTCATGGACAGGTATTCATTAATCCAGATGATAAGTTATTAAATGAATATGAAAAGAAAATTGCAAAATTGTGTGAATATGACGAAGAATTAATGAAATTACGAGATCTCCCTGCAGAAACTTTAGATGGAAAAGAAATCAGTTTATTTGCAAATCTCGATCTATCTGAAGAAATGACTTTTATACTCCATAATTGTGCTAATGGAATAGGTCTTGTAAGAACAGAACAATTATTCGAAGAATATGAAGTATTTCCTGATGAAGATAAACAATATGAAGTTTATAAAAAAATTGCTGAACAAATATATCCTAAAATTGTCATTATAAGAGCTTTCGATATTGGTGGCGATAAAGTTTTGCCTGTAGATTTACATGAACCAAATCCCATGCTGGGATGGAGAGGTATCCGTTTGTTGCTCGATAATCCAACATTGTTTAAAACTCAAATTCGTGCAGTGCTTCGTGCAAGTTCACATAAAAATATCTGGTTTATGCTTCCAATGATTTCATCTCTTCAAGAAGTAATTCAATCAAAAAAAATTATAGAAGATTGTAAAAATGAACTTCATAAAGAAGGGAAAACTTTTGATAAACACATACCTATTGGGATAATGATTGAAGTACCTTCTGCTGCTGTACTTACAAGAGAATTTGCTAACGAAGTAGATTTTTTGAGTATTGGAACTAATGATTTAATCCAGTATTTGCTTGCAGTTGATAGAGGAAATGATATAGTATCTGGTCAATATCAAGAATTTCATCCTGCTGTAATTAGAACTCTTCATCATATAATTTCAGAAACAAAAAAAGCAGGTAAGCTTGTAAGCATGTGTGGTGAAATGGCTGCAGATCCTGTTGCAGTACCTTTATTAATTGGACTTGGTTTAGATTCACTGAGTCTTTCTGCAGCTGGTATCCCTTTTCATAAAAAAATTATCAGAAGCTTAAAATATGATGATATGAAAAAATTAGCCGATAAATGTTTACAACTTAAATCTGAAAATGAAATTAATGATACACTCCACGAATTTTTTAATAAGAAAATTCAAGATAAAATTAAAAACTTTTATTGAGGTATAAAATGAATATTACAGAAATGATCAAAAAACACGATGCTTCAAATCAATTCCAGGTCTTAAAAGATTCATATTCTCAAATCGAATACTCATGGAATCTTAAACTTGATTTATCTTCTATTGATACTTCAAAAATTAAAAATATTATTTTGACTGGACTTGGTGGTTCTGCAATTGGTGGTGAATTAATTCAAAATTATTTTAGAACTGAATTAAAGTATCCATATTTCGTAAATAGAAATTACGAACTTCCATTATTTGCAGACGAAAATACTCTTGTTATTGCTTCTTCTTATTCAGGGAATACTGAAGAAACATTATCAGCACTTAATCAAGCAATAGAAAATAATTGTCAGATTGTTTGTGTTACAACTGGTGGTAAAATGGAAGAAGTTGCTAATAAAAATAATATTCCACTTGTCAAACTTCTTAAAGGATATCAACCAAGATTTGCACTATGGATTAATTTCTTTGCAGTTGTAAATGTTTTTAATACTCTAAAACTTATTCCAGAACAAAATGAAAATGTTAAACAGGCAATTGACCTATTGAAGAGAAAAGGGGAAGAATATGCTAAAGAACAGAATGATGCTCTGAGTCTTGCCGAAAATCTTGTTGGTTATGTGCCTTTAATTTATTCTGTTGCCGATTATACATCAGTTGTAGGAACTCGATTTAAAGGTCAATTTAACGAAAATTCAAAACATCATGCTTTCTTTTCTTATTTCCCTGAACTTGATCATAACGAAATTATGGGATGGGAAGGATATAATCCTCAACAAATGAACATAAAACTTATTAATATCTGGGATGATGATTATCATCCTCAAGTGAAAAAAAGACTTGAAATTACTTCTGAAGTAATTAAAAAAACTGGTTGCGATATTATTGATCTTAAAAGTACTGAACCAACTTATAAATTAAGATTGATCGATTTAATTTATTTTGGTGATTGGACTACCTACTACTATGCTGTTATTCGTGGATATGATCCAACAACAATTGATAATATCAATTATCTAAAGGAACGTCTTTGAATTTTATTTTGAGGTTATTAAATAAAATCCGAAAATTTTTATTTCTGATTTTATTAATTCCTCATGTAAATTTTGCTCAATTTTACTTCTTCGGTAGAAATAAAGTTCAATATGAAAAATTTGATTGGAAAGTGCTCAGAACTGAGCACTTTAATATTTATTATTATGACGACTTCGAACAACTTGCTAAAATAGGAGCATATTACGCAGAAGAAGCATTCGAAGAATTCAAAGTAAAATTTAATCACTATGTAACAACTAAAATTCCTCTCATCTTTTATAATACTCATATTCATTTTCAACAGACAAACATCACACCTGGTTTTATTCCTGAAGGAGTTGGTGGCTTTTTTGAGTTTATGAAAGGAAGAGTTGTAATCCCTTATCTCGGTTCACTGGAAAGTTTCAAACATGTAATACGTCACGAACTTGTTCATGTATTTATGACAAACAAAATATTTAATGTTTTGAGAGATCACAGAATTGATACAGAAAGAATGCCACCACTCTGGTTTGTTGAAGGTCTGGCAGAGTACTGGTCTTATGAATGGGATACTCAAGCTGAAATGGTTATGAGAGATTTTGTTCTAAACAATTATTTTGTACCCCTTCATGAACTTGATGCGGCAAGTGGTTATTTAATTTATAAAGAAGGACAGAATTTTCTTGAATTCGTTTCTAAGAATTACGGAGAAGAAAAAATAATTCAGTTACTCGATAACTTCTGGAGATTTAATTCATTCAAAGATAATCTCGAATTTACCTTAGGCGAATCTATTCAGGAAATAGGAAATAAATGGTACTATTCACTTCAACAGAAATATTTCCCTTTGTTTAAAGATAATTTTCCTCATTTCATAAAATCAAAAAAGTTAACAAATGAAGGATACAATTTTGAACCAAAGTTTTTTGATAATAATGGTGTAAAAGAAATTTATTTTATTGGTAATCGCAATGGTTATTCTTCTGTATTTAAAATGAAATTTAATCCAGATAATTCAGAGCCAGAAAAACCAGAAGTATTAATCGAAGGAGAAAAGCAACCAGAATTCGAAGCATTTCATCTACTTGACAAAACACTTGATGTGTCTAAAGATGGTAAATTAGCTTTTGTTACTAAATCACTATATAACGATGTTATTCATATTTATTCAATTAAAGAGAAAAAAATTATTGAAACACTCAGATTTAATAATTTAATTACAATTCGTTCGCCAAGTTTTTCGAGTGATGGGAAATTATTATTGTTTACAGCTGCAGATAGAAAAGGCTTTACAGATATTTACATTTATAATTTTATTGAAAATAAATTAACAAGAATTACCAATGATTATTACTCGGATATTGATCCTGTTTTTAATAAAGACAACACAAAAATAATTTTTGCTTCTGATCGTACTGCAGGGGAATATCAGCAAAAATATAACTTGTTTGAATATAATTTGAATGACAATTCAATTTATTACTTAACTTATGTGAATGCCAATATCTCTTCACCACAGTTTACACCAGATTATTCTGAACTATTTTTTAATTGCGATTATGATGGCACTTATAACATCTGGAAATTAAAATATAACAGTAATAATTCTAATAAAATTGAGCAGGTTACAAAATTTTTAACAAGTGTTTATAGTTTTACATTTATTAACGACAGTAGCTTAGTTACTTCTGCTTTTGAAAAATATTCATTTCAATTTTATTATCTGGTTTTAAGTGAAAATGAAAACAATTACTCTTCTGTTAATTTCGATTTACTCAAATCAAGAAATTTATGGCTTGCTAAAGAAATTGTTGTTCCTGCTACAGATGAACGTTTGAAATATGAAACTGAATATACACTTGATTATGCTGTAGGACAATTGTCTACAGATCCAATCTATGGTTCTCGTGGAGGTGCATTATTTTCTTTAAGTGATTTAATGGGAGACGATAGATATCTGTTTTACATTTATAACACGGCAGAAGTACAAAGCGAAATATTAAAAAATTTTAATGTGGCTATTAGTAAAATAAGTTTGAAAAAAAGAACTAATTATGGTTTTGGAGTATTTCATTATGCGGGAAGAAGATATGATATCACAGAATCAGATGAATTTTTTTATGAAAGAGTTTTTGGTGGATATTTTGAATTACATTATCCCTTCTCAAGTTTTCAAAGAATTGAAGCTGATGTAAGTATTGCAAATTCAGATAAAGAAATATTTGGAAATATTTTACCAAGAAAATCTTTGTTGGTGTCAAATTCACTTTCATTTGTGCATGATAATTCAATATGGTCACAAACTGGTCCTATAGATGGTTCTCGATTTAGAATTTTACTCGGTTATACATCCGATGTTAAGTACAGCAATGTTAATTATTACTCATTTATTTTTGATTATAGAAAATATTTTAGATTGGGATTAAGAAGTTCATTTGCTACCAGATTTGCATTTTTTATTAATCAGGGAAAACAAGCCAGAAGATATTTTGCAGGAGGTAGCTGGGATTTACGTGGATGGCCAAGATGGTCAATCAGAGGGCAAAAGCTATGGCTCTCATCTTTTGAATTACGATTTCCGCTTATAGATAAAATTCAGGTCAATTTTCCATTATTTGGTTTAAGTATTTTTAATGTTAGAGGTGCTGTTTATTTTGATGCTGGTTCTGCTTGGGATAAATCTTACAAAGAAACTCTTGGTAGCATTGGCTTCGGATTCCGTATAAATTTATTTAATGCTATAACTCTTCGTTATGATATCGGGAAAAAAATTGAAAATAATTTTAGCAGATTTCAACCAAAATTATTTTATCAATTTTTCTTTGGATGGGATTTTTGAAAAAAATATTTCGACTTAAGAAAATATTTATCTTGGGGCTCTTACTAACTTTTTCGTGTACTCAAGATTTAATAATAAAAAATTATTTCCCTGTTGAACAGGGAATTGAAATGTTTGGAAAAGTTCCACAGAGAGATTTTTATGAAGATGCTGAGATTACGGACTCTTTACAATTATTATGGGAAGCACAAACCAATGGAAGTCATTCCAATACTTCACTGATAGTTAATAAGAAGTTTGTGTTTATTGGTGATTTATCGGGAAGGATTTATGGCTTTGATACTTACTCTGGTAAATCATTCGGATATTATAAATATTCAGGCGAAATTCCTGTAGCACCAATTATAAACAAATTAAGAATTTATTTTATTGTTAATGTTAAGAAAGAAAAATATTCATTATTTATTATGAAAGACTTAACTGATGGAAAAACAATCAGTGAAGAAAAAATAAATGGAAGTATTTCAAACGAAATGTTGAAATTAAATGATGGTATTATTGTAATTACTGATAATGGTGAAGTATTAAAGTTTAATTTTGGAGGAGAAAAAATCTGGCAATGTGATACAAAAGTAACCACTCACTCTTCACCAGCATCAAATGGAGAAATTATAGTTTTTGGTAATGATAGAGGAATTTTGTTCTTTGTTTCTGCAACTAATGGAAAAATATTACACAGACAAAAAATCTCTGATTATATTATAGGAAATATAACAATAGATAATAAATACATTTATTTTTCTGATTATTCTGGTACGTTATATAACTTCGATATGGTTAATAAAAAGATTGTATGGAAGTTTAATACAAAAACTAAAATTACTTCTGTTCCAGTCTTTAATAACGAAAATATTTTTGTCGGTAACCTTTCAGGTAAAATTTATTCTATTAAAAAAGTTGATGGTAAATTGAACTGGAGTATAAATACAAATGGGATAATCAATACAACTCCATTATTATTAAAAAATTTTTTAATTCAACCAGATTACAATAGAAAGATATATTTTATTAATCCATTTGATGGGAGAATACTTAAAACAATAAATTATGAAGCAAGATTAAAACTAACACCAGTATATTTTGATGGAATTTTATTCTTTGGAATTGATAGACGCATTTTAGCATATAAAACATTTAATAAAAATTAATATGAAATTTTATAAAGTAATCTTAATACTTTTTTTAATAGCTAATTATATTCAATCACAAAGTTGTAAAAGTCTTGTCTGGATAAATACGAATGATAGCAGTTCATATATATTTGTTGATAATTTGTTTTTAGGAAATGGCAGTATAAAAACAGAATTAGAGTCAGGTGTACATGAAGTTTATATTAAAAAGTTTATTAACAGATGGAATGGAAAAGAAGTTTATGATACGCTAAACATTGAAGATTGTAACAGAGTGTATAATTTATTTTATCAATTAAGTGATGATAAAATTAATATTGAAAATCATAATCAAATATTTGCTGATAATGACTTAACAAAAAATATTTATAATAACCTTTATAAAGAGGAAATATCAAAATCAAAATGGTTCAAAGTATTAATTGGAAGTACGGCAGTTTTTGGAGTTTTTGCTGCGTACTTTAAGATTTCAGCCGATGGAAAATATGATGAATACTTAAAAAGCGGTGATAGGGATATTTTAAATAATGTAAATCGTTTAGACCTTTATAGTGGTATTGCATTTGGTTTAATGCAAATAAATTTTGGTTACCTTATTTATAAATTTCTTATCGAATAAATTTTAGTGAGCATCCAGCCAGTTATCACCAATTCCAATATCAACAACTACTGGTATATTTAAAGGTAGAGCATTTTCCATTAAATCTTTTATAACAAATTTTAGTTCATCAACTTCGTTTTTATGAGCATCGAAAACCAATTCGTCATGAACTTGTAAAATCATTTTTGTTTGTGCTTTTCTTTTCTTTAGTTCATTATATATTTTAATCATAGCAAGTTTTATCATATCTGCAGCTGTTCCCTGAACTGGCATATTAATCGCAACACGTTCTTCAAATTGTCGTACAACTTTATTTTTACTATTAATATTTCTTAGATATCTTCTTCTTCCCATTAAAGTTTCTGCATAACCTTTTTGCTGTGCTTTTCTAATCGAATCTTCCATAAATTGTTTTACTTTTTTGAAGGAATTAAAGTAATTCTCAAAAATTTCTTTAGCATGAGATTGTGAAATTCCGAGACGAGTTTTTAATCCAAAAGGACCGAGTCCATATAAAATTCCAAAATTTACTTCTTTTGCTTTTCGTCTCATATCTGGTGTCACTTCTTCTGGATTGACTTTAAAAACAAGTGCAGCAGTTCTTCGATGAATGTCTTCACCATTTTTAAATGCACTGATTAATGTTTCATCGCCACAGATACTTGCCATTATTCTTAATTCTATCTGGCTATAATCTGCACTAAGGATAACAAAATTTTTATCGTGAGGAATAAAAGCTCTACGAATTTCTTTCCCTAATTCTGATCTTATTGGAATATTTTGAAGATTCGGATCATTGCTCGACAATCTACCTGTTGATGCAGCAGTTTGATTATAAGTTGTATGAATTCTACCTGTTTGTGGATTAATTAAATCTGGTAATGCATCTGTATAAGTTGATTTTAATTTAGAAACCTGTCTATAATCCATTATGATATCAATAATGGGATGAGTTCCTTTTAAGGATTCAAGAGCTCGTGCATCTGTTGAAAAACCTGTTTTGGTTTTACTTGTTTCTGGCAGTTTCAGTTTTTCAAATAATATTTTTTGTAATTGTTGTGTAGAATTGATATTAAATTTTTCACCTGCCAATCTATAAATTTCATTTGAATAATTATCAAGTAGAATTTGTAAATCTTTACTGAAATCCTGTAAAATTTTTGTATCGATTTTAACACCAGTTCTTTCCATATCTTCGAGAACGGGAACAAGTGGAAATTCAATTTCATATGCAACTTTATCCAGTCCTTCTTTCTTAAGAATTTCATCAAGTATTTTGTAAAGTCTGAATGTTATATCTGCATCTTCACAGGAATACTCAGCTAATCTTTCAGCTTCAACTTCAAAAATTTTTTCTGGTGTTTTTTTAGAACCAATTAATTCGAGCAACGGGATTGGTTTATAGTTTAGATATTTTTCGGACAATTCATCCATACCATGTTTTTGGTCTGGATCTATTACATAGCTGGCGAGCATTGTGTCAAAATAAAAATTTTCTACATTAATACCATATTTTCTTAAAATACCAATGTCATACTTCCCATTTTGACAAACTTTTTTGATTTTTTTGTTTTCAAAAATTGGTTTGAAAATTTTTATGAATCGATCAACTGGTAATCGCTCAGATAAATTAGCATAGAATAAGCCACCAGTTTCTTTATGAGGATTAATGGCAACAAACCATGCTTCTTTTGGTTTAGTAGCAAATGAACAACCTGCTAAATTTGCTTCAAATGTATTTAATGAATCTGTTTCAGTATCAAATACAAATAAATCGGAAGAAGAGAGTGTGTTTGCAAGCTTCTTAGCATCATCTTCAGAAGTAATTAAATGATATTTAACTTTTGTTTTATCGTAGACTTGAATATTTTCGTTCGTAGATGGTTTTATTTCAGCTGGTATAGTTTGAATCTCGCTTACTTCATCAGAAAATATTTTCTTGATTCTTGAAACAAAAGTTTTGAATTCGAGTTCACCAAATATTTTGAGTAGTTTTTCCAGATCAGGTTTTTGAAATTTTGCTTCTTCAAAATTAATTTCGAATGGTACGTTAGTATTTATAGTTGCTAATTCTTTTGATAAAAAAGCATTTTCTTTACTTTCAATTAATTTGTTTGCTATACTTTGCTTATCTATTTTATCAAGATTCTTATATATATTTTCAAGAGTTTTAAATTTCTGAATCAAAGGTAAAGCAGTTTTTGGTCCAATACCTGCTACTCCTGGTATATCATCTGATGAATCACCAACTAAAGCTAAAAAGTCAATCATTTGCTTTGGTTCAAATCCGTATTCTTCACGAACTTTTTCTTCATCTATTGTAATGATTTCATCAGTGGTTTTTCCAGGTTTAATAAGTTTAATATTTTCAGAAACTAATTGAATAAAATCTTTATCAGGTGTAATTGCATAACACAAAAACCCTTCCTTTGCTGCTTTTTTTACAGCAGTACCAATTAAGTCATCAGCTTCGTAACCAGGAAGTATATAAATCGGAATTCTAAAAGCTTCGATAATTTCTTTAATTCTATTTAATTGTTGAATCATATCTTCAGGCATTTCTTCGCGTGAAGATTTATAGTTCTCATACTTTTCATGTCTGAATGTTTTTTCTTTCGAATCGAATGCTACTGCTATATAATCTGGTTTTGTATCTTCAATAATTTTTAATAGTTGACTCACAAAACCATAAACTGCCGAAGTTGGTTCTCCTTTGGATGTCATTAGTGGTCTCGATATAAAAGCATAATAGCCTTTATACGCTAAAGCCATTGCATCAATTATTACAAATTTCTTTTTATTTTCTTTCATGTTATTTCTTTTAATGACTTAATTATTTTTTTATATTCTTAATTAAAAATAAAAATTAAGTTTAATAATAACCACACAATACAATATGAAAAAAATAAAAATTTTCGGTCAATCATTTATCTTGATTTTGCTTCTGCCTTTTACTCTAAGCTGTCAAAGTCATTTAGAAAACAATGAAATTTTTATTGCAACATGGAATGTTGAAAATTTATTTGATACAGAAGATGATCCTTTCAAAAATGATTCAGAATTTTTACCAGAAAGTAAAAAACAATGGACTGATGATAAACTTGAAACCAAACTTACTAATCTAATGCGAGTAATTAATTATATGAATGATGGATGTGGACCAGACATTTTAGCTTTACAGGAAGTTGAGAATATTAATGTAGTAAAAAGACTTCTTTACAAATTAAACTTTAGAAATTATGTACTTGTTTATAGAGAGTCACCAGACAATAGGGGAATAGATGTTACTTTGATTTATGATAGAGACATTTTTAATATTGTTTTTGCAGATACAATTAAGGTTAATTTACCCGAAAAACAAAAAACCAGACACATACTTTATGTTGTACTTAATCACAAGGCTAAAGATAAAAATCTCCATATTTTTGTTAATCACTGGCCATCAAGATTGGGAGGACAGATTAAAAGTGAGCCAAATAGAATTATAGCAGCAAAAACTTTAAGAGAAAAAGTTGATTCATTGTTTTTGAAGGATAAAAATACAAACATTATAATTCTTGGAGATTTTAATGATGAACCAGAAAATACATCAATTAGCGATATATTAAATGCAAAAAAAGTTGATTGCAATGAAGAGAATATTACTTCTAACGAATTGTTTAATGTAGCTTATAAAATGTATGAGTCTGGAAAAGGAACATATATGTATGGTAGTGACTGGAATATGCTTGATCAAATAATAATTTCATCATCATTAATAGATAAAAAAGATTTAGATTATTTATGTGATAGTTTTGAAATAATTCAACCTGAGTATATGGTACAAAAAGGAGGGAATAAAATTGGAGCTCCAATACCTACTTATTCAGGTAATAGATACATAGGTGGATTCAGTGATCATTTTCCTGTATCTGCTAAATTTAAATTTTTTGAAGAAAGGAAATAGTAATGGAAAAAATACTTTTATTGTTTGGTTCTTCGGGCCATCTTGGTAAAACAGCTATTTCATATTTTTTAAATCAAGATTATAATAAATATTACTTCTTTACCAGAAAACCACTTGATATCTCTCCTGCTGAAAATGTTAATATTATTTTTGTAGAAGATTTGAGTATAGAAAAAAATGTAGCCGATGCCTTTTCAAAGATAAATATTAATAACAATTCCTTATTGTTTTTATTTAATACCATTGGAACATACTATGGTGGAAAAAGGATTGAAGATACACCTTATGAAGAATGGAAAAGCTTACTTGATATAAATCTTAATTCATCGTTTTTTATTGCAAAATATTTTGTAAAACTTGTGAAAGAAGCAAAAGGTGGTTCAATTTGTTTTACAAGTGCATATTCGGCATTTTATAATGAGCCTAATATTGCAGCTTATGGAGTATCTAAAAGTGCATTAAATTATTTAGTCAAAAGCTTATCGATTGAAGGGAAAGAAATAAATATGAGTGCAAATGCTGTAGCCCCATACATAATCGATACACCAGAAAATAGAGAGTGGATGAAAGATAAATCAAAATTGATTCCTGCATTAAAAATATGTGAAGTTGTTCAGAAAATTTTTGATGAATGGAAAATTTTAACAGGAAATATAATTTCCTTTTTTGAATTCATAGAAAATTGATTAATTTTGTGTTGTTGATAAATTAATTTATTGACTTTTTTGGCTCATTTATTTAATGTTAGCCACACAATTTTTGAAAATTATTTTTTTTATTAATTAACATAATTGGAGGTTTACCTAATGCAACTTTCATTTATCACAGAAACTATGATGACAATTTTAGCCCAGGTTCAAGAACAAAGCTTGGTTGGATATTTACAACAAAAATTCATAGAAGGTGGATTTTTTATGTGGCCTATTTTAGGCTGTTTGGTTTTAGGTTTAGGTTTTGCACTTGAACGCTTATGGACTTTATCAAGAGCAACAATTAATACAAAGAAGTTTATTGTTCAGGTTAAAGATGCTCTAAAAAATGGTGGTGTAGAAGAAGCAATAAAATTATGTGAAAATACAAGGGGATCTATAGCTTCGGTGTTTCATGCAGGTCTTTTACGTGCAAATGAAGGTTTGGACGCAGCAGAAAAAGCCATTATGGCTTATGGTGCAATTGAAATGGGCTTCCTCGAAAAAGGTTTAATCTGGATTTCTACTTTTATTTCTCTAGCTCCATTACTTGGTTTTACTGGAACTGTTCAAGGTATGATTCAAGCATTTGATGCTATTAAAGAAGCTGCCCAAATTTCTCCAAGTATTGTTGCAGGTGGTATTTCTGTTGCACTTTTGACCACTCTATTTGGTCTTGTTGTTGCTATGACTCTTCAGATATTCTATAATTATTTTGTTTCAAGAATTGATAAGTTAGTAGCTGATATGGAAGAAAGTTCAATCGAATTGATTGATGCACTTTATGAATTGAAAACTAAAAATAAGTCATAATAAATCTGAGTATCTAAAAAATGGTAAAACTAAGAAAACGAAAACTACCAGAAGCGGAAATCCCAACAAGTTCAATGGCAGATATTTCATTCTTATTACTTTTATTCTTTCTTGCTTCTACAGTAATTGATGTTGATACTGGCATTGGACTTGTGTTACCAGAGTATATTCCGCCAGGTCAACAGGAATTAGTTCCAATTTCAAAAGATAGACTTGCAGCTGTATTAATCAATGAAAATGGTGATGTTCTCCTTAATAATGAAGTTATTGCAATACCTCAAATTTCTAAAATATTAAAACCAAGAATCGAAAGTAAAATTGATTTACCCGCTAACAAAAAGCTGGTAGTATCTATAAAGACGGATAGAAAAACAAATTATAATTTGTATATTCAAGCTCTTGATCAAATAAAGGAAGCATATTTTCAAGTAAGAGAAGAATATGCTCGAAAAAGATTTGGAAAACGTTTGATTGATATTGATGAGCGAAGTGAAGAAATGAAAGAAATTAAGGAAAAGATTCCTATAACTATAAGTATTGCAGAACCAGAAATCGTAAAAAAATAATTTTGAGGTTGATAAATGAAATTTCAGAAAAAGAGAGCTGCAGTTAAACAGCAAATACCAACTGCTTCATTACCAGACATTGTATTTATGTTACTGTTGTTCTTTATGGTTACTACAACATTACGAGAAGTTGATGTTTTGGTAAAATTTAAATTACCAGAAGCAAAAGCAATAGAAAAAATCGAAAATAAAAGATTAATCTCTTATATATGGGTTGGTAACGACGGTAGAATACAGTTGAATGATAGTATTACAAAACTTGAAGAAATCCAGAAAATTATGTATGCAAAAAGAGTTGCATTACCAAACGTTATCGTTTCTTTAAGAATAGATAAAAATTCTGATATGGGTATTGTCACGGATATTCAGCAAGAATTAAGAAAGGCTTCTTGCTTAAGAATAAATTATTCAGCTATGCTGAAAATTTAATTATATATTTCTAAAACACTGAGGCAGGTTGTTCATTTAATAGCCTGCCTTTTTTTTTGAGGTTGCTATGAATTTACGTGATAGAATAAATAATGATTTAAAAGAAGCAATGAAAACTGGCGATAAAACTCGCCTCGAAACGATTCGTTCCATAAGAGCACTAATCCTTGAATTCGAAAAAAGTGGTTCTGGCAAAGAACTTACATCTGATGAAGAGATACGAATTCTAACATCTGCTGCAAAAAAAAGGAAAGAAGCAATAGAACAATATCGTAGTGCTAACAGAAACGATCTTGCAGAAAAAGAAGAAACTGAATTAAAAATAATTGAAGAATATTTACCAAAACAACTTACATATGAAGAAATACTGGAAGAAGTAAAAAAAATTGCTGCTGAAATAAATGCTAAAGAAAAAAGTGACTTCCCACGTTTAATGCCTTTAGCTGCAAAAACTCTGAAAGGTAAAGCTGACGGTAAAGTAATAAAAGAGATTGTTGAAAAATTTCTGAGTATCAATTGAATTACGTTGATTATTTAATATTTATTATAATTGCAATAGGTTTTATACTTGGTTTTAAAGATGGATTAATTAGAAAAATTATTGGATTAATTGGATTAATCTTAGCAGTATTTTTATCTTTTGAATATTCCCAAACTTTAGGGAAATATTTAAATCCTATCTTTAATGAAGATGAATATTTTTCAAATATCTTTTCTGGTATACTCATTTTTTTAATTGTAATATTAATTACAACAATTTTAAAACGAATAGTTCATCCCGTAGATAAACTCAATAAATTTCTCAATCAATTTTTAGGTGGTTTAATTGGTATTGTTCAAATTGTATTTTTTTTAAGTGGATTATTAATTGTTTTAGATATTCTTGGTTTTCCTGATGACATAACTAAAAAGGAATCTTTTACATATTCACATGTAGCTAATATTATCCCTAAATCAATTGATTTTTTTATTGGTAAGCAATCAGAAGCTTCAGAAGTAATAAAAAATTTTATTGAAAACAAAGACACAATTAAAACACCACCTATAGATTCATTAATTATAAAATGATTAATTCAGAAGTATTAGAAAAACTCGAATTCCCGAAAGTATTAACTTATATTTCAAAATATTGTATTACAGAGAAGGGAAAGAAGAAAGTTCTATCGCTAATTCCATTAGATGATATTAATAAAATATTAATCGAGGGAGAAAGAGTTAATAAAGCAAAAGAAATTTTAATTCTTAATGATGTCCCCCCAATTGATTATTTGCCAGATTTAACAGAAACATTATATAGAAGTAGAATCGAAGGTGTTATACTTACGTCAAAACAAATTTTAGAGATATTAAAAATTGCTGAGGTATCAAGAAAGTTATATCAATATTTAAAACCCAAAGAAGAAAACTCAGATGTATTAGCTGAAATCAGAAATTCATTATTTGTAGATAAAGTATTTGAACATCAAATAAGTAGAATATTTACTGAAAGTGGAGACATTCGTGATGATGCATCTTCTGAACTAAAATCAATTCGTTTAGAAATAAAAGAAAAGGAATTTCATTTACAAAAATTAGTTAATAAACTTCTCAAACAATTCAGTGAATCTTACCTTGTTCAGGAAGAATACATAACACAAAGAGATGGAAGAATAGTATTACCTGTAAAAGCAGAACATAAACGACATGTAAAAGGTTTTATTCATTCAGAATCATCAACTGGTCAAACTGTTTATATTGAACCCGAAGAAACACTTGAACTAAATAACGAAATTCTCTCACTAAAATTTGCAGAGAAACGTGAAATTGAAAAAATATTAAGAAATCTTACACAAAGAATTGGAGCTCAAAGTAGTGAACTATTAAAAGCACTTGATGCTATTGCTGAATTAGATTCAATTTTTGCAAGAGCAAAATATGCGATAGAAATTATTGGCTCTTTTCCAACTTTTGATGAAAATAAACCATTCCAAATTATTGATGGACGTCATCCATTATTAATAAAAAAGATTGGAATTAATAATACTGTTCCGTTAAACATTAAAATAGATAAAGAAAAAGTTATTGTGATTACTGGTCCAAATGCTGGTGGTAAAACAGTAGCACTTAAAACAACAGGAATACTGGTTTTAATGGCACAATCTGGAATCCCAATTCCTGCAAGTCCAGATTCAAATTTTCATTTTTTTGAAAAAGTTCTTGTAGATATTGGTGATGCACAATCAATTGAAGATGACTTAAGCACTTTTAGTTCTCATTTAAAAAATATAAAGAACATAATTAATTCTACAACAAAAAGAACACTGGTTTTACTTGATGAAATTGGTACAGGTACAGATCCAACTGAAGGAGTTGCTATTGCAATTGGTGTATTAATTACACTTAGGGATAAAGGAGCAATTGTTTTAGCAACTACTCATCATGGACTGCTAAAATTATATGCAAATCAGCTCGAAGATTTTCAGAATGCATCGATGGAATTTGATACAAAAGAACTTAAACCAACTTATGTATTTAATCAGGGCTTACCTGGTTCGAGTTATGCTTTTGAAGTAGCAAATAGAATTGGCTTTGATGATGAATTTATAAAACTTTCAAAAAAATTTTTAGATACAGATAAAATAAAAATTGAGGAATTTCTTATAAGTCTTGAAAAAAAATCACAAGCTTTAAGAGAGCAATTGCATAAACTCGAATTGGAAAATCTGAGATTAAAAAGTTTATCAAATTTATATCAACAAAAAATTGATATGCTTGAAAAACAAAAGAAAGAAATACTGGCAGAAGCAAAAAAAAGAGCTGATGATTTATTGAATAGTATAAACAAAAAAGTTGAAAATGCTATAAAAAATATTCGTGAATCTAATGCAAATAAAGAGGTAATTAAAAAAGAAAAGCAGGAAATAGAAGAAATAAAAAAAGAAGTAAAGAAAGTTTTTGTTTCTAATATTAATAAAGAAATTCCAGCAGAACTAAAAATAGGTGATTATGCTTCTATAAAAGGAACAACTTCTGTAGGAATAATTGAAGAATTGGACAAAGATAAAGATAAAGCTGTTTTAACTATTGGTTCTATCAAAATAAAAGCTAAATATTCTGAACTAATTCCAGCAAAAAAATCTGAAATAGATTATCCCCAAACTAGAAATTTTAAAGTTGATACTAATGAAATAAATTATCGATTAGACATAAGGGGTAAACGTGCTGAAGAAGCAGAATTGGAGATTATTAAATTTCTGGATAATGCAAATATGATTGGATTAGAAAAAGTAGAAATTTTACATGGTAAGGGGACAGGTGCCTTAAAACAACTGGTTAAAAATATCCTTTCAAACTATAGAGGGATTAAAAATTATTATTATGCAAATATAGAATATGGGGGCGATGGTATTACGATTGTTGAATTTCAATAATTATATGTGAAAATTATTTTTTTTGCTTTTGTTTATCATTTAGCTATATTATCAATTGTCTTATAAACAAACATAGAGGAGGAAGTGTGAAAAAAATATTACCACTTTTTTTATTGGTTTTCTTATTATCGTCCAGCCTATTTGCTGGTGGATTTCAACTTAATGAGCATGGGGCACGTGCGATGGCAATGGGTGGAGCATTTACGGGTCTAGCAAATGATCCATCAGCCATATACTTTAATCCAGCTGGTATTACTCAATTAAAAGGAACACAATTTTATTTGGGTTCAACTCTTATAGCTCCTCTTGGTTCTTATACTGTACCTGGAACTACAAAATTAGAATATGAACAAAAAAGTCATGTGTTTACACCAATTAATCTCTATGTTACTCAACAAATTACTGATAAACTCCATGTGGGACTTGGTGTTAATAATCCTTTTGGTTTAGGGACAACATGGCCATCAAATTGGGTGGGAAAATATTTAGCTGTTGATACACAACTTAAATCATTCTTTGTAACTCCTGTAGTTGCATATCAATTATTGGATAATTTATCATTAAGTGTAGGTGGTATATTTGCATGGGCTGATGTTAAAATTAATCGAAAATCACCGTCACCTGTTGGAGGAGATTTTTCACTAACTTTGAAAGGGGATGGAACTGCATTTGGTTTTGTAGCTGGCATTTTATATAAACCTCTTCCAAAATTATCTATTGGTTTAAGCTATAGAAGTGAAGCAAGTTTTGATCTTAGTGGTACTGCAGAAAGTTCTCCTGCTACCTTTAAACATCCACAACTTGGTGATGTACCATTACCAACGGGAGATATTACTGCTCCATTAACAACTCCACAAAATGCAACCTTGGGAATTGCTTATAAAGCTGATGATAATGTTACATGGACTGCGGATTTTCAATATATAGACTGGTCAAGTTATGATAAACTCGAAGTTACATTCAAAAATTATGATTTGGACTTAAATCCTGTTAATGGAGTTCAAAATGTTTCTTCGGTTCCAAGAAACTATAAAAATACATTTATTGTTAGAACAGGTTTTGAATATGATGTTACATCTGCATTTAAATTAAGAGGTGGAATTTTCTACGATAGAAATCCAGTTCCCACAGAATATGTTGAACCAACTCTTCCAGATGCAGATAGAATAGGATTAAATATAGGTTATGGAGCAAAATTGACTGAAAACTTAAATCTGGATATTTCTTATTTGTTACTGCTTTTTTCTAATAGAGATGTATCAAATTCAAAGTTTGGTTTTAATGGTAAATACTCAAATACAGCGCATCTATTTGGTGTAAATTTACATTATACATTATAAGAATTAATGCTTAAGCTTAAAACTCTGTATCTCTTTTTCTAGAGATACAGAGTTATATTTATATTTGATATGCATAAATAGAATTATAAAATCCTTATAAATTACTTTTAATCAATCTATTTTTTACTGTAAAAAATTAAAAATAATTTAAATAGCTGATATTGGTTATTTCATTGATTAATAATAAATTTATTACATAAGGTGAAATAAATAAAGGAGAAGTAAATTGGCATTCTCATTAAACAAAGTAATGCTAATTGGAAATCTTGGAGCAGATGCTGAAACAAGATTTACTACAAATAATGTAGCTGTAACAACATTCCCATTGGCAACATCAAGAAGTTACAAGAATCAAAATAACGAATGGGTAAATGAAACAACTTGGCATACAATTGTGTGTTTCAATTTATCTGATTTTTATAAAGAAGCACTAAAGAAAGGGAAAAAATTTTATATTGAAGGAAGAATAAGTAAAAGAGAATATCAGGCGAAAGAGGATAATTCAAAAAGATATGTGACTGAAATAATTGCCGAGCAAATAATTCCACTTGACACAAAAGGGAATGCAGAAAATATAATTGATAATGATGTAGAAAAACCTGTTGAAAAAGAAATTAGAAATAATGACATTTCTGGATTAGAAGCTAATTCAGGATCAGAAGAAGGTGATTTACCTTTTTAATTGTTCTGTTTAATAACATAGGATAGTTTATAATTTGGATTTTGATTCGATAATACGTGTAATAGTATTGATTTTATGTTTAATATTATCTGCCTTTTTCTCAGGCTCCGAAGTTGCTCTTTTTTCTATCGACAAAAAAAGAGTACAGGAAATTAAAAAGGAGCACAAGCTTATTGGAGGGTATATTAATCTTTTAATTGAAAACCCCCGCAGATTACTTGTTACTATTTTATTAGGGAATACTATAGTTAATTCTGCGGCTTCTATTATATCTGTTTTAATGGCTATCGATATTGCAAATTCGTATAATATTTCAAAAGAAATTACATTAAGTATCCAGATTGTTTTACTTACAATACTTATACTTATCATTGGTGAAATAACTCCCAAAACGTGGGCAAATAAATATCCAGTTCAATTTGCAAAAATGGTTTCTATTCCACTTTACTGGATAAGTATAATATTTTTTCCTGTGGCAAAAATACTTTCAGATGCTTTAAAAGTTGGCATATCAAAGCTTAATTCGAATAAATTAAAAACAGCATTACATAGTAGCGAAATTAGTGAACTTGCAGATTTAAGTCTGGAAAAAGGTACAATTGAGCAGGACGAACAGGAATTAATTCAAAGTATTGTATCATTTAGAAGTGTTACCGTAAGAGAAATAATGACTCCTCGTGTGGATATTATTGCAGTACCTTTAACAGCATCGTTTGAAGAACTGATGAAAACAATTACAGAATCTGGACATAGTAGAATACCTCTTTATGGTAAGAGTCTTGATGATATCAGGGGAATAATTTATGCTAAAGATTTATTGCCTTATTTGAAAAATCCAGAATTAAGAAAAACTTTATCACTACAAAAAATAGCTCGAGAAGCTCTTTTTGTTCCAGAGACAAAACATATTAATGAACTCTTGCACGATTTTCAGGAAAAGAAACTTCATTTAGGTATTGTTGTTGATGAATACGGTGGTACCTCAGGTTTAATATCACTTGAAGATATACTTGAAGAAATTGTTGGCGATATTCGTGATGAATATGATAAAGAAGAATCAAAAATAATTAAACTCTCTGATAATGAATATTTGTTAAGCGGAAAATTATCTATTGATGAATTAAATGACTTATTAAATGATAATTTCTCATCTGATGCTAAAGATTATGATACTGTCGGTGGATTTATATTGAATCAAACTGGAATTATTCCTACACAGGGTTTTCATTTTGTTTATAATAACTATAAATTTACTGTTAAAGAAATCGCGAATAAAAGAATTAGAAAAGTACTTGTAGAAAAACTTTTACAGTCAAATAAAAATAATACATGAAAAAAGGCTGCTTTTTTGTAACCATATTTTTATTGACTATTTTAATTGCTGCTGGAATATATTTATACAGAAAATATAGCTATAAGTTAGAAGATTTTGGTAAAGAAAAAATAATGGAAATAACATTAAATAAATTAAATGAGAAATTAGAAAAATTAGAGAAAAATAATTATCGTGATTCTTTGAAATATGTTGTTAATAAAAAGGTACATGAACTAAAAAATCAAAAATTCGATATAGCAATGTATCAATTTCAAAATATGATTGATTTTATTAAAATTATTATTGAAGATGGCAAAATAGATTCTCTTGAATTTTATAACCTAAAAAAAATTGCAAGTAAAAATGAGAGATCAAAAAAAGACAGAAATTAAAGTAGGTATTACAGTTTTTATCGGGTTGATAATACTTTTCTGGATTTATAGCTGGGCAAAAAATATTACTTTAGGTGCAGATAGAAAAATAATAACAGTAGAATTTAATTCTGTTGCTGGTCTTGAAATTGGAGATCCTGTTACTGTAAATGGTGTAAAAAAAGGTTATGTAGATGATATTAAAATTTCTGATTCAAAAGTTAGAGTAACTTTAAATCTTGATTCAGATACTGAACTTAAAGATGATTCAAAATTTTATGTTATGATGCTCGATTTAATGGGGGGCAAAAAAATTGAAATCAATCCTGGTAGTTCCGAAAATGTTCTTAATTATAGTAAAATTCAAAAAGGAGAATTTTTAGGTGATATATCAACTGCTATGGCAGTGTTAGGAACTGTAGAATATGATCTTGTAGATGTAATAAAAGAAATTAAAATTACTTTATCATCTTTGAATAAAACACTAACAGATTCAGAATTTAGTGGTGAACTAAAAAATTCTGTAATACAGCTTAATAAGTTAACAAATAATCTTAATGAATTAATCAATAATAACAACGAAAAATTTAAAGAATTATTAAATGAAAGTACTGAACTCACAAAGTCTGTAAATAATTTTATAGTAATAAACAAAGATTCACTATCCGCAACAATTAACTTATTAAAGCAAACATTAGACAAATCACAAAAATTAGTTTCAAGTGTTGATGAATTTCTGGATAAAACTAATAAATCAGAAAACAATTTAGGTAGAGCATTAAACGACAAAGAAATTATTGATGATCTAAAAGTATCCATTAAACAACTTAAGGACTTAACTCAATTACTTTTAGAACAATTGAAATCAAAGGGTATTAAGGTTGATGCAAAAATAGATTTATTTTAATTGGTAGTTAGATAATGATACTGGGAATTGGGATAGATATAATTGAAATAGAAAGAATTAAAAAAAGTGTAGAACAATACGGCGATAACTTTCTAAATAGAATATTTACAAAAACTGAACTTGAGTATTCATTAAATAAAAAAAATAAATTTCAACATTTAGCAGCTCGATTCGCTGCAAAAGAAGCTATTACGAAAGCAATTTCTTCCCATCATAAATCTTTTGGCTGGAAGGATATTGAAATTGTCAATTTAGTTAATGGTATGCCAACTGTTAATCTTCTTGGTAAATTGAAAGATTTCCTGGGCAACGATAAAATAATTCATATTTCCATGAGTCATTCTGATCATTATGTTACCTGTGTTGCAATCTTATCATTAAAAACCTGATAATGAAATCTTAACAAATTTCATTAAATTATCTTGACTTCTTTATAAACTATTTTTGATTTGTGTTTGTTTAATCATCAAAAAAAGAAAGGGTTGAATTTGAACGAAAGAAGAGTCATAGTGGCAATGAGTGGAGGCGTTGATTCATCGGTAGCTGCTGCTTTACTAAAAAAACAGGGCTTTGATGTTATTGGAGTAACATTAAAGACATGGGGCTTTATGGAAGTGGGTGGAGCTCCAAAATTTGAATCTGGTTGTTGTTCCCTTGATGCAATATTTGATGCTAAAAATGTTGCAAATGTACTTGGCATTCCCCATTATACTTTAGACTTTACTAAAGCATTTGAAGATGCAGTTATCGACAACTTTGTTGAAGAGTATCTATCCGGGCGTACACCCAATCCATGTGTAATTTGTAATAGAAAAATAAAATGGGAAGAACTACTCAAAAAAGCAGATTCGTTAGATGCTAAGTATGTGGCTACTGGACATTATGCAATTCTTGATTATGATGAAATTAATAATCGATATAGATTAAAACATTCAGATGATAATCCTAAAGATCAAACTTATGCACTTTGGGGATTAACTCAAACAAGTTTGAGTAGAACTATTTTTCCCCTTGGAAATATGAAGAAAGATGAAGTAAGAAAGATTGCTGAAGAATTGGGATTAAAAACAGCTAAAAAGCCAGATAGTCAGGAAATTTGCTTTGTCGCAGATAATAATTACGAAAGATTCTTACGCGAAAGAGTTCCGGATATTATTAATAATATTTCATCAGGTGATATTATATACCACGGTAAAATTATTGGAAAGCATAAAGGTTTTCCTTTTTATACAATTGGACAAAGAAGGGGATTGGGAGTTGCTTTAGGAAAGCCTGTATTTGTTAAAAATATTGATGCAGAACAGAATATAATTGAAATTGGTGATAAAGAAGAGATACTCGAAAAGGATGTTATTGCAAATGATATTAATTATGTTAGTAGAACTGAATTAAAAGCAGGCGAAATAGTCTTTGGAAAAATTAGATATTCTGACAAAGCTACTCCTGCAGAAGTAATTTATGCTGATGATAAAAAAATTCATATCAGATTTATAAAACCTAAAAATGCAATTACGCCGGGACAATCATTAGTATTATATGATGAAGATAATTATTTACTGGCCGGAGGTATTATAGCAAGGAAATAGTTTTTTCTCTTTCATTATTTATTTTACTTTACGATATTTGTTATATATAAAAAGGAAATTATCATTAATTTCACGAAAAATAAAATTGGAGGAAAGTCTTCGAACGGAAATTTAATTCAAATGGTTCACTCAATGCCAGAGTATTGCTACTTAATCAAAGTTACGAGCCTTTAACATTATGTAATGTAAAAAAGGCAATTGTTTTAATTCTTTTAGGGAAAGCCGAATTAATAGCCGATAATCATCAAAAAAAAATTCATACGGTCTCAAAGACATTCCCATGGCCTAGTGTTATTAAATTGAATGATTTTGTTAAAGTCCCTTATAAAAAAATAATTCTAACAAGAAAAAATATATTAAAGCGTGATGGATACAAATGTGCCTATTGTGGAAGAGGGGATTTACCTTTAACTATTGATCATGTAATCCCGAAATCGAAAGGTGGCGATGATAGCTGGGAAAATCTTGTTGCAGCATGCCTTCCTTGCAATAATAAAAAAGGAGATAGAACACCGGAAGAAGCCGGAATGAAACTCCGTATTAAACCATATGCTCCCAACCATGTAATGTTTATTAAAGCTTCTGTTGGTAAAATAGAAGAAACCTGGAAACCTTATCTCTTTCAATAAGCATTAGTAAAAATTTTTTCATTATTTTTGTAACCACATTAATTAAATTATTCCATAATCGTATGAATAAAAAAAGAATTTTAAGTGGAATGAGACCTACTGGAAAACTTCATATTGGTCATTATGTAGGTGCTCTTGAAAATTGGATTAAGTTACAAAATGAATATGATAGTTATCATTTAATTGCAGATTATCATGTTCTAACTACAAATTTGTCAACAGACGATATTTATAATAATACAATAGAAATGGTAATTGATTGGTTAGCTTGCGGTTTGGATCCAGACAAATCTCCTTTTTTCAGACAATCTCAAATTAAAGAACATACTGAGCTGTTCCTTATTTTTTCGATGTTGATTACTAAAGCAAGACTTGAGAGAAATCCTACATTAAAAGAACAGGTACGAGATCTAAATATTGAAAATATAATTTATGGCCATTTAGGTTATCCTGTACTTCAAGCTGCAGATATTTTATTATATAAAGGAGAAGCAGTTCCAGTTGGAGAAGATCAGGTTCCTCATGTTGAAATAACAAGAGAAATTGCGAGAAGATTTAATAACCAATATGGCAAAGTTTTTCCTGAACCAGAAGCACTTCTTACAAATTTTGCAAGACTTCCTGGACTTGATGGCAATGCAAAGATGAGTAAATCTTTAGGAAATACTATTTTACTTTCTGATGAACCGGAAATTGTAAATCAAAAATTACGTAAAGCTGTTACAGATCCACAAAAAATTAGAAAAAACGATCCTGGTAGACCAGAAATATGTCTTGTATTTACATATCATAAAAAATTTAATCCTGAAGAAGTAAACGAGATTGAAAAAAATTGCAGAAGTGGAGCTCTTGGTTGTGTTGAATGTAAAGCTAAATGTGCTTCAAAAATAAATTCGTTCTTACAACCAATTATTGAGAAAAGAAAATATTACGAAAATAACTTGGATATAGTAAAAGAAGTTTTGATTGAAGGAGAAAAAAAAGCAAAAGCTGTTGCAACTGCAACAATGGAAGAAGTTCGTTCAAAAATGAAACTTGGATAAAGTGTACAAAATTAAACTTTCACAATTCGAAGGTCCGCTTGATCTTCTCTTATTTTTTATAAAGAGAGACGAGCTAAATATTTATGATATTCCAATATCCAAGATAACTAAGGATTTTATGGAATATCTTCGTATGCTTGAACAGTTAGACCTGGAAATTGCTGGCGATTTTATTTTAATGGCTGCTACACTAATGCAAATAAAAGTGAAAATGTTGCTTCCAAAAGAAATAGATGAAAAAGGAGAAGAGATTGACCCGCGTGCAGATCTTGTAAAAGCATTACTTGAATATAAAAGATATAAAGAAATGTCAGAAGAACTCAGTTATATGGAAGCTAATATGAGAAATTATAATTTCAGAGGGAATTTTAATTATGATTACAAAGAAGCTGTTACTAATTACGAAACTTTGTTGAAAAATATTACTATTTATGACCTGATGAAAGCTTTTAAGAAAATACTCCTGCAAAATGTTGAACAACCTGTTCATCAAATACAAAAATGGAATGTGACTATTGATGAACAGATGGTTTATATTTCTAATAAATTGAAAGAAAAATCTCAGATATCATTTGTTGAGATTTTAAAAGAATTAAGAAATAAAATTAGAATCATAGTAACATTTATTGCAATGCTTGAAATGGTAAAATCTGGCCAAATCGGATTAAGAGAATCACCAAGTTTTAATGATTTTATAATTTATAGATTGAACAATGGATAACACATATATATCTGTTATAGAAGCTCTAATTTTTGCAGCTGATGATCCCTTACCCTCAAAGGAAATTATCAATGCAATTAAAGAAATTGATGGGCCTGATATTGAGATAACTGAAGAAGATATTGAAAAAACTGTTGATGATCTTAACGAAAAATATAAACAAAATGGTAATGCTTTTGTTATTCTAAAAATTGCTAATGGATATATTTATGCAACAAGACCAGAGCATGCAAAATATGTGGGCTATTTATCTACCGAAAAAAGTAAAAGAAGATTAAGCCAGGCAGCACTTGAAACATTAGCTATAATTGCTTATAAACAACCCATAACTAAACCAGAGATTGAGCTGATTAGAGGAGTTAATTCAGATTATACACTTAATACATTACTTGAAAAAAATTTAATCACAATTCAAGGACGAGCAGATACCATAGGAAGACCACTGCTTTATGTTACAACAGATGAATTTCTAAAATATTTTGGTTTAAGAAATATTTCTGATTTACCAAAACCGAGAGAAATAGAAGAAATAATGAAAGATGAAGATTTTCAGGAACAAAAAAGAAGAATTATGATGAATGAAGTAGAAGAAAACTTAGAAGAAGAAACAAATTCCGAAAATGAAAGTGATGTAGATAATGAAAGTCCGTTTGAATAAATTTATTGCTGAATGTGGTATAACTTCGAGAAGAAAAGCAGAAAATTTTATTCTCGAGGGTAGAGTTGCTGTTAATGGAGTAACTATAACACAACTTTCATATTTAGTTGATCCAGATAAAGATATTGTTACACTTGATGGCGAAAAATTAAAAGCCGAAAAAAAAGTATATTTTTTATTAAATAAACCTAAAGGTTATATAACTACAACTAGCGATGAAAAAAATAGAAAAAAAGTTACAGATTTAATAAAAACAAATTATAAAATTTTTCCAGTTGGTCGACTCGATTACGATACAACTGGAGTTTTAATTCTTACTAATGATGGTGAATTTGCAAACTTTTTAACTCATCCAAGTAATCAAATCCCGCGTGAGTATAATGTGCTGCTAAATAGAGATTTAGAAATGAAAGATAAAGAGAAACTTCTTAAAGGAATAACTCTTGATAAAAGAAAAAGTAAATTCGAAGAAATTAATTTTATCAAAAAGGGAAATTTTAAAAGAATATCTGTTGTAACTGTTGAAGGAAGAAATCGATTTGTAAAAAGAATGTTTGAAGTACTGGGATACAGAGTTGAAAGTCTTGAAAGAATACGCTTTGGACCTTTTACAATTAAAAATTTACCAGAAGGTTATTATAGAAAATTAAGTTATACAGAAATTCAGGAAGTTTATAAAACCTATGGGAAATAAATTAATACTTCTTTTATTGATAGCAACAAATACATTTGCACAGCTGGATACTCTGGAAAAAAAGTCTAAAATAGATTATTATACACTCAATGAACTTAGAGAACAACTTGAAGATTCATTTAATGATCCAGCTTTATCTAATGCATTTTGTGGTGCTTTTGTACGTTCATTAAAAACTGGTGAGGTAATTTATAAAAAGAACGCAGATAAACTTTTTATACCTGCATCAAATATTAAATTATTTACTACTGTAGCTGCACTTATCTTACTGGGTCCAGATTATGTATATGAAACAAATTTATTTGCTAATGGAACTATAAAAAATGGTGTGCTCCAGGGTGATTTAATTATTCAAGGTACTGGAGATCCAACCATCTCAAATCGTTATTATCCTGGAAGTGAAGTGAAAATTTTTGAAGATTGGGCTGATAGTTTATTAGCTAAAGGAATTCTAAAAATTGATGGAGATATTATTGGAGATGACTCTGGTTTTGAAAATGGTGGTCTCGGAAAAGGTTGGTTAATTGATAATGAATCTTATTGGTTTTCAGCTCCATCGGGAGCTTTATGTTTTAATGACAATAGCATAGAAATTATAGTAAAACCTGGGCAACAAAATTTTCCTGCATCAGTAGAATTAAATCCAAATACACAGTATGTAAACATTATTGGTGGAGTTATTACAGTCGACAATTCTGAAGAACAGTTAATAAAATGCAATAGATTAAGAGGTACTAATTTAATTAGCGTTACAGGAAAAATTAAAAAGAATTCTAAACCAATCATTGAAAATATTTCAATATCTAATCCAACAATGTACTTTCTTACTGTATTCAAAGAAGTTCTCGAAAGGAAGGGAATTATTGTTACAGGTAAACTTACAAGTATTGGTAATTCTGAAAGAATGATTATATACCAGAATTTGATACCATTGCTTACTCATCAATCAGTACCACTAAAAACAATTATTAAAGAATTGAATAAAAACAGCAATAATTTTTATGCAGAACAAATATTGAAAACAATTGGTTATGAAATTTATGGTTATGGTACAACCGAAAATGGAATTAAAGCAAGTAAAGATTTATTTAAACAAATTGGCATCGATCCAGATAACCTGGTTATGGTTGATGGTTCTGGATTATCTCAGTTGAATCTAATAACACCACGTCAGGTTGTAAATCTCTTAAGTTATATTTATAAATCTAATATTTTTAACTATATATATGATTCTTTGCCAATTGCAGGAGTGGATGGTACTTTGTCTCAAAGAATGAATAAAACAACTTGTGAAAATAATGTGCGAGCTAAACCAGGATTTAATCTCAATAGTTCAGCATTATCTGGTTATGTTAAAACAATATCAGGCGAATTGCTTGCATTTTCTATTATGATTAATAATTTTCTCGCCCCGCCAAGTTTAATAAATTATATTCAAGATAACATTTGTAATAAATTATCAAATTTCGTAAGAAATTAAACGGAGGTAATTTGGAAAATTTCAACTTCGAACAGGATTATAATACTCTAATTAAAAGACGTTACGAAGAATTAAATGAACTCATCTCAAAAGGTATTTTACCTTATGCATATAGTTATGATGTTAATAATTATTCAATGAATATTAAAAATAATTATGAACTTTATGAAGGCAAAGATGTTCGAATAGCTGGTAGAATAATGACTTTGCGAAGAATGGGTAAAGCTACATTTGCTCATATTCAGGATAACGAAGGAAGAATTCAGATTTATTTAAAACGAGACGATCTGGGAGATAATTACGATATTTTTAAACTCCTTGATATTGGTGATATCATAGGTGTTGAAGGTTTTGTATTTAAAACTAAAACTGGTGAAATTTCTGTTCATTGTAAATCATATCAGTTACTTGCCAAATCATTAAGACCAATTCCAATTGCTAAAGAAGTAATTGATGAAAATGGAAATAAAATAATCTATGATCAATTTGCAGATAAAGAATTAAGATATCGCCAGAGATATGTGGATTTAATTGTAAATCCAGATGTTAAAAATGTTTTTATTACACGAGCAAAAATTATCACAGAAATAAGAAAATATCTCGATAACAATAAACTTCTCGAAGTTGAAACTCCTGTACTTCAGCCTTTATATGGTGGTGCAACTGCAAGACCATTCATCACACATCATAATGCTCTTGATATTGATCTTTATTTAAGAATTGCCGATGAATTATATCTTAAAAGACTAATTGTTGGAGGCTTTGATGGTGTTTATGAAATATCAAAAGATTTTAGAAACGAAGGAATGGACAAAACACATAATCCTGAATTTACTATGCTTGAATTATATGTGGCTTATAAAGATTATTTCTGGATGATGGAATTTGTTGAAAATATGATTTCTACAATTTGTAAAAATGTCTTTGGAAAAACAGAATTCGAAATAGAAGGTCAAATTATTAATTTTAATCCACCGTGGAAAAGAATATCTATGGTTGATGAACTAAAAAAATATACAGGAATTGATGTACTTACTGCAACATCTGAAGATTTAATCAAAGAATTAAAAAGTAGAGGTATAGAAATTAAAGGTGGTGAAAGTAAAGGTAAATTAATAGATGAATTATTTGAAATAACAGTACAATCAGATTTAATTCAACCAACTTTTGTTATGGATTATCCTATCGAACTTTCACCACTTGCAAAAAAACATAGAAGTAAAGAAGGATTGGTTGAAAGATTTGAAGGATTTGTACTTGGACGAGAAATTTGTAATGCATTCAGTGAATTAAATGATCCTATTGACCAAAGAAGAAGATTTGAAGAACAGGCAAAAATGAGAGAAGCTGGTGACGAAGAAGCTCATCAAATTGATGAAGATTTTATAAGAGCACTTGAATATGGAATGCCTCCAACTGCAGGCTTGGGAATTGGCATAGATAGACTTGTTATGCTACTTACAAATCAACCTTCAATAAGAGATGTAATTCTTTTCCCTCAAATGAAACCAGAAAAATGAACAAATGAAAAATAGAATAACTAAATACATTCCAGTTGTAATTATTACTTTATTGTTAGGAATTTATATTGGCTTGCAATTAAATAGATATATGTTGAGCTATAGAAATCCTCAAATAAGTAAATTCGAAAGGATTCTGAAATACACAGAAAACTTTTATATAGATACGCTTAAAAGAGAAAAACTGATTGAAGATGCAATTGAAGGAATGTTTAGCAATTTAGATCCTCATACTGTTTATATTCCACCTGAAGAACAATTAACCGAAGAAGAAGCATTTAGAGGTAATTTCGAAGGTGTTGGAATTGAGTTTCAAATAATTAAAGATACTGTAGTAGTTGTTTCTCCCATTACTGGTGGACCAAGTGAAGCAGTTGGAATTTTATCAGGAGATAGAATTATTAAGATTAATGGTAAAAGTTGCATAGGATATTCGAATGAGCAAATTATTAAGTTATTACGAGGCAAAAAAGGAACAAAAGTAGAAGTTACAATATATCGTCCATCAATTAATAAACTAATTAATTTTAATATTGTTCGAGATACTATTAATATTTATTCTGTCAATGCATATCTAATCTATAATAATGATATTGGATATATAAGCCTCAATCGTTTTTCTGAAACATCATTTGATGAAATGCTGGATGCTTTGAAAAAGTTAACTTCTGAAGGTATGAAAAAACTTGTACTCGATTTAAGAAATAATCCTGGTGGTTACCTCGAGCAAGCACATAAAATAGCAGATTTATTCATAGATGATAGAAAACTTATTGTTTATACAAAAGGAAGAATAAAAGAATTCAATGAAGAATTTCGAGCAGAAAAAGAATATCCTTATGAAAAAATTCCTCTTATTATTCTTGTAAATAAAGGTTCTGCTTCGGCAAGTGAAATTATTGCTGGTGCAATTCAGGATTGGGATAGAGGTTTAATAGTGGGAGAAAGAACTTTTGGTAAAGGATTGGTTCAACGACAGATTTTACTTCCAGATAAATCAGCTGTTAGAATTACAATAGCAAAATATTATACACCTTCTGGAAGAGTAATTCAAAGAAATTATTCAGATAAAAAAAATTATTATAAACAATTATACCAGCTTGACGAATCTGATTCGAATAATCTCAATCATAAAATTGAAGAAAATTCCAGTAAAGAAGTGTATAAAACAAGAATTGGTCGAAAAGTTTTTGGTGGAAATGGAATTACACCTGATTACATAGTAGAACCAGTAAGAGATTCTGAATTTTCTATTGAATTAAGGAAAAATAATGTTTATTATTTGTTTGTAAGAGATTATATGGATAAGAATGGTGAGAAGCTAAGAAATAAATATAAAAATGATTTAAATAAATTTATAAGAGAATTTAATTTTTCAGAATATGACTTACATAATTTCTTGAATTTTATAAAAAAGCAAAAAATAAAATTCTCACTTAAAGATTTTGAAAAAGATAAAGAATTAAATAAAGTTAGATTAAAAGCTTTTGTTGCAAGAGATCTTTTTAAGAATAAAGGATGGTATGCAGTAATGCTTCAATTTGATAGACAGTTTCAAAAAGCTATTCAACATTTTCCAGATGCAATAAAATTTCTTCAAATAAATACAGGAAATAATTGATTAAGAATTTATTTGTATATAACCAGAAGGGAATTAGTATAAACAAAAAGTCAATTCATAAATTAATACATTACTTGAAGCAGGAATTAAATTTTGTTATTAATAATCTGGAAATAAATTTTGTTAATCCCGAAACTATTTTAGAAATAAATAAAAATTATTTGAACCACAACTATTATACCGATGTTATTGCATTTAATTATTCAGAAGAAAATAATAATTTAGATGGAGAGATATTTATTTGTAATGAAATTGCAAAAGAAAATTCTAAAATTTATAGAGTAAATTACGAAGATGAATTAAAAAGACTGGTCATTCACGGTATTTTACATTTAATTGGTTATAACGATAAAATTCCAGCAGAAAGAAAAAAAATGAAACTGAAAGAAGATTCGCTTGTTAAAAAGACAAAAAAATTGGGAGATATATTAAAATAATATGAATTCAAAAATTGTTGACATCTTAACAAAAATTCTTGAAGGGATAGGAAAAGGTTATTCTATTGAAGAGCTAAATCAACATTTCATGAAGAATAAAAAATATGATCAGCAAACATTAAGTATTGCTTTTAGTTTATTGATTGACAAAATTACATTCGAAAAAAGTAAACTTGAAAATGAAGAAAGTTCTAACAAAAGTTTTCGCTTTTTAAATGAAGAAGAAAAAGAAATCTTGGGTCCAGAAAATTATAATTACCTTTTACATTTATTTAATATTGGACTTATAAATACTGATACTATGGAAGAAATTTTAGAACAAATCTCTTTATATCCAGAAAATAGAATAACAAAAAATGATATTAACTGGTTGGTTTTATTTTCAATTGTAGATAATAATTTAATTGTACCCCCCGGTAGTAGGGTCCTTTTATATACTTCTGATTCTGTTAATTGATGGTGAAAATAATGAGCAAAAATTTAATTCTTGTTGAATCTCCTTCTAAGGCTAAAACTATAAATAAATATGTTGGTAATAAGTATATAGTCGAAGCTACAGTAGGCCATATAAAAAATTTACCAAAGACAAAATTAGGTATCGATATTGAAAATAATTTTAAGCCTAATTTAGTCACAATACGTGGTAAAAGTGATATCATCAAAAAAATAAAAAGTCTTGCAGATAAATCTGAAAAAATATTTATTGCAACAGACCCTGATAGAGAAGGAGAAGCAATTGCACAGGACGTAGCTGATATTCTTGATGAAAAAAATAAAGAGAAAATTCATCGTGTTTTATTTAATGAAATTACTAAAAATGCTGTAATAAAAGCTCTCCAAAATCCACAAAAAATTGATACTAAACTTGTTAGCTCGCAAAGAGCAAGACGAGTGATGGATAGAATTATTGGATATAAAGTAAGCCCATTTCTATGGAAAGCAGTACTTGATTCTGCAGATAATTCTCTCTCTGCCGGAAGAGTACAATCGGTAGCATTAAGATTAATATGTGAACGCGAAGAAGAAATTGAAAAATTTATTCCTACTGAATATTGGTCAATTACAGCAATCTTCAAAACCGAAACTGGTGAAGAGATAAAAGCTAAGTTGTATGAAGTTGATGGAAAGCAAATTAAAATTCCACCAAAACCAAACATGTCCGAAGAAGAATGGAATGAATTTTTATCAGAAAATTTTGCAATAACAAATCAAGAATTAGCAGAAAAAATACTAAATGAAATAAAGAATGTTGACCAATTTATTATAGCGGATATTACTAAAAAGGAAATTAAAAAGAATCCTTATCCACCTTTTATTACAAGCACATTGCAAGCCGAAGCATCAAAACAACTTCGATTTCGTCCTCGTAGAACAATGATGATTGCTCAACAATTATATGAAGGTGTTGAAATTGGGAAAGAAGGTTTAACTGGCTTGATTACTTATATGAGAACTGATTCTACAAGATTAAGTGAAGAGATTTTATCAGAAGCAAGAAATTTTATAAAAGAAAATTTTGGAGAAAATTATTTACCAGAAAAAGCAAGATTATATGAATCAAAAAAGAAGAATGTTCAGGATGCACACGAAGCTATTCGTCCAACTTCTATGAAATATACTCCTGAATATGTAAAACCTTATCTTGATGAATCTCAATTTAAGTTGTATGAATTAATATGGAAAAGATTCATTGCTTCTCAGATGGAATCAGCTCGACTTGAAACAACAACTATCAATATAAAAGCAAATAAGTTTTTATTCAGAGCATCTGGTACATCAATTTTATTTGATGGATTCTTAAAAATTTATGATGAACAAAGCGAAGATACAACAGAAGAAAATGGTAATGGCAGCAGAATACCATTAGGTTTATATATAAATCAAGCACTTAATTTAGAAGAAATTAATTCTAATCAGCATTTTACTAAACCACCACCAAGATATACTGAAAGCTCATTAATCAAAGAACTTGAAAGCAATGGAATAGGAAGACCCAGCACTTATGCTTTAATTGTAAGTACTATTCTTGATAGAAATTATGTAGAACAAGTAGATCGTAAATTGATTCCTACACCTTTGGGCAAAAAAGTAAATGCTATTTTAATAAAAAACTTTCCAAATATTTTTGATGTAGGATTTACTGCAAAAATGGAAGAAGAATTAGATTCAATTGCAGAAGGGGAAATAGATTATACTAAAGTATTAAATGATTTTTATATTCCTTTTTCTCAAACTTTAAGCAAAGTTGAAAGTACTCTGGAGAAAGTAAAATGTGATAAGTGTGGTGCAGATATGGAAATAAAAATTGGAAGGTATGGGAAATTTTTAGCATGTACAAATTATCCTGAATGTAAAAATATAAAATCTTTAAAAGAACTTAATAATGATAATAACAATGAGCCACAATTTACCGGTGAAACATGTCCCAAGTGTGGTGCAAGAACAGTTTTTAGAGAAGGGAAATTTGGTAGATTTATTGGATGCGAAAAATATCCAGAATGTGATTATACTAAAGTAATTACAACTGGAATTCAGTGTCCAAAATGTAAAGAGGGAGAATTAACTACACGTAGAACTAAAAAGGGAAAATTGTTCTATAGCTGTAGTAGATATCCAGATTGTGATTATGCCACATGGAAACTTCCTAAATCTGAGACTGATGTAATCTCAGAAGAAGAAGAATTTATTTAATTATTATTATCTATAATGACAAATAATTTATCTACAATAATCGAGAATTTACTAACGGAGTTATCTGGAATAAGACGTGTTTCAATTAATACGCTACTGGCATACAAACGTGATCTCAATGAATTCCTTGAGTTTTGTAACGATAAAAGCTTACTAAATATTAATCAAATTACAGAAAAACATTTAAAACTATATTTAATGTCATTAAACGAAAAGCATATTGCGAAGAGCTCTGTTGCCAGAAAATTATCCGCACTTAGAAAATTATTTGACTATGCCATTAAAAATGAATTAATTCAAATCAATCCAATCAGAAATATTTCTAATCCTAAAGTTCAAAGAAAACTTCCCGAAACAATAAGTGTTGATTTTTATGAAGAGATATTAAAATCAATTGAAGAAAAAGTAAAAAATCCAGAGCAAAGAATTACAAATAAAGCTATATTTGAATTACTATATGGATGCGCATTACGTGTATCTGAAATATGTAACTTAAATATCGAAGATATAAATATAGAAAAAATGAATGTCAAAGCTTTTGGGAAAGGTTCAAAAGTTAGAATTGTTCCTTTGGGTACTAAATCGTTGCCTATTTTGATGGAATATTTAAAATTAAGAAATGAAAAATCAGGTGCTCTTTTTATTGATAAACAAGGCAGAAGAATAAATAGATTTTATGTTTATAAAATAATTAAAAGTTTTTTGAAAGATGCTGAAATTGTAAAAAAAAGTCCTCACATATTAAGACATAGTGCAGCAACACATATGCTTGATAGGGGTGCAGATTTAATGGCAGTTAAAGAAATACTTGGACATGAAAATTTATCTACAACACAAATTTATACTCATGTGAGCATAGAAAGAATTAAAAAAATTTACAAACAGGCTCACCCAAAATCACAAAAGGAGTAAAATATGAATATTAAAATTACATCTCGAAAATTTCGTGCAAAGGAATCATTAAAAAATTTCATCAAGGATGAAATTAAATCCTTAGAAAAATTCAATGATCAAATTCTTGACGTAGATGTAATTCTTAGTTATACAAAACCAGAAGATAGTATAAAAACAGCAGAGATTATTTTACAAATACCTCATAAAACAATTTCTGTAGTTCAATCGAGCGATGATTTTGAAAAATCTGTAAGTGGTGCTGTAGATAAATTAATTCGCCAGCTTGAAAAAGTTAAAACAAAAAGAATTGCCAGGAAAAGATCATGAAACTTGATGATAGAAATATCATAAAGAAAGAAAGTATATCCGTCGAATTTTTTTATAAAAATACAAAAGAAAGATTCAAATTAAGATTGCTAAATGACGAGGTTGGATTTGATAGACTAATTAAAGATCAGAATGTTCATAGACCGGGATTACCTCTGGCAGGTTTCCTAGATCTTTTTGCTTATAATCGTATTCAAATTTTTGGTAATACAGAAATGAGCTATTTGCATAACCTTAAGCCTGAGGAAAGAAAAAAATCCCTTGAAAATATTTTTAGATTTAATATTCCGTGTGTAATTATTACAAATAGTAATTTACCTTCCCCGGAAATGCTCGAATTAGCTAATCAATATAAAATACCTATCTTTGGTTCTGATTATTCTACTACAAAGTTAATTTATTTGATAGGCGATTTCTTAGATGATCAATTTGCACCAAGAATTACAATTCATGGTTCTTTTGTGGATGTGTATGGAGTTGGTATTCTTTTTACAGGGAAATCTGGAATAGGTAAAAGTGAGGTTGCTTTAGATTTAGTTGAAAGAGGTCATCGATTAGTAGCAGACGATGTTGTGATTCTAACTAAAAAGGGGGAAGGGATTCTAATGGGTTCAGGAACTGAACTTGTAAAACATTTTATGGAATTGCGTGGTATTGGCATTATCGATGTAAGAAGTATGTTTGGTGTTCGGGCAATTAGATTTCAAAAACGACTCGAGGTTGTGGTAGAACTCGAAATATGGAATGAAAAAGAAGATTATACAAGAACAGGTCTTGATGATATATATGTTAAAATTCTTGATGTTGAAATACCTTATATAAAATTACCAATTGTTCCCGGTAAAAATATTACTGTTATCTCTGAGATTATTGCAATAAATTATCTACTGAAACATTATGGTTATGATGCTGCAAAAGTTTTAAATTCAAAAATTCTTAAACATATTAGAGAAAAAGGAGAAAATTTAGATAGAACAGTTGAATATTTTGAACATGATTTTGAATAATAAATAAAACTATTTTCTTGACATGGGATTTTTCATTTATTATTTTCGCACCACAGTTTAGATATGAAAAAATTTTACTACTTTTCAAAATCAAAGCTCAAGTTTGTCGAAATACAAAACTTTTATAAAAAGTTTGTATTTCTTGTATTCTTTTTTTCTGTTCTGATTTCATTTTTCTTATTTGGAACTTATTTTGTATTTAATGAGTTTTTAAATCCCGATTCTGAAATCAGAGCATTAAAAAAGACAAACAAAGAGCTTAAAGAAAAACTCAACCAAATGGTTGAAAACTATAAAAGTTTGGATAAACGAATATCCGAACTTTCTCAATTGAGCTATGATTTAAGATTAGCTGTTAACTTAGAACCAATCTTAAATAATGAGGAATTTTACGGTACTGGGGGCTCTATTTTTATGCCTTTGAATTCGAATAATCCAGGGAAAGTTGCAGAATATTTAAATAAATTAGATTCTTATATTAATCAGATTTCCTTAAAATTTAATAAAGAAAAAAATAATTACGAAGAGATTTCAAGAAAATTAAAAGAAAATGAAATTTTATATGAATCTATACCTGCAATTAAGCCATGCGAGGGAACAATTGCCGATGATTTTGGTATGAGAGTACATCCAATTTTAAAAATTAGAAGAATGCATAATGGAATAGATATAATTACCGATGTGGGTACAAATGTTTATGCCCCAGGTTCGGGAACTGTTGATTTTGTAGGGAGTAGAAGTGGTTTTGGATTAACTCTGGAAATTGATCATGGATTTGGTTATAGAACACTTTATGCTCATCTTTCAAGCGTGAAAGTTAAACCTGGACAAAAAGTTAGTCGCGGTGACCTTATAGCTAAAACTGGAAATTCTGGATTTCTAACAACAGGACCACATTTACACTATGAAGTGCGACATGATGGTATAGCTCTTAATCCATTAAATTTTATCTTAGAAGATGTAAAACTATTTGAGATTGTAAAAAAATAAAGGGGGGATTAAGCTATGATTTGGACCGTTGAGTTAGCTTCTTATTTAGATGATGCTCCATGGCCTGCAACAAAAGAAGAATTAATAGATTATGCAGAACGTATTGGTGCTCCAATTGAAGTAATTGAGAACCTCCAGGAACTGGAGGATTCTGATGAACCATACGAATCAATCGAAGACATATGGCCTGACTATCCCAGTGACGAAGATTTCTTCTACACAGATGATGACGAAATTAAATCATGAACTATAACTGGGATAAAGTATTAGAACAAGAGCAGGCCAAAGAAATATTAACCAGTTTTTATGAAAGAAGGCGTGTCCCACACGCCTTTATTTTTAATGGTCCAGAAGGTGTTGGAAAATATTTTACTGCTCTTCAATACTCACAAATTTTGTATTCAGATTTTTCGGACAATATTAAAATTAATGCAGTAAGAAACATAAAAAATTTGCAAGAACCTTTTGTTAAATTAATTTTTCCACTACCACGCGCTAAAGGTGAAACTTCAGAAGACTCATCAATCGAAAAATTAAGTAAAGAACAAATAGAATTAATTCAGAATGAAATCAATAAGAAAGTTATAAATCCTTATTATAAAATATCTATTGAAGATGCCAACACTATAAAAATTAATAGTATAAGAGATATAAAAAAATTTATTGGTTATGAATATCAGAATGCTCCACTTAGATTTATATTTATAGTTGATGCTGATTTAATGAATGAACAAACTCAAAATGCATTATTAAAAAGTCTGGAAGAACCTCCTAAAGGAATAATCTTTTTTTTGATAACTTCAAATATTGATAAATTATTGCCAACCATTCAATCTCGATGCTGGATAGTAAATTTTAATCCATTAAGCGAACATGCGGTTACAAAAGTATTAATAGACTATTTTAATGTTAATGAAAATATTGCAAGAAAAGTTGCTCATTTTTCTGATGGTTCTGTCTATAAAGCATTAATTTTACTTGAGAGAAATTTAGATTTACTTTTAGAGAAAATTATTTCTGTACTTCGTTATTCAATTGGGAAAAGATTTTCTACAGCTTACAATGAATTATTAGAATCATTGTCAGAATATTCTAACGAAGAATTAAAAGTAATTATTAGTTTAATTAAAATATGGTTAAATGATGTAATAAAACATAGATACAATAATAATAATTTTTACTTTGTAGATTACAAGGAAACAATTGAAAAGTTTAATTCAAAATTCTATGATGCTGATGTCGAAAATTTGTATCACAAATTAGATGTAATAGAAAACTATTGTGATAAAAATCTTAACTTGAATGTATTATCGCTTAATCTTATATTTGAGTTAGCGTCATTATCAATAAGGAATTAATTAGTGTCTGAAATAAATTTACCTGATCTTGAAAAAGATATAAACAGATCGATTAATTTTAAAGATAAGCCTAATTATAACAGCTACTATTCATTAATCGTAAAAAAGCTACATAATTTTAATTCCAATATAAGTGGCTGTTTTTATTCTCATCATAAGCTACAATCTTACGTTCCAATTGATTTTAGGAATATTATAGAAATTCGGTGCAATGGATTATTGAGCAGTAGTTTTTGCACAATCCCGTCTGATTTTAAAGAAGAATTACATCCAGGAGATTTTATTATACTAAGAGAAGATGATTGTCTTGATATAGCCCAAGTTAAATCAGTTGGTGAATTAGTAAGATTAAAGAGAAACTGTTTGGGATTATTTGATGAATCCTTACCTGAGGTTATAAGAAAATGCACTAATGAAGATTTTGAAAAAGTAAGAAGAAATATTCAGGATGAAGAAAGAGCTGTACCATTTTTCAAAAAGTTGATTGAAAAACATAAATTGGAAATGAAATTAGTTAGTGTACATTTTCAGTTTGATCGAAAAAAATTGTTTTTCTTTTATACTGCAGATGGCAGAGTTGATTTTAGAGAACTTGCAAAAGATTTAGCTGCTGAATTTAAAACAAGAATCGAATTAAGACAAATTGGTGTTAGAGACGAAGCAAAAAAAATTGGTGGTGTTGGTACTTGTGGTCGAGAATTTTGCTGTTCTTCATTTCTTTGTAGCTTCAAAAAGATCACTACACAATTAGCAACAGAACAAAATTTATTATCAAATATGGGCAAATTGAGTGGACCATGTGGTAAATTAAAATGTTGCTTATCTTTTGAAATTAATGAATAATCGCAAATAATAATTCAGCACATAATGTATATTATGTAAACTAAGATAAACTGGAAATTAAATTAATCCCTTTAATTTTAAGTAGAAATAAAGAATAATTATAAATATTACCAACCAGTAAACTGGATTTCTTCCCTTTCTTTTGAATTTCCTTTTTCTATTAAATCCCAATCGACGTTTTAAGCGTTCTTCAGGATCTTTTTCGGGATCATAATATCTGGGAATGTATTCGAAATCTCTGGGTCTTATTTTTTTAAAAAACATATTTAATTAGAAATTATTTTTAATTCGTTTTTTAAGATCGTAATTTCAACCGATTTTGCAGATTCGGTTACTATTTCACCATCAGCATGAACTATTACTGAATCTTTCATTTGAACTCTGGCTTCAATAAATTTTAGTAAATGTGCTTCTTTAACTGTATGTAGTTTATTAAATAAAGCTTTAGGCAGGGATCTTAATAACTTCAATGTTGATATTGAATCGATTAAGCAAAGATCAAGTTTATTATCGTTTATAATTGCATCTGGTGTTAAATAGAATCCGCCACCAGTTGTAAAGCCATTTCCAATTGTAATTAAAAGTTTTTTGCCAGAAATATATTGAGTATTATCAACTGTTATGTCAGCAATAAAATCTTTTCTTTTAATTAATGCTAAGGAAATGGCATAAAGATAGGAAAATAAACCATTTAAATGCTTTGACCTTTGATTAATCTTAGCTACTAAAGCATCAAATCCAATACCTAAACTATTAATGAATCGATAATATTTTTTTTCATTTGATTTTTCTTCGAGAATTATTGATTGTCCAATATCAAATGAATAATGTTTTTTGCTATTAAAGATTACATCAAGATCTGAGTATAAATTTTTATACAAGTTTAAGTTTCTTGCAAAATCATTTCCTGTACCAATTGGTAACAAGCCAATTGTATTAAAAGAATTAACATCTAATCCATTGATAAGTTCATTTAGTGTACCATCTCCTCCTACAGATATAAGATGAGTAAAATTCTTACTGAGTGTTTTAACAAGCTCACGAATATGTCCAGGAAATTGTGAAACTTCTATATGATGTGAAATTTTTTTCCTTGCCAGATATTTTTTGATTTTGTCAACTACTTTAAGTCCTCTCCAATTTCCAGCAGCGGGATTTATAATAAATAAATAGCTATTTGTTTTCATATTTCAATCAAATAATGCTTCAACAAAATCGATAGGAGAAAATGTTTGTAGATCTTCAATTCCTTCCCCTACTCCAATATATCTAATTGGAATCTTTTTTTCAGCTGCAATTCTAAATATTATACCACCTTTGGCTGTACCATCTAATTTAGTGACAATTAAACCAGTTATATTTGTGTATTTTTCAAATTCATTAACCTGATAAAGAGCATTTTGGCCATTAGTACCATCAATAACAAGAAAAATTTCATTTGGAGCATAAGGGAGTAAGTTATTTATTACTCTTTTTATTTTATTCAATTCATCCATTAAATTTTTTTGTGTATGTAATCTTCCAGCCGTATCAATTATTACAATATCTGAAAGATTTTTTTGTGCTGCTTTTATGGTATCGTAAGCTACAGCCGAAGGTTCTTTTGTATTAACATTAATAATATCGACGCCTGCTCTATTAGCCCAAATTTCTAATTGATCATTTGCTGCTGCTCTAAAAGTATCTGCTGAGCCAATTGTAACTTTTAAGTCGGCTTTTTTAAAATTATAAGCTAATTTACCTACTGTTGTAGTTTTTCCTGAGCCATTTACACCTATTACTAAAATTACAAAAGGTTTATAATTATCTAAATCAAAATTTTTATAAGTAATATTAACTATAGATATCAACTCATTTTTAATGATATCTTTAAGTTTTTCAATTGATCTGTCTTTTTCTTTTAATAATAAAGTTCTGGCACGATTGATAATATTTTCTGTTGTTACTGTACCAATATCGCTTGAGATTAAAATTTCTTCTATTTGTTCTAAGGTTGTTTCATCAATTTTAGCTTGTTTAGTTAAAGTTTCAGAAATTTTATTAAATATATTATTTCTTGTTTTTGTTAATCTCTCTTTTAGCTTTGTAAAATTAATGTTATTAAATAATTTCATTTTGCAACTCGCTTAATTGCTTCATAAGCTCTTAAGGAATAACCAATTACTGATAATATGCTTAATGTTATACTAAGGTAAAAGAATATTTTATAAAGCCAGAAAATTTTACTTACTCCAAGTACAGTCATAAATAAAAATATTCCTATTGATAGAACAGTAATTTTTCCTAATAAATTTGATGGTAAAACTTTACCTAATTTTTTACTAACAAAGATACCACCTATAAATATTATCACATCTCTTAAAAAAATTATCCAGAAATAAATACTTACTATCTCTCCTTTCATAAATAATTGAAAGACTAAAATGAAAATAAATATTTTGTCTGCTAATGGATCTATTATTTTGCCAAATTCGGTAACTAAATTTTTCTTTCTTGCAATGTAGCCATCAAGAAAATCACTAAAGAATGCAATTAAGATTAAAAGTAGAATAGCATAGCGAATATTTGGAGTTGTATCCAGGTATTGGAAAGAAATAAACAATGGTATACTTAATAGAAGTCTAAAAGTACTAATTAAATTTGGTAGATTTAGAACATTATCGAAAAAATATTTTGGGAATAAATTCATTTAATCATACTCTTCTTTTTTAAGTCCAAATTCAACTGGGATGGGGTAATTTCCTGAAAAGCAAGCAGTACAAAAATTTTCTTTTTTATGATCAACCATTGCATCGAGCATTTCATCTATTGTTAAATATTCAAGACTATCTACTTCTAAATACTCTCTTATTTTTTCAATGTCTTTATTAAATTTATTAGCAATTAACTCGTTTGCTGAAGGGAAATCCATTCCATAATAACACGGACTAATTATAGGTGGCGAAGAAATTCTTAAATGAATTTCTTTTGGTTTAGCTTCTCTTATTAATTTAACTAATTGTTTTGATGTAGTACCTCTTACGATTGAGTCATCTACTATGACAACTGTTTTATTTTCAAGAACTCCTTTTACTGTATTAAATTTTATTTTAACACCAATTTCTCTTGCTTTTTGACCTGGTAAAATAAAAGTTCTACCAATGTAGTGACTTCTTATTAATCCAATTTCTAATCGTGATGGAATTCCCTGTTTGGCTAATTGAGTTTGATATCCAATTGCAGCAGTATTTGAACTATCAGGAACACTTATTACAATTACTTTATCTCCATCTTTATCTATCACTGGATGTTTTTCAGCAAGAACTTTTCCTAATTTTCTTCTCATTTTATCTACATTCGAACCAAATATCTTGCTATCTGGTCTTGAAAAGTAAATATATTCAAATATACAATGTTGGATATTATTTTTTGTATTATGAATATCGAATGACTTAATAGTTCCATTTGATAAAGTATCTTTATCGATTACAATAAGTTCATTTGGATTTACATCTCGAATAAATTCAGCTGATAAAATATCGAAGGCACAGGTTTCAGAAGCAACAATATAAGAATTATTTAGTTTACCAATGGATAAAGGACGGAAACCGTGTGGATCTCTTGCTGCTATTAATTTATCATCAGTAAGAATAACTATACTGTATGCACCTTCTACTTTTCTTAAAGCTTCGATTATTTGTTCTATTTGGTTATCTAATTTACTTCGTGCAATTAAATGGAGAATTACTTCAGTATCACTTGTAGTTTGAAATATTGCTCCGTCATTTACTAATTGTTTACGCAGGTTTTTTGCATTTGTTAAATTACCATTATGAGCTATAGCAATATTACCTGATTTATAATTTACTACAAAAGGTTGTATGTTTTTTTCAGAGTCGGCTGATCCGGTAGTTGAATATCTATTATGTCCTATTGCGGATGTTCCTACTAAAATATTTTTGAAGATTTCCTGATTGTTATAAACTTCAGAGACTAAACCAAAGTTCTTATAAATATTAAAAATCTTTTTTTCATTATCTTTAATGTTTGATGTAACAATTCCAGTGGCTTCCTGACCTCTATGTTGTAATGCATGTAAGCCATAATAAGTTTTTATTGCTGCATCGTTACAGCCAAAGATACCAAATACTCCACAATTACATTTAGGTTTATCGTTCATAAAAGAAAAAATTTTTGGTGTGAAATATAAAGGTTGTATTTAATATAAAAAAGGATACTTAAAAATCTATTTGAATAAAAATAATGTTATGTTCTTAAAATTATTTTTTAATTAGTTCATTGTCGGAACGGCGGGATTTGAACCCGCGACCCCTTGAACCCCATTCAAGTGCGCTACCGGGCTGCGCTACGTTCCGATTATAGATTATTGTAAATATATGTTAATATTTCTTTTATCTCTTCTAAATCTTTCTTTAATGAAGTTTCGGATTTTAATTTATTTGTGTTTTCTTCATCTGATTTGTTGACTTGCTCTGTATTGAAATTCATTCCTGCTAATATTTTTTTAGCTCCTTCAATTGTATACTTTTCGTCGCGTAATAATTTTTTTATTTCTAAAATAAGTTTAATGTCCTTATTTGTATATATTCTATTCCCTGCTCTGTTTTTACTGGGTTTGAGTTGTTCAAATTCTGTTTCCCAGTATCTTAATATATATTGTTCTAAACCTGTTAATTTACTTACCTCGCTTATTGAGTAATATAACTTTTTAAGACCAAAGTCTTTCATGTATTTACCTTATAACTACTTTAGGTAAAATAAATTAATTCTATATAATTAGCAATATTAAACATTTTATTTGTTAATATTAATTAGGTTTATTAAAGCATAAACACCTAATATGTAACTATAAGATTTGAATCCACTTATATAGCCATCACAAACAGAAGCTGTAATTGATTTATTTCTAAAACTTTCTCGTGCCTGAATATTTGAGAGATGAACTTCAACCTTAGGAATTTTACAGATTTCCAGGGCATCTCTTATTGCTACACTCGTATGAGAGTAACCTCCAGGATTAATTATTAGCCCATCAAATTTGTTTGTAGCCTCATTTATAGATTTAATTATTGAACTCTCATCATATGATTGGAAGAATTCAAACTCAATATCAGGAAATTTGTTTTTTATAATTTCTTGGATTGAATTTAAATCCGTAGCCCCATAATAATCAGGGTTTCTTAATTTAAGTAGATTTAAGTTAGGACCGTTAATTATAAGTATTTTCATGAGCTCTCACTTAATTCTTCAATTATTTCTCTTAATTTTGGAGTAAGATAAACTTCGTCAATACCAAGTTCTTTAAGAGCTGATGATAGTATTAGAACTTTTTTTTGCAATGTGGATAGTTTATTTATTACTATTATTTTATCTTCTCTAATTATGCAATATCCACCTTTAAAGTCTCCTCTCTCAAACCGAACTTTTGCTCCCATCTGATTTGCAAGTTGTTTCAAATCCTGTAATATGTTTTCTAAATCTTTTTCTTTTATTTTCATTTTACTTTTCTTAATGGCTTGAAAACCAGTAGAAAGATAATTGCGCAATAAGAGAAAATTTCAATTAAAGAGAAACCATTTAAAGAAGTGATTCTTTCACGAATAAAATTGATAATTGTAACAGCATCGGTAAGATTATAATAAATACTCTTTGAGATTTGATAATCTTTGACCAGTAAATAAATTTCAAATGGTGCAGTAATTATGATTATCAAAGTTGTTATTAATAACCATCCTTCATTTTTCAAATTTATTTTTGAAATAAAAAGAAATAAAATAAATGTAATTAAAAAAATGATATAACTAATTATATTGAAAACGAATAATGGTAAAATGAGATACAAGTTTACATTTAGTGAATTATTTTGGAAGAGTGGTTTTAATTCAAGATTTTCCGGCTCGAAGAATTGATATATTACTAAATGACGAGCAACATATCCACCAAGCCAGAATATTAAAAATAATAATGTAATAAAAAGTATTGTTTTAGAAATATTGGTTAGTTTTTCCATAAAAGTTATATTTTTATAATAAAAAAAATAAGAAAAAATTATGATTATTGCTTCTATAGATATTGGATCAAATACAATATTATTACTTATCGCAAGGATTAATTTAGAAAAAGCTAAATTAGAAACAATACAAAATTATTATAGAGCACCAAGAATTTCTCAAGGTTTACTTGAAAATGGTAATATTTCTTCTGAAAAAATAAATAAGTTATTAAATGTACTTGAAGAGTATAAATCAATTATCGAGCAATATAATTGTAGTAAAGTTTTTATTGTAGCTACGAATGCTTTTAGAATTGCTAATAATGCAAAAGAAATTTTGGACTTAATTAAAATAAAATATAATTGGACGATTAATATTATTGATGGTGAAGAAGAAGCAAAACTTTCATATTTAGGAGCTACTTATGAATATTCAAGTAAAGAAAAAGTTGTAATCGATATTGGGGGTGGAAGCACAGAAATTATTTATGGTCAAAATGATGAAATAAGATTTAAAAAAAGTTTTCCGATAGGTGTGGTTTCACTAACGGAAAAATTTATTAAAAATGAAATTCCTACTGAGACAGAAATTATAAAATTAACAAATGAACTTAACGAAGTTTTCAAAATTCTTGATAATATTCCCAAGAAAATATTTACCATTGCAGTAGCTGGTACTCCTACTACACTTTCCTGCATCAAACAAAATATTAAAAATTACAATGAACAATTAGTTGATAATTCTATACTTACCTATAATGATGTTACTAACATAGCAGATACTCTTGCAAGTATGTCTGGCATGCAAATAAAAGAAAAATACGGTCAAGTAGTCGAAGGCCGGGAAGATGTTTTGTTTACCGGTACTATTATCCTAAAAACTATAATGGAAAAATTAGAATTAGAAAAGATTACGGTTAGTAACAAAGGATTAAGATATGGTGTAATAGTTGATTACATGAAAAATTTATTGCAATAAATAATGATTGGTAAAAATGTAATGGTTGTGAATGATATAGTTCCTATAACAATAGAGTAAATAAGATTTCTCGTTTGTACAAATGAAGAGATAATGAATAATAGATAACTCCATAAAATAAATATAGCTTCAATAAAATATAAAATGTAAGCTGGAACTTTTTTTATAATCAAAGGCGAAGGATTCGAAGTAAACCAATAATTTCCAAATATTGCATATTCAACAGGCGTTAATATCATTAAAGAAAAAATTATTGGTATAAAAGAAAAAGTGTAAATAGCAATATTATCTTTAAATCTGTTTTTGAGTTTAAAAAAGTTATTTGAAAGTGTTATTAATGTTGTCATTATAATAAATAACATTATAGCATATAAACTGATAAATAAAATATCTTTTAAGTAAGCACTGCTTTCACAGAAATTAATGATGTTATTTAATGTGAATAAATTAATTGAAATTTTTGTAACTGATAGAAAGATCAAAGTTAATAAATAGTTTTTATGTTCAGCATGAATTATATTTTCGAAGGCTAATTTAGGGGATTCAATTAACTTACCAATTGTTATCCACAGATCTATATTAGGAATCTTGGTTCTCAAAAAAGCTTTGCAATTCTTACAAATTAATGCATAAAATGGATTTTCGTAGTTACAGTTGCTGCATAAAATTACATTTTTCAAAAACTCAGCCTCACTTTTAAATTTATTTGATTCTTCATTAAAGATGGAGATACATCAAAATCATAAAAATGAGCATCAACATATGCATCTAAAATATTTAATAAGTAAGTTAGACCAATAAATACAGTTGTTAAATCACGCTGGTCTCTATAAAATTCTCGTAAATCTCTATATCTCAGATTTCCATTAGGATTCGAAGCAGTAATACTTTGATTGTATAAATCTCTGTAATTTTTATACTCTTTATTTTGATTATCCCAGTTGTATCCCAGATATATTAAAGCTCCCCAAATTATTGGAATTTTCCAGTAAGATTCATTATAAAATTGTCCAAAACCAGGTAATATTGCACTTCGTAACACAGCACCTGCAGGAGACTTTTTCATTATAAAATTAATTGTATCAACTTCTGTTGTATCTTTAGAATTTATAACTTCCTGTGCAAAGTTATTAGATAAAGCAATTAATAAAAGGATGTTAATGAGTATTCGCATTTATTATTTCAAAGAGTTCGAAAAGTCTTTCTAATTCATCATGAGAATAAAATTCAATAATAATCTGTCCAGTACCAGAATTATTTATTTTGCAATGTACTTTTGTACCAAGAATACCTTGAAGGCGTTCTTCTAAATTTTTTTGTGAAGCATTCATTAAATTATCTTTTATGGTGCTTAAATTTTTAGTGCCTTTACCGTTTTTTGATTCCAGGTATTTTCTTACTAATTCTTCTACTTTACGTACCGAGAGATTTTTTTTAATAATTTTATCGTGAATTTCGAGCTGGATAGTTTCGCTGGGTAAATTTATTAAAGCTCTTGCGTGACCAGTAGTAATTTTATTTTCTATTAAACTTTTTTGAATTATCTCGGGTAGTTTTAGAAGACGTATAAAATTTGTGATTGTTGTTCTATCTTTGCCTACTCTCTTAGCAATTTCTTCTTGAGAGAGATTACATTCTTCCATTAATCTTTTATATGCATTTGCCACTTCGATTGGATTTAATTTTTCTCGCTGTATATTTTCAATTAATGATAAGGCTAACATAGCCTCTTTTGTATCAACTTTAATTATGTAAGCAGGAATTTCTTTAATACCTATTTCTTTGCATGCTCTTAATCTTCTTTCACCTGAAATTAATTCATATTTATCCTTCCCTGCTCTTCTTACAGTTATTGGTTGTATTAATCCATTTTCTAATATTGATTTTTTCAACTCTTCTAAAGCAGAAGGTTCAAATACCGAGCGTGGTTGATAAGGATTAGGACTAATTTGCTCAACAGGTATTTTGATGAGAATGTCGATAGACTTACCATCATCTTTCGGTAATTCTTTACTCGAAATTGCTACGGGTGCATCAATTTTATCTTTAATTTGTGGATTTATCAGTGCATCAAGTCCTCTTCCTAAAGCTGATTTCATATTTCTTCTTCCTTTTCTTTTCGTATTTGTAAATTATTTCTTTCTAATATTTCTGAAGCAAGTGAAATATAATTTTGTGCACCAACCGAGCTTGCATCATATAATATTACTGGCTTTGCATAACTTGGTGATTCTGATAATCTTACATTACGATGAATAATTGTGTTATAAACTTTAGCACCAAAGTATTTTCTAACTTCTTCAACTACTTGTAGAGAAAGACGAAGTCTTTTGTCGAACATTGTTAGTAAAACGCCTTCAATCGTAAGATCTTCATTAAAATTTTTTTTCACAATATTAATTGTATTCAGAAGCTGTCCTAAACCTTCAAGTGCAAAATATTCACATTGAACAGGAATTAAAACAGAATCAGCTGCTACAAGGGCATTTAAAGTTAATAAACCAAGTGAAGGTGGACAATCAATAAAAATAAAATCATATTTATCTTCAATTGATTTGATAGCATTTTTAAGTAAGAACTCTCTATTTTCAACCGATACAAGTTCTACTTCAGCACCTACTAAATTAATTGTTGAAGGAAGAATATCAAGGAAAGGCATATACGTATTCAGAATACTTTCTTCTATGGTATTTATACCAACAAGAACTTCATATATTGTTTTATCAGATTTATCTGAACCTATGCCTGAAGTAGAATTTGCCTGGGGATCAATATCAATTAAAAGAGTTTTAAATTCTGCTGCAGCAATTGAAGCAGAAAGATTTATTGCGGTGGTTGTCTTCCCTACCCCACCCTTTTGATTAGCTATAACAATTTTTTTTGCCATAATAAAATTTATAATTCTATTTCCTGTCCGTATTCCATAACTATACAAGATTTCCCCATTTGTTCAATTTTGTTTTTGAACTCATAGGGATCTGCTTGAATTACCGGGAATGTATTATAATGCATTGGTATTGCAATTTTGGGATTTGCTAATTCAACAGCTTTTACTGCATCTGTTATACCCATTGTAAAATTATCTCCAATAGGAACCAGCATATAATCTAATGGTGTCATTTCTCCAATAAGTTTCATATCATAAAATAATCCTGTATCACCAGTATGATAAATATTTTTTCCGTCAATAGATAGAATTACACCTGATGGTTCACCTGCATAATAGTTATCGGATGTCATTGAACCATGATGTGCTATTGTTAATTTAACTCTACCAAATTCAAAATTATATGAACCACCAATGTGCATGTTATGAGCATTAAAACCTTTACTTATACAATAGTTGGCTAATTCATTTACGCAAATAAACATAGAATTACTTCTTTTAGCAATCTTGAAAGCATCACCAATGTGGTCGCCATGACCATGAGTTAAAATAATATAATTTGCTGAAACTTCATCTGATTTAACTGGAGAAGTAGGATTGCCATCAAAGAACGGGTCAATTAATATTTTTATTCCATTATTTGTAGTTATTTGAAAAGCCGAATGAGAAAAATATTTTAATTTCATATGACCCTCCTTTTATTAATTTTAAAATATAATTTCCATCAATTTGCAACTTAATTTACTTCTCTTTTATGTTTTCTTTGACTGAAGTTTTTTAAAAGGTAATTTTTTAATGACTCTTTTGATAAACCTCTAATTAATTTTCCATTTTCTGCAATTGAAATACTTGCTGTTTCTTCTGATACAATAACACAAATTACATCTGCTTGTTCTGAAATTCCAAGTCCTGCCCGATGTCTCATTCCTAATGGAATTCCATCAATTTGTGTGACACTTGATAAAGGTAATGTACATCTTGCAGCTTCAATAATTCCATTATTAATTATAACTGCACCATCATGCAAAGGTGAGCGAGGATAAAATATTGAGCGTAATAAATTTTTTGTAACTCGTGAATTAATTATCTCACCTGTTTCTACAATACCTCTTATTCCTACTGATTTAACAATTACAATTAAAGCACCATGTTGATTTTGAGCTAATTCGAAAGCAGTATCTGCAATAATTTCAGCAATGTTATGTTGATCTGTTTTAATAAAAAATCTTAGAAGCGGACTTCTACCTACAAGAACTAATAATCTTCTTATTTCAGGTTGAAATAGTATAATAAATGCTATAACCCAGATATCAGAAATTAATTTTAATAACCAGCCTGTAGCTTTGAAATTTGCAACCTGTGCAATAAAAGATAAAAATAAAACAATTAGTAATCCATAAAAAATTTGAGCAGCAATCGTTCCTTTAATTGTATTATATAATTTAAAAAATATGAAAGATATTAGAATTATATCTAAAATGTCTGTAAACTTAACCGATATAAAACCAATCTTAAAAATCTCAAACATTATTTAATAACTCAGGTTTATCAATAAATTGATTGATTAACGAAGCATATCTGGCATTTTTTACGTTATGAGTTCTAATAAATCTTGCTCCATTCTGAATAGCGATTGTTTCAGCAATTAATGTTGCTTCTTCTCTCTCATCGATTCCTAAATTAAGTGCTTTTCCTAAAAAAGATTTTCGGGATAAACCTATATAAATTGGAAATCCCAAACCCTTAAATTCATTTAATCTTCTAATTAATTCATAATTATCCAGTACTCGTTTACCAAATCCAATACCAGGATCAATTAAAATATTTTTTATTCCACCTTTTTGAGTCTCATTAATTTTACAAATAAAAAATTCGTATAACTCTGAAACTACATCTTCGTAATAAGGATTATCTTGCATTGTTTGTGGATTACCTTTCATATGCATTAAAACATAAGTGGCATTATGTTTTTTTACAATATCAAGCATATTCGGATCAAAATTGAACGAGCTAATATCGTTAATTATTTTAGCTCCAATTGATAAAGCTGAATCTGCTACTTTTGATTTTGTTGTATCAACAGAAATAATTGCATCGGGTTTTATTTTTAAAATTTCTTCTATTACTGGAAGAACTCTTTTTTCTTCTTCAGATTCACTGATTGGCATTGCTCCTGGTCTACTGGATTCACCTCCAATATCAATAATTTCAGCTCCCTCTTCCAGAAGTTTTAGTGCATGTTCTACAGCAGCATTTTTTTCATAATATTTACCACCATCTGAAAATGAATCAGGCGTTACATTAAGAATTCCAACAAGATGAGCTTTGTTCATCTCAAAATTTTTATTCCCGATTTGAATGTTTCTGGTGTCATAATCAATTATGTTTTGGATTACTTTATTAATTTTAAATCCAATGTCCTCGTTCCCTATTGCAATTATTTCTTTTGCTAATTCTTTAAAGATTGATAACGTTCCCAGTGATAATATATCAACCAGCTGTGGATCTTTTGTTTGTACTAAATAACAAATTTCTTTATTTGATAATATGATTTTTTTAATTCGTTGTCCCAGTTTAAAATCTACATTTCTAATTTCTAATCCAAATAAATCTTTTTCATATAATTCACGATAAATATTATACCTGGAGCTATATTTCTTAAAAACATCAGCGTGATGAAGATTGATGAATTGTATTATTAAGTTATTTTTCACTTCCAATATAATCTTAGTTTTGTAATAATAAATTTTTAAACTCTGTAGTTACAGCAGTTTTATTGTCATTGCCAAAAATTGACCAGCCTACAACAAAAACATTACAACCAGCTTCCGATATTTCTTTAATATTTTCCTTTGTAATACCTCCATCTACTTCAATTAAAAAATTATAACCCATTGCTTCTCGCATTTCAGAAAGCTCTTTTATTTTTCGAATGCTACCTGGAATAAATTTTTGTCCACCAAAACCAGGATTAACAGACATAATTAAAACAAGATCCACATCTTCCAGAATTTCTTTCAACATATTTACTGGTGTAGCTGGATTAATAGATACACCTGCTTTAACACCTTTACTTTTAATGTAATTTATAGTTCGATGTAAATGAACTGTAGCTTCTTGATGTACCGTTAAATAATTTACCCCTGCTTCGATGAAATTATCAATCATATTTTCTGGATTTTCAACCATTAGATGAGCATCAATTGGAAGATTCGTTACTTTTTTGATAGCATTAATTATTAATGGTCCAAATGTTAAATTTGGAACAAATCTTCCATCCATAACATCACAATGAATTATATCTGCACCACCTAATTCAACATACCTTATTTGTTGAGAGAGATTTGAAAAATCTGCTGAAAGAATTGAAGGAGCCAATAGTTTAATATTTTTCATGGTAACTCACTTATTTAGTGTTACAACAACGTTAATACTATCACCAACATTTAGTAATGTATTTTCTGAAGGTTGCTGGTCAACTATTGTATTAGGTAAAAGTGATTTTGAATAAATATATGTTTTTAATCCAATTTTTAAAGAATAATTTTTAAGTATTTTTTCTGCTTCAATTAACGATTTGCCTATTAGATTTGGAGCTTTAATCTTTCCTATTTGTGGACCTATACTAACTTTTAATCTTACTTTAGTACCAACAGGTAATTCCATTCCTTCTGGATATTGTTGTTCTGCAATAGTATTTGGTGGAAAATCGGATACAATATTTTCCAGCGAGTCTATTACAAGACCTAATTTTTGAAGTGTTATTTGAGCATCTCTTACAGATTTATTTATTAAGAATGGCATTTTAACAGTTTGCAGTCCCCCACTAATTGTTAAATATATTTTACGATTTTCTTTAACATAAGTATTTGGCAATGGCTTCTGAAATATGACGTAATCTTTATCATATTTTTCATCGTATCTCGAAGTAGTTATAATGGGATTGAGATTTAAATCTCTTAAAAGTTCTATAGCTTTATCTTTATGCATTCCTATTACATTAGGTACTTTGAGCTCATCACCGCTAACATAATAAGGCATTATAATAGAATTGATTATAATTATAGTAACTATAAAAGATAATCCATATAAGGATAATTTGAATAAGGTATTTTTAGAAATTATTCTCATGACGAAAAATTAATTATTCTATAAGTAAAAATAATAAACTTTATTGTGAATATAATTTGAATAAATATATTTTTGCTACTTTAGTATAGTTACTTTGTAACAAACTTATTAAAAAGTGCCGTCTATCTAATAATGTTAATTTGAAGCTTAACATAAAAGCATATTTATTGTTATATAATATATAAAATTAATCAATGTACAAGAATTATTTGTATTTACTACGTGGTTTTAATGAGATTCAACCATTAATAATTAACCAGACAGTATTAGAAATTTATACACAGGAAAAAGATAAATTATTTATATCTATTCCTCTAAAGGATAAAGATTATTTTCATATTGTTGTTTCTTCGAATCCACAATTCCCTTATTTAATTATTAAAAATGAACATCATAAAGCAAAAAAAAATGTTTTGAATTTTTTTAAAGAATTTTTACCTGCAAAGTTAGATAATATAGAAATTGCTTATGCTGATAGAATTATCAAATTCTCACTTTCTACTTGCTCTCTGTTTTTCAAAGTGCAGGGGCCATTTACCAATTTCTATTTAATAGATGCTAATAAAAAATTAATTCCCTTTAAAAAAATTGATAAACTCGATGAGAATGAGATTCTCCTTGAATTATTAAATGCCAGGTATATAAATGAACCGAATAAATTCTTTCAAGAACTTCAAAATAAAACCGACGAACAAATTTTAAACGAATATAAATTTATCGATAAATCTATAATAAATGAGCTAAAAGTTCGTAATGGTGATTCAATCAAAAATATTTTCAGTGAAATTATTTATGACGATATAAGAATTTCAATCTCTCCTAACGAAGGTATTGTCAAATTTGAACCTGCAAAATTCTATTTACCTCAAAATTACAATATACTCGCTTACTATAAGAGTTATTATGATGCTTTGAATGACTATTTAATTGAGTTTAATAAACTTAAAAAAAGAAAAGAACTTTACTTAGAAATAAAGAAATTTTTGAACAAAGAAATAGAAAGAATTTCGAACAAGCTAAACAATATAAAAGCAAAAATTGATGAGGGTTCAAAATCTGAATATTATTCTAAATTGGGAAATCTATTACTTTCAAATATCTTTCTTTTGAAAAAAGGGATGAAAGAAATTGAATTAATTGATAATGAGAATAATAAGGTTCATATTGAGTTAGACGAAAAATTATCTCCTAATCAAAATATTGATAGTTATTTTGAGAAAGCAAGAAATGAAAAAATACAGTTTGAGAAGTTCCAGAATCTTTATGAAGAATTAAAGAATAAATATCAAGAATTAATAGAAATGCATAATAAGTTAGAAAATAATTTAGATGATGAAGAATTATTGAAAATGAAAAAAGAATTAAAAGTAAAACAAATGACTCTTGAAAAAAGTGAAAACTCAAAAATTAATTTTCGACATTACATAATTGAAAATAAATATCATTTGTTTGTTGGAAAAGATAGCTATAATAATGATGAACTAACTTTAAAGTTTGCTAAACCAAATGATTATTGGTTTCATGCTCGTTCTGTTAAAGGTTCTCATGTTGTATTAAGAGTAGAAAATTCTAAGGAATCAATTCCTAAAAAAATTATAGAAAAATCAGCATCCATTGCTGCTTATTATAGTAAAGCTCGAACATCTGGTTTAGCTCCGGTAAGCTATACTCTTAAGAAGTATGTAGTTAAAAGAAAAGGAATGGAACCTGGACAGGTTTCTTTATTAAAAGAAGATGTTATAATTGTAAAACCTGAAATACCGGCAAATTGTGTATTAATTACAGAATAATTATGATTGATAAAAGCATAAAAAAAATTCTCGTTATAAAATTAAGGGGCATAGGCGATATAGTTCTTTCAACTATAATTCTTGATAACTTGAAACAACACTTTCCTGATGCAAAAATTGATTACTTAACAGATCCAGCGGGAAAACCTGGACTTGAAGGCCTCCCTCAGATAAATTCTGTAATTTTATTTCCAAGAAATAATTTATTAGAAAGATTAACATTGATATATAAAATATTTAGAGAAAACTATGATGTTGTATTTGATTTTTTTTCTAATCCTTCCACAGCATTAATAACATTTTTTAGCAGAGCAAAATATAGAGTTGGATTTCCTTATAGAGGCAGAAAATATGCATATAATTTATTTGGTCCTAATGAAAGAGGAAAATATCATTCAGCGATATTGCATTTAAAATTACTCGAAGGAATTGGTATTGTTACAAAATTTTCTAATTTACATTTTTATATATCAGACAAAGATCAAAAATTTGCTGATGAATTTTTTGAATCTCAAAATCTTAAAGGAAAATTTGTTATTGGTATATCACCATCTGGAGGATGGCAATCAAAGAAATGTGATCCAGAAAAATTTGCTGAATTTGCTAATGCATTAAAAGACAAATATAATTGCAGTATTTTAATTCTCTGGGGTCCCGAAGATAAAAATGATGCTCTCATAATAAACAATTTAGTAGAAAAATCTATACTTGCTCCGCCCTCAACAATAAGAGAGATGGCTGCTCTCATTAAAAATTGTAGTATTTTAATTGCAAATGATAGTGGGCCAATGCACATATCTACGGCAGTAGGAACTCCAGTTTTAAGTTTACATGGTCCAACAAATCCAGAACATCAAGGACCTTTTGGTGATAATCACGAATATATTATTTTAGATGATTTAGATTGTATAAAATGTAATTTGTTAGTTTGTCCATATGAACACGAATGCTTTAAAAATATTAATGTAGATTTAGTTTTAGATAAAATTAATAACATTATAAAAAGAAATAAAATAGAGATATAACTTGAAACATATTGAAATATTTTTACGAAGATTTATTCTGAGGCTATTTTTATTGTTCATTAGAAAGAGAAAAAGAGCAGATAAAATTGTTTTAAATGATAACTCAAAAATACTTTTTATTAGATTAAATAGAATTGGAGATGCTTTAGTATCTACCTCATTGTTGTATAACATAAAATCAAAAACGAATTATAAAATATTTGTTGTGGCAAGCAAGTACAATCACTTTATTTTTAACTCAGAAGAATTATGTGATGAAGTAATAGTTTATGATAAAAATGAGATAAATTTTTTGAAATTGATCAAAATTATAAATTCAATAAAACCTGATGCTATCATCGATCTTCACAATGATGTTTCCACAACCGGGAGTTTTATATTAGCTTTTTCAAAAGCAAAATTTAAGATTGGTTTTAATAAATGGAATAATAAATTATATGATTATGTAATTGAACAACAATCAAAAACTCATATAGTAGATAGATTAATGAGTTTTTCTCAAATACTAAATGTGCCTTACAATAAAGATGAAATAAATATTCATTATAAAGTAAGTGAAAATGCATTAAGTAATATTTGTAATTATATAAATAATAATAAATTAAATAATGTATTTAAAATTGGAATTAATATTTCTGCAGGTAATGATTCCAGATTCTGGTCAATTGAAAATTATAAAAGATTATTAAAAGATCTTAGTATATATAAAAATGCTGGTCTGATAGTATTATGTTCTCCAAATGATGTGACTAAAGCAAAAGAAATTGCTGATGATAAATATCCTATATTTTATAATAACTCATTTGAAATTTTTACTGCTCTTATTAGCAAGTTGAATTTATTAATTACACCAGATACTTCGGTTGTCCATGTGGCATCTGCATATAAAGTCCCAGTATTCGGTCTTTATGTTAAATACAAGACATCTGAAATGATCTGGTATCCATATAAATCAAAATTTGAATGTGTAATTACAGAAGAACCTACACTACATAATATTAAATACGAATCTGTTATAAATAAATTAAAACCATTTATTGAAGAGTTATTATGGAAAAATTAAATATACCTGATTGCAAAAATTTTACAGGTTATAAACCATGTTATCCAGGATACAATTGCCTGGAGCAAGGTTGTAAAGATGAAAATAAATTCGGGAAAAAGATTCTCATAATTGCTTTAGAAGCAATGGGAAGTGTATTAATGACCACTGCTCAACTCCCGGCTATAAAAAGAAAATATCCTGAATCAACCATTTACTGGTTAACACTAAAAAATTCAGCGGATATTCTGAAAAATAATCCATACATAGATAAATTATTTATATATGACTATGAAAACATTTCAATATTAACAGAAATGGAATTCGATTTAGTTTTGAATTCAGATAAATCGGTTAAGGCTGGTGCTCTTACAATGAAATTAAAAGCTAAAGAGAAACTTGGTTTTGGTATTAATAAGAATATGCAAATAATACCTTTAAATGATGGTGCCTTATATAATTATAAACTTGGACTTGATGATAATCTTAAGTTTAAGATTAATCAAAAAACAGGTCAGCAAATTTTAGCAGAAACATTTGAATTAGAATACAATCGTGATGAATATGTTTTTGAATTTACTGAAGAAGAAAAATTATTTATTGATGAGTATAAAAAAAATATTGGTATTAAAGATACTGATGAAGTTATTGGTTTTAATACAGGATGCTCCCTGCTTTATCCTAATAAGAAAATGACAATAGAACAGCATTTAATATTAATAGAAAAATTCCTTTCTTTTAATAGATTTAAAATAATGTTACTTGGTGGTCCAGAAGATACTGAAAGGAATAAAATCATAAGCGATTTCTTTAAAAACGAAATAATAAATACACCTACTAATGAAGGTATAAGAAAAGGTGCTTGTTACGAAAGTATACCACAAGTTATCATAACTGGCGATTCTTTTGGTATGCACTTGGCAATTGCTTTAAAAAAATATGTTATAGCCTGGTTTGGATTAAGTTGCTGGACAGAAATTGATCTTTATGACAGAGGTGTTAAACTCTATCCTGATGGTTTATTTTGTGCTCCCTGCTGGAAAAAAGAATGTCCTTACAATCTTGAATGTATTCAAATGATAGATTTAGAAAGAATAATAAATGAAACAGTTAAATACTTTGATAGTTTGAAAAAATGAGTGAGAGATTAAATTTATTAAAATTACATAATCAATTGAAAAGACCATTGATACTTGATGGTGCAATGGGAAGCCTGCTAATTGATAAAGGTGTTATAAGTCATCCATTGCTGTGGACTGCATTATCTAACATTAACAATCCAGATTTAGTTAAAAATATACATTATGAATACATAAAATCTGGAGCAGAAATTATAATAACCAATACATTTAGAACAAATCCATATGTAATTAACAAATCAAATATGAATATTAACACAAATGATATTGTTAAAAAGGCAATAGAAATTGCTTTTGAATCACGAGGTGAAAAAGAAATAATTATTGCTGGTTCAAATGCTCCTGCAGAAGATTGCTATCAAAGAGAAAGAACAATTTCGTACAAAGAATTAGAGTATAATCACAAAACACATATTGATATTTTATGGGAAAATAATGTTGATATAATCTGGAATGAGACTCAAAGCCATAAAGATGAGATTGAAATTATTTGTAATCATTGTTATAAAAACAAAATTCCTTTTGTTGTAAGTTTGTTTTTTGATGAAGATCTAAAAATACTCAGTGGTGAATATCTATATGATATTGTTGAATACATAAATTCATTTGAACCAGCTGCAATTGGTTTTAATTGTATAAAGCCTTCAGCATTTATTAAATACATAGAAAAATATTCATTACCACCAAGATGGGGATTTTATTTTAATTGTGGTGCAGGTAATTATAATGATGAAAATATTGTTTGTGGAATATCTCCAGAAAATTATGTGAACATTGTAAAATCTTTACTTGATTTAAAACCTATTTTTGTAGGCACTTGCTGTGGATCAAATCCATCTCATATAAAAGCAATTAAGGATTTATTTAATGAGATATATAGAAATTAAAGCACCAGCCAAAATTAATATCGGTTTAAGAGTATTAGAAAAAAGAAATGATGGATATCATAATATTTATACTCTTTTCTATCCAATTAAAGATTTATATGATACCATCACTTTTGAATTATCAGAAAAATTCGAGTTTAATTCTAATCTAAAAATTACAGATAATGAAGAAGAAAATTTGATAATAAAAGCAAAAAACTTACTCGAAAAATTTTATAATAAACGAGTAAATGTAAAAATTAATCTCATTAAAAGGATACCAATTGGTGCAGGTTTAGGAGGTGGAAGTTCAGATGCTGCAGCTACTTTAATTTGCTTAAATGAATTATTTAATCTTGGTCTAAGCTATGAAGAACTTATCAAAATAAGTTTGGAGTTAGGTTCAGATATTCCATTTTTTTTAAAAGCTTTGCCTGCAATTGGTAAAGGAAGAGGTGAAAATTTAGAATTAATAACCATTGATAATCCATTGCCAGTTTTAATTGTAAATCCTAAAATTCATATTTCCACAAAAGAAGCTTATGAATCAATAATTCCTGAACCTGATTTTGTTGATTATAAACAAGTATTAAATAATAATTTATTAAACTATGAATTAATGAAAGAAAAAATAGTTAATGATTTTGAGAAAATAATATTTGAATGGCATCCTGAAATAAAAGAAATTAAAGAAGATTTATATAAATCTGGTGCGGTATACGCATCTATGAGTGGAACTGGTTCAACTGTTTTTGGTTTTTTTGAAGATTATACAAAAGCACAGAATGCTATGAATCGCTTCCCTCGAGAGTATTTTTGCTGGATAAGTAATCCTCTGGATTAACTTCAAAAATATCATAAGTGGAAGGTTTAAAGTAATACGGTGTAATAATTTTGAAACAACTTCCAGGAAAATTATCGTGCGCTAATCTTGAAGGACTTATAACATTTATTTCTCCTCCTAACCTTTCAATTATTTCTTTTGTAATTGCCAGACCCATACCACTTCCTTCGTGTTTTGTTTTGTCTATATTCGAAGCTCTATAAAATTGATTAAATATTTTTGGTAAATCTTCTTTAGGTATGCCAATTCCATTATCACACACTTCAATTGATATTTTATCATCAACATCATCTATTATTACTTCTATCCTCCCGTTTTGATTAACATATTTTATTGAATTGCTTATTATATTAGATAAGGCAAGCTCTAATAATATCATATCAGATTTAATAAATTTCTTAACTTTTCTTCTGTCTTCAAATAATAACTCAATATTTTTTGCTTTAATGCTTTCATTTTGTTTTTCTATTATATTTTGAATAAAAGAATTTATATCTATTTCTTCAGCGGAACGAATATCTAAAAGTTTGAGTCGTGATATTCTCAAAACATTATTGAGCAAACTCAAAGTTTCTTCGGTTCTAATTTTAGCACGGTTTAATTTTTCTTCTGCTTCTTTACTTATTGCTCCAACATAATGTTGAAGAACAACATCTATTATTGATTTTATTGCTGTTACTGGTGTTTTAATTTCGTGAACAATTCCAATAATATATTTTTGTTTTGATTTTTCAGCTTCATCAATTTTTTGAAGTGATGTTCTTAAAAGTTGTTCCCTACGATACAATTGTCTTGCAATATTATTGGCTAAATAAACACTTGCAAATAACATCATTATGAATGAGACTAATGTTATTAACTCATATGATAATGTATTATTAACTGGAGAAGAATATAAACCATTAATCAAATGTATTTTTATTAATGAAATCTTACTTAATGCTATTAACAATGTAAACAGGAAACTAACTACTCCAGCCATTACATAAACAAGATAACCTGGAAGTATTAAGCTTCCAATTATCATGTGGAATATGAAAAAAATATATAATGGAGATTCGATTAAACCAGTAAAATAGACCAATAATAATAATGCTATTAAATCCAGTATCATTTGAATTAAAGAAAGATGAAGGCTATTAAATTTATCTGGGGAACATCCAACGTATTTTCTAAAGATATGTAATAAAATATTATAAACTAAAATGGAGAAAGTAATTGTAGAGATGGCAATTATCTGTGTTCTTGTAAAATTGAATTTAAATAAAAATTCACCTGATAGTAAGAAGCATATCAATAAGATTACAACAAGATATCTTAATTTAATAAACCATAAATTTCTTATTTGAATTGCTCGCCAGAACTCACCATAATTTTTTGCCCAATCAGGAAGAAGTAAAAGCATAATAAAAATGTTTTTATGTTTGAGTGAAAAATATAAATACGATACATTAAAGTAAACAAAAAGAGGCTGCCTATTTTGGACAGCCTCTGATTGGTTTAAGCAATATATCTACCTCGTTTTACATAATGAGTATGTAATAATTTATGTGATAGATGACTGCAAGGACCTTCAGTTAGAAATTCTTTATAGAGTCTAATAACATTCGGATTTTCATGTGATTTTCTAATTTCAAGAGATTCATCTTCTGCATAAATTGCTTCAGCACGTTTTTTTCTAATTTCAGGATTTGTTGGTATTGGTTGACCTCCGCCACCCAGACAACCACCTGGACAAGCCATAAACTCAATAAAATGACATTCAGAAAATTTTCCACCTGCTTTGATATCTTCCATAATTTTCTTTGCATTTGCTGTTCCATGAGCAACTGCAACTTTGAGTGTAGCTCCTTTCAACCAATTCCAATCTGGAATTAAATGTTTAATTAAATCTGGAACAGGTCCAACTTTATTACCAATAGGAATTTCCATGTATCTAATACCTTCAAAACCACGTAATGGGATTATATTTGCTCTTTCAAAAATATCTTCTGTTTTGTTGCCAGTAATAAATTCGACAACAGTTCTTAAAGCCGCTTCCATAACACCACCTGTAGCACCAAAAATTAATCCTGCACCAGATGCTTCTCCAAACGGTGAATCGAAATCACTCTTAGGCATTTCAGGTAAATTTATTCCTGCTTCTTTTATCATTTGTGCTAATTCACGAGTTGTTAATCCATAATCTACATCTTTGAAACCACTTGAATTCATTTCTGGTCTATTGCATTCGAATTTCTTTGCAGAACAAGGCATTAAAGCTACAGAAACAATATTCTCTGGATCAATTCCAGCTTTCTGTGCATAAAAGGTTTTAATTAATGCACCAAACATTTGTTGTGGTGATTTTGCAGAACTCATATGGTCAAGATACTCTGGATAAAAATGTTCAATGTATTTAACCCAACCTGGAGAGCAAGAAGTAAACTGAGGGAGAGCAACAGGTTCTTTTTTCACAAGAGCTTTATAAAGCCTAAGAATGAGTTCAGTCCCTTCTTCTATAATTGTTAAGTCAGCAGCAAAATTTGTATCGAATACTTTATCAAATCCGATTCTTCTAAGAGCAGTATTTAATTCTCTTGTCATAGATGTTCCAGCAGGTAGACCAAATTCTTCGCCAATAGCAGCACGTGGAGATGGTGCTGTTTGAATTACAACATGTTTAGTAGGATCGTCAATTGCTTTCCATATTTCATCTGATGGATCGTTTGCTCTTAATGCTGCAGTTGGGCAACGATTAATACATTGTCCACAATTAATGCATATAACATCAGCAAGTGGTTTATCAAGAAATGTTCCTATATGAGTATTATCACCTCTTCCTATTGCTTCGAGTACACCAACTTCCTGTAAATCTATGCATGTTCTAACACATCTTTTACACAAAATACATTTACTCATATCTCTAATAACAGAGTAAGAAGATCTATCAACTTCGTATCTTGGTTTATTTACATGACCAAATGTATAATTATCAACACCATATTCTTTTGCAAGTTTTTGTAATTCACAATTTCCATTACGAAAACAGGAATAACATTCACCATAGTGTTCGCTTAACAATAAATCGAGAATATGTCTGCGTGCTTTTCTTACTGTTGGTGTAGAAGTTTTAATCTTGATTGGTGTAGTTATTGGATAAGAACAACTTGCTTGCAATGTTCTCATTCCTTCAACTTCTACAACACAAATTCTACAAACACCTGCAATACATAAATCATCATGATGACATAAAGTAGGGATAGAAATTCCAACCTGTCTACATGCTTCCAGTATTGTTGTTCCCAACGGTACGGAGACTTTCTTTTCATTAATTTCTACTGTTACAGTTCCACCTATGCCTGAAGTATCTTTTGGAATTTCTACTTTATGAGCTGTTTGACTTACAGGTACTCTGAAATCTCCTCTACTTTCCATTTTGACCTCCGTTGCCGTTAAAAATTTCTTCTTTAAAATTTTCTAAGATTGATAAGAATGCATTTGGGCTCGATTGTCCCAATCCACACTTTGAAGCTACTTGCATTGTTCTTCCTAATTCTTTCAAGTTATTGATATATGCAAAAGTATAATTGCCTTTTTCAATCATTTCTATTCCTTCTAATAATTTTACATTACCAATTCTGCATGGAGTACATTGTCCACAGGATTCTTCAACAAAAAACTCCATAAAATTTTTCAGAATATGTAACATATTTCTACTTTCGTTAAAAATAATTATTGAACCTCCAGTGGCAGCATCTTCGTAAGCAAGAGTTCTATCGAATTGAGATTTAGGAATGCAAATTCCAGAAGCACCACCTACCTGGACAGCTTTAGTATTTTTTGCTCCAACTAATTCAAGTAATTCAGAAATTTTAGTTCCCCATGGCAATTCGTATACTCCAGGTTTTTCACAATCACCTGAAACAGAGAATAATTTTGAGCCTGTTGATTTATCAGTACCATATTTTCTAAACCAATTACCACCTTTTGTAACTATATGTGGGACTGAAGCTAAAGTTTCTACATTGTTTACAACAGTCGGTTTTCCTAAAAATCCAGTATTGACTGGATAAGGAGGTCGATTACGTGCTTCGCCCCTATGCCCTTCAAGTGATTCGATTAAAGCAGTTTCTTCGCCACAAACATAAGCACCAGAACCCAAGCGAATTGTTATATCAAAATTAAATCCTTCTTTTCCTAATATATTATTACCTAATAAATTGTCTTTTCTCATTTGTTCAAGATAATCTTCAAGAAATTTAAGCATGTATTCATATTCACCCCTGAGATAAACTATACCTTTAGTAGCACCTATTGTATAACCTGCTATTACCATTCCATCAAAAACTAATTCAGGATATTCCATTAGAAGTACTCTATCTTTAAATGTACCTGGTTCACCTTCATCAGCATTACAGATAACATATTTTTGATCAGCCGAGGCTGCAGCAACTAAAGTCCATTTGGTGGCAGTTGGGAATCCAGCTCCACCTCTTCCTCTTAAATTTGATTCGCGTAGTTCAAATAAAATATCTTCTCTCGATGATTCTAAAGCTTTTTTAATCCCAGCTCCACGACTATATTCAGAAAAAATTAATATGCCATTTCTTTTCTTTTCCATAATTCACCTCACTTCAGTTCATTTAATATTTGGATAGCTTTTTCTGGAGTTAGCTTTGTATAGACTCTTTCATTTACAATCATTGCTGGACCCTGATCACACATACCCAAGCAATTAGTATATTCAAGTGTAAACTTTTTATCTTTTGTAGTTTCGCCAAAATTAATTCCTAACTCTCTTTGAATTGCTTTAGCAACAGCAGATTTTCCCTGCATATCGCAAGAAATAGTTTTGCACAAGCGTACAATGTATCTTCCTTTAGGTTCTGTACTAAGGAATGAATAAAAAGAGATAACACTATATACTTCAACTGGATGAATATCGAGAAGTCTTGCAATTTCCTGTTGAGCAAAGTCTGGAATATGTTTGTATTTTCTTTGTATATCTTGAAGTATTGGAAGAAGTGATGAACGTTCTTTTCCATACTTAGTAACAAGTTTTTCAATTTCTTCGGTCAAAGTATTTCTTTCCAAAACCAGCATTTCAGTTACCCTCCTTCTTTAATAATTTTTCTACTTTTTGGATAAGTTCTTCTGGCGAAATAGGTTTTTCAACGAAATCTTCAACCGGAACCATTTCACTTTTCTCAAATTCTAAGCCTGTTGCTTTAGAAACCGATGTGTACATTAAGATTGGAGTTGTAATTCCTTCTTTACGAAATTTTTGTGCTAAATAAAATCCATCATCTGGTTCATCCATCATAACATCAAGAATAATTAAATCTGGTTTTTCCTTTGTAACTAGTTTGTAACCATCATCAGGATTCGAAGCAGAAATAATCGTATGTCCTTTTGATTTTAAGATTATACTACTAGCATCAATGATATCTGGATCATCATCAATAATTGCTATTAGAGCCATATTTCATCTCCTTAGTTTATTTTTATATGTTAATAGGTAAATTGATTATAAATGTTGTTCCTTTTCCAAATTCGGAAACAACATCAATTTTACCGTAATAAGAATCCACAATTTTTTTTACAATGCTTAATCCTAAACCAGTACCACTAATGCCTCGCGTTTTTTCATTTTTAGCTCTAAAAAATTCATTAAATAATTTTGACTTTTCTTCTGGCTTCAGTCCAATACCGGTATCTGTAATTTTTATTTCCAAATAATTTGTTGACGATGATATGTCGATAATGATTTTACCATTATCCTTATTATATTTTATTGCATTGCTAAGGAGATTTGTAATAAGACGGGATATTTCATTCTGATCTGCTTTTATTGTAGGCAAATTTTCGGCAATATTAATTTCTAAATTTAAACCTCTTTTTTTAATATCAATTTCAAAAAACTGGATTAAATTTTTGATAATATCTCTAATATCTACATCTTCAATTTCTCTAAACTTGGTTTTTAGTTCCATCCTTGAAATATCAAGAAGATCATTTACAAGATCACTAAGGCTTTTTAATCTTATTAATGAGCGATTTAAGTAATCTTTTCTTTTTTCTTCTGGTAGATTGATCTTTTCATCAGTTAATAAATTTAAATAACCTTGAACAGCAGCAAGTGGAGCTTTAAGTTCGTGAGCAACCATTGAAACAAACTGAGATTTAATTAATTCAATTTTTTTGAATTCTGTAATATTACTCAAGACAATTACAACACCTGCCAGTGTACCATCTGGATGTGGTATTGGAGTTGCAGCTGCTTCTACTATTAATTCATTATCTGGTTTTAATTCGATTTGAGTTGTATAACTTTTTAATAAAATTGTCTCCGAAGAAAAGATCTTTTCTACTATTTGTACAATTTTTTCATTTAATAGTGGAAGAATCTTATCTCCAATTTTTATATCAGATAAATCAAGAAATTTTAATGCGGCATAATTATAATAAGCTAATTCTCCATTTTTATTAATTACAAGTACTCCATCACTTATAGATTTAATAATTGCATTCAGTCTAGATTTTTCTGAAGCTAATTCTAAAAGATTTTCTTCTCTTTCTTTTTTCAATTTTTCTGATTCTAATATTAATTTTCTCTGTTTAATTCCCTGTTCAATTTGGTAAAGAAATTCATCTGGTGTAAAAGGTTTTGGTATGTAACCAAATGCACCAAGTCTTGTTGATTGTATTGCGGTTTCATAACTAGCAAATGCAGTTGCTATGAAACAAACAGTAAGTGGTCGATTAGTTTTAATTTTTTGCAAAACTTCAAGACCATCATAATCTGGCATTTTTAAATCGATAACAGCAATATCAAAATCATTTCTGGTACCGATTCGAATGCCTTCTTCACCTGTTTCGACTGCAGTTACATCATAACCTTCTTCTTCAAGCAATCTTTGTGTACCAATTCTTAAGCCTTTTTCGTCATCGATAATTAATATTTTTGGTTTGTTATTCATCTTAATCAATGAAAGTTTTCTATTTTTGCTAATAATTCTTCGATTACTACAGGTTTGTTTAATATACCATCACATTTAATCCATTCTTTTTCTTCTGGTGTTGATGCACTGAATTTAAAACCAGTCGTATAAGTAGCCGAAGTAAGAATAAATACTGGAATATTTTTTCCGTGTTCTGTTTTTTTAATTTTATAACACAGAACAAAACCAGAATCAGATTCTTCCATTATTAAATCAACAATTGCTGCATCAGGTTTTTCATCTTGAAATTTTTTCCAGCCTTCAGTGCTATTTTCAGCAGTTATAACAGTAAAACCTTTGCTTTCGAGTAGAATTTTATTTTGTTCAAGTAAATCGATGTCGTCATCAACTATTAGTATTTTCTTAACTTTTGATAATTCCATTTTATTAACCTCGTTTAATTTTCTATTAAAATATTTTGTTTGATTGGTAGAGTAATAATAAAACTTGTTCCTTTTCCAACTTCACTGTTAACTTTAATATCTCCCTTGTGCATTTTAATTATACCATAAGTAATGGCAAGACCAAGCCCTGTTCCCTTTCCAATTTTTTTTGTTGTAAAAAAAGGAGTAAATATTTTACTTAGATTTTCAGGTGGAATTCCGGCACCGGTATCAGAAATTTTTATTAACAATTTATCTTTATCATCAGCATATGATATTGTTACTACCTTTTCATCTTTATTTTCTACTGCTTCGCAGGCGTTAATAATCACATTTAATAATGCTTGTTTTAACTGATCAAAATCACCTTCTATTGTTTTATTGCCACCATTATAATTTTCAATTATAGTCACATCAGAAAATTCTTGTTTAACTTTAATTAATCTTATTACATCATTAACAATTTCACAAACATTAACTTGGGTTATTCTTAGTTTTCCTTGTCGAGCAAAATTCAAAAGGTTTGAAACTATATTCTTGCATCTATTTGCTTCTTCCAATATTAATTTCAAATCTTCTACATATTGTGGTTCGTTAATAATTTTTCCAATCTTTTTAATAAGCAGTGATGCATATATCATTATAGAACCAAGCGGATTATTAATTTCGTGAGCAACACCTGCAGCTAATTGACCAATTGAAGCTAATTTTTCTGCATGAGCAAGTTGTTCTTGTGTTTCTTTAATTTCTTTATTGGCAAGTTCAAGTTTTTCTATTAAATAAGGTAAGCACATATCTTCTTCTGCTAAATCTTTAGCAATTGCAATTGCATATTCTCTACAAGTAGGATAGCCACAGGCACCACAATTTAATTCATCAGATTTACTGAACTTATTAGTTTTAGCAAGAATAGATTTTATTAAATCTTCAGAAGGATCTGGCTTTTTCTGATTTTTAGGTTGAAATTTTCTACTAAGGTCCAAATCTCGGTTGTTAAAAAGTGTACTTTGCCATACTCTTTTATCGAATGAATTTATGTTATCCTCGATATATGATATAACTTTTTCTCTTCTTGAATAATAATTCAGATTAGAATCAATTGCGGGTCCATTAATACAACCTTCACAAAATAAAATATCAATAAACTTGGATTTAATTTTTTTATCAGCTATTTCTTTTAATATCTCCTGCACTTTATCTTTTCCTTCAACAATTATTATTTCTTTTTCTAAAATATCTCCGTGTGTATTTGTAGTTTTTAGTAAACCACCAGTTAGTGGATATGCTTTCCCCATATAGGCAAATGGAGGATCAAAATTTGAATCCTCAAGATCAGACAAAGATATTTCATTCTCTTCAATTATTTCTTTTAATTCCTTAAAAGTTAATACAGCATCAATTGCACCGGAAACATTTTCATCACGGTATTCACTTTTTTTTGCAATACATGGACCGATAAAAACTACTTTAATATCATTTCCATAATTCTTCTTCAAATATCTTCCCATTGCAATCATAGGAGATACTACTTCAGCAAGATTCTCAACAATATCTGTAAAATATTTTTCGATCCATATATAAATTGCTGGACATGGACTACTGATGATTGTTTTATTATCTGATTTTTCAAGATATTTTATGTAATAATTGCTAATTAAATCTGCACCAAATGTTGCTTCTCCTACAAAACTAAATCCAAGTTTTCTTAATGCAGCGATTAATTTTTTTTCTGCACCGGGAAATGAAGCCGGGAATGATGGTGCAATTATTGCGAATGTTTTATTATTTAGTAAGTAATCATTCATAACCACATCTTTATCATTTAAGACACTTTTTGCATTTTGAGAGCATACCTTAACACAGTGACCACATGTTATGCATCTTTCTTCAATCACAACAGCTTGACCATTAATCACTTTAATTGCGCGAGCAGGACATTCTCTTATACAAGAATAACATCTTTTACATTTCTGTCCTATTGTTGTTACTATTCCTGCTGACATATTGTTTATAATAAATGTATAAGCATTTTAAACTTCTTCGAGAATTTTTTTACGATTTATATAAGTTGTATGTAAGATTTCATGTGACAGATGACCACAGGGTTCACCTAAAAATTCTTTATATAATTTTTTTATTGACTCATTTTCATGTGACCGTCTATTTTTCATTTTTGCATCTATTTCATAAAGAGCCTGTGCACGTTTTCTTACTTTTTCTGGATTTTGATGTATTGGTTGTCCGCCACCATTAACACATCCACCAGGACAAGCCATAACTTCTATGAAATGGTATTTTGAATTGCCCTGCTCAACTTCTTCTAATATTTTTTTAACATTACCAATTCCATTTACAACAGCTATATTAATTGTCATTCCATTAATTGAAACGGAACTTTCTTTTATTCCACTCATTCCTCTAACATCTACGAAATCGAGTTGATTTAGTTCTTTACCAGATATTTTATAATATGCAGTTCTTAAAGCTGCTTCCATTACCCCACCACTTGTACCAAATATTGCAGCGGCACCAGTAGATTCACCAAGTGGATTATCAAAATTATCTTCTGGTAAATCATTGAAGTCGATACCAGCAACTTTAAATAATCTTACAAGTTCTCGTGTTGTTAATACTGCATCTACATCCGGGAAATAATTCTCACTTAATTCAGGTCTACTTGATTCAAATTTTTTAACTGTACATGGCATTATTGACACTACGAAAATATCTTTTGGATTCAATCCCATTTTCTTAGCATAATAAGTTTTAATAATTGCCCCTTCCATTTCATGTGGCGATTTACATGTAGAAATATGATTTAAAAGATGAGGATAATTTTGTTCTGCATATTTTATCCATCCCGGGCAACAGCTTGTAAACATTGGAAGTGTTTCATTATTTTTTATACGATTAACTAATTCAGTTGCTTCTTCAAGAATTGTTAAATCAGCTCCGAAGTTTGTATCAAATACTTTTTTAAATCCAAGACGTCTTAAACCTGTGATTATTTGTCCAGTTACATTAGTTCCAAGTGGAAGATTATATTCTTCTCCTAAAGTTGCACGAACTGCTGGAGCGATTTGTGCAACTGTAAATTTATTTTTATCGTTAAGTGCAGCAACAACTTCTTTAGCATGACTTTTCTCTCTCAAAGCAGCTGTTGGACAGACGAGAATACATTGTCCACAGAGAATACAATCACTAACATTTAATCCTTTATTAAAAGGAGTAGTAACATTACTTCTAAAGCCACGATTTGTAAAATCGATAGCTCCAATTTTTTGTATTTCATTACATGTTCTAACACATCTACCACATAAAATACATTTTGCCGGATCTCTTTCCATCGAAGCGCTGGAAATATCAATCGCATGACTTTTCTTTTCACCAGCATAACGATGTTCTCTTACACTGTATCTTTCTGCTAAATCCTGTAATTCACAATTTTTATTTCTTACACAGATTAAACAATCCTGAGGATGATTTTCTATCAAAAGTTCAACAATGGTTTTTCGTGCTACTCTTACTCTAAGAGAGTTAGTTTGAACTTTCATTCCATTCATAGCAGGATATGCGCAACTGGGAATCAAACCTCTCATTCCTTCAACTTCGACCACACAAATTCTACAAGCACCTGTAGGAAATAAATTTTTCAAATGACACAATGTTGGAATATATATGCCAACAGATTTTGCAGCATCAAGAATAGTCATTCCTTCTTCTGCTTTTACTTTTATATCGTTAATAGTTAATTCTACCATTTTATTCTCCGTTGAATTAATAAACATTAACAGCTTCAAATCGGCATGATTCAAAACACATACCGCATTTTGTACATTTAATCTGGATGATTTGATGAGGTTGTTTCTTTTCTCCAATTATTGCATCTGCAGGACAATTTCTTAAACAAACACCACATCCATTACATAAATCTGGATCAATTTCATAAGTTAATAATTCTTTACATACTTTAGCTTTACATTTTCTTTCAAACAAATGTTCTTCGTATTCATCTCTAAAATATTTTAGTCCAGATAGAACTGGATTAGGAGCACTTTGTCCCAAGCCACAAAGTGAAGTATCTTTTATTACATCAGCTAATCTTTGTAAATAAATAATGCCTTTGAATCTTTGAAGTTGTTCTGTTTTATTTCCACTATTTCCATATCGAACAGGAATTCTCTCAATAATTTCGAGCATTCTTTTTGTACCTTCGCGGCATGGAACACATTTTCCACAAGATTCATTTTGAATAAATGTTAAGAAAAATTTTGCAACATCAACCATACATGTATCTTCGTCCATCACAACAAATCCACCTGAGCCCATCATTGCACCTACATTACGAAGAGATTCATAATCTACTTTAGTATCAATGACTGACTCTGGAAGACATCCACCCGAAGGGCCACCAATTTGAATAGCTTTGAATTTTTTATTATTAGGAATTCCTCCGCCAATTTCAAAAACTACTTCTCGCAATGTTATTCCCATTGGAACTTCTACGAGTCCTCCATTAACAACTTTACCACTAAGAGCAAATACTTTTGTTCCTTTACTACTTTCTGTTCCTATTGATGAAAACCATTGCTGACCATGATTTATAATTGAAGGTATATTAGCAAAAGTTTCTACATTATTTATAACAGTTGGTTTACCCCAAAGACCAGATTCAACTGGATAAGGTGGACGTGGTCTTGGCATTCCTCTTTTCCCTTCAATCGAAGCTATTAATGCAGTTTCTTCACCACAAACAAAAGCACCAGCACCTTTTTTAATTTTTAATTCAAAATCGAAATCGCTGTTTAAAATGTTTTTCCCAAGTAATCCATATTCCTTACACTTTCTTATTGCATTTTCAAGTCTTTCTATAGCAAGAGGATATTCAGCACGACAATATATATATCCATAAGAAGCACCAATTGCATATGCACCAATAATAATTCCTTCAATTACTCTAAATGGATCACTTTCAAGAACTGAACGATCCATAAATGCACCTGGATCACCTTCGTCTGCATTACATATGATATATTTAGTATCAGACTCCTTATTGTAAGCAAGTTCCCATTTAAGTCCAGTTAAAAAACCAGCTCCACCCCTTCCTCTTAGGCCACTTTCTTTTACTGTTTGTATAACTTTTTCTGGGGTTAATAATCTTAGAGATTTGTCTAATGCTTTAAATCCACCAGAAGAGATATATTCATCAATAGATGTAGGATTTATAACACCACAATTTTCCAGAACTATTTTTAATTGTCTTTTGAAAAATGGAATTTCATTAATGTTTGGGATTGCATCAGAACCTTTGCCATAAGTGCCTAACAATTTTTTCTTATAAATGTTACAATCAATTAATGTGGTTTTAATTAATTCATGAACATCTTTAGGAAGTATTTCACAATATGAAATTCTATCTTTGCCAGGAAGTTTAATATCAACAATTGGTTCTTTAGCACAATAACCAATACAACCAGTAGGAATAATTTGTGCTTGGATATTATACTTTTCTAATTCTTCTTCTATTGCTTTTTTAACTTTATCTGCTCCTGAAGCCAGACCACATGTTCCCATTCCAATAAAAATTAATGGAATATCATGTTCATAATATTTTAATGAAGAATTTAGTTTCTGGAATTTTTCTTTACATTTAATATCTTGATGGCAAAGAGGACCATCTATACAACATGCAATAAATTGTTCACATGGTGTTTCTGAAGTATGCCAGCATTGTTCGCAGCATTTTTCGATGAAACTTTTCATTCTGCACTCTCGATTTGTTCCTGTTTACGTTTTGATAATTCTTCTTTACGATACTTATTGAGTATCCTGGGAATTTCTTTAACTGTAACTCTTCCATAATATTCATCATTAATATTTATTACTGGTGCAATACTACATGCACCAATACATGCTACTGTTTCAAGTGTAAATAACTTATCTCTTGTTGTTTTTCCAGCAGTAATACCCAGTTCATTCTCAAGAGCTATCAGAAGATTAGCAGAGTTTTTTACATGACAGGCAGTTCCTCTGCAAACTCTAATAACATTTTTTCCTAAAGGAGTTAATCTGAATTGATTATAAAATGTAGCTACACCATAAACACTGCTCAAAGAAATATTTAAATGTTCGGATATATCTTTTAATGCTTCTTCTGGTAAATAACCATAAATATCCTGAACATCTTGCAATAGAGCTATTAAATTACTTCTATCATTTTTAGGATATTTTTGAAAAAGATGATTATGCATTTACTCACTCACTTTAATTGTTATCATATATTTACAGAATATATGCCAATTTAATTAGGACTTTGATAGCTCATTATTTTTAAAAAAAATGAGTTTTGATTAAAGATTTTAATCTTTTATTCTTATGAATGAGAAAATGAGAAATTAATTTTCTAATGATAAATCAGGAATTAAGCTCTTTTAATTCTTTGAAGATGATAACTAATTCATAAAATTTTTATTAAACGATTTCGGAACTAATCGATGAATTACTCTTAAAAAAAGAATTTTTTTTGTAAAAGTATTTCTGCTATTTTTGAAATAAAAATATTCTACGAAATGCTTACCAATAAAGAACTTGCTTATAAAGCCATTGAAGCTAAATCAAAATCAGTAGCCCCATATTCAAAATTTCGTGTTGGTGCTGCATTACTTACAGAAGATGGAAAAGTTTATTTAGGTGCCAATATTGAAAGTTCATCTTACAGTTTAACAATATGTGCAGAGCGAACAGCAGTATTTCAGGCAATACTCGAAGGCGAAAGAAAATTCAAAGCAATTGCAATAGCAAGCGATGCAGAAGATTTTTGTCCACCATGTGGTGCCTGCCGTCAGGTTTTATTAGATTTATGTGGAAAAGAACTTGAAGTAGTTATGATTAATCAAAAGGATGAAATAAAATCTTTTCTATTAAAAGAACTAATTCCATTTTCATTTGGGGAGGAATATTTAAATCATGATTGAACACTCACCTCATTTGATGCCTAAAAATATTGGATGGATTGAAGTAATTGCTGGTTGTATGTTCAGTGGAAAAACTGAAGAATTGATTAGAAGATTGCGAAGAGCAAAAATTGCAAAACAAAATGTTAAAATATTTAAACCCAGGATCGATGTTCGTTATTCTACCAGTGATATTGTTTCGCATAGCGAGCAATCGATGCCTTCAATTTTAGTTGAATCTGCAAAAGAAATTTTAGAATATACATCCGAAGCTCAGGTTGTTGGAATTGACGAAGCTCAATTTTTTGATATGACATTAGTTGACGTTTGCAATCAATTAGCTAATGAAGGTAAAAGAGTTATTGTTGCAGGTTTAGATCAAGATTATAGAGGAATTCCTTTCGAACCAATACCACAATTATTAGCTATTGCAGAATACATCACAAAAACTCTTGCTATTTGTGTAGTATGTGGTAATCCCGCCGATAGAACTCAAAGAAAAGTATTATCTTCAGAAAGAGTACTTGTTGGAGCTACAGAAAGTTATGAAGCAAGATGTAGAAAATGTCATTACATCCCAGAATAATTCCGAGAAAATAATATGAATATAATTTCTTTAATTCGTGGAATAATTGGTATTGCTCTCATTATTGGTATTGCTTTTATATTATCAAATAATAAGAAAAAAATTAATTGGCGACTTGTATTAAGTGGATTACTCATTCAAATTACTTTTGCAATTTTAATTCTCAAAGGAGATCAATTAAGCAAATTTTTTTTACCACTTGGTTGGCCTAAAGAATTTTTTAGATTTATCAGTAGTTTCTTTGTTTTGATTTTAAATTTTACATCAGAAGGAGCGAAATTTGTTTTTGGTAATTTAGGTTTAGGTCCAGGTAACGAAGGAAGTCTTGGTGTTTTTTTTGCATTTCAAGTTTTACCAACTATTGTATTTTTTGCAAGCTTAATGTCTGTACTTTATTATCTTGGAATTATGCAAAAAGTTGTTCAGGGAATGGCATGGGTAATGGCAAGATTAATGGGTACAAGTGGTGCCGAGTCACTTTCTTGCACAGCTAATATTTTTGTTGGTCAAACAGAAGCTCCATTAATGATCAAACCATATTTGAAAGGAATGACACAAAGTGAACTTCTTACAATTATGGTTGGTGGTATGGCTACTATAGCAGGTGGAGTAATGGCTGCTTATATTCAAATGCTTGGTTCAGCTTTTGCGCAGGCACATAATATTCCATTAGAAGAAGCTCAATTAATTTTTGCAACTCATCTACTTGGTGCAAGTGTTATGGCTGCACCAGCAGCTTTATTAATTTCAAAAATAATATATCCCGAAACTGAAGTACCTGAAACAATGGGAACAGTAAAAGTAAAAGTAGAAAAAAATGCATCGAATATAATTGAAGCAGCTGCTTCTGGTGCTACAGATGGTTTAACTCTCGCACTCAATGTTGCTGCAATGCTTATTGCATTTATTTCTCTTATAGCTTTAATAAATTACTTTTTAGGTTGGGTTGGTAATACATTTGGGTTTAATAATTTTTTAATTTCAAAATTTGGTAATCCTTTAAGTCTTCAATTAATATTTGGTTCTATCTTACAGTTTCTGGCTTTTGGTATTGGAGTTCCCTGGGATAGTGCATATAATTTCGGAAGTTTGATAGGGACTAAAATTGTTTTAAATGAATTTGTAGCATATCTTGACATGAGTAAATTAATTGAAACAAAAGTTTTAATTAACGACAAGGCAATTTTGATGGCTACATATGCACTTTGTGGATTTGCTAATTTTAGCTCAATTGCAATTCAAATAGGTGGAATATCACCACTGGCACCAGGTCGAAGAGCTGATTTAGCTAAATTAGGTATTAGAGCAGTCATTGGTGGTACTTTAGCAAATTTAATGACAGCAACTCTGGCAGGTATTCTCTTTTAATGATTAATCTTAATTCAAAATACAGACAAATTCTTGAAAGAATAAAGGATGATATCCCATTCGAACCAGAGATTTGTATTGTTCTGGGAAGCGGATTAGGAGATTTTGCAAATAAAATTGAAACTATAAAATCAATCTCAACTTCTAATTTGCCTGAATATCCTGTTTCAACTATTCCTGGACATAAAGGCTATCTTCATTTTTCAAAATATGCTGATAAAAAATTATTTGTCGTTCAAGGTAGAATTCATTTCTATGAAGGATATAAAATTTCTGAATGTGTATTGCCAATTCATTTAGCTGCAAAATTAAATTGTAAAAAAATTATTTTAACAAATGCTGCAGGTGGTGTTAATCCCAACCTTATTCCAGGTGATTTGATGCTTATTAGATCTTTTATTTCTTTTAACATTAAAAAAGAACTAACTGAACTTGTAGGACTTGCATCGATTGATATAAAAAATTCAATGCTCGATTTTCCATCGGAAGAATTAAATGAAATTATAATTCAAGCTGCTCTTCAAGAAAAAATACTTTTACGAGAAGGCAATTACTGGTATACAAAAGGTCCAAATTATGAAACACCTTCCGAAATAAAAATGATACAAAAATTCGGTGGCGATGCTGTTGGTATGTCTACTGTTCACGAAGCATTTTATGCAAACATAATGAAAATGAAAGTGGCTGCAATTTCGTGTATTACAAATTATGCTGCAGGATTATCTTCAATAAAATTATCTCACGATGAAGTTATTGAAACAGCTGAAAAAGCAAAAAGTAAATTCGAAAGGTTAATTAAAAAGTCTATTGAATTAATGTAGCTATTAATGATGCAGTTGTTATAATAGCAGTTTCACTTCTAAGTCTGTTTTCTGTAAGTCGTAATAAATTTACTGAGTTTAAGTTATTAATTTCTTTTTCTGTAAAACCACCTTCAGGACCAAAAATAAAATAAGTTTTTTCATTAATTATTTTATCTTTATTCTTAAACAAAAAATCTACAAGTAAATCATTGGTATTTTGTTCAAGTAGTATTTTTCTACCTTCGTAGTTATTTAAATCGGAGATATTTTTTACATAATTTATTTCAGGAAGCCATGCACGAAGTGATTGCTTTAATGAAGATATTAATAATTTTTTAATTCTTTCTTCTTTTATACTTTGCTTGATTGTTCTTTCTGAACTAAAGAATATAAAATTAGTAATTCCTAATTCTACGCATTTTTCAATAGCAAATTCGAATCGATCATTGTTTTTTAATTTAGGAATGCAGAAATAAATATTAAGTAAATGGTTATGAAAAGTATAAGTTTCTATAATGTTACAGTTTACTTTATCTTTTGATATATTATCAATTACACACTTAATAATGTTCCCTTTTCCATTTGTGACATAAATTTCATCACCAATTTTATGCCTCATCACATTTTTTAAATGGTGAATTTCTTCCCCCTTAAGTAAAACATTTTTATTATCGGATAAATCCGAGTAATAAAGTTCTATACCCAATAGCATTGATTTAATTAGAAATTATTGAATTTATTTTTACAAATATTATAACACACCATTATACATTCATCTTGAATTGTGATAATTCCAGAATCAATTACTGGTTTAACCGCAGCATCATTTCTAATTCCCTGTTGCAACCATAGTGCTTTAGGTTTTTTAGTAAGTACATCTGGAATAATTTGATGAATATCTTCTGATTTTCTAAAAACATTAACAATATCAATATCATCAGGAATGTCTACCAAACTTGGATAAACTTTAATTCCATTTGCATTTTCGAAAGCAGGATTTACTCCATAAACTTTATAACCTTTATTTACCAGAAATTCTGCAATAATCCTGCTTATTTTATCTGGATTGCGGGATATACCAATCACCGCAATCCTTTTGGAAGATTTAAGTAAATTACATTTTATAATTAATTCGTCATTCATGTATTTACTTCAATTTTTTCGTATTCACTAATTGGTGGACAAACACAAAATAGATTTCTATCGCCATAGGCATTGTTTATTCTTCCTACAGCTGGCCAGAATTTATTTTCCAGAGCATATTTAGATGGAAAAGCAGCTTTTCTTCTAGAGTATGAATGATTCCAGTTATCACTAATAACATCTTCAGCAGTGTGAGGTGCATTTTTAAGTACATTATCTTCTTTATTATATATTCCATTTTCGATTTCTTCAATTTCTTTTCTTATAGAAATCATTGCGTCACAAAATTTATCTAATTCTCTCAGAGATTCACTTTCAGTTGGTTCCACCATTAATGTACCCGGTACAGGGAAAGAAACAGTAGGAGCGTGATAGCCATAATCCATTAATCTTTTTGCAATGTCGTCTACATCAATATTTGCAGTTTGTTTAAATTTTCTTGTATCAAAAATTAATTCATGAGCTACAAAACCATTTTTACCAGTGTAAAGTGTTTGATAATAATTTTTTAATTTTGCTTTAATATAATTTGCATTTAGAATTGCTACTTTAGTAGCTTTTGTAAGACCATCAGCTCCCATCATTTTAATATAGGCATATGAAATAGGTAAGATACTTGCACTTCCCCAGGGTGCTGATGCAACTGCTGGGATAGGCTTTTCTCCACCAACTTTTACTATTGGGTGTCCAGGTAAAAATGGTGCAAGATGTTTAGCAACAGCAATAGGTCCTACTCCTGGTCCCCCACCTCCATGAGGGATTGCAAAAGTTTTATGAAGATTCAAATGACATACATCTGCACCAATCAAAGCTGGATTTGTTAAACCTACTTGAGCATTCAAGTTGGCACCATCCATATAAACTAATCCACCATTTTTATGTATGATATCGCAAATTTCAACAATAGCTTCTTCAAATACTCCATGTGTTGATGGATAGGTAACCATTAATGCAGATAAGTTTTCTTTATATTGTTCAGCTTTTTCTTTCAAATCATTTACATCAATATTTCCTGATTCGTCACATTTAACAACAATCACTTTATTACCAGCCATTACAGCACTTGCCGGGTTTGTTCCATGTGCAGACGAGGGAATTAAAACAATATTTCTATGAGATTCTCCACGACTATGATGATACGCACGTATAACCATCAATCCTGTAAATTCACCCTGAGCACCAGAATTTGGTTGAAGTGAAACGGCATCAAAACCTGTTATTTTTTTCAAGTCTTCTTCAAGTTCTTTAAATAATTGTAAATAACCTTCTGCTTGATCCAGAGGTGCAAATGGATGCAAATCAGAAAATTCACTCCAGGATAAAGCTAATAACTCAGTAGCAGCATTGAGTTTCATTGTGCATGAACCAAGAGAAATCATCGAAGTAGTAAGAGATAAATCTTTTCTTTCAAGATTTTTTATGTAACGCATCATTTCAGTTTCTGAGTAATAAGAATTAAAAACTGGATGAGTGAGATACTTACTTTTTCGTTTCAAATTTTCTGGAAATTCTTTGTATTGATTTATTAAAATATTCTCATCAAATTTTTTATTAAGAGCTTCAGCGAAAATTTTTAATAATAATTTTATATCATCAAGTGTATCTACTTCACTAATAGAAATTCCAATTGTTATTGAATCAATATATCTAAAGTTAATTTTATTTTTAATTGCAATTGACTTTACTTTTTCTAATTCTTCTTTTGAGTTCATTAAAATTTTCAAAGTATCAAAATAGTTTTTATTTAATTGTTTAATACCCATTGCATTCAAACCATAATCAAGAATAGAAGCAAGATTATGAATTCTTTCAGCAATAGCTCTAATTCCTTTTGGACCATGATATACAGCATACATACCAGCCATTATTGCAAGTAAAACCTGTGCTGTACAAATATTACTTGTTGCATGTTCACGTTTAATGTGTTGTTCTCTTGTTTGAAGTGCCATTCTTAAAGCAGGTTTACCATGTGAATCAATAGATACTCCAATTATTCTACCTGGTATTTGTCTTTTAAATTCTTCTTTAGTTGCAAAGTAAGCAGCATGAGGTCCACCAAATCCCATTGGAACACCAAATCTTTGTGTTGAACCAACAACAACGTCTGCACCAAATTCTCCAGGAGGAGTTAAGACAGCAAGACTCATTAAATCTGCAGCAACAGCTTTATAAATTCCTTTTGAATCAGCTTCTTTGAAAAGATCAGAATAATCATATATTTCGCCATCAGCTGCTGGATATTGAACAAGTATTCCAAATACATCTTCTGTTAGTTCTATATTACTTATTTTTCCAATTCTCAATTCAATACCATGTGGTTCACTTCTGGCTTTAAGAACATCAATTGTTTGAGGGAAAACATCATCAGAAACTAAAAAAACATTAGAATTTTTTTTGTTGGACTTTCTTGAAGCATATAGCATCGACATTGCTTCTGCTGCAGCAGTTCCTTCATCTAAGAGTGATGCATTTGCTATTTGCATTTTGGTTAAATCAATAATCATGGTCTGGAAATTTAATAATGCTTCAAGTCTTCCCTGCGAAATTTCTGCTTGATATGGTGTGTATTGAGTATACCAGCCTGGATTTTCAAGTATATTTCTTTTAATAACTGATGGTGTAATTGTTGGATAATAACCCAGACCAATATAACACTTGAAAACCTTATTTTTTGATGCTATTTCTTTTAAACGTGCAATTAATTGATATTCTGTAATTGGTTCTTCAAGCTCGAGTTTGTCTTTTAATCTAATATTGGATGGTACTGTTTTATCAATTAACTCGTCAAGTGAATTTACACCAATTACACTACACATTTTTTCAATATCTTCGTCGCTTGGACCAATATGCCTATCGACGAATCTGTCATAAAAAATATTAGACTCCATAATTAAAACCTTTAAATATTTTTAAATATTTTAGTAAGTAAATATAGTTAAAATGGTTAGAATACATTATGACAAATATTAAAATAAAAATGGCAGTCAAATAAAAATTTAGTATAAACTTTTAAGCAAGATTTATTAAGATATGTTAATAAATAGGTGTGTAAAAAAATTTTAGTTAAGAAAATAAAATTCAATCCAGATTTTTACTTAATTTCATTAAAGCAATTCTCGATGCATTTTGTTCAGCTGTTTTTTTGTTTTTTCCTTTCCCTGTCCCCATTTTTTCATTCCCAATATAAACATCCACAACAAACACTTTTTTGTGCTCAGGTCCTTCTTCGCTTATAACTACATATTTTGGTGTTTGAAGTTTATTTGCATGTGTAAATTCAAGTAATTGTCCTTTATAATTAGTATCAATAAGATACTCATGATTTTTTTCATATGGTTTAATAATTTTTTTGATAATAAACTCAGAAGCAACATTAAAACCTCTATCTGAAAAGATTGCACCTATAAGTGCTTCTAAAGTATCTGCTAATATTGTTTTAAAACCTTCATCATTTTTGTCAACATATTTTTCATTGTATAAAAGAAAATCCTTTAGATTAAGTTTTTCTGCTATTTCATATAATCGATTTCTATTTACAAGAGAAGCTCTCACTTTAGTTAAAAATCCTTCTCCTTCATTTCTATATTTTTCGAAAAGATAATGTGCAACAACTAAGTTTAAAACAGAATCTCCAAGAAATTCAAGTCGTTCATTAGATTTTTCAAGTTCTGGATGTGTTTCGATAAAAGATGAATGAGTTAATGCCTTGAGGTATAGTATTTTATTTTTAATCTTAAATCCTAATAGAGATTCAAGAGCTTTTTTATTTATCAGGTGATTAAAATTAACTTTTATATTGTCTTTTTTAAAAAGCTTCTTTAACACTATCAAAAATTGAATTAACCTTCAAATTTTTTAAATAAAATAGATGCATTATGACCACCAAAACCAAATGTATTGCTAAGTGCATAATTAATTTCTCTTTTAACTGCTTTTTTAGGAGTATAGTTTAAATCGCATTCAGGATCTGGTTCATCTAAATTAATCGTTGGAGGAACAGTACTATTAACAATAGCAAGAGTTGTTATAATAGCTTCTACAGCTCCAGCCGCACCAAGTAAGTGTCCTGTCATAGATTTAGTTGAGCTAATAGCTAATTTGTAAGCATGTTCACCAAATACAGTTTTAATTGCTTTTGTTTCGTTAACGTCGTTTAATTCTGTAGATGTACCATGAGCATTTATGTAATCAACAACTGAAGGATCAACATTGGCATCTCGTAGTGCTTCTTTCATTGAACGGACTGCACCTTCTCCATTAGGTGCAGGAGCAGTTATATGAAAAGCATCACCTGTTAAACCAACGCCCACAATTTCGGCATAAATTTTTGCACCTCTATTTAATGCATGTTCAAGTTCTTCAATAATAAGAACGCCACCACCTTCACCCATAACAAAACCATTTCTATCCTTATCAAAAGGTCGACAAGCTTCGAGATATCTATCATTCCAGGTAGATAAAGCACGAGCAGCATTAAACCCAGCGATTGACATTTGTGTAATTGGAGCTTCTGATCCACCACAAATCATTACATCAGCAGAACCACGCTGAATAAGAATAAATGCATCGGCTATTGCATGAGATGAAGTTGCACAAGCAGAAACAGTTGCATAGTTGGGACCCTTAAATCCATATTTTATTGAAATATAGCCAGCTGCAATATCAGGAATCATCATAGGAACAAAAAATGGACTAACACGTTTTACTCCTCCTTCAAGAAATGCATTATGTTGTTCTTCAAATGTATAAATGCCTCCTATACCACTTCCAAAAACAACACCTGCTCTTTCTAAATTAATTTTAGATAAATCTAATTTAGAATCTTCCAATGCCATTGCAGCAGAAGCAAGAGCAAAATGTGTATATAAATCCATTCTTTTTAATTCTTTTTTATCTATATAAAGAGAAGGATCAAAATTTTTTACTTCACAGGCAAATTGAGTAGCAAATTTCGAAGTGTCAAATCGAGTTATCTTTCCTGCCCCATTTCTTCCAGTAATTATACCTTCCCATAATTCTTGAACATTATTTCCTATTGGTGTCACTGCACCAAGTCCAGTAATTACTACTCTTCTTTTATTCATAATGTTTCTCTCTTCTCAATGTATAAAATAATATTAATTTTTAGGCTGTCTATATCAAATGTAAATTTATAGACAGCCTTTATTAAATTAACTTACTTTTTCTTTTAAATATTTTATAGCATCACCAACAGTAGAGATTTTTTCTGCATCTTCATCGGAAATTGAAATTCCGAATGCAGATTCAAAACCCATAACTAATTCGACTATATCGAGTGAATCTGCACCTAAATCTTTTGTAAAGGATGCTTCCGGTGTTATTTGGGACTCTTCAACACCGAGTTTATCCATAATAATTTCTTTTACTTTTGCTTCGATATCCATTTTTTCTCCTTTACTGTTATTAAATATGGTTATTTAGAAATTTATTCTAAGTTTAATTGATATTACATAGCCATTCCGCCATCAACAGAAATTACCTGTCCAGTTATATAATTTGCATCATCGCTACATAAAAATGCAACTACTTTAGCTACATCTTCTGGTGTACCAAATCTTTTAAGCGGGACAAAATTTAAATAGGCTTCTCTTTGTTGCTCTGTTAATTTGCGAGTCATATCTGTCTCTATAAAACCTGGGGCAACTGCATTAATATTAATATTTCTGGAAGCAAATTCCTTTGCATTGGATTTTGTTAATCCAATAACTCCAGCTTTAGAAGCTACATAATTTGCCTGACCTGGATTACCAATAATTCCAACAACTGAACTTATATTAACTATTTTTCCGTAACGTTGTGCTATCATGTTTTTTATTACTGCTTTAGTATAATTAAAAACGCTTTTTAGATTTATGTTAAGAACCAGGTCAAAATCTTCTTCACTCATTCTTAGTAATAAATTATCTTTAGTTATTCCAACATTGTTTACTAATATATCAATGCTACCAAATTTTTCCAAAGTAAAATTTACAGTATCCTGAGCTGCTTTAAACGAAGATGCATCTGCAACATATCCAATTACCTTAACATTATCTGTATTTAATTCTGCTTCGACCTTTTTTGCATTTTCTTCTTCAATTTTTAATAATTCTTCATTTGGGGCAAAATATGTAAAAACAACGCTGCAGCCTTCACGTGCTAATTGTTCTACAATTGCTTTACCAATTCCTCTTGAACCACCAGTTACAATTGCTTTTTTATTTTGTAATTTCATCTTTAATTCCCTCACTTTTTATTTGATTAAAATATTCATTACGGTATTCCAGAAGTTCTTGATAACCTTTTTCTCCAAGTAAATGTAAAAGTTCATGTTTACATGCATCAAAAACAGTAGAAACCTGATTTTGAATTTTATTACAATAATGCATTCTACTTAAATGGTCATCATCAATAGTAAGTACACCTTCATAAACTACAAGTGGAAATAGTATACAATATAAAGGTTTGTATTTCCATTTATATTCACCATTCATTAATGCAATTTTTTGAAGTGTACAAAAACCCTGTTTATCAAGAAAAACACATTTACCATTGTACACTTCTGTGCCTATTGCAATTCCAGATTCAAAATCTTTATCTTCTTCAGGTTCTTCAAACCACTTATCTGGATCTTTGCATTGTGAATCATCCATAATAGATATTATTTGATCTTTTATAGAAAGAATTTTTTCATATTCTTTCTTATCGGTATAAACACCATAATAACAGCATTCACCCGAACAAATACACACATCACAACGGTTAACAAATTTATGTGTGAAAATAATTGGATCAATATAAAGTCCATTAATTTTCTTTTCAAATTGATTTGACATTAAATATACCTTTCAACTTCAGAATATTTATCTATTCCAAAAATTTTAACATCTGGATTAATTCTTTTAACCAAACCCTGTAATACTTTACCCGGACCAATTTCATAGAATTCATCAGCTCCATCATTTATCATATTAATTATAGTTTCTTCCCACCTAACAGGATTTACGATCTGATCAAAAAGTAATTTTTTAATTTCTTCTTTATTTTGAACAGGTTTTGCTGTTACATTTGCATAAACAGGAACTTTAGCATCGTATAAATTAACAGACGAAAGAGATTCAGCAAATTTTTCCTGAGCATTTTTCATTAATTGAGAATGAAATGCACCACTAACTACAAGTTCTTTTACAAGTTTAGCTCCAGCTTCTTTAGCTAATTGCATTGCTTTTTGAACACCTTCTACCGAACCAGAAATTACAATTTGACCTGGAGAATTAAAATTAGCACATTGAACTATTCCATCATTTGCTGCAATTTCACAAATTTCAATTAACTTATCCTGTGATAGTCCAATAATTGCAGCCATAGTTCCTTTATTTTCTAAACTTGCTTTTGCCATGGCTTTTCCACGTAAATGCACAAGTTTAATAGCATCATAAAACTGGATTGCATTTGCAGAAAACAACGCTGAATATTCTCCTAATGAATGTCCTGCTACCATATCGGGCTGGATTGTTCTTATCAATCCAATAAGAATTGCACTATGCAAAAATATTGCTAATTGAGTAATCTCTGTTTGTTTTAATGTTTCTTCGGGACCATAAAACATAATTTGAGATAATGGCATATTAACTGCTTCTTCAGCAGTTTGAATCATTTCTTTTGCTTCTATAGAATTTTCATATAAATCTTTAGTCATACCAACATATTGAGAACCCTGACCGGGGAAAATAAATGCTTTTTTACCCATTAATCTAAACTCCAGGTTAAATAAATAGCACCCCAGGTATAACCAGCTCCGAAAGCAGAAAGTATTAAATTATCTCCTTTTTTCAATTTACCAGCTTTATAATATTCTGTCAAACATAAAGGAATAGTAGCAGCTGTTGTATTTCCATATCGATCAATATTTATCATTACTTTATCTCTTGAAATACCCATTCTTTCGGCTGTAGCATCAATAATTCTCATATTAGCTTGATGAGGTACAAGATAAGCTATATCATCAGAAGTCAAATTATTTCTTTTCATAATTTCATAAGATACATCAGCCATACCTTTAACTGCAGCTTTAAATACAGTTTTACCATCCTGATAAATATAATGCCATCTATTTGCAACGGTTTCTTGAGAAGCTGGAAAAAGGCTACCGCCTGCTTTCATATAAAGAGTATCTTTTCCGGAACCATCACAGTAAAGAATTGAATCTTTAATTCCATAATTTAAGTCTTCAATTGGTTCTACCAAAACAACAGATGCAGCATCTCCAAATAAAATGCAATTATTTCTATCTGTATAATCTGTAATGCTACTCATTTTATCTGCACCTACAACAAGAATCTTTTTATATCTACCACTTTCTATAAAACTTGCTGCAGTTTGTAGTGCAAATAAAAAACCAGAACAAGCCGCAGATAAATCGAAACCCCAGGCATTTTTAGCTCCAATTTTTTCCTGGATTAAACATGCTGTAGATGGAAAAAACATATCTGGAGTTATTGTTGCAACTATTATTAAATCAATTTCTTCGGGATTTAAAGGAAAGTTTTTCATTAAATCTTTTATAGCTTCAACAGCCATAAAACTTGTTCCACCGTTTTCTAAGATTCTTCTTTCTTTGATACCTGTTCGTGTTGTTATCCATTCATCACTTGTATCAACAATGGATTCAAAGTATTTATTATCTAATATTTTTTCCGGTACATACATACCAACTGCAGTTATGGTAGCATTAATAGGTTTGTGAGATTTTTGCATTTTGAGTAATAGCCTCCTGAAATTTTTGTATTAATTTTTTTTCGTACATTTCTTTTGCTCTCAGCACCATATTTTTAATTGCAAGTGGAGAACTTGAACCGTGTCCTATAATACTAATTCCATTAACACCAAGTAAAGGAACACCTCCATAGTATTGATAATCCATATCTTTTAAAGAAACTTTCAAAACACTTTTAACAACAAGTGCTTTTAATTTATTTAATAAACCCTTCTTTGCATAATTCTTTATTTTTGTTTTTAATAGCGATAAAACACTTTCTCCAAATTTGAGTATTATATTTCCAACAAAACCATCACATACGACTATATCCACAGTTCCTTTTAATATATCTCTTCCTTCAACATTACCAAAAAAATTTAAATTAGAATCCTTCAATAATTTATAAGTAGAAAATACAAGTTCATTTCCTTTGGATTCTTCTTCGCCAACACTTAGAATACCAATAGAAGGATTAGGAATACCATAAATTTCTCTTGCAAAGATGGAACCTAAGACAGCATATTCATATAGATGCTGAGGTTTACTATCAACACTTGCACCTGCGTCAAAAACAATACAATATTTATTTTTTTCAGTAGGAAAAGTTGCTCCAATTGTTGGTCTACTTACGCCTTTAATTCTACCCATAATTAAAGTTGAAACAGCCATCACAGCACCAGTATTACCAGCACTTACGAATGCATCAGCTTTTTTTTCTTTAACTAATTTGGCACCTATAACTATAGATGATTCTGGTTTAGATTTAATAGCTGTAACAGGAGTTTCATCCATACCAATAACATCTGGTGCGTGATAAATTAAATTTTCATCTAATTCTATTTTTTCTTGTTTTGCAGTCTGAAGAATTTTTTCTTTATTGCCTACAAGGATCAGTTCAAAGTCAGCAGATTCATTATAAGCTTGTAGTGCACCAAGAATAACATTTAAAGGGGCATAATCGCCCCCCATAGCATCAACTGCAATTCTACATTTGATGTCTGATTGATTTTCTATCATTTAATTTAATTACTTATGATTCTGGTACGAACATCGATCTGCCGGCGTAGTAACCGCAATTTGGACATGCTCTATGACTCAACTTTAATTCTCCGCAATTTGAACAGCGGCTTAAGGTAGGTATAGTTGCTTTATAGTGAGTCCTGCGCTTGTCTCTTCTACTCTTAGACATCTTTCGTTTTGGATTAGGCATCTTTTAACCCTTTTTAATTATTGAATTTCAATTTTTTTAATGGTTCCCAAATATCATTTTTTGTATTTAAATGACAATCGCACTGTTTTTCATTTAGGTTTGTTCCACATACTGGGCATAAACCTTTACAATCTTCTCTACATAATTTTTTCATCGGTATTGCTAATTCAACATAATCAAAAACATCCTGATCAATATCAATTTTATCTTCGTCTGGCGATAAATATTTTACATTGAATTCATCTAATCGTTTTGCATCTCTTACAAATAGATAACTCATCTGAAAGTGATTAGTCAATTTTGCATCGTATTCAGAATTACACCTATCACAAATTAAATGTGATGTTGCTTCAACATCAAAATCAATAACTATTTGATGAATAGACTTATCCATTCTACAGTTGACTAATACATTACCAAAAAATGATTCGTCCAAACCTAAATTTTCTACTGGTTCGTTAAAACTTATTAGATGTATACCGTCAGAAAAATTTGTATATTTTATTATCATTTTAACAAAGAGCAAAAATTTGTTTCAAAATATACTCATGATGATTTTTATAATCAAGAAAAACCCTTTTCATTTTAATAAGGTTAAATTATAATGTTTCTATATACTTCTTTACTGGCATCAATATTACCAATGACATTGTATTTAGTTATGTTATGGTATATGGATAAATATGAACGTGAACCATTAAGTTATGTATTATTACATTTTTTGTGGGGAGCTTTAGGAGCGATATTTTTCGGAGCTCTCGGAAATTATTTAATTTCATCTTTAGTAATAATTTTATCCAAATCAACAATTAGCAGTTCAATATTATCTAACATAATAGCTGCTCCTATTGCAGAAGAAATATCAAAAGCATTGTTTCTATTCTATAGTTTTCGTTCAACAAAATTTGATAATTTTACAGATGGATTAGTATACGGCGGTGCAATTGGACTTGGATTTGGTATGACAGAAAATTTTATTTACTTCATTACTTTTGGTACTACAATTGAGATTTTAATTATACTTATTTTATTAAGATCTTCTTTCTCAGCTGTTATGCATTGTATTTCAACTTCAATATTTGGTGCATCATTGGGAATGATAAAATTCTCTTCTTACTCATTAAAAATTTTATATCCTGTTTTTGGTATTCTTCTATCTATCTTAATTCATTTTATGTGGAATTTATCGGTTAGTAAATCGGAAACATTATTGTTTGGATTTTTATTTATGATTTTACTTATAATATTATTTGTATCTATTTTTATATATTCTTTGAAGAGAGAAAAAGAAATTATAATAAATGAATTACTGGAAGAAACTAAAATAGATATTATTCCCGAATCTCACATAAACATTATAAGTTCAAAATCAAGATTTCGTAAAGGATGGATTGATGAACAAATTCGTAAAAAATATTTTAGAACTGCCATTAATCTTGCATTTAATAAAGTACATTATAAAAATTCAAAAGGAACAAAAAAAGATTTTTATGAAATTGAGATTGAAAAAAATCGAGCTAAATTAAAAGAACTATTGTCAAACTATAAATCAGGTTAATATGGATAAAAGAATAGGGATTTTTGGTGGTACATTCGATCCTGTTCATGTAGGACATTTAATAACAACACAATATGTTTTTGAACAAAGAAAGTTGGATAAAATAATTTTTATACCATGTTTTATTTCACCACATAAAACAAATCAAAATTCATCAAATCCAGTTCATAGATTAAATATGCTGAGACTTGCAATAGAAAATATTCCATACTTTGAAATAAATGATTACGAGATAAGAAAAGGAACAATTTCTTATACATATGATACTATTGTTGAGCTAAAAAAATCTTACAATTACATAGAACTAATAATTGGTTATGATAATTTAATTGTTTTTGATAAATGGCATAAGCCAGATGAAATTCTTGATTTAGCAAAATTAGTTGTAATGAAAAGAAGTATAGATAAAGAAGTAGAACAAAAACATAAATATTTTGAAAAAGCAATTATACTTAATACACCTACTATTGAAATATCATCGACAGATATTCGTGAAAGAGTTAAAAATAATTTATCAATTGATTTTTTAGTTCCGCCCAAAGTAAAAGAATATATAATGAAAAATAAACTTTATTGTGATTAAAAATTGTTGAGATTAATATGAAGTTTAAAGTAGAACAAAATTGAGTTCTAAGAAAATCTAATTTATTAAGGAAATCATTTGTAAAGTATGCAAACAATCTATTATAAATTATAAACTGTTACACATTCTCAATTCAAAATGCCAGAAGATTTTATTGATTATTCTTTTATTCCTGAATTAAAAAAATTGTATGAATAAATTATATTCAATTCTAAATTCAAATTATGTAATGTTATTAATAACAACTTTTATTGTTTTGAATATTTTTACTAAACAAGTCTATTCACAAAAATTATATGAAAAAAATTTTTATGGTGGTCTGCATTACTTATCAGATTACATAAGTTCTGTAGAATTTCAAAACCTGAAAGAAAACATAAATCATACACAACTTGTGGATTCAATTTACTTAAAAGCATTAAAATTTTTTAATAATGATATATCCGAAGCACTTTTATGTTTGACATTTTCATGCTTACCTTTTGAGAAAATTAGACTTCGTTTTTTATTTGATATTCAATTAGCTATTCCTCTCCCTTCTCCACCAAATGAAGTTTTTAAAAAACGATTAAATAATCTCCCACAAAAATTATTCTTTGATTCTCCAAGAACTGAATCTGGTGATAAAGATAAACTTTCTCACTTTTTCGGGAATGCGTTTTTATCCTATAATACTGGCTCGTTTAATTTATCTAAATTAATAGGTATTTTTGTAGAAACAATTGAAGATGCAATTTTTATTGATGGTAGTTATGATATGCGTGATATTTTAATTAATTATCTTGGTAGTTTATATGGTAATGTATTAAGAAATAAAAAAAATATTCTCCCATCAGATATATTGAAAATTTATCAGTTACTATTTATAAGGATTTACTAATGAGATCAATTTTGATAATTGATGACGAATTAGAAATTTGTGAATCAATTAAAATGATTCTTGAGTACGAAAATTATGTAGTTGATTACTCTACTGATTCGAATATAGGAATGCAAAAAATTGAGCACGGTGATTATGATGTTTTACTGCTTGATATTCAAATGCCAGATAAAAATGGCTTTGATATTTTAAACTGGTTGAACGAAAAAAATATTGATTTAAAAGTAATTATTATTTCCGCACACGCAAATATTCAAAATGCAATACTGGCTACAAAGTTAGGAGCTTTTGATTTTCTGGAAAAGCCAATTGATAGAGACAAACTATTAATTTCAGTTCGAAATGCTTATGAACAATCAAATTTAGTTAAAGAGTACAAAAAGTTAAAAAGTGTTGTAAGCTCAGAAGAAAAAATTATAGGCAAAAGCTCAGCAATACAAAAAATTCTTGAGACAATCTTAAAGGTAGCTAAAACCGATGCAAGAATTTTAATTACTGGAGAAAATGGAACTGGAAAAGAACTCGTTGCCCAGGAAATTCACAAACAAAGTAATCGTTCTCATAAAGAATTAATCGAAGTTAATTGTGCAGCCATTCCTCAAGAATTAATTGAATCAGAATTATTTGGTCACGAAAAAGGTTCTTTTACTGGTGCAATTAAGCAAAGAATTGGAAAATTTGAATTAGCAAATGGTAGTAATCTTTTTTTAGATGAAATTGGTGATATGAGTTTGCAGGCACAAGCAAAAGTACTTCGTGCTATTGAAGAAGGAAAAATTGAAAGAGTTGGTGGTTCATCAAAAATTGAAGTTGATGTTAGAATAATTTCTGCTACTAATAAAGATTTAGAAAAAGAGATTGAGAAAGGAAATTTTAGAGAAGATTTATATCACAGATTAAACGTAATTCCAATTCATATACCTCCCCTGCGAGAAAGAAAAGAAGATATTCCATTGCTGATTGAACATTTCACAAAAATTATTTGTGAAAAAAATAAATTCCCTATTAAAACATGGGATATTAATGCTATTGAAATACTAAAAAATTTGCCATGGAAAGGGAATGTAAGAGAATTAAGAAATTTTATAGAAAGAGTTGTAATAATGGAATCAGCTACAGTGATAACTCCCAGAGAAGTTAATCAATATATTTCCAATACTGTAACAAGGATTGATGATATTCTTAGTACAACAAATACATTCCAGGAATTCAAAGAAAAAGCAGAAAGAGCTTTTATTATAAAACAGCTTGAATCAAATGGCTGGAATATAAGTAAAACTGCAGAATTACTTGGTATTCAAAGAAGTCATTTATATAATAAAATTAAAAAGTATGGAATAGAAAAGAGGTGAAAAATGGGAGAAACAATTTTTGCAAAAATAATTCGTAAAGAAATTCCTGCTGAAATAGTTTACGAAACGGATACTGTACTTGCTTTTAAAGACATTAAACCACAAGCTCCTGTTCATATTTTGATTATCCCTAAAATTACAGAGATTACTACTACAAAAGATATTAATGGGAAATTGCATGCTCCGATTTTAGGAGATTTATTTGATGCAGCAAATAAAATCGCAAAAGATTTTGGGATTAGTGAATCAGGCTATAGAATTGTGATAAATAGTGGTCCAGATGCTGGCCAGGAAGTATATCATTTGCATTTACATTTACTTGGTGGAAGAAAAATGAACTGGCCTCCAGGTTGATAAGTAATTATTTTAAAGCTTTATCAGCAATATCTCTACGATAATAAATACCATCGAAGTTTATTTTTGAAAGAACTTCGTAACATCTTTGTTTTGCATAAGATAGATTATTTTCCTTTAATATAGATGTAATGCCTAAAACTCTACCACCATTGGTCAGAATTTTACCATTTTGCTCTTTAGTTCCTGCATGATAAATAATTATATCTTTATCATTTATTAAGTCCAATCCAAAAATTTCTTTACCTACATCATATTTATCTGGATAACCTTTAGAAGCAGCTACTACACAGACAGATGCTCCTCCGTTATAAAATACTGATTCTTTTATAGAACCTGATGCTGCTGAGTAAAGCAATTCAAGAAAATCTCCTTCAAGGAGTGGCAAGATTACTTGAGTTTCTGGATCTCCAAAGCGACAATTAAATTCCACAACCTTAGGTCCATCATCTGTCAACATTAAACCGCAGTATAAACAGCCAACATATTTATTATTTGTAATATTTAATGCATTTAATGTAGGTTTTATAATTTTATTAGAAATCTCATCCATTAATTTATCGTTTACAAAAGGTGTTGGAGCGTATGCTCCCATGCCACCAGTATTTTTACCTGTATCTCCTTCCCCAATTCTTTTATGGTCCTGAGCAGGAGGAAGTAAAACAAAATTATTTCCATCTGTAATTGCAAACACAGATGCTTCTTGACCACTCATAAATTCTTCAATAACAACTTTTTTACCTGCATTGCCAAGTATCGATTTTATGAAATAATCTTCTATTGTATTTTGAGCAGATTTATAATCATCACAAATAACCACTCCTTTCCCTGCTGCAATACCATCTGCTTTAATTACAATGGGATAATTTGTGTTACTTAAATATTCAAGTGCCTCTTTATATTGTTCGCTTGAAAATACTTCATAGTTGGCAGTTGATATATTAAATTTCTTCATTAAATCTTTTGCAAAAGATTTTTCGCCTTCAATTCGTGCTGCATTTTTTGTTGGACCAAATACTTTTATTCCCTGACCAATTAAAACATCAGCTATTCCATCTATCAAAGGTTTTTCTGGTCCAACCACTACAAGATCAATTTTTCTATCCACACAAAATCTAACAATCTCATTAATGTTATTAGGATCAATTAAAACATTCTCGCCTAATTGTTTTGTACCTGGATTTCCTGGAATTATAAATAATTTATCGAGTAGTTTACTTTGAGAAATTTTCCATGCAAGAGCATGTTCTCTTCCACCTGAACCTATTAATACAACTTTCATGGTAAATCCTTTAAACTAAATTGGAATTGTGTTATAAGTTGTTCAGTTAATAAAATTCTATTATGTCTTTGAACAAACTCTTCGTTAGGTTTTGGTAACATATTATTACTGTATAGAGAATGAATTTCAATTATTTTTTCTTTTATTTCATCAACATCATCTGGAGAAGTTATAAATGAAGCCCCATATTCTATCAAAGCAGATTTTGCTGCTCCATTAGGTACACATCCAAGAATAGGTTTTCGTGTTCCAAAATATTCGTATAATTTACTTGTTGAAATTGTATCAACATTTTTTACATTTTTTCCTACCATCATCCATAGAATATCTGAACTCATAATTTTTTTTATTGCTTCCTTATGTTCAAGATAGCCATAAATTTTTACAAACTCATTTAATTTTAGATCATTAATTAATTTTATGTACTCATCTCTCATTAAACCAACAAATTCAAGTTCGATATTTGCTGTAATATCTGGTCTTTCAATCGAAAGTTTTTTAAAAGCATTTAAAAAGTATTTTGGTGTATTGTTCTCATAGAAAAGACCAGAATAAGTAAATCTCATTTTAGTTTTTTCTTTGACTAAATCATCTATGTTAATATTAAAGTCTTCTGGGTCAAAACCATGAGGAATAATTATAATTTCATCATATGTAAGGAATGGATAATCAGTAAGTAATTTTTCTTTTATCCTTCTATTTATTACAATAATTCTATCTGCAGCTTTTAAGGAATTATATTCTAATTTTTTATTTTTTCTTTTATGATAAGGAGTTGGATAAAATGAAAAATGGTTTTCGTACCATAAATCTCTATAATCTACAATTAATGGTATATTAAATTCCTTCTTTAAATTTGCTGCATAAATAAAGCTGGAAAAAGGTGGACAGGTAACAAACAGAACATCATATTTTTCTTTTTGTAACAATTCTCTAGCAATTGCGTAAGATTTTTTTGCCCAGGATTTTTTATTATCAGGGATAAAAAGGATTTTAGAAAAATATGAATAAATCTTTCTTAAGAATTCTTTAGGAACATTTACAGTATGAAATTTTTTACCAATTATAGAGTTTATATCAAAAGAATCTGTTCTTATAATTTTAACACCAGCTTCTTCTGCCTCTCTTAAAAGACTAAAATCGTGGGCATAATAAGCAGCATTTCCTGTAGTTATAACAGTTGGATGCCAATTAAATTTTGGCATGTACTTAGTAAATTTCAGTGTACGTTGAACTCCACTTAAACCCATTGGAGGATAGTAATACGCCAGAATAAGAACTTTAAACATCATGACACCTTAAATGCAACAGAATATTTTATTAAATCTTATTTATTGTTTGATAATTAGGAGCTTCTTCTGTAATAATAACATCATGAGGATGACTTTCTCGCAATCCAGCAAGTGTTATTTTAACAAATTTAGCTTTAGTTTTTAGTTCTTTAATATTTCTAACTCCACAATAACCCATAGCAGCTCTAAGACCACCAACAAATTGATAAATTGTATCTGCAAGTGCACCTTTATATGGGACTCTTCCTTCAATTCCTTCAGGTACCAGCTTTTTAATATCTTCTTCAACATCTTGAAAATATCTATCGCTACTTCCCTGTTTCATAGCTCCTAGTGAACCCATTCCACGATAAACTTTAAAACTTCTCCCCTCAAAAAGAACTTTTTCTCCTGGGGCTTCATCACAACCAGCAAACATAGCACCCATCATTACTGTATCGGCACCAGCTGCAATAGCCTTTGCAACGTCTCCTGTTTGTTTTATTCCACCATCGGCTATTATTGGAATATTTTTTCCTTTAAGAGCTTTTGCCACTGCCATAATAGAACTTATCTGTGGAACACCTACACCTGCAATAACTCGCGTAGTACAAATTGATGCAGGTCCAATTCCGACTTTAACAGCATCAACTCCGCAGGCAACCAGCTCAAGGGCTGCTTCGCCTGTGACAATATTCCCAGCAATTAATTGTATATCTTTAAACTTCTTTCTTATCTGTTTCACCATTTTAATTACACCTTCAGAGTGTCCATGAGCAGTGTCTATAACAATTACATCAACATTTGCCTTGACGAGAGCTTCTACTCTTTCGATTGTATCTTTTGCAATACCTACAGCAGCTCCAACTCTTAACCTTCCGAGTTCATCTTTACAAGCGTTAGGAAACTTTTTCTTTTTCATTATATCTTTATAAGTAATAAGACCTTTTAGATAACCTTTTTTATCAACAACTGGTAATTTTTCAATTCTGTTTTTATGTAATATTTTCTCGGCATCTTCAAGTGTTGTTCCTATTGGAGCTGTAATCAAATTATCTTTTGTCATTAGTTGTTCTACAGTGAGTTCTCTATTATGTTCAAATCTCAGGTCTCTGTTAGTTAATATTCCGATTAATTTACCTTCCTTATCTACAATTGGAATACCTGAAATATGGTATTTAGCCATAATTTCTTCGGCTTCATAAATTTTTTTATCTGGTGTTAAAGTGATAGGATTTACAATCATTCCACTTTCTGATCTTTTAACTTTATCAACTTCTTCTGCCTGGCGTTCTATTGACATATTTTTGTGAATAATGCCGATTCCTCCCTGAGCAGCCATTGCTATTGCCATTTGCGATTCAGTAACAGTATCCATAGCAGCTGATACAAAAGGAATGTTTAATTTTATTTCTCTTGTTAAATAAGAAGTTATATCAGTTTCTCTTGGCAGAACAGAAGATCTTGCAGGTATCAGAAGTATATCGTCAAAAGTCAAACCTTCGAACTCTATTTTTGAATTTTTCATTTATTCCTCCTGAAAAATAAATATTAATAATTCCTAATAAACAAAAAAAGACCACACAAAGTGGCCTTTCATTTTACGATGAAAAATAATTAATTCTTTCTTTACATTTAATAATAGACTTCACCATTAAAGTGCCAGTTAGAATTAGCTTTAAGGTTTTTAATTAAGAATGAGAAATTTTTCAAAATTTAGGTGTAAAAATACATATAATGATTCTATCTACAAAATTTACAAAGCTTCTTCATCGAGATTTAATTTTTTTAATACCTTTAAAATAATATCTGTCTGAAAACCCTTCGATACTAAAAATGAATATAACTTTTGTTGTTTTTTTTGTTTATCTAATTTTTTATGCTGGATTAATCTCAATTTTTTTATTGCTACTTCATAAGCGTTGTTTAAAGATGCATTCTCATCTGCTTCATTTATTACTTCATCTATTATTTTTTTTTCTACACCTTTTTTTAGTAATTCTAACTTTATTTTATTTATTCCTATTTTTTTTCTTACGAAGCGTTCTTCAAAATATGCTTTGCAAAATTCTAAATCGTTCAAATAATTTTTTGATATTAATTCGTTTATAACTTCATTAATCAGCTCTTTATTGAAATTTTTTTTTAATAATTTATTCTTTAATTCCTGAACAGAATGCAATCTTCTTAAGATAAATTTTAATGCTGTATTTTTTATTATGAATTTTTCATTTAAATGTAATAATTCATTCTTTTTACTTTCTGTAATTACATCGTTTTTTCTTAAACCATTATCGATTACTACTCTATGATCAAGTAATATTGGTTTACCTTCATCAAATTGAATTTCAACATTATTCCCTTTTTTTTTAATTGATGTTATGATCATTTAGTTTTTTTATTTTTTGTCTCAGGTTCAGTTGTAGATTCTTGCGTTTCACCGTTTGTCATTCCAAGAACACTTCTTACTTCTTTTTCGAGTGTTTCAAAAAATTTTGGATCTTCAAGCATTCGTTGTTTCAATTGCTCACGACCCTGGAATCGTTCATCTTTATAAGTAAACCATGCACCACTTTTTTTAAGAATTCCGTGTTCTGTTGCTAAATCTATAATATCACCTGCTTTACTAATTCCTTCGTTATAAAGAATATCAAATTCAACTTCTTTGAAAGGTGGGGCAACTTTACTCTTAACAATTTTTACTTTTGTTCTGCTACCAATTACATTATTACCATCTTTAATTGCATTAACTCTTCTAATATCTAATCTAACCGATGCATAAAATTTAAGTGCATTACCACCTGTAGTTGTTTCGGGATTTCCAAACATAACACCAATTTTACTTCTTAATTGATTTGTAAATATCACACAAGTTTTAGATTTACTTATAGCCCCTGTAATTTTTCTAAGAGCTTGCGACATTAATCTTGCCTGCACAGCCATTTGAGGATCGCCCATATCACCTTCAATTTCTGTACGAGGCACTAATGCTGCAACAGAGTCTATAACAATTACATCGAGAGCATTACTTCTAATTAAAGTATCTACAATCTCAAGAGCCTGTTCACCAAAATCTGGTTGTGATAATAAAAGATTTGAAGTATCAACGCCAAGACGTTTTGCATAATTTAAGTCAAGTGCATGTTCGGCATCAATGAATGCAGCAAGACCACCCTTTTTTTGAGCTTCGGCTATGATATGAAGGCAAAGAGTAGTTTTACCAGATGATTCAGGACCAAAAATTTCGATGATTCTTCCTCTGGGTACACCACCTATCCCGAGTGCATAATCAAGCGATAATGAACCTGTAGAGATTGCTTCTACTTTATTAATTACTCCATCCCCAAGTTTCATTATCGTTCCTTTACCATAAGTTTTTTCAAGATTAGCAATAGTATCTTCTAATATTTTCATTCTTGCATCTTTATCCAGCGACATTTTTATTCTCCTTTATTTTTTATATAAAAACTTTTTAATGGCTCATACACTGAACCACTTTTTAATAATGTACTTTTAAAAAAAGTGATTTTGTTAGCATTAAAATTAATTTCTGGAATTTCTACTTCTGTAAGTTTATAAAAATCTTTATAAAATTTTTCGTCTTTATCTTTAATTCTTAATAGTGTAATATGAGGTGTAAATTTTCTTTTTTCTTTCAGGTATCCAAATTTTGAAATTAATTCATCAATTTCATTTGCTAATTTAATAAGTTTATCATTATCATTTAATCCAATCCATAATATCCTTGGTTTTTTATCTTTTATGAATAAACCAAATTTTTGAAAAGATAGATTTAATATATCATAGTTTTTTAATAGTTTTTCAATTTCTGAACATATATTCGGTACAATATTTTCTTCGGTATCGCCCAGGAATTTTAAAGTGAGATGTAATTTGTTTAAGGGTTCCCATTTTAATTTTTCATAATCATTAATCAACTGATTTTTAATATTTACTATCTTTTCAAGTGCTTCTTCTGGTATTTCCAGTGCAATAAATGTTCTAATCATCGTAAGATATTCCTAATAGATATCTTCTTAGCATTTCAAGTGCTGCTTGAGAAGTTCTATCTTTATTTAATATTCTATCATCTCCAAATCTAAATTCTTTTGCTGTACAAATTTTATCATCACAGATTCCAATATAAACTAAACCAACAGGTTTAGTAGGAGTAGCTCCTGTAGGACCCATGATTCCAGTAGTTGATAAGCCAATATCTGTTCCACTAATTGATTTAACTCCTTCTGCCATTTGTCTTGCTACTTCGAGACTAACTGCTCCATATTTTGAAATTATATCTTCATCAACTTTTAAGATTTCTACTTTAGCTGCATTACTATAAGCAATTACGCCTCTTTCTAAAAAGTTACTGCTACCACTAATATTTGTTAAACGATGTGTAATTAAACCACCTGTACATGATTCAGCTACAGCAAGTTTTAATCCTCTATCGATTAATAATTTTGCTACAACACCTTCAAGTGTATCATCATCTTTTCCATAAATATATTTTCCAATTATACTTCGTATTTTTTGTTCAACTTCTTCTAATTTTGAAATTGCTTTTTGTTGTTCTTTTTCTTCGACTGTAATTCTTAATCTAACACCAAATTGATTAGGAAGAAATGCAAGTTTTGCTCCATTTAATAACTCATCGATATTTCCAAGTTTACTAAATAAAGTAGATTCTGGGATTCCGGTAGTAAGCAAATTTCTTGTTAATATAATTGTGCCTTTGTGCTCGAGTTTATTAATCAATTTAGGTAATACATATGTTTCCATCATGTTTTTCATTTCGTAAGGCACACCGGGCATTGCTATAAAAATTTTATTATCTTTTTCTATCCATATACCAGGAGCAGTGCCACGAGTATTTCTAATTGGTTCAGCAATTTTAGGAACAAGTGCCTGTTCTTCATTAATTTTTGTTAGTTCTCTTCCCCTGACTTCAAAAAATTTTTTAATATCATTTAAAACTTCTTCATTCAAAATAAGCTCAGTCTCAAAAAATTCTACTATACATTTTCTTGTTACATCATCATGTGTAGGTCCCAATCCACCAGTAACAATTATGATATCACTTAACTTAAATACTCTTTTAAATTCTTTAAGAATTTTACTTTCATCATCTGGAAGAACACTTGAACCTATAACTTTGATTCCATTTTTTATTAACTGTTCGCCCAGATAAGCAGCATTTGTGTTTAGAACCTGACCAATTAAAATTTCATCACCAATTGTAATTAAGTATGCATTCATATATGTAAATAGTTAGTTTTTGTTCAATAAATTAAATATTATTTGAATAATAATAAAAGTATAAATACCTGCAAGTACATCATCAATTATAACACCCCATCCATGTTTTAATGATTCCGATTTTCGAATTGGAAATGGCTTTACAATATCCATAAATCTAAATATTAAAAAAGCCATAAATATGTACCAAACTTTTTTGGGTATAAAAAGTAAAGAAATCCACATTCCAATTACTTCATCCAGTGTAAATTCTTTTGGATCATTTCCATAAACTTTTTCAAATTTTATTGCTATATCAACACCAATTATTATAAATATGCTTATTAAAAAAATCATTAGTGTGGGATTTTCAAAGCCCGGGATTAAAAAAATAAAAATTGCTAAAAGACTGGCAAACGTACCACTCGCCTTTCTAATATAACCAGTATAAAAACCAGAACCAAATATTTTTTCGATGAAATTAATTTTTAACTCCAAATAATTGCTTAATCAATAATCTATTTGTGTAAATGTAAGTAATTCCAGTTACAACAGTAAATAAAGTTATAAAAAGCATTGAGTAATAAATTAAAAGTGGGTGAAGAAGCAGGTTAAAAAATTTTTCTCTACCTGTATATATCCAATCAATAGTTTTTATTGTATATATGAATAACAAATAATAAATAAAGAACATTTGTAAAAAAGTTTTCCATTTAGCTGAATAACTGGTAGAAAAAGATACTTTTTTATAGTCTGCATAAATTCTTATACCTGTTATCAATATATCTCGAATTATTATTAAAATTACCATCCACAATTCAAGTACATTAACTAATACAAAACCTATAAAAGCAGCAGAAGTTAAAATTTTATCTGCTAATGGATCTAAAAATTTTCCCCATTCAGTAATGTAATTAAATTTACGTGCAAGCCAGCCATCATACCAATCGGTAATTGCTGCAATAATGAAAACTACGAATGAAATTTGTAGAGTGGTATTTTCACCATACAGAAATAGATACAAAAAAATTGGTGTGAGAATAATTCTTAAAACAGTTAATTGATTTGGTAGTACCATGATAAGTGTAAGTATTAACCAGATAATTGTCTTAGATAAGGAAAATCATAAATACCAGTATCATGATTATCATTCCATACAACATTCAAAGCATAATTCCCAATTATTTTAATTTCTTTTATAGTTATTTGCTCTGTTGAATAAATTGGTATATATGATTTACCATTTTCTATTCGCTCAGTTTCACAAATAGCACATGGACATAAATAGCGAAGATTTGCAAATTTAATTTTTTGTTCGTGATTATCATCCCATAATATTAAAAGATTATCGTTATCATATTTACTAATTCGAATGGGAAACATTAAGATATTATTTCTCCTGTTAGCTTATAAAGTGCTTCTTGATACTTTTTACTTGTATTAAATATTACTTCTTCTGGTAATGGTGGTGCTGGTGGCTTTTTATTAAAATTAATTGATAGCAGATAATCACGAACATACTGTTTATCAAAACTATTTTGTGATACTCCTTTTTTATATTCTTCCAGTGGCCAGAATCTTGATGAATCTGGTGTGAGCAGTTCATCAATCAATATTATTTTCCCATCATAATAACCAAATTCCATTTTTGTATCGGCTATTATAATTCCTTTTTGAAGTGCATATTCCGAAGCTTTTTTATAAATATTGATAGTAACTTCTTTTAAGAAATTGAATGTTTCTTTTCCAACCAAAGAAATTGCTTTTTCTTCATCAATGTTTTCATCGTGTAAACCAATTTCTGCTTTTGTTGATGGAGTAAAAATTGGTTCTGGTAATTTTTCAGATTCTACCAATCCTTCTGGAAGTTTAATACCACAAATTGAACCAGTTTTTTTATAATCATTCCAACCAGATCCTGTAATATAACCACGAACAATACATTCAAGTGGAATTAATTCAGCTTTCTTAACAAGCATCGAACGATTTTTCAAAATTTCTTTATAAGGTTTACATTCATCTGGATATTCATCAACATTTGTTGTGATTAAATGATTATCAATAATATCTTTAGTAAAATCAAACCAGAAAGCTGAAATTCTATTTAAAACTTCACCTTTATATGGAATTCCTTCATTCATAATAACATCAAATGCAGAGATTCTATCGGTAGACACAATTAAGTAATATTCACCTAAATCATAAATGTCACGTACTTTTCCACTTTTGAAGAATTTTAGATTTTCAAAATTTGTTTTTGTGATAACATTAATTCCCATCAAAAATCCCTTTCTGATAAATAATTATATATGTTAATATACTTAGACTATGCAAGTGATTCAATAGAACTAAAAAAGAAATATGAAAGGGATTCAATAAAATTATTTTATTATCAAACTTTCTATTTCAAAAGTGTGGTCTGGTTTGTTTTCATTTTTATCAATTATAAACTGAAGAAATTCTACTTTATCTAAAGTCAACTTTTCATTTTCTGATTGTGAATTATTATTCCAAATTTTTGGTAGAAATTTTGGATATGAAAATGGAAGGATTAAAGAAGATCCTTTTTTGAAATCATCTAATGATAAAACTTTTTCTTCCATTAACTTGCTTAATTCAGTTTCACTCTGAAAACATTTGCCATCATCAGTAATAAAATTAATTTTCATCTTAAGTTTATCATCATTCAATGTGCGAGCTTTTAGAATAATTGTTTTGTAATTAGATAGATTGCTTTTAATAGAATTTAATATTGTGCTCAGGTTTAATTGAAATCCAAATGGAAATTCATCTTTGCCAGATGTTTGCACTGATATTTTAATTGTGCTTAATTCACTTGTAGAACCATTATTGTAATCAACAAAAAATCTTGTTGAGTTTGTAAATTGTGGAAAAACTAAATCTTTATAATCTCTTGATGCATTAAATAATTCAACAGGTGTATTTTTATCTAAAACTTTTGTCTTCCATAAATTATCAAAGTAAAAATCCCAATCATCTGGACTAATTTCTTTGCCATCAGGAAATGTGTATACTTTGTTATTAATTTTAGCTGTTACACAGAATTCAAGGTCGCCAGCATTTAATAAGTTTAGTGAATCACTTAAAACATAATTAAAGCCGTGTGTGTTTTTTAGAATAAATTTTTGAAATCTTCTCCATCCTAATCTTCTTATGTACAAAGCTGCTTCTTCAATGTTTTCTTTAGATGCAATTTCAAAAAGAAATTTTTGATAATCATTAACTAAAATATAGTGCGGTGTTTTATTCACTACATCAACAGGAAGATCATTCTTAAATTCTGGAGTATATAAACCATCTAAAAATTTTTTACGATTTAAATATTTCTTGACCTTATTAGACTCCAGATTATTTACACAAAGCAAATAAATTCCTGGTTTAACTTTAAATTCATTTTTAAATGAATAAAAAGATTTTTGATTACTGCTTAAAGGAATGATTTTAAAATTTTCTTTTAGTTCAGGGAGAAATATTTTTATAGTTCTTTCATTCCAGAAAAGTTTTGCGATTTGTTTTTTTGTACTTGTTTGTTCAAAAGGATCTCTGAGCCATAAAACATCTGGATATACTTCCAGTCTCCATATTCCACTTTCTTTTTTTTCTAAAAAGTATGCTCCAGTTCCGTCATAATTAATAATTTTCGAATTACCAGTACCAGCTATCAAAATCAAACTATCTGGAGAAACAGGGAGAGATTGTGTAGAATTAGAATAAATAAATTCTACTGGTGAATTTAATTCTGTTAAATTCTCTTCATAACTAATTCTAAAATTTTCGAACCTGTTATTTTGAGGAAAATCTCCATAAGATTTTTTATGCAAATAATGAAATACTTTCGAGGCAATCATCAAACTAATGGCTTTTGAAGGTGTGTATAAAAGATTTAGAAAATGAGTTTGATATTCAGTATTACTCCATGCAATTTGAGAAGGATCGTAAGCGAACATAGTTGCAAATTGCATTCCTGCTTCTCTAAAACTTCTTGCCATTGCTGGATACATAAAAGAAGAACCTATGTCAGCAGCATCAAATTCGTATACCATTTTTGCTTTTTGATTAAATCCTTTAATATTTTCAGATGGAATTTTATACTTGTTAACATTAATTAAATAATTGCCATTTAAAATTTTATTGTGAACTAAACCTGTGGGATACCATTGAAATGAAACACCTTCAACTTTAGAGTTGCAAACTGCTTGAGCCTGTGAATCACTCCAGCTTTCGCTAATATTGTAAAAAATAGGTTTAGTGAAATTCTCTTCACGTAATGCATCATACATTTCATTTATGTATTTTCTAACAAGTGATGTATCATCTGGATGATGTGGTTCATTAATAATTTCAACTGCTATAATTGATGGTTCGTCTTTGTATTTTAGTTTAGTATAAGGATTGAAATGATTTATAATTTGTTTCAAATAATTTTTTTGTGATTTTCGTGCATCTGGATTTGAAATCATTTCAACTTTTGAATAAGAACTTGAGAAACCTGGTGTCTCGAACTCAGGTTCAGGCCAGGCTGTTCCCCACCATGCAATTGGTGTGATAATTATTTTTATTCCTTTTTGTGAAAGTTTGTAGATGAGATAATCAAATAAATCAAGATGTTCATTCTGTAAAAGATTTCCTTCTTTATCAGAAATTTCTCTATCCCACATATGAACTCTAAAAGCATCAAATCCAAGTCGAACGAATTGCTCAACATCAAGATCAATTGCTTGTTTTAATGAAAGTCCCAATCTTTTATGAGCTCTATAAGCATAAGCAAATGGTGTGGTATAATTTACTCCAAATAATCTTACTTCTTCATCTGTATTTTGCCATCTAAGTATACCATCTTTATCAACATAGATATTATTTTCATTCCTTTGAGAATATATAACCGAGAAAATTATAAAAAGAAATAATAAAGTTTTCTTAAACATATTTTACACTCACTTTAATAAAATTAATTTATTAACAAGTCTTTTTTCGTTTGCTACTAAATTCAGGAAATATATTCCAGAAGGTACGTAAATACCATTATCATCTCTTCCATCCCAGAGAATTGAATAAGAACCAGCTTTAATGAATTTATTATCAAGGACTTTTACTAATTCACCAAGAGAATTATAAATACACAGAGATACATAAGAATCTTTATTAAGCTCATATTTTATTGTTGTGCTTGAATTAAATGGATTAGGATAATTTTGATATAGTTTTATATCATCAGGTAAAGATTTGTCTTCTTTTATATCTGTGATCAAATTTTTATCATTAAAAAATTTCCATGCTAATGTTGAGTCTTCTGAAGGAAAATAAAAATATCGATCTGGTATTGAATTTTCCCAGCCATTGAATGGTGCATTATCTATATAAAATTTATAATGAATTTTACGTCCTTTTTGAATTAAATATTTTGGAAAATAGACAATTCCAGACCAGAATGAATTATTTGCAACACTCGGTTCTTCTCTTTTTAAGATTAATTTATTTCTATTCCAGGAAAGAATTCCTTCTGATTCGATTGAATCCCCTCGAACAACAACTGGACCATTTTTCGCAGGATCAAAAATTCCTTTGCTCATCAAATGTGCGAGATTGACTCTGAACATAATACCAATTGAATCATTATTCTGTTTGAATGGTGAAAAGTACTGATAAATTTTACTTTTTGAAGAATTATAATATTGAACAGGAAGTATTGTATCATTTTTGCCTGCAATAAATAATCGATAATTTTTATTGCTATTATCAAAAGGAATAACAGGACCCTCCCAGCCTCCACTCAAATAAGTATATTTAGTTTTTGTATGACCTGTCCAAATTGAATATTCAAGAGTATCTCCTTCATACATTTGAAATGTATATTCCCAATTATCTCCATCAATATTTTTGAAAATTAATTCTGAAAGATTATCCCAGGTAATTCTTTCACCACTTGGTAATAAACTTGAACTTTTTCCTTTTACTTCTCCTCTTAATTGAACAATTCCATTTGGTTTTAATGTATCATTTAATGTAGAAGTATTTATTCTCATTTTAACATTTATAGTTGCATAATCTACATCAGGAAGAAAAACATCTATTGATGAAAGTGCTTCAGCCTCGAGATTTGAATTTGTAAAACCAAAAAGTGTTAAATTTTCCCATGATGAACCAATTGGTGGTACAGAAATATAAGCTGGTTCCCAATAAAAAAATCCTTTCCCTTTATTATTCTTTGTTTCTTTTATGATTTTTTTTAGAATAATTAAGAAATCTTTTTGTCCTTTCAACGAAGCAGGAAAACCCTGTAATAATTTTGTATTTTGTCCTACTATATTTCCATGATTATCGATTTGATAGTTTAATGTCCATGGATAAGCTGTTTCAACAACAATAATATCTTTATTATATCTTGTTGATAAATCATTCAAATTATATTTCAATTGTTCAAGAGTTCCATGCCACCAGGGATAAAATGAAAGCCCAATTACATCAAAATTAATTTTTTGTTCTTTTAATTTATTGAAGAAATACACTGCGCCATTATTATCACCACCTCTATCAATGTGAATCATAATTTTAATGTTTGATGAATCAACATCTTTTACGGCATTAATGCCTGCTTGAAGAAGTTGTGCAAACTTTACCCATTGTATACTTTGATTAAGAGTTGGATCATAGATTTTTCCATCAGGCCAGAGCATACCATTTGTGACTTCATTTCCAATCTGTACCATTTCTGGGAGAACATTATTAGCTCTTAGAGATTCGAGTACAAATTTTGTGTATGAATAAACACTATCTTTTAAAGATTCAAAAGAAAGGTTAGACCATGCAGCGGGTTTGGTTTGTTTTTCTGGGTCTGCCCATGAATCTGAATAGTGAAAATCAAGTAAAAATTTAAAACCTTTTTCTTTTATTCTCTTTGCAAATTGAATTGTTTTTTCTAATCCACAATAGCCATCTTTTGGAGTGTGCCATATTCTTAATCGAATATAATTCACACCTTTTTCCTTTAGAATATCCAGTAAATCTTTAACAACACCATTTAATTTATATTTACCACCAAGATCTTCAATTTGAGGAGTGAACGAAATGTCCACTCCTCTTATAAAATCATCAGTCTGTGAATACAAATTCAAACAAAAAAGAGTCAGAATTAAAAATATTTTTCCTAATAATTTCATATTATCTAATCAACATCATTTTTTTAGCTTGAGAGAACGAACCAGCACTTAGTTTTACAAAGTAAACTCCAGATGTAACATCCTGTCCAAAATCATTTTTGCCATTCCATGAAATGCTATGAGTTCCAGCATATTGTTGACCATCAAACAAAGTAATTACCTTTTGACCGAGTATATTATAAATCTCAAGCTTAACATTTTCTGTCTTTGGTATTGCATAAGTAATTACTGTTGATGGATTAAATGGATTAGGATAATTTTGATAAAGTTTATAAGCAGTTGGTACTGCATGTTCTGCCTCTATATCTGTAACTGGACCTAAGTCAGGATGATCTTCCACGGTCAAATCAGAAGCTTTCCATTGCATTAAAGCGAGTTCATAAGTATCTGGCCAAACAACTGGATTTATACTTACTGGCAAAATGTATTGATAATATCTTCTTCCTTTTTGAACACCTCCACCATTCCATATTTCACCTTGAGGAGATGTATAAACTATTCTATAACAAACTTGATAAAAAGTAGGAGGATTTAGATCAATTTCACCAGTATAAATCATATCACCATCAGGATCACTCAACATAACACGATTATCACTTCCATACATAGTTTTACCTTGAGTAATAGGAATTAAGCTTCCATCAAATTGAATATAAGCAGTATCAAGTCCCGGTCTGAAAAGTGGATTTGTAGGATTTGTTACAACATCAGTAGCTGGTGCCATATTAATTTTGAATTTGAGTTTAAGTGGATTTTTAATTACACCGTTTGGATGAATACTATTAAAGAATTGATATTCTGCACCAAAATCACCCGGTACAATCTGTTCAGGTTGATCAGTAAATGTATATTTTCTATCTGCACCACCGGTTACACCTGGTTCTTCCCAGCCATTAGAAAGTTGTAAACCGGGAATATAGTTTGGGCTATTTGGATCAACACGAGAAGAATCCCAGGCAATATAATATTTATAACTCAATACTTCGTTTGGGAAAAGAGTAAATGGTTCAAGTAAATCCCATTCTTCGAGGTCAGGGTTGTAAGTCATTTTGAGAACTGTAGGATCGGTGTCAAAATTAAAATCACCAGAAGCCCAGCCTTTTGGACCAGTTACTCCTACTTTATCTCCGAGTGCTCTATTAAATAAATTAGCTTTTTCAAGTGCATCCAATCTTAATCTAAAAAGAACATTTGCTGAAACTTTTGAGCCACGAGGCATTACATCATTGAAATAATACCAGTGAATGGTTACTTCGCCACTGTTTATAATATCCTCAGTGAAAGTGAAGGAGCGATTTGGTGTACTTTCCCATGTTTCTGGAGATTTGATAACAAATTTAAATTGCTGAACAGTTCCAGGTGTTACTGCAGATTTTGCAACATATGCTACACCAGACCAGAATGAACCTCCATTTACACTATTAACTTCACGTTTTAAAGTACAAATTTTTATCCATGGATTATCTGTTCCAAGTGGAGCACCACCTCTTACTTCAACTTCTTGTTTTTCAGGATCGAAATTAGCACCACCCATATTTACCCTGAAATAGATTGCAATTGAATCTGGTTTGATTTCAAAAGGTTTCCAGAATTGCTGGACTTTATTTTCCCAGCCATTCACATATTGAATTGGAAGTGTTGTATCTTTATCGCCAACTATTAATCCTCTGTTATCACCTGTTGCAAAACCAGCATCAATTGGTCCTTCCCATCCAGACCAGTGAAATGTAGGAGTATTAAGATCAAAATAAGTTACAAATTTATATTTAATTACATCTCCTGGATAGGCTTTAAACTCTGCTTCCCAGTAATCGCCACCAATATTTTTTGCTTTTATGCCGGTATTTTTATCCCATGTAATTGCTGGATCTGTTCCTTTTTGCGATTCTCCACAAACCAAAACAATATGGTTTGGACGCAATGTGTCTAAAACTGTAGCTGTATTTATTCTCATTTTTACTGTTACCATTTGTGCACTTATTGAATTAAAAATTAACATGGTAACGATAAAAGTTATAAATGAATAAATGTTGTTTGTCTTTCTTTTCATACTCCCTCCTTTTTATTGGGATTTAATAACTATGTTAATTAATTGAGATTTCATGATGATTGTTATTAAAATTTTATAATTAATGTAAATCTGTTAGAATTACCTAAATGCACAAAATTTTGATATGCATATTCTGTTGTAATTAATACATCACCAAAAACTTTTACATCATTTAGACTGAAGCCAAATGTCAGCCCGGTTTCATTATTTTCAAGAAATAAATCTTTGTAACCAGCACGGAATAAAACCTGATTATTCAATAATCCAATCTCAGTTCCAATATTAATGCTCTGTGCATTATCATTTGGGTTTATTCCATCAGCAGAAAGTGTCCATCTAATTAAATCGGTATTTATAACTTCACCAGAAATACCTATTCGCATAATTAAAGGCATATCAAACTCTTCGGTATTAAGTTTACCAACAATACTTTGATTATTTCCTTCTTGATTTGGTGCTATATCTACTCTAACATTCAAATCTTCACCATACATTCTCATTTTTGTTCCAAAATTTGATATGCTTGCACCTAATCTAATACCAGCAAATGGAGTTTCGTAAATTGTACCAATGTCAAAAGCTATTCCCGAAGCAGATGTGTTATAAATTGTTTCTTTAATAAATTTAAAAGTTCCACCTATAGAAAATTTATCTGTTAAATATCTGCTATAAGAAATTCCAACAGCAAAACTCGAAGCTGTAAATGTTTCCCCTGTTCCCATTGGTGCATAAGGTGTTGTAACATCCATTTCTTGAGTATAGAGAAATGTTGTGCTTATTCCAACTGTACCTAAATTTTCAAATGGGAGAACAATTCCAATAAAATCAAAATTAATTCCTGGCATCCAGGGTGAATGGTCTAAAAGCAAAGAGTTAGATTTAATTGTAGAAAGTACAGAAGGATTCCAGTAAATAGCAGAAGGATCGTTTATCATCGAAACAAAAGCACTTCCCATACCTGTGGCTCTCGCTCCGACTGGAATTCTTAAAAATGTTGCAGCTGCAGTACCAATTTTATTAACTCCCGCAGCGTAATTTGAAAGTGGTAGTAACATAGTACTAATCACTAATAGAATAACTATTTTATTTTTTACTTTTCTCATGGCTTCTCTAAAATTTATTTAATAATTGCAAAGGTTCCTGTTTTTTGACCTATTCCAGGGGCATCAACATGATAGACATAAATTCCATATGCTATTTCAAATTTTTCATCGCTTAATACATCCCATATTTCAGTTCCATTTTCATAAGGAGAATCGTGTTCGATAGTTTTTATCAAAGCTCCACTAACATTAAAAATTCTTATTGTACATTTTGCTGGTAAGTTGATAAAATGAATTTCGCGAGGACCACGTCCACTTGTATAAGTATTTCTTGGTTCCCATGTTTCTGCTGCTACATATGGATTTGGAACAACTCTTATTCTATCTAATTCTTCTTTAGCTTTATCAATAGAAATTGATGAGCTTTTCATTTTGAAATTATATACATCATAAGAAAGGAATGGTTTGTTGAGTATAATATTTAGTGTATCGCCAGCCTGAGGATTTCTTTTCCCTTTGAGATTAAGTGCAAATTGCCATGTAAATGTTTTTTTACCGTTCTTATCTTTTTCAAGAAAGTAAATGGCATCTGCTCTTCCACTTACTGGATCGATACTCAATTTACCATCAGTTCCATCTCTTTCGCTAAATAAAAATTCAATCTCCTTATTTTCTGTTGTGTTTATAACTTTGAAATTAACAGGGATGGCTGAAAATTTTCTTCCGAGTATTGTTGTATCTTTCGAAGTTGATAAACCTTGTTCACCAATAATTATTTTATAATCGCTTGGTTTAGTAACACCTTTTATTGTAAGATAAGTAAATGTATCGAAATTGAATGAATAGATATCAGGATCATTCCATTTTGTTTTAAGATTGTTTATTGAAATATCCTGAACATTTTCTAGACTCATTTGAAATCCATCAATAACAGGAAGCTCATCTCCAATGTTAATTCTTTTATCATCTTTCAATAAATATTTATTTTCAGTAACATTTTTTAAAGAAAACGAAACAGTTCTAATTACATCTCTATTATCAATTTTATAGGTTGTATCTTTGAAAGTTATTTCATATTCATGACCATTTTTAATTTTTGATGGATCAATAATTCTGAAATTAATATTACCACTTGCACCTCCACTTGTGTGTTTAAGATATTCAATTTCAGGTGGTAAATATCCTGCAGAACTTGAAGTTGGTCTTACAATAGCTACATTTTTACTATGAGTTATTGTTCCATCTGTATAAACATTAACTTGAATAGGAGTTTCTGTTGGAGGAATTCTAGCAGGCTCATAACCAAAATCGTAAGCAGTAACAGCATAAAAATATCTTTGTCCATTAACAACATCTCTATCAACGTAAACATGTCTTAATCCAGTATCGTTACCGAGGTCAAATTTAACTCCATTAATATCAATTGGATGCAAACCTTTAATCCCATCTTTCAAGTCAAATTGAGCAATTGGACGAAGTAAAGTTTTTACACCATAAGCATCAGTAATTACTTTAGCATCCTGGAAAGCAGCATCTGTAGCGCGATAGATTCGATAACCCTCGAAGTCGCGACCATTACCACCAATTTTATTTATATATCTATCAAAAGATTTTTCTGCTTCATCATCCCAATATAATGTTACCTGTCCATCTCCGGGAACAGCAGTTAATGTAACTTGAAGAGGTGCCTGAGCAAATTGATAATCTGCAGCATAAGCAGTTGTTGCCTGACGTTGTTTTTTAATAACACTTTCAATATCAGCATCTTTGGTATTACCACCGCCAGCAATTGCAATCGAAACTGCCATTCTTTGTCGTTGACCTGGTAAAATCGGGAAGTAACCAGATGAAACATAAGTTTGAAATTCACCAACCTGACGAACAAGATTAATTTTGCCTGGAACCATTAATAAATCCCACATTCCTTTATCTGGTGCAGTATTAAAATTAAGAGTACCATCAGGAATTTGAAGTGCAGCAGTAATTCCAATTAAATCTGTTTCGCTTACATCAGTTTTATCTATATTTGGTTCGCCCGGAAAATTTGTTCCAGAGCCACTTGAGGGTTTTCCATCTTTTTCTCCTTCATCCCCGCTTCCCCTTACACCATCGAGACCATTATCGTCAAGAAATGAATCCCAGTCATTATCATTATCAAATCCATCATCACGAGATTCATCTATCATTGGTGCAACATTTTGATAATTCCATTCTGCATTTAATCCAGCAACACAAAAACCTCTTTTTACTGTATCACCAACATTAAATGAAAGATAATTTATAAATCGAACAGGATTTGTTGTTTGTGTTATTTCGTTTATGTGGAATAAGTGCAAAGTTTCTTTTTCATCAATCAATCCATCTAAATCTTCATCAAATCCATTAGCAAGAGTATCTTCGTTGAGAGTAATTCCTTCTGGAGGTAAATAAAAATCTTTTCCAAGACTTTTTACTATACCACCGTTTTGAGGATATACAGTAATTATTCTATTAAAAGTTTCTGGTTCAATAAGAACAATCTTATCTCCAGGTCTAATAAATCTGGGTTGAAAATCATTTGCTGTAAAATGAGGTATTACAGTTTCAGCATTTTGAATTCTACTTATTAAATCTGAATATTCATCAGAATCTCCATCGTCATCTATTCCATTAACTTGATTACCTGGAGTTTCAATATATTTAAGTGATGCAACACCAACTGGATTTGTTCCAAAAGCTTCTGTTCCAATTCTATCTGCATCAGTAAGAAAAGTAGTTGCGGTCTGTAAATCTACATAAGGATAATCATCAGGAGCATCTCCACCAACCCAATCTGCTACAAAGAGGCAGAAAGATGTTTTATCAATAGTTTTAGTTCCATCATTTTTAATATCATGAATGAAAAATAAAACGTCGTTAATTAAAACTTGAGACCAGGCTAATGTTCTAACATCCATTAAAAGTCCAAGACCACCACGTGTTAGATCAGTAGTATCTGGTGTATATGGTTGTCTTTTATAAAGGTCATCAGATGTAACAAAGAAAAATTCTTGGTCTGCATTAAAAATGTTTTTTCCAAAAAAACCATTCCACGAACCAACCCAACCTGGATCAATTGGATCAGATCTTTTATCTCTCCAGCCACCTTGAACTGCAGTAGGCCAGGAATCTGGTTTATCACTTCTTGCAATTTCATTTTGTTGAGGATTTAAAAATCCTGGGACGGGCTCCATATTCCATGAATTTCCAGTTGAGGGATCTGTTCTACCTGCTGGAATTTCAACAAGATAAATTGTTTCGCCTGTATTACTTTTTACTTCGCCACCCAGAAAGATTTCGATTAAAGCGATGTAAATTCTATTAGTATTTTTTGGCCATTCGTAATCAATATAATCTGGTCTATTTGAAGGATCTCCACTGTATCCAGAATTAAATATGGTTGCTCGAATATTATTTCCATCAACATTTGAATTGCGTCTATAATTTACATCGCCTCTGAAATCCGAGGGCTTATGTTTTATAACCTGTCCATAAAATATTTGTGATACAAAAAATATGACCAAAAATTGTAAAATTATTTTTTTCATAAACCTTACCAATTTTATTTCAAGTAAATTTTTGTTCCGATGTAAATATTTCTTGGTTCACTATAAAAGTTTGGATAATCAAACCATCCTGGATCGTAATCACGAACCTGAAGTTCTTCAATTGTAAAATCTGGTTTACCAGTATCTCCGAATACAATCACAGGATTTTTTGCATCAAGTAGATTGAAAACTTTTAAGAATAATTGAATATCCAGAAATGAAAAATTAAAGTTCTTGTGTAATTCAAGATCAAGTCTTGCAATTGATGGTTTACGTCTACTGTTTTGAGCAAGACCACTTAGAACATTTCTTCCAGTATAAGCTCCTGCTATGTAAGTTGGAGTATATGGTTGACCTGTGTAAAAGTTAAAAATTAGACTTAAACCCCAGTCAACATCACCAACATATAAATTAGCATTGAAAGTATGAGTTTGATCCCAATCTAAAGGAGAAAGAATTTTAGTTGGCTCAGCTCCATTTAACTGTGAAAAGAATTCTTGGTCTGGCGAAGAATTTGTACCTTCTGCAATTTGAAATGTGTAATCAACACCAAATGAATAATTATTTGTAAATCGTTTGTTAATTGCTAATGTTATACCCCGTACATTAGCAAAGTCTCTATTAATTCTTTGTGAATAAGAAATTCCAGCAAGGAAAGTAGGAATAGGTTGACTTGAAGAAATCCAGTCACGAATATCACGATAAAATGCTGTTACATCCAGAGCAAAGTCTTCAAAAAATTGTTGTTGAAGTCCAAGCTCGTAGATTGTAGTTTTTTGTGGTTTAAGATCATTATTTCCAAAAGGTCCTTGAATACCCTGAGCAGAAGTTAATTTAAATTGATCTCCTAAGTAAAGCTGGCTGTACTCAGGAATCTGTTGAAAAATTCCATATGAAAATCGTATAATCCCTTTATCTGTAATTGGATATGCAATACCAACACGAGGACTTAATTGTGATTTTATAGATGCTTTTTTATACCAGAATGCTTCTTTTTCTGCAAGTGTAAATTTATTGTCTTCTCTTTGTTCATCGAGTCCAATTTTTCCATCGTTATTCAAATCTTTATAAATGTGTTCGAGCTTAAATGGATTAAAAATATTTGGATCACTTGGATCAACTGGAATCTTACCATTTGGATTAAATAAATCATAACGGAGACCAACATTTATAATCAAGCTTTCAAATTCAATTTTATCTTGAATAAAGGCACTGAACTTAAAAGGATTTCGATTGAATCGATCGTGTTGTGGTGATTCAATCCCCTGAATATATGGTCTGAATGGAACAACTTGTTGACCATTAGGTAATACTTCTGGAATTAAAGTAATATTTTCATAAAATAATTTATCGAACTGTAATTCTGCACCAATTTTAGCTAAATTAATTTTATCTAATTGGCTGGTGAAACTCCACTTTATAATAAAACTTTCAGTATTACGTTGAAATCTATTAAGATTTGTTCCTGCTCTTAAAAAGTGATAACCTGGAACATTCATTGAATCTGGATGAACATAACGTGAATCATAGGGGTCATCATACAGTCTTGAAATAAATTCATTAAATTTATATGCAAATGATAGCTCTTGATAAGTGTTTGTATAAATAAGATGAGTTAAATTTGCAAACAGACTATAACCCTTGCTTGTTCCTCCCATATCTCCATTTGGATTAAGTCTATAAATGTGATTATAAAATCTACTTTTCTCAAGACTACCAAACGCATCGATTTTTAATTTAAATCCTTCTGATATATTCCAGTCAAGTGTTCCCTGACCACTCCATCTATCATTCCAGTTCATAGAGACAAATGAACTATCACCAGGATTTGGGACTAATTGACCATCAACAAATTTATATCTTCCCTGTGGATTATATTTGTTAATTCCATAAATATAACCACCATTATGGTATCTTCTTAGAGAAACAAAATATCTTAAATTATCTTTTAAAATTGGTCCACCAGCAGAACCCTGAAAATTATAGTTAGAGACTGGATTAATCTTTTCTATATTCCAGAAAATATCTTTATGATTACTCAAATAATCACCAGTCCATACTTCAAAATTACTCTGAAATTTAGATCCCCCAGTTTTGGTAATTATGTTCACAACACCACTCATTGCATTACCATATTCAGCATTAAATGAACCACTTATTACTTGAAGTTCCTGAACTGATTCAGTTTCTATTGTTAATGCTTGCGTTCTTGTAAAATCATCGGTGATGCTTATTCCATTTAATAAATAAGAGACTTCACTACTTCTTCCACCTCTTATATGAATGCCACCACTTTGATCTCTACTTACTCCTGCCTGTAAACTGATAAGTCTGCTAAGATCTTGAAGTGGTAATTGTCTAATTTCTTCCGATGTAACTCTTGATTCGGTTGCTGTTAAATCTTTTTTTACCAATGGAGTTTGAGCAACCACAACAATTTCCTGATTAAGAGTTACTGTAGTAGGAGTTAATTTGAAATTCAGGTTAGTCGTTAAATCAGCATATACCTGAACATTTTTTGTTATTGTTTTTGCATATCCAATGTATGAAGCTATTACATTGTAATTACCTGAAGGAACTTTTACAATTACATATTCGCCTTCAATATCTGTAGCAGCACCATAATTAGTTCCTTCGACTATTATATTTGCTCCTACAATTGGTTCGCCAGTGCTGGCGTCAATTACTTTCCCAGCAATTTTACCAGTACTTTGTGAATACAAAATGTATGGAAAGAAAACTATTACGAATGCTATAATTTTTGTTTTCATATGCATTTAAATGTTGTTATTAATTTTTAAGTACTTCAGTTTATCTTTATTTATTTTATAACTAAACTTATTTTTTAATGATTCTACATATTCATTTCTTAACTTAAACCACCTGAAGTTTTTTAGCATTTCTTCTATTTCACGATAAGCCTGTTCAAACGGAATTATTTCAGAACCTTTTTTATCTGTACACTTCAGGAATAAAAATTTTCCATCGTTAATTAATGGACCAATCCATTCACCAACATTCATTGAAAATATTTTATCACCATATTCATATAATTCTTCTTTTGTAAAATAACCTATATCACCTCCTCGCTCTGCTGTTATTTTTTGTATAGAGTATTTTTTAGCAAGTAAATCGAATTGTACTCCTTTTTTTAAGTTACTTAGAATTGTATCCACTAAAGTAGAGTCATTCAATAAAATACTACTTAATCTTACTTGTGGTTTAGTTTTGAAAAGGTCTTTATTTTTTTCGTAATAAACTTTTATTGAATCTGTAGAGATAGTGATATTACTTTTTAATTTATTTTCTATTTCTGTTAACAAATAAGTATCAAAATTATAATCTACTTTTTGTTTATAATCAGGATTTTCATTGAGCTTTTCTTTTTCTGCCTGTTTAATAATGTATTTTCTATTTATTAAACCAGCAATAAAATCTTCAAGGTTTTCTTGAGTATGAATCCATTTTTTTTGCTTTTCTGGTACATTATTTAATTCATTAATTAATTTTTTCAAGCTCCAATTTTCGAGTTTGGATGTAACCACAATTTTATTTAAATCATTTGTTGAAATATTTGATGGTTGTTCTACTATCAAATTCAAAGAATCATTTTGAAAGTTCAGGAAATATTTTGACAACAATTTATGATTAAACTTCGTATTTAAATTTTCACGTAGTATTTGAGAATATTCTTTAGCAGCTTTTTCGAAAGCACGTTTGCGAGCAAACATTTTTAATTTTTCTTTCGATTTCAAAAATTCATACTCGGTTGTAAAAGGATTTTGTTTAATATCTTCAACTTTTATAATACTATATCCATAAACAGTTTTAACAGGTTTTGACACTTCTCCAATTTTCATAGAAAATGCAACTGATTCAAATTCTGGATCCACTTCATCTATGGATATATAACCCAGAAGACCACCATTCTCTTTAAGAACTGGATCATTGAAATTTTCTTTTGCTAATTGTTCAAAACTTTTTCCATTTTGAAGTTCTTTAAACAAGGAATCAGCTTTATCTTTTGTTCGAGCAAATAGATGTCGTACTTTAATTTTTGTATTTAATTTTATAAATAAATCTTTCAGGTCATTTTCTGTTACATTAATTTTATTTGAAATATGTTTTGTAACATAAGCATTAAGTAATTCCTGAGTTTGAATTCGTTTTAATTCTTTTATAGCTTTATCTGTTTTGTGTAAGTTTTGTGATTTTGCTTCAGCAATTAATAACTCATCACTCACGAGATTTAATAAATATTTTAATCTCAAGTCATAAGTATCATTAAGACCATAACGAATCAATTTATCTTTATAAAAGCTTATAAAGTCATTAACTGTTATTACTTTTTTATTAATAATAGCAAGTGTATCATTAAAGCCATAAATATTTTTATTACATATAAAAATAAATTGCGAAATAAGTACAGTAATTAATATTCTTGTAATTAGTATTTTATATGAGATACTTTTCATAAAAATATTTTTCGAAAATTTCTAAAATTAACTATTTACAAACGTTTGCGGTAACCTTTTCAGTAAATTTGTATAAATTTTTTAATAATAGCAACACATTTAAATAACATCTCTTAATAAATTGGAATTAGAGTAAATGAACTATAATAAATTTCTGGATAAACCCTATATTGCGGCATTGCTGGATTTGGTGTATCTCCAACACCTGTAATATTATAATTAAGTCGAACTACTAAATAATCATCTTTCTTTAGTTGAAAAGTATATCTGGATCTATCAAGATTATAATAAGGAACTACAGAAAAATGCAAAGGCTTTTTAGCTATTATGCTTATTCCTTCACCTGAAGCATTCTTTAATTCAAACCATCTTACATCAGAATAATTTCCATATTCTTGAGGTTCTATATATGGATTCATTAACGAATCTATATTAATCTTATGTATTCCTAACTTTGCACCTGTTTTTCTATCAGGATAATTTTCTATTGGGCCTCTTCCATACCATGTAAGATTTTTATAATTATCAGGAACATGTATCTTTAATCCAATACATGGTAACCAGTTTACATTAAAATATCCAAGTGGAATCATTAAGTGCTTAACATCTACTTCTCCTCTTTCGTTAAATTTATAAGTAAACTCGTTTATAACAATATCACTTGTTCGAGAAAAAGTAGTGTTTAATTTTACTTTGATCATTGAATTAATCGTATCTATTTTGATTTCCTCTACTTCATTTTTAATTTCATTCAATCCCATTCTATACCAATCTTCTGCTTCTGCTTTACCCCAATCTACTTTTTCATTTGATATTGGTGGACGCCATACATTAGCAGTCATCGACAAAATAATTGGGTTATTTTTACGAATTAATTTCAGGTCACCACTTCGTTTGTTTATTTGATATGTGTTTTCATTAATTTTTATAGAATATGCTATTGAATCCTCTTCAATAATTTTTGCATTATCTATTTTTTTGTTATGAACTTGTAACTCTTTTTTATTAAGTACAAACTGTTCAAAATTAATTTCAAAACCTTTTGGCTTGAATGGTTCGTCGTATTTCTGCTTACATGATATTTCTAAAACATATTCAGAATTATTATCTAAATTTTTAGGAATGGGCAATGTTATTTCTTTTTCTTGTTGTGGTAATAAGTTTATGTCGAATTTTCCTGATGATTCAAGTACTCCATCTTTATACAACAGCCATTCAAAGTCATAGTAATTAAGATTTGTAAATGAATTTTTATTTACAACTTTGAATTTTCTTTCTGAAAGATTAACAGAATAAAATCTCACTGGTGACATGCTGTGTTTAGCCTGCCAAAGTTCTGGTTGTGGTTTTCTATCTGCAGTAACCATTCCATTTATACAGAAAGGACTTATTCCATATGTGTAGTAATCCTGACCTTCTTTAATCTCATCAAATTTTATCCACAAGATAGGCTCGCCATTAATTTTATCGGATAATTTTACTTCATCGAATATATAATTTGACAACCATCCTAAATGCTGATCATCATTACGATATGAATCTCTCCCAATATTAACTGGATAGTGTAACGAGTTTATTTCTCTACTATATTCTTTTTTACCTAATACTTTCTCATCAATTATGATTGACATTTCTTTACCATCATAAATTGCTTTTACTTTGTGCCATTTATTGTACCAATCATCTGGTAATTTAATTTTCAAACTATTTCTATATGAATTGATGTAGAAACTCAAAGAATCTTCTTTAATTTGTTTTATACCAAACTGATAACCTTTAGTAATTAGAGAATTTTCTTGATAAAACTTTTGTGGAAACACTGTTAATTCTATAAATAAATTTTTATCTCTAATATCAAGTCGTTCGTCATCATAAACTTCTATCCAATCATCAAGTCCACTTAATTTAATTGCATTATCTTCCACACCTTTCACTAATTCTGGATTCCCCATTACAGCACATTGAATATCATTTTTAGAATAATCTTTCACAAATTTTGCTTTCACTTTTAATCCCTGATCAACCCAATCCCATACAAATCCACCCTGAAGTTTTGGGATTGAATAAATTATTTCCCAGAATTCATCAAAATTGCCAAGACTATTTCCCATTGCATGTGCATATTCACCCATAACGACAGGTTTTGTTGCAGTTAATCCAATTTGTCTTAATCTTGTTGGAGTAGGATAACGTGGACCAATTATATCAACATAAGGTGCTTCGCCATCTGGCCAGTTAGATTGATGCATTAAAAATCTTGTTGGATCAAATTTTCTGATATAATCTGCCATTGCATAATGCGGTTTATCAAGTCCACATTCATTTCCAGTACTCCACATAACTACACTTGGATGATTTTTATCTCTCTGAACCATTCTTATAAATCTATCCATAAAAGCATTAAAGTATTCACTTCGTGAAGGAAATTCATTTTCTGTATAATGGCATTCAGCATTTACTTCATCCTGAAGTAGAATACCATATTCATCACACAGTTCATACCATAATGGATCGTTTGGATAATGGCTCGTTCTAACAGAATTAAAGTTAAATTGCTTTAATAATTTTATATCTTCAATCATTAATTCTTTTGTTAGAGTTTTACCTGCGGTTGGACTAATTTCGTGACGGTTGGTACCCCTAAAATAAATTGGCATCCCATTCATCATTGCAATACCATTTTTCACTTCAAGTTCTCTAAATCCAACTCTTTGAGAAATAATTTCAATAACATTTTCATTCTTATCTATTAATTCAACAATTAATTTATAAAGATATGGATGTTCATCTGACCATTTTTGAGGATTATTAATTTTTTGTGTGATTGATGTATTAATTTTATCATTCACATCAATAACATCAGAAGTATATGAATGTACTTTATTATTTTCTTTATCCAGTAATGTGTATTTGATTTTTACTTGACTTGATTTCCCTGTATAATTTTTCAATGTAAAATCTAAAATTAAATTTGCATTAACATAATTTTCATCTAAATCTGTTTTAATAAACAAATCTCTTATCATTATTTGCGGTTTTGAATAAAGATAAACATTTCGATAAATACCCGAGAATCTAAACATATCCTGATCTTCTAAATAAGAACCATCACACCATCTTAATACCATTACTGCAAGTATATTTTCTCCTTTTTCAATTTTATCTGTAATATCAAACTCTGCAGGTGTCATTCCATCTTCATGATATCCAATATATTTTCCATTTAACCAAACAAATGCTGCTGATTGTACACCATCAAAGTGGATGTAGATTTTTCTTTCTTTCCAGTTAGAAGGTATTTTAAATTTTTTCCTATAAAATCCAGTGGGATTTATATCATCAGGTACATAAGGAGGATTGTATGGATAAAATTCCATTGGTATATTTCGATACATTTGATGATCATATCCTAACATCTGCCAGTTAGATGGTACTGGAATTTCCTTCCATGTTTTATCATTAAATTCTTTTTTATAAAAATCTTTTGGTGCAAGTGCTGGATTAATTTTCCAATCAAACTTCCAGTTTCCATTAAGAGATAAATAATAACTTGATTTATCAACTTCTCTTTGTAAAGCTTTTTCAAAATTTTGGTAAGGAATTAAAATTGCAGCTGGTTCTTCTTTGTTTTCTCCAAAGACTTCTGGATTTTCTATATATCTATTAATATCAAAATCTAATTGAGAATAAATATTACTAAAAGCAAAAATCATGAAGATGAAAAATGAAGTAATTATTCTTTTTGCATTCATTTTAATTCCCCTTTATAATGTATAGTAGGTAAACCCATTAAAATTTTAGCACTCTGTTCTGGTGTAATATCTCTTTGAGGTTCTGCAAGCATTTCGTAACCGACCATAAATTTTCTTATTGTTGCAGATCTTAATAAAGGTGGATAGAAATGCATATGGAAATGCCATTCTTTATAATCCTTACCATCTGTTGGTGCTTGATGTATACCTGATGAATATGGGAAACTTGTTTTAAATAAGTTATCATATTTAGTCGTTATAATTTTCAATGCATTAGCAAAATCTTTTTTTTCTTCATTTTTTAATTGAGTAATGTTAGCAATTTTTCTTCGAGAAATAATTATTGTTTCATAAGGCCAAACTGCCCAGAAAGGCACGAGTACAACAAAAGAATTATTTTCATAAACAATTCGTTCGTTCAATTTTAGTTCTAATTTCAGATAGTCTGAAAGCAAACTTCGTTTATATTTCTTGTAATACTTTCTGAAATTTTTTAATTCTTTAGATGGTTCCATTGGTATATTTTCTTGTGCCCAGATTTGACAATGTGGATGTGGATTACTATTACCCATCATTGTTCCTTTATTTTCAAAAATCTGAACGTACTTTATAAAAGGTTTAGAGCTCAGATTTTTAAATTCATCAATCCAGGTTTCAATCACTTTTTCAATTTCCTGTTCTGTCATTTCTGCCAAAGTCAAATCGTGACGAGGTGAAAAATTTACAACTCGACAAATACCTTTTTCGCTTTTAGCAGTTAGTAATCCATTTGTTTTATTTTCTGGTATATTATCCAGCAGAGCAGAAAAATCATTTGTAAAAACAAAAGTACTTTCATAATTGGGATTTACTTCACCATTTGCTCTTTTATTACCTGGACACAGATAACATTCAGGATCGTATTGAGGTCGAGTTTCATTTTCAACTTTCGATACTTCTCCCTGCCATGGTCTTTGTGTTCTATGAGGAGAAACGAGTATCCATTCGCCTGTTAAAATATTTTTTCTTCTATGTGGATAATTATTTAGTTCTGAGTTTTTCATTTTCATAAATGTTTTGAAAATTTGTTCCATTACTTATTGAAGTGACATAATATTTTAATTCAATGCCAAATTTTTCTTTGTATTTTTTAGAAAATAAATTACACACATAATCAACAGCATCCTTTTCAATTAGATTAATTGTGCAACCACCAAATCCACCACCCATCATTCTTGCACCATAAATACTTGAATGTTCTTTTGTTAGATCAACAAGGTAATCAAGTTCTTCGCAACTAACTTCATAATCTTTACTTAAACCTTCATGTGTTTGATACAATAAATTTCCTAAAGTAGTAAGATCTTTTTTCTTTAATGCATCACATGCTTTTAATAATCTATCGTTTTCTTCGATCACATATTTACATCGATTAAAAATTTTATTTGTCATTTTATTTTTATATTCATTCAAAATCTCAAGTGAAACATCACGCAGACTATTAATTTCTGGAAAATCTTTTCGAACAATCTCGACACCTACTTTACATTCTTTTCTTCTTAAATTATATTCAGAAGAAGCAAGTGAATGAGAAACACCTGTATTAAATAGCACAATTGCTATGTTGTTGAATTCAAATGGTTCATATTCATATTCAAGAGTTCGACAGTCAATTTTTAGTAATTTATTTTGTTCACCAAAAATATTTATGTACTGATCCATAATACCGCATTTAACGCCAACGAACTCATTCTCAGATTTTTGAGAAAGTTTAACGAGATCTAACTTAGAAATTTTCAGGTCATAAATTGAGTTTAATGCATATGCAAGACCAGCTTCCAATGCAGCAGATGAAGATAATCCTGCTCCGATAGGAATATCGCCGCCAAAAACCAAATTAAAACCATTAATGTTATAGCCAAGTTGATTTAATTGATCTACAATACCAATTAAATAATTAGGCCAACCTTTTTCTGAATGTTGAATTTCATTAACAGAAAATTCATAATTATCATTTAGATCATAAGCATAAATTTTACATAGTTTGTCATTTCGAGGTGTGATAGCAAAATAAATAGCTCTATCGATAGCACCAGGCAAAACAAATCCCATGTTATAATCAGTATGTTCACCAATTAGATTAATTCTTCCAGGTGAACGAAGCAATAGAGGTGTTTCATTAAATAGTTCTTTAAATTTTTTTTCTATCGAATATAGATCAGCCATAATTTCCATCTATTAAATAGTCTCCTTTTTGAATTTGAAATACATTATGCTTCCAAAAATTAACATTACAGCTCCCCACCAGATGTTTGGATGAATTTCACTTAAAACTGTAACTCTTGCCGAAGGATTTATCAAATAATAAATACCTGTAAGAAATATTATTCCTCCCATTATCAGGAGTATTAATCCTACAAAGTACCAGATTGGTTTCATTCCTTTTACTGTCATTTTAATTTCTCCATTTTACCAGAAAATTATATTTAATATTACTAGAACTATTAAAGAAATTATTGCAACAAATTCTGGTCTCTTTACAAATGGTAGATGTGAATCGTGTTTTTCTTCTGTCAAACCTTTTACCAAACCTACTAATTCTTCTTTTGGTTTCTTTTTTGTAAACAAACTAATTACTACAGTAACCACAGCACATATCAACCATGCCCACCATGCTCTCCAGAAATTTGCTGCCATATCACTTTGTACACTTGACATTGTTATAATACTTTCATTAAACCAATGAAATTTTACTCCCATATACATTAAAAATGAAGATAGCATCCCTGTTACTAATCCCCAGAATGCACCATTTGGTGTTATCCACCATATGAACATTCCCAATAACATTGTTGCAAACAATGGTGCATTTACCCAGGAAAAAATTGCCTGCATATAATCCATTATACTTGGAAAACTTTTTGCCCAGTATGCAGTTATTAATGAAATTAAAACTCCTACTACTGTTGATACTCTTCCCATCCAGAGTAAGTGAGTATCACTTGCATTTTTATTAATTACTGACTTATATATATCGTATGTCCATACTGTATTGAAAGCACTGATGTTACCTGCCTGTCCTGCCATAAATCCAGCAAGTAATGCTGTTACTCCTAAACCAACCAATCCACTTGGATAATATCTTTTAATTAACATTGGAAGTGCAGAATCATAATTAATCTGTCCTCCATCTTCAAGTAACTTAAATCCACTATTTGGATCATTTGACAATGCAATTGCAATTAAGCCAGCAAGTATTACAATAAATGGTAAAGCCATCTTAAAGAATGATGCAAGTATTGGTGTCATTCTTGCTGCTCTTAAATCTTTTGCTGAAAATGCTCTTTGAACTACTAAAAAATCTGTTGTCCAGTAACCAAACGATAGAACAAAACCCAATCCTAAAACAATACCAGACCAGTGTATTAACATTCCATTTTTTGTTGGATCTGATGATGTTGACCACAATGTATTCATTGATTCTGGTAGTCGATTTAGAATCTGGTCTATACTTCCTATTTCAATTATTCCCATAATTGAAACTAAGAATAATCCAAACCAGATTAAGAAAAATTGAATTATCTCTGTAAAGATTGCTGACATTAATCCACTTAATGTAACATATGCTGCAACTGTTACTGCAGATGCCCACATACTTATATCCCAGTTCCAGCCTAAGAATGTATGTAAAACCAGAGCCATTGCATAAAGATTAATACCTGAGACAAGCAATGTCATTACTGCAAATGCAAATCCATTTAGAACTCTTGTTTTTTCATCAAACCTAAGCTTTAAATAACCTGGTATAGATTTAATTTTGCTGCTGTAGTAAAATGGCATCATATAGATACCCAGAAACAGCATTGCTGGTATTGCACCTATCCAGTAAAAATGAGCTACATACATTCCATACTTAAATGTATTCCCCGTCATTCCTAGTAATTCGAGAGCACCAAGATTTGCTGATAAAAATGCAAGTCCTGCTACCCATGAAGAATTTTTTCTTCCTGCTAGAAAGAAATCTTCTTCACTTGTTGTAAATCTTCGGAGATAAACTCCTATGCCCAGTACAAAGGCAAAGTAGATAAAGATAATTATCCAATCGATAAAAGTTAAACCAATAGATGGCATAGATTGACCTTTAATTTATTGTTAAGAATTTTTCAAACGTTTGCATTTATTATGAAAAATTTATGTTGATCTCCGAATAATTAAATCTGCATTTAATACTATTTCTTTTGTATCAACGACATTTTTATTTTCAATTAAGTTTATCAGTATTTCAGCTGCTTTTTTTCCCATCTCAAAAGAAGGTTGATTTACAGTTGTCAATGGTGGATCAACCAAACTTGTAATTTTATTATTTGAGAAACCAACAATTGCAACGTCGTCTGGAATTTTCAGATTTGCTTCTTTTATTCTTTGAAAAGCTCCAATAGCTACTGGATCATTTACAGCAAAAATTGCATCTGGTATAATTTTTTTTTCTAATAAATAATTCATTGAATCATAACCATCCTGTTCATGTAATCCACCGTATCTTATCAATTCATTATTTACACTAATGCCATTCTCTTTTAAAGCATTAACATAACCTTCCATTCTTTTTTTACAAATATCTAATCCAATTGGACCTGCGAAGTGAGCTATTTTTTTATATCCTTTTTTAATTAAATAAGTAACTGCATTATATGCACTTTTCATATCATCAATAACAACTTTATAAGTATCAACATCTTCACATGTTCTATCAAAAAAAACAAGTGGAACACCCTTTTCAAGAACATCATTAAAGTGGTCTCCTTTTTTTGTATTTTGTGAAATTGATACGATAAGTCCAGCCACTCTATGATGCAGTAAAAGATTTGTATTAACTACTTCTCTTTCAAAACTTTCGTTGGATTGACATAAAATTATTGTATAACCAGAATTGTAAGCTACTTGTTCTATTCCACTAATTGCTGAAGAGAAAAAGTCATGTTTTATTTCTGGTACAATAACACCTATAGTTGTAGTACGATTACTTTTCAGGCTTTGTGCAATTGGATTTGGTTTATAGTTTAATTCTTTAGCAATTTTTTTTACTTTTTCTTTTGTTTCTAAACTTATGTCAGGATGATTATTCAATGCCCTCGAGACTGTAGAAGCCGATATTCCTAACTTTTTTGCAATATCTGTAATTGTTGTATTTCTCATATAAAATAGTCCAATTGCAAACGATTGCAATATAGTTTTATTATTTTATTTTGTCAAGTAGAATTTTATTCATTTTTATTTTTTTATTTAAAAATTATTAATACTAAAAAAAATATTAAACTTTTTTGAAGCCTTTACGATAATAAAGTAAAAAAGGCAATCCGTATGATTATTTATTATTTAATTGGTTATTTAATATTATTCTTTGTTGGAATAATGCTTGTTATAAAGAAATCCCCATATGGTTATGAAGATGAGAATGGTTTTCATTATCTAAATGAAAAATCAATTAAAAATTAATTGTAATTAAAATTATATTCTCACCTTATTCCAAACAATATAAAGTAAGAATCCACTCTTTATAATTGAAAATTATAAAATGTGATTTATCTTATCTCAATAACAAGAAGTCAGTGTTGAATTTAATACTGTTAAGTAGTTTTACCTATCAATAAACAAGTCTATCTTTCGGTTGATGGATAGCATAGAGATCTGATTCTAATATTAGAAATTAATTATATACACCCGACTTATATTTCTCTCTTTGATGTGCCTTTTCTCTATCAGGGAATACTTCATAATAAATTAATTCAAAAGGTCTATGTGGTTTCGTTGAACGGTTATATCCTTTATTATGCTGTGAAATTCTTCTTTGTAGATTATTAGTTATACCAACATAAATGTAATTGTGTACTTTACTTTTTATTGCGTAGGTATAATACATGTATAAATACTTGTAAGACTTGTACCGAAGGCCGGACTCGAACCGGCACGGAGTTTTGAGCTCCACTGGATTTTGAGTCCAGCGCGTCTACCAATTCCGCCACTTCGGCACAAATGAAGCATTGCAAAATTATATTTAATACCACATATAAGCAAGATTTCAATAAATCATAACTATACTTTTATTTACTTTTATCAGGATATGGAGGTGGTGGAGCAATTTTTGGAGGATTGTTTTTTAATTCCTCCATAATTACTTCTATGGCTTTATTTAATTGCTCATCAATTCCTTCAAATTCCATTGCTGGATCGTTATCAACAATTATATCTGGTTCAACTCCATATCCTTCCATTATCCATTCTTTTCCTTCAATGTCGTATCGAGAAAATTCTGGTTTATTTAGAAAACCACCATCGAGAAGTGGTAGTGTTCCTCTAATTCCTACAACTCCACCCCAGGACCTCTTTCCAATTAACTTACCAAGTTTTGCCTGTCTGAATCGATACGGAAAAATATCTCCATCTGATGCTGAATATTCATCCAGCAATAGTACTTTTGGTCCATAATGTGTTCCTGATGGATCTACATTTGGTTTTGTATTTCTTGCAATAGTTATCATTTGTAGTTTTCTATTTAATCTTTCTAATATCATTGGTGATACATTCCCACCCCCGTTTCCTCTATCATCTATAATTAATGCTTCTTTCTTTAATTGTGGATAATAAAGTTTTGCAAATTGATTTAATCCATTAATGCCCATATCAGGAATATGAATGTATCCAACTCTTCCATTTGTAGCTTTATTTACTTTTTCTATATTATTTTCAACCCAATTTAAATAATAGAGTGGTTGTTCATTATCAATTGGAACTACTGTGGTTTCTCTACTCCCTTCTATTTTAGGAAGAGAGTTTATTGTTAATGTTACTTGTTTATTGGCTGTATTAATTAAAGATTCATAAATATCATTCATTTGGTTAGTAAGTTTTCCATTGACTGCAATAATATATTCACCTTCTTTTACATTTACACCAATTTCTGTTAATGGTGAACGAAGATTTTTATCCCAGTTTTGTCCTTTAAGAATTTTTTTAATCTTATAAAATTTTGTTGCATTATCGCGTTCTAATTCTGCACCAAGTAAGCCTAATTTAATTTTATCTGGTTTTGGATAATCGCCTCCACCAACATATGTATGACCAATATTTAATTCACCTATCATCTCGCCAATTATATAAGTTAAATCTGCACGATGATTAACATAATCAACAAGTGGTTCATAATTTTTCTTTACTTTTTCCCAATCAACACCATGCATATTTGGATCGAAAAAGAAATCTCGCATTTGTCTCCAGCATTCATTAAATATTTGATGCCATTCTGCATATCGATCAAGATTAATTTTTAGATCCTCAAGTGATAGTTTTTCTTTTAGTTCGAGTTTTGTATTAGGAAGATCAATTATGTAATAAGAATTTTGATTTCCAACAATCATTTTTTTCTTATCCATTGAAATTTCAAACCCATCAGCTTCACCCAGTTCTATTTCACTTTTCTTTTCTAAATCATATAATGCTAATTTTGATTTTTTATCAGTCGAACTTCGTTTCATATAATAAATTTTTTCACCTGCAGATGTTATTCCCCAATATGTTGAACCTTCTGGTGTTACTTCTGCAATTCTATTTTTAATATTATCAAAATCAATTTTTATAAAAGTAGTTTTAGATTCTTTCTTTTCTTTATTCTTATCAACATCATTAGTTGATTTATCATTATCTTTAATTGTTACTTCATCACTCTTTGGCTCAAATGGTGATTTTGTATCTTTTGCTAATGTTACAAAATAAATTTTTGCCATATCAGTATAAATGTGATTAAACTCTGTTTGTCCATATCTTGGATTAAATGTTCTCTCGGAGATAAAATATAAATATTTACCATCATCACTAAATTCTGGTCCATATGAATCGTACCAGCTATCTGTAATCTCATATGATTTATTTTCATCAAGTGAATAGATATAAATTTTTGTAAAAGATCTATCTTCAGGTTTTGCATATGCAATCCACCTGCTATCTGGTGACCAGGCAAAACTTGTAATTTCCCATGCATCGGATTTATCAACCAATGTTACTTTTTTAGTTTCAATATCTACATAGAACAATCTTTGTAATCTATCATTCCATAAAATTTTCTTGCTATCTGGAGACCATTTTACTTCATATTTATAATTATTACTGTTGAATGTAAGTTGTACAGGTTCTCCTTTTCCATCTTGTGGGATTATATAAATTTCATCTTCACCTGTTTTATCTGAAATAAATGCGATCCATTTACCATCTGGAGACCATTTTGAATTTCTTTCATGAATTCCAGAAGTATTTGTTAGATTTCTTGTAGAACCATTTTTTGCAGGTACAGTGAATATTTCTCCACGAGTACCAAATAATGCACGTTTACCATCAGGAGAAATTTCATAGTTTGTTACATTCTTACTTACATCAATTAAACCACCTCTTCCAATATCAAAATCTTCATTTAAATAAATTGTAACTTTTTCTGCCTTTTGAGTTTTAAAATCGAATTTATAAATGTATCCTCCATTTTCAAATACTATTGCATTATCTCCCAGTGAAGGAAATTTTATATCATAATCTGTAAAATCTGTAAGCTTTTTTGTTTCTTTTGTATTAATGTTATAAGAATACAAATTGAAACGACCATCTCTATCAGAAATAAAATAAATAAAATTATCTTTCCACATTGGAATAATATCCTGAGCAGGATTATTGGTTATATTAATTGTTTTCTTGGTTTTAAAATTATAAATCCATATATCGTCTGCCTGTCCACCACGATATCTTTTCCATGTTCTAAATTCTCTGAAAACTCTATTATAAGCTAATTCAGATTTATCAGGTGAGAATGAACAAAAGCCTCCTCTTGGTAAAGGTAATTGTTTTGATAAGCCACCATTTATTGAAACTTCATAAAGCTGTCCTTTAAAGTCATTAAACTCTCTCCATCTTGACCGATAGATAATTGTCTCATTATCTTTCCAACACATTACAATATTATTTGGTCCCATTCGATCCGATACATCATCTCGATTGAGTGTAGCAGTAACAGTTAATCTTTTTGGTATTCCTCCTTCTGAAGGCATTAAATAAACTTCTGTGTTTCCATCGTACTGAGCTGTAAAAGCTATATGTTTACCATCTGGAGAAAATCTTGCAAACATTTCATAACCAATATCATTAGTTAATTTGCGTGCTACTCCTCCTTTTGAATCAACAGAATACAAATCACCTGCATAAGTAAAAACAATTTTATCACCATGAATTGCTGGGAAACGAAGTAGTCGAGCTTCATTTTGTTTTGCTACTAAATTAGTAAAGAACACAAGTAGCATAATTAATTTTAATATCAATGAATTTTTATTCATAATAAAACTCCACACAATTTATTGATTTAATTATTTTATTATTCACTCATTTCAATATTTCCATCCCATAAAAATTTCTTTGTCTCTTTAACTATAATTTTATTTAGAAAAATAAGAGCAATTAAATTGGGCAATGCCATTAAAGCATTAGTAATATCAGCAAATGACCAAACAATATTCAAAGTCATAACACTTCCAATAAAAACAAAAATTACCCAAAGCCATCGATAAGTTTTAATAAATTTTTTACCAAATAGATATTCAATTGCTTTTTCTCCATAGTATGACCAGCCAAGAATTGTTGAAAAGACAAAAGTTAATAAGCCCACAGTTAATAATATTGGTCCTATTAAAGAAATATCGGAGAAAGCTACTTTGGTAAGAATTGCTCCATTATAACCTTTAGTCCATTCATAAGAATTAACAACAACAAGACCAGTAAATGCACAAACAACAACAGTATCCCAGAAAGTGCCAGTAGAAGAAACGAGTGCCTGTCTTACAGAATTTTTTGTTTGAGCAGCTGCGGCAACAATTGGAGCACTCCCTAATCCAGACTCATTTGAAAATAAGCCACGTGCGATTCCAAATCTAATAGCTTCTTTTACACCAGCACCTAAAAACCCTCCAACTACTGCGTGTCCGGTGAAAGCACTTTTAATTATTAAAAAAATTGATTGTGGTATTGTGCTATAATTAATTATTAAAAGTATTATGCATCCAGCTACATAAAAAATTGCCATAAAAGGAACTAACATCTCACATACCTTTGCAATGGATTTTATTCCACCAATAATAACCAGTGCAGTTAAACTTGCTAAAATTATACCTGTTACCCACAAAGGTATATTAAAAGTTTCGTTTACTAATTGTGATATTGAATTTGCCTGTACCATATTTCCAATTCCAAAAGCAGTAATTGATGTAAAAATTGCAAAAATAATTGCCAGTATTTTGTTGTTCATACCTCTTTCAAGAACATACATTGGACCACCAGCCATAGAACCATCATCTGTAATAATTCTATATTTTACTGACAATAATGCTTCTGAATATTTTGTTGCTATTCCAAAAACTCCAGTAAGCCACATCCATAAAACAGCACCCGGACCACCAGAAGCAATAGCTGTTGATACACCAACAATATTTCCTGTTCCAATTGTTGCAGCCAGGGCAGTTGTAACAGCTCCAAATTGACTTATATCTCCCAGGCCTTCTTTTTCTTTTGATAATGAAATTCTAATTGCTTTTAATATATATCTTTGAATAAACTTTAATCTAATAGTTAAAAAAATATGAGTGCCAAAAAGAAGAATTAATAAGGGAATTCCCCATATAAAATTGCTAATTTGATTTAATAAATTTTCAATTCCCTGCATATGCTAATTCATTTTTTGTTTTTAAATATGTTACTTGTTGCTTTCAAGAATTTTTGATACATAATCTACAAACATAATTTTCCATGTTTCCCAATCATGTTTTCCTGCATTATAGATATTAAAACTATGATTAATACTTTTTGATGTTAATATATCACTCAATTTTTTATTCTCATTAATTGTAAAATCAAATTCACCAGTGCCAATAAATATTTTCATTGTTCGTATTTTTTCAAGATACCATTCATCTTCTAAATTTGGCATATAATCCGGTGGATTATTGAAATAACAATTATCATCATAATAACCATAAATAAATTGTTTGATATCAAAAAAGCCTCCCATAGAGATTACAGAACTAATTTTATCTGGATGACGAAATGCTAAATTGATAGCATGGTAGCCACCAAAACTACAACCTGCAACACCAACAAATTTTTGTTCAGTCTCATACTTAGCAAATTCAAGTACATCATTTAAAATCACTTTTTCGTATATGATATGTTTCTTAACACGTTCAGCAGGTTGAATATCAAAATTATACCAGCTTTCTGAATCAATAACTTCTGGACAATAAATTTTTATTTTACCTTCTTCTATGAAATGTTGAATTGACGTAATTAAACTAAAATTTTTACAATCATAATATTTCCCTTTCTCAGTTGGAAAAAGAATAATGGGATAACCATAAGAACCAAATACAAGCATTTCGAGATTATGATTGAGATATTGTGAGTGCCATTTATGATAAGATTCTTGCATTTGAATAGAGATTGTTTGAACAAAGATAAATAATGAAAAGATAAGTTGCAGTTAAAATATTTAAATTATTTTATGAATTTAAAAACTCGATTATCATTTTTTGGAAATTTATAATCGCTGCAATATTTTTACATATAGAAATTTTTAAAACCTATAATTAACCATGCGCCCGTAGCTCAACTGGATAGAGCATGTGACTTCGGATCACAGGGTTGAGGGTTCGAATCCTTCCGGGCGTACAAATTCATTCTAATTGTATGCTATTCTCTGAACAAACTTATAAATTCATGTTTGCTGCTCTTCAAGAAGCAGAAAAAGCTCTCAACGAAAATGAAGTCCCTATCGGAGCGGTTATTGTATATCAAGATAAAATTATTGCCAGAGGTTATAATCAAACTGAAAGACTAAAAGATGCAACAGCACATGCAGAAATGATTGCAATAACTGCAGCTTCAAATTACTTACAAAACTGGAGATTAAATGAATGTGATCTCTATGTAACTGCAGAACCATGTATAATGTGTACGGGTGCAATTCTTCTTTCCAGAATAAAAAATATTTACTTTGGAACATATGAACCTAAGTTTGGTGCATGTGGTTCACTTTTTAATTTAATTGAAAGTAATAAATATAATTTCAAACCAAATGTATATTCTGGAATATATGCTGATGAATCAAAAAATCTATTAGAAAAATTTTTCCAGTCTAAACGCAATTCAACTTAATAATTTTGTCAATCGAAACTATCTAATTATTTTTGCAGTAATTTTTTTAAAAACTAATAAATAATAAGGCCTATGCAAATCATTATATTTGGAGCTCCCGGTGTGGGGAAAGGAACTCAAGCAAAATTATTAGCAGCAAAATTAAATTTAGCACATATCTCCACAGGAGATATACTTCGTGAAGCAATAAAAAATGAAACTGAAATGGGTTTAAAAGCAAAAGAAATAGTTCAAAGTGGTGGTCTTGTGCCTGACGAAATAGTTGGTGGAATTGTAAAAGAAACATTAAAAGATGAGAGATGCAAAAATGGATTTATATTAGACGGTTTCCCGAGAACTATTAATCAAGCAGAAATCTTAAACAAAATTCTTTTAGAAATTAGCAACGAACAACTTTATCTAATTAAACTAAATGCAGATGATAATGTAATTATTAGTAGATTGAGTAACCGTTTAGTATGCAACAAATGTGGAAATATCTTAAATAAAAATGAAGTAACAGATAATTTTAAATGCTCTGTTTGTGGTGAATTAAATAGTTATGTAAAAAGAAAAGATGATGACGAAGAAGTAATAAAGAAAAGATTACAGGTTTATCACGAAACAACTGCACCAGTATTTAATTATTATAAAGATAAAGCGATAATTATAGAAGTAGATGGTACTCAACCAATTGAAGATGTTACTAAAGATATTTTAGAGAAATTAAAAGTTAATTAGATATTTACCTTTTTAAAATAACTTTTACAGCTTTTCCATTTTCGAGTTTAATAATTTTAGTATCAAAAGAACGAACGAGTTCATAATTATGCGTGGCAAAAATTACAGAAGTGCCACGCGAATTTATTTTTTTTAATATTCCCAGTATTTCATCTGCTGTATCTGGATCTAAATTACCTGTTGGTTCGTCGGCTAATATTAAAAATGGATCGTTTATTATTGCTCTTGCAATTGCTACTCTTTGTTGCTCTCCACCTGAAAGTTCATCAGGCATATTATTTTGCTTATGAGTTAAACCAACTTCTGATAGAGCATAGAATATTTTCTTTTTAATTTCTCTTTTGGGAGTACCAATTACTTCAAGCACAAAAGCCAGATTATCATAAACACTTCTATCTGTTAACAATTGAAAATCCTGAAAGATTATACCAAGCTTTCTTCTTAAAAAAGGAATTTCTTTTAGTGTAATTGTTTCTGATGAATAATCACCAACCTGAACATAACCTGATTGTGGAAAGCAGTCCATATAAATTAATTTTAATAAAGTTGTTTTACCTACTCCACTTTTCCCTATCAAGAAAACAAATTCTCCTTGATCAATCTGCAAATTCAAATCCTGAAATACAGGTTGATTATCGTAACTAAAATCTACATGATTGAATATCAACATTTACTTTTTTTCCTTAATATAAATTGTGCTCTTTCCGATTCTGAATTTGCATCATCAAATGTAAATGCATCGTAACAATGCTCAACATAAAAATTCGATTTGTCAAGGAGTTGAAAATACTCTTCAAAACGATAAATTTTTTGCTTATGAATTTCAGTTATTTTATCACCATTTTCAAATTCTATTTCAAAAATATTGTAATGAATTCTTTTTGTTTCTTCATATTTACTAATTTGTTTATAACGAATTCCATCAATTTTCCCTTTTCTATTCAAATATCTTTGATATCGTTTACTGTTATTTTCAAGACTTACATCAAAAGTAAATATTCCATCGTTTGTTAAACATAATTCTACTTCCTTAAATAATTTTAATAATTTTTCTTTTGTGGTCAAGTAATTAACACTATCGAAAGCTGAAAAAATAAAATTAAATTTATTTTTAAATGGTAATAAAGTCATATCACATACAACACGTGGAATTGTATTGTTAGAAAATTGCTTTAACATTTCTAAAGATAAATCTGTACAAACATAAAAATCGAAATATTTATTCACTCTTTCGGCTAAACTTCCTGTACCACTTGCAAGTTCAAGTGCAATTATTTTATTGGTATTTAATTGTTGGCTTAATTTTATTATATAATCTGCCCAGGTATCATAATCAATAGAGCGCATCAAGTGAGTATAAATAGATGCAAGATGAGAATAGATTTTTTGTTTCATTTTTTATTTCTATTGCGTACTATTAACTCTGCCCATTTGACTGCTTCAATCATACTGGATGGATTTGCAATCCCTTTACCTGCAATGTCAAAAGCAGTTCCATGATCAGGAGATGTTCTTATAATTGGTAATCCTGCAGTATAATTAACACCATAATTAAAATTCATCATTTTAAAAGGAATTAATATCTGATCGTGATACATCCCAAGTACTGCATCAAAATTTTCATATTGATGCATTCCAAAAAAAGCATCTGAAACAAATGGTCCATGTATATTTTTTTTACTAAAACTTTTTATTACAGGCTTTATGACTTCATCTTCTTCTTTCCCAATTAATCCATTTTCTCCAGCATGCGGATTTAATCCAAGAACTGCAATTTTAGGATCTTTTTTATCTAAATCAATTTTGAGAGTGTTATGTAAAATCTGGAGAGATGTATAAAGTTTTTTTTGTGTTATTGCTCTTGAAACTTTTTTTAATGGTAAATGAATTGTGACCAAACCACAAATCATTTTGTCTGATAAAAAAGTCATCAAAAAATTTTTCGTACCTGTTAACGAAGCAAATAATTCAGTATGTCCTGGAAAATCTATTCCCGCTTTATTAAATGAATATTTTGAAATTGGAGCAGTTACTATTGCATCTGCAAGTCCATCATTTACAAATTTAAAAGCAAGATTAATGGATTTAAAGGCAGCTTTGCCAGATTCAGAAGTAGCCTTACCGATAGACTGTTTATAATCTCCTATATCATAAATTAAAACATTGTTCGTTTTTCTTTTAATTTCACCTTTAACTATATCATAATTAAATGTTGGATTAACAATATCAATAGTATTTTCAAAAACTTTTTTTGGTATAAAAACAATTAATTCTTTTTGAGTTCTGGAAGTAATGAGATTAATAGTTTTGATAATAATTTCGGGACCAATACCATTTATATCACCACATGTAAATGCAAGTTTTACCATTTTTAATCTTCCAGTGTAAAATTTCCAAGTCCACTATGATCAGTAAAAGTAAATTCTTTATTTATATTTTGATAAATCCAGATTTCTCTTACTTTATTATCCGAATAATCTCTTAAAATCTTATCTGGCTTACCATATTTAATATAAATCTTACCTCTATCGGTCTTAGCACCAAATTTATTTGTTAATGTACTAAAATTTTCATTTGCATAATCAACTCTTTTATAAAATTCATTCATCAATTCATTAAACTCGTATTTTCTATTGGGTAATTTTTTATCCCAATAATTTATTAAGGATTCATACAAATTCTTTTTTGAATTCTGGAATATATTCATAACAACATCATTATCTTCTATAGTCTTTAGAATTTCTACTGCAAAGTTTACATTATCAAGTGATACTGGTTTATTAAACCATTTTACCTGTAATTGAAATTCTACTTTTTTATCATTCAATAAAATTATTAGTTTGGTAGAACCTTCACGCAATTTATAATTAAATTTATCTATAATGAAATATCTATATTTATTTTGTTGTGAATTAAAAATTCCAATAAAATCATTGCAATTATTTATTATTAAATTACCATAAAAAAACTCTGTAATTGATTTTTCATAAATCAAATTAGCATTTTGTTGAATATTTACAACTATTTTTTTTATTGAAGTATCTTTCACAGGAACGACAAGATAATAATCACTATTTGAGAAAGGTACAGTGTTTTGAGAATTAGTAAGTTTGAAGAGCAAAGAATCTCCACAGCTTACTTGTGATTTTTCAACTATTAATGGTGGAAAAACATAATCTTGAATTTCATTTTTTAAATTAATTTTTATCGAATCGAGAACAAATGTGTTGGTTGTATTTTCCAGACTCAATGTTGGTAACACTGTATAATTATCATTGTTCAACAATATAAATTTTGTAATTCCCTCTAAAAAAAGATCTTTTGATTTTGTCTTATTATAGTCATTTACATAAATATTTTTAATGATTGATTCACGATTGATTAACTTTCCCGATTCGAATAAATCAAATTCGAGTTTAACACCAGCAACAAAATTTTCATTTTTCTTTATAAAGATAAGATTAGAATATGGTATCTTAAATGAAAGGTAAAGAAGATTAGAATTTTCTGAAGGGAGTATGTTTTTTTCAATCAGTATAATATTTTCCTTCACAGGTTCTACATTTAAACATAGAACCTGTGAAGTTACAATTGATAAGAAAAAATATATAAAGTAAAAAATCCTGAGGGTAAATTTCATATAATATTAGCTATTCATACTCTGCAAGAATTCTTTGTTATTTTTGGTGCCTTTCATTTTATCGAGTAAAAATTCCATAGCTTCGGTTGGATCCATATCAGAAAGAATCTTTCTTAATATCCATACTTTATTTAGTTCATCTTCTTTAAGCAGAAGTTCTTCTTTTCTTGTACCTGATTTATTAATATCAATTGCAGGGAAGATTCTTTTATCTGCAAGATTTCTATCCAGAACAAGTTCCATATTACCAGTACCTTTAAATTCTTCAAATATTACTTCGTCCATACGACTACCAGTATCAATTAATGCAGTAGCAATAATTGTTAAACTACCACCATCTTCTGTATTTCTTGCAGAGCCAAAAAATCTTTTGGGTTTGTGGAGTGCATTAGCATCAACACCACCAGAAAGTATACGACCACTATGTGGAATTACAGTATTATGTGCACGTGCTAATCTTGTAATACTATCAAGTAATATTACCACATCATCGCCTGCTTCTACCATTCTCTTTGCTTTTTCTATAACCATATTAGCAACCTGAACGTGTCGTTCTGCAGGTTCATCAAATGTAGAACTTATTACTTCTGCTTGAACAGAACGTTGCATGTCAGTAACTTCTTCGGGTCTTTCATCTATTAAAAGCATAATAATTTTTACTTCGGGGTGATTTCTTGTTATTGAATTGGCAATTTTTTGTAGGAGTATTGTTTTGCCAGCTTTAGGAGGAGAAACTATTAAACCTCTTTGCCCTTTACCAATAGGTGCAATCAAATCTACAATACGCATTGAATATTCACCGGGTGCCGATTCTAATTTTAATCTTTTAGTTGGATAAATAGGGGTAAGATTATCAAAAAGTGTTCGTTCTCTAATTGCTTCTGGGTCTTTACCATTTACAGCTTCAACTCTTAGTAAAGCAAAAAATCTTTCGCCTTCTTTTGGAGGCCGAACCTGACCACTTACAAAATCTCCAGTTCTTAAACTAAATCTTTTAATTTGTGACGGAGAAACATAAATATCATCTGGAGATGGCAAATAGTTATAGTCAGCTGACCTTAAAAATCCATAACCGTCAGCTAAGACTTCAAGAACACCTTTTGAAAAGGTAAGGCCATCTTTTTGTGATTGGGCTTCGAGGATTTTGAAAATTAATTCCTGTTTTCTAAGGTCACTATAACCTGTAAGCCCAAATTCTTTGGCGATTTTGTATAAATCAACGATTTTTTTTGATTGTAATTCTGATATGTCCATTGGCATAACTAACTCTTCCTACAAATTGTGATTAAATACCTCAATATTTATTTTTTTAAACTGGGGATCAATTTGACATTTGATCTTATGGATTAATTATTAAATAACGCAGAAGTTTTTCTGAGGTTCACTGGAAAATTATATTTCTTATTTCTTATTGTCAAGCATAAACTCCTTTATTTTTAATTTTATTTCACCAAGCAAATAAATACTACCGAGAACAACCAGGCATTTCTCAGAATCTTCTAAAAAAAATTTTTTTATATAATCATCTGGATTCTTCAATGGAATAACGTCAATATTAATTTCATCGGTAATATTAACAATTTCATCAATTGTAGCCGCTCTTTCATTTTGAATTGAAGTTACATAAATACTATCGAAAAAAGGAGTCAATAATTTTAGCATCTCTTTTATGTTTTTATCTTTCATTACGCCAAAAATTAATTCCCTCTTTGAGTAGGAATAATATTCTCTTGTAAATTCTTCTAAAAATATTTTAACTCCTTCTGGATTATGAGCCGAATCAAAAATTATTCGTGGTTTATCATTTATTATTTCATACCTGCCACTAATACCGGTATTGATAACTACATTTTTTATTCCTTTATTTATTTTTAAGAAATCATCAATACCTAAAATTTCATTTAAACATTTTACAGCTAAAGAACAATTTAGTAATTGATGATATCCTCTCAATGGTGTTGTATAAATTTTATATGTTTTGTTATTTAAATTTACATCAACATGATCTTTATTTCGGACAACAAAACTATCCAATGGGAAATATTTGCAACCTGATTCATTAGCTTTTGTACGTATAACATTTTCTGCTAATAAAGGCATATTTCCACTTATAACAAGGGTTCCTTTCTTAATAATCCCGGCTTTTTCCTGTGCAATTTTTTCTATTGTATTTCCAAGCACGTTTGTATGTTCCAAACTAATTGAAGTTATAATCGAAGCCAGTGGATTAATAATATTTGTAGCATCAAGTCTACCACCAAGACCCGTTTCAATAATTGCATAATCAACTTTATTGTCAAAAAAATATTGAAAAGCCAGTGCTGTTGTAATTTCAAAAAATGTTGGTTCAATTTCATTAATTAATTTTTCTATTGAATTATAAAAATTAAAAATATATTCATCTTCAATTTCCTGACCATTAATTCTAATTCTTTCATTAAATTTTATTAAATGGGGTGATGTATAAAGACCAACTTTATAACCCTGTTCCATTAATATACTTGCAAGAAAAGAAGCAGTACTTCCCTTTCCATTAGAACCCGCAATGTGAAAACATTTTAATTTTTTATGTGGATTATCAATTACATCCAGTAATTTTTCAATGCGCTCAAGACCAAGCTTAATATGAAATTGGCGCATTGAATAAAGTTTTTTTAGAATCGGTTCGATATTCATTATAAAATATAGGATGCTGTTAAATCAGATATTTTTTTAATTGACATTTTCTCGCAGTAATTTTTTAAGCCATCTAAAATTTCAATGCTTGCATAAGGATTTACAAAATTAACCGTGCCAAGTTGAACTGCAGAAGCACCAACAATCATGAATTCAACCACATCTTTCCAATCCATAATTCCACCGATGCCAATAATTGGGATATCAACATTACGACTTATTTCTAAAACTTTTGCCAGTGCAATTGGTTTTATTGCTGGACCCGAGAGGCCTCCAGTAATGTTTTTTATTTTTGGTTTTCTTGTCCATATATTAAAAGATGTTCCAACAAGAGTATTAATTGCAGATACAGCATCTCCACCATTATCTTTTACCACTTTTGCGAAATCAGAGATTCTTGAAACATTAGGTGATAATTTTATAATCACAGGTTTGTTTGTTACAGATTTTACTTTTTCAGTAATTCTACCAACTGCTTCCAGGTTATTTCCGAATTCCAGACCGCCTTCTTTAACATTTGGACAAGAAACATTAATTTCAAAAGCTGCTATTGATTCTTCTTCATTTAAGATTTTCGTACACTCCACATATTCTTCAATAGTACTCGCTGCAATATTACAGATTATTGTTGTATTCAAATTTTTGAGAAATGGTATCTTTTCTTTCAAAAAAATTTCTACTCCTACATTTGCAAGACCAATTGCATTCAACATACCAGAAGGGGTTTCGCAAATTCTTTGTGGTGGATTTCCTTTGCGTGGTTTCAAAGATATAGACTTTGTTACAATTCCACCAATCTTACTCAAATCAATAAATTCAGCAATTTCATTTCCATAACCTACTGTTCCTGATGCAAGGAGTATTGGATTCTTTAGTGTTAGTGAACCAATTTTAACTTTAAAATCTATTTCCATGATATACTTAATTGTGTTCTTTAGAATTATTAATGTTACAGTAAATTTTAAAATAATATTTTATCTGCATCGAAAATGGGTCCATCTTTACAAACTAAATAATATCCATCTCCATTTGATTTTTCTATTGGGCAACCCTGACAAATACCAAAACCACAAGCCATTGCGCATTCAACTGAAAGTTGGCAATCAAGATTTTGTTCAAGTGAAATTTGTTGTAGAGCTTTTAGCATTGGTGTGGGTCCACAGGCAAATATTCTAATCTTTTTATTTATAAAATTTTTTAATTCCATTTTGAATAAATCAATTATAGTTCCATGAAATCCTTCTGAGCCATCATCTGTTGCTAAATGAATATTTTTCATTTGATATTTAATTAAATGTTCTTTTGTTCTTCCACCAATAAAACTTATTATATCTACATCAGAAGATATTTTTTTTGTAAGATATGGAAAAGGTGCAGTCCCAATTCCACCACCAATTAAAATTGCTAAATCATATTTACCTTCGATAGTAAATCCATTGCCCAGAGGACCTAAAATATCTAATTCATCCCCTTTCTTTTTTGAAGATAATATTTTCGTTCCTTCTCCATGAACATCAAAAACAAAAATTAATTTGTTTGCATCCACATCACAAATACTAAACGGTCTTCGTAGTAATGGATAATTTGTATCAGTAACTTTAATATTGCAAAATTGACCGGGCTTAATTTCTTTTGCAATTAAAGGAGAAAAAACTTCAATTAGATAATAATAATTTGATAATTTCTGAATTGATTCAATACGAGCTTTTTCGATAACCAAGAAATATTCTCAAATTGTTTTGCAAATTTAATTTATGAATAATTAATTGACAAAATTTAGATTACTTTTTCATAAATTTTTCTTCGATAGCTTTAATTTTGTCCAGCCTTCTTTGATGACGGTCTCCAAGAAAAGTTGAATTTAACCAGACATCAACGATTGATTTGATTGTTTCTTCACCAAGTGATTTTGCACCAAGTGCAATAATATTTGCATCATTATGCTCACGAGAACTTTTTGCAGAAAATTCATTATAACAAGTTGCAGCTCTAATATTTGGTAATTTGTTAGCAGTTATCGCCGATGGAATTCCAGTTGCATCTAATAAAATACCGCAGTCAAATTCTCCATTCGATACTCTTTGAGCTACAATTAAAGCAATATCGGGATAGTCAACTGAATCTTCTGTAAAAGTGCCAATATCTGTTACATCATAATTTTTATTTTTAAGATATTCAACAAGTATTTTTTTTACTTTAAATCCTGTATGATCAGAACCAATTATTATTTTGTTAACAATTTTTGATTTTATAGTTTCATCATTATCATAAACTATTTTCAAGTTAGCATATTTTATTCTATCTAAAGCTAAGGGAGTAAGAATTTGATTTTTTTTAAGATGGATTTCACCTGCCCCAACTTTTATTAAATTAAGAATATCATTTTCGGTTATAACTTTTTTCATATTAAATCTGTTCTGTTATTCATTTTAAGATAATCAACTACCTGACGCACATCCTGTGCATAATTACGATTGCATATTAATAATGCATCGTTTGTGTTAATTATAATTAAGTTTTCCGCTCCAATTACAGCAGTAAATTTTCTTGGAGAAAATATATATGAGTTATAAGTTTTTTCTGAATAAACATCACCAATAATAACATTTCCATCTTCATTTTTTTCAGAAACTTCATAAACAGCTTCCCAGCTTCCAACATCATTCCAATAGAAATCTGCTTTTGTAACATAAACATTATCTGCTTTTTCCATAACTCCATAATCAATTGAAATACTACGAAGCTGACCATAAACTTGAGTAAGCTGAGATTCAAAATCATTTGTATTTATTGCAGATTCGATTTTCAAAAGTCCTTCGTAATGTTCTGGTAAATATTTTTTTAATTCATCTAAAATAACATCAACTCTCCAGATGAATATGCCAGAGTTCCACAAAAAATCACCACTTTCTATAAATCTAATAGCAGTGGATAAATTAGGTTTTTCAGCAAATGTCAATACTTTATGAATATTATTCTCAATCTCCTTCTCATCAAATTGAATATATCCATAACCAGTTTCAGGTCTTGTAGGTTTAATTCCAATAGTAACTAATCCTCTGGATTCATAAGCAAACTTTGCAGAATTTAAAAGACATTTTTGAAATTCTTCTTCATTTTTAATAAGATGATCTGAAGGTAATACAATAGTTACAGCTTCGGGATTTTTTTGTTTAATAATAATAGATGCTAAACCAATACAAGCAGCGGTATTTTTACCGAAAGGTTCATCAATAATATTTTCTTCTGGAATATCTGGAAGTTGTTCTTTAATTCTGAGCTTTTGAAGTCTATTAGTTATTACATAAATATTTTTATTTTCTACTAAACCATTAAGCCTTTTTACAGTATCTTGAATCATTGTATTTTCGCCAAAGATGCGAATTAATTGTTTAGGTTTTCTTTCTTTGCTTCTGGGCCAGAAGCGGGATCCTACACCCCCAGCCATAATTACTATGAATAATTCCATTAGAATACCCTTTTAGTTTGAAAAATCATTTTACCAAAATTTTCTGCACGATTAAGGTAGTTTGTAATATCAACTTCTTTCCCTCTTACAACAGCAACAATAACAATTAAACAAGCTCTTAAAGCTTCGATTACTAAATTACTTGGAGCAATTTTTTTTTGATGAATAGCTTCAAGTCCCTGAGCAAATATTTTATGCATATTGGATATTATTTCAAAACCAACTTTTTGAGAAAGTTCAGCGTTTTCATTCATTAACTTTATGTATGAATTAATTTCACTCTCGGTATAATCATACTTAGAAACTTTATTTAAGAATGAATCCAAATCTTTGATAGGTCTTAATATCCTTTCTTCAAATTTTTCGAAGCTAAATTCGTTAAGTTTTGATAGTTCATCAAAAATTATTGCTTCTTTCAATTCGTCGGCTCGAGTTCGTTGAGGAATATTAATCGCTTTATTATCATTAAATTCTACTTTTTTATTTTCAAGTTTGGTTAAGTCAACATTAATAGTTTTGTTATCGAGCCTATCTAAAATATTTCTCATTGTTTGTGGTGTAACAATATCAAGAAAATAATTAATTTCTTTTACAAGATAAAAACTATGTTCCTTAAATTTATCTGAAAGTTTTAAAAAGTCTATTCTACTATTTTCAAGGTAATTCAATATTTCGCCTAATTTAATTCCAAGTTTAGAAAGTTCAGTAATCCTTTTAAAATTTTTTATTTCTTCTTCAAGATTATTTGAGCTCGCTAACCTTTCACGTAAAAGAGCAACGGTTTCTATTTTTTCAGAACTCAATCTTAAATTATTAGCAGCATTTGAAATACATTGAACTATGTATTGTTTAACAAAATCCAATTTTGCCATTAAATATTTTTCATATTACATAATCATTTAATACACACATTTTAAAAATATATAGAAAAAATGAAAGTGGTAAATAAATAATTAAGGAAGTTTATAAAGATTTGTCAGAATATAATTTGGTTTTAATCAGAGAGCATAATTTTTACTAAACGTTCATAATCATCTTTGATTTTTTTCCTTGCTGTAGAAAAAAATCCTTTAGGTAATTTAATGGCATCCCATATTTTAATATTTGGTTCTGGAATAAAATTATCCCCTCCATAGCCTAATTCCATTGCTCTTGCAATAATATCACCGAGGTGTACAGATGCTAATAATGGATTAATATTAAAACCAATAAGTCCAGTATGATGTGCACTAACAATGTTCACAACAGTTTGAGGTAATTTCCATTTTTCTGCAATAAGTTGTCCTGCACGAGCATGATTAATTCCAAGTATTTCCAGTTCAGCATCTTTTATTGGGATATTTTTTGATTCAACAAGATGAATTACTTTTGAATATTCATTTGGGACATATTCAAAAAAGATTAATTTCCCTATATCGTGGAAGATTCCTGCAAGGAAATAATTTTCCAGATTTTTTTCTCCAATTGCAGCACCAATTATTCTTGTTGCAACACCAACCCCAATTGAATGTGCCCATAAGTCTGTAGGTTTAAACTTTGTAAAAAGCTTATTCCTTGTAAATGAATTTATTACGGACAAAGCAAATACAATGTTTTTTACTTCATTAAAACCAAGATATAATAATGCTTGCGTAATTGTATCAACTCTACCTCTTAAACCATAAAAAGGAGAATTAGCTACTTTCAGAATTTTGAAAGAAGCTGCTTGATCAGTGGAAATTATTTTTGCTAATTCTTCTTTTGTTGTATTTGGATTTTCCATTGCTTCAGAAAGAGTGGTATAAATTGTAGGTAAAGTTGGCAGGTTATTTACACCTTCGATTATTTTTTTAATAACATCCATTGCACCCTCTTAACAAATTAAATTTTTTCGAGAATATGTTGAGTAGCAAGTTCAATCAATTCTTCTTCATAATCATTTTTAGGCTTCCAGTTAATTCTTTGACTTAAAATTGATTTTGCTTTTTCTAATGCCTGATCATCATATTCTTTTTTTGATCCATTTTCACTATCATCAACTATATAAATAGTTTGAATACCACATGATTTTAAAAATCGCACATGCTTTTCTTCTAACTTTACATTAGCTCCTAACAACGTATGACCAAAGCGATTTTGAATAGCTTCTGCCAGAATCATTCCATCTTTAATTTCATCAACAGAAATTAATCTCGACATTATATTTCCTTAAATAATTATTAATATCCCATATATATTTTCGTAAAATTTTAAAATTTATTGAGTGTTTTTAATAAAAATTTTTGAATAAATTAATTTTATTAACTTTAATAAATCATTAAAAGTCTTTTCAAACTATTTTATTCAAGAAATATTCAATTTATCTTAACCTTATTTACTTTATTATTAGATGCCTGTAGGACGAATCTTTTCATAATATTTTCTTATAACTTGCATAAGTTTCAATCTTTTTAAAGATTATCTCATATAATAACAAAATCAAGAATTTGAAATCATTGTTATAAATAATTGCTTTATTAAATTGAAATTAATTCCTATTCAGTTTCAAAGGACTTATATGCTCGATTGGTGAGCTTTAATTAAAGCTTGGGAAATTTTCTCTAAGTTCTTAACTTACATATAAATTTTGAAGCGGTCTGTTGTGAAGTTAGGTTGTTTAGCCTAACGATGTACAACAGATCGCTTCTGTTTTAATGTATCATAATACAATAATCCATTTTATCTACTCATAAACTAAAATGTAAAAAAGAAGTTTCAATAGAATAATCAAAAAACAAAATCAAACCATAAAATTCCAATTGTTAATGAGAGTATTGTAATAACAAGACCTGCTTTCAAATAATTAAGAAAGGTAATATTAATAAATTGCTTTCTTGCTGATTCTACCACAATTAAATTTGCTACTGAACCAATTAGTGTAAGATTTCCAGCAAATGTAGAAGCCATTCCCAGTACCAACCATGCCTGTTCTCTATTTTCCATAACTTCAATAACTGGTTTTAGAAGAAGAACTGCTGGAACATTCGAGACGAGGTTGCTTAAGAATGTTGCTGATATTGCTAATGACATTACTGACTTAGTTAAATATGGTTGAATTGTTAATTTTAAATATTCCCCAATTCCAGAAGTATCAATAGACTTAGTAACCACAAACAATGACGAAAAAAATATTAATAATGACCAATCTATTTCTCTAAAAACACGTTCTGGTTTTAATCTTCTTGTAATTAAAAGTAAACTCGCACCACCCAGAGCAGCTAATGAAATCGACATTCCTGAAATGAAAGCTATAATCATTAGAGTTGATGATAAAATGCTCTTTATCAATAAAGGTCTGTAAGGTTTTATTTCTTCTATTTCAATCTTATTGAAGTAAATTTTTTTAAACTCGCTTTTGTAAATAATTGATATAACAAAGATTACTATTATCAATCCAGCTAAAGAAGGTACGGATTCATAAATTGCATATTTTAAGAAAGGTATTTTTGAAGATATTCCAATAATCATATTTTGTGGATTACCAATTATAGTTGCAGATGAGCCAATGTTAGCTGATGTTACAAGTGCAATTAAATATGGAATGGCATTTCTCTTTAAGGTTTTTGTGATTTCAATAATTAGTGGAGTAAAAACTATTACAATTGTATCATTTAAGAAGAATGCAGATAATAAGCCTGATGAAAATGTTATTAATATTAATAAATGAAATGGAGTTTTTGCAAGGTTAATAATTTTCAAAGTAATTAACTTAAAAAATCCAGCGATTCTTAAATTTCCATTAATTACCATCATTGCAAAAAGTAAAAGAATTGTATCCATATCAATAGCATCATATGCTTGACTAAGAGATATAGCATTAGTAAATATTAAACACGTAGCTCCCACAAGTGCAATTGTAGCACGATTCATTCTAAATTGTGGAAAACTTCCTACAGCAATTCCATACAATGTTAATAATATTAAAGCAAAATGTATGTAGAGAGGAAAATTCAATTATTCACCATATTTTGTTTTAAATCCTTTCAACATCCATTTACGAGCAATAAATAATCCAAGAGGAGAAATAATTGCAATAAGACCATAAATAAACCACATTAACTCTGTATTCATTTGTGATGGTGGTACTCCAGCAGGACAAAATTTCATTAAAAACCATCCAGAATAAAGACTTGTTATAATTTTAGTTAAGAACCATGGAAATTGTCCAATTCCCATATAAATACCAGTCATATTTTTTGGAGCTATTTCTGCTACCCATTGCAAAAATCTTGGTTGCCACATTGCTTCACCAATTGTCATTAAAATCAAATATGCCATCAATGTATTTATGCTTGGGCCTAAAGCAAGTATAAAAGTTGGTGTAGCCATTACAAATGTTCCAATTATCATCATATTATAAGTATTTTTATTTGATGTAAATGCTGCAACCATTGGAGTTAAAATGAAAATTAGAATTGGATTAAGATTGACAAAAAATTCAAAATTATCCTGAACAAATCCTTCAAATGCACGACTTGTATACTGTGGAAGCGTAAGCCAGTTATGAGCAAATAATGTTTGAACTGGAATCAATATAAAAATGAAGTATAAAAATCTTTTATCTTTTAATGGGAAATTTTTTATGTAAAATTGTACTTTTTCTTTCAAGGTCATTTTATTTAAACTATCGTCGTCTTCTACTTTATTAGAAGAATCTTTTGCAACTTCTTGAATTGCTGTTTCATATGCTTTTTTCGTAATAACAAAATAAACTATTAAGATACCAACTACAGTCAAAGCAACATAAACCCAGAAAACACCAAGAATAGAATATGCTTTTCTTACTGGTGGCGAAATTAATCCTGGAAGAAATCCACCGAGATTCATTAATGCATATAACATTGCATATCCCATTGCTGCTGTTTTTTCAGTTGTTAATTTTTTTACACCAGCATAACAGGCAGGTTGATAAATTCCATATCCAAGTATTATTCCTAAAATTCCAAGCATTGAAATTATATGTGCTGAATTCCATAAACCTGGCATTCCAATATTAGGTGCTATTGTTATTAAAATTCTTCCTATAAGCATAAATGATAATGCAATTAGAAGTGATTTACGCAAACCAATCCAATCTACAGTTGCACCAAGAAAAAGCATGCTCAAAGTTATTCCAGCAGTTAAAAAACCAACCATATTTCCAGCACGTATATCATCAAGTTTGATATATTCATTAAAGTAAATAGCAAGTAATCCAACTACACCAAAATATGTTAAGCCTTCGAGCACATAAGAAAGATTTACACCAAGTAATGCTCTGGATGTATGAAATAAATCCTTAAATGGTTGTGTTATTTCATTAATAGTTTTCTTTAGAATATTTTCTGAATTAGACGATTTCATTTTAATCCTCGAAATTGTATTAGTGATTTATTAAATAATCATTACTTCATATTCCAGATTGATATTAAATTTATTATACACTGCTTTCTTTATTTCATCAGCGAAATTTTTAATTTCTTCACCTGTTGCATTCCCATAATTGATTATAACAAGAGCCTGTTTTTCGTATGTACCTACATTACCAATTCGTTTCCCTTTAAAGCCACATTTTTCAATTAACCATGCAGCAGGTATTTTGTATTTATCATTAATTTTATGAAAAGGTAAATCGGTATAATCTTTTCTTATCAACTCAAGCGTAGTAATAGGCACTTCTGGATTTTTAAAGAAACTACCTGCATTTCCGAATAAAGCTAAATCTGGGAGTTTACTTTTTCTAATTTTTATTACTGCTTCTCTAATATCGCTTGCAGTAATTAGATTAATACTAACATCCTTAAAATAATTTTGAAGATCACGATAACTAACATTTATTTTCTTTTCTTTACTGAGTCTAAAAGTCACTCTGGTAATAATAAAATTATTTTTAAATTCATTTTTGAAAATGCTATCTCGATATGCAAAGGCACAATCTTCTTTATATAAAATCTTTTTCTCTCCGCTACTTATTTTATAACCTTCAACAAATTCAATAACATTACTAACTTCAACACCATAAGCTCCAATATTTTGAACTGGAGCAGCTCCTACAGTTCCAGGTATTAGTGAAAGATTCTCCAAACCATAATAATTTTTATTAACAGCATAATTCACTAAATCATCCCATATAACATTTGCATCTGCTGAAATAAGAACATCATTTTCAGATTCATGTAATATTTCAATATCATTTCTCTTATATTTTATGACAATGCCATCAAAGTCTTTTGTGAATAAAATATTGCTACCTGATCCAAGAATAAGAAAATTGTTAGCACCTTGAATTACTTTTATTATATCTTTTAATTCGTTCTCATCAAATACTTCATAATAATATTTTGTTTTTACATCAAGATTAAATGTATTGAAATGTTTTAAGGAATAATCTTTATACACATTCATGAAATATCTCGCAGAGTTTTTTGGAAGGATCTGAATATGATTTTTTAGTAATTATTGTCATTAATAATTAACAATTAATTTTTGGTTTCAAAATATAAAGCTGTTATCAAGCTTTTTCCAATTAACATAGTTAACTTTCGAACCATCTGAACGCATTAATATAGCACCTTCTTTATCTGTTCGATGAATTTTTATATTTCTTTTCTTTAATCTATCAAGTACTTCAATATGAGGATGATAAAATCTATTTGCAACTCCAGCTGAAATTATAGCATAATCTGGTTTCACATAATTCAGAAAGATTTCACTTGTTCCTGTTCTACTTCCATGATGACTAACTTTCAACACATTTGATTTAATGAAATCTTGATATTTAATAACAAATAATCTTTCTACTTTTGAATTGATATCACCAGTAAACAAAAATGATGTATTTCCATAGACTAATTTTATTACTCCACTTCTTTCATTTGAACTAACTATACTATTTTTCATAATGTTTGAATCACTTAAAATGTAGATACGAGCTTCTTTAAATTTTATAACATTTCCATTATAATATTTATAAGGGATTGAATGATTTCTTAAATATTTCTCAAAATTAACATCATCTCTATCAGATGAATCTATTGCAGGTTTATAAATGGTTCTTATTTTTTTCATCTTGATTAAAGAATAAAATCCTTTACAATGGTCTGCATCAATATGACTTACAAAACCATAATCAATACAATTGATACCAAGTCTTTCAAGTAAAGGCAAAATTATATTTTTACCAGAATCAAAATATTTATTTGCATTTCCAGCATCAATCAATGCAGTTTTACCATTCGGAAATTTTATTAGAAAAGAATCTCCCTGTCCTACATCAATAGCCATTATGGATAAATAATTATCAGGTAAAAAATTTACATCATTAATTTTAGACCATAAATATAGATTACAAAAAATCAGGAATATTACAATTAGCTTCAGGTATATTGAATGTACTTTCTTTAAGAAAATTGTAGTGTACAATAAACACGAGTAAAAAATAACTGAATCAAAAAGTTTGAATTGATTTACAGTTATATATGCATACGGAAAGTTATTCAATTTATTTATGCTAAATAATATAAAATAAGTTACTAATTCATTTGCGGATGCATAATAATTAGCAATTGCAGGAATAATAAATGCAACGAGTATCGTTACTAAACCTAATCCAATTGTAAAACCAATTAATGGTATTATTATAAGATTTGCAATCAATGAAACAATGGATAATTTATTAAAGTAGCTGAGAACTAAAGGAATTGTTCCAATTTGTGCTGCTAAAGAAACCGCAATGTATAAAAGAATATTTTTTAAAATCTTCGAGTTAATTTTTGAATTGGCTATTAGCTTATTTAAAATTGGATAAAAAACAAGTATAGAAATTACCGCCGCAAAAGATAATTGAAATCCTGAATTAAAAAGTTCATCTGGATTAATAAGTAAAATTATAAAAGCTGAAAGAGCAATTGCATTAAAACTGTTATATCTCCTGCCAGTCATCAAACTTATAATTATGACAATAGCCATTATAGTTGCACGAGTCACCGATGCTGGTGCACCAGTAATTATCATAAATAAAATCAATCCGAAAATTGTAAATGAATATTTCAAATAAGGATTTAACCTTTGAAATAAAATGATAAATATCAAAGAAATAAAGCCTACATGTAAACCTGATACTGCAAGTACATGTATCACACCAGTATTAATAAATTCATTTTTAATGTCATAATTAATAAGACTCCTATCAGCGAGCAATAATCCCCTTAATAAAGCCAATGTATTTTTGTTATGGTACTTAGTTAATACATCATCAATATTTTTCCTAATATCAAAAATTAAATTTGCTAAAGGTTTTTGTTTGTAAGATATTATTTTCAAATTATGAGTACCATAAACATTCAACAATGCGTGTATTTGTCTGTTATTCAAATAATTTTCATAATCAAATTCACCGATATTTCTTTTATCTCGAGGCTTAATAATATTACCAGTTATTATAACATAATTGCCTATTTTAATTGAATCATATTTTTTTCTCAGTTTTTCTTCACTATCATTTAATGAACATAAAAGATTAATTTGTTTTTTGATAATATTATCATTTATGATTATTGTATCTGCTCTTAATGAAAATGAAACTCTTTCATTTTTTATCAACTCTATATTTTTTATTTCGCCTATTGCAATAACATTTGAATATCTGGGAAGTGAAAATGGATAAGAAACTTTTTGCTTATGAAGAATTGAATAGTAAAATCCACTTACAATAACAATTGTTATCAGAATAAATAACTGTTTTATGAACGATATAGATTCATTACTTAATAATTGAAAAACAAATAGAATTGCTAAAGATATAATTGACAGGTAGAAAAGAATATCCTGATTAAGATTAAAGATTGCCTGAAGTAAATAACCGCAAATAAAAAACAAGACAAATTTTATTAGCGGATAATTAGTCACTCATAAAGCTCCAGAATTGCTGGTTTAATGTGATAAAGTTTTTTAATTTTTTTTGATAATTCATTTGCATATTTGCCAGCTGTAAGTCCCAATGCTGGATTAAGTGTGTGAGCTTTAATCGATAAATCTTCAAAGTTACCGTGATCTGAACAGATGATTAAAGTCATATTTAAAGGAAGATTTTTCAATATGTATAAAATGAAATTGTCCAGAACATTAATTGTTCTATCGAACAATTCTAAATTTCTTCCGTGACCAAGATGATCTGTATAAAAATATTCAAAAAGAGTAAAGTGATTTTCACCAGCAATTCTTAATAACCGTTTTGCTGCTTTTTCAGGAGTATATAATGGAAGTTTATAATTCATTTTACTTATTAATCTATAATTTTCAATATCTGCACTTAAAGCCTTTCCATCGTGAATATCTTTTATCTTATTTAATCTAATATTACTCAAAAGACAACTTAAAGTTGTTGTACTTAAAATTCTATTCCCTTTTTTCACATAATCAAAGAATACTTTTGGATATGCATTAACAAAAGTTACTTTCTTTTTTCTTTTTAAGAATTCTTTAAAGATATTTTTTTCTTTAATCAACGGAATTAATGATGAATGGGGATATGGACCAAAATGTTTACTTAATATTTTTTGAGCATTAATTCCACAAAATATTGATGTTTGTCCTGTTCCACTTAATGGTATATCAGGAACACCAAGTAAAGCATCAACTGGGAACACATTTATTCCATTAACAGATATTTCTGGTTTTTCAAGATGGGGAATTTCACCAATTGTTTCTGTAAACATTTTAAACTGGTACTTAAAGAAAGGATTGTATTGATAATCTTTTTTACCAATACCAACACCATCAATGAATATCATTAAAGTTGAGTGCATATTATTTTGATTCAACTAAAATTGTTACTGGTCCATCATTAAAAATTTTTACAAGCATCATTGCAGCAAAAATTCCACTTTTAACTTTATCATCGCCTAAATTATGTTTCATTCTTTCAATAAATTTATTATAAAGCTGTTCTGCAATTTCAGGTTTAGCTGCATCAGAAAAACTGGGACGATTACCACGTCTTGCATCGCCATAAAGTGTAAATTGAGAGATAACAAGAACTTCACCATTGATATCTTTCAAAGATAAATTCATTTTACCATTTTCATCTTCGAATATTCTTAAATTCGAACACTTATCAGCAACAAAAATCATATCTTCATCAGTATCTCCTTCTTTAACACCGAGAAGAATAACCATACCTTTTCCTATTGATGCATAATAATTTGCTTCTTTAATTTCTACAGAACCTTCTGTAACTCTCTGTACAAGTGCTCTCATATTTTTATCCCGTAAACAATTCTATTTATTTGTTGATAATCTTTTACAAATTGAATATTGCTAAATCCAGTAGTAGTCAGAATATTTTCAATTTGTTCACTTCTACCTGCTCCAATTTCAAGATATATTCTTCCACCTGTTTTTAAATTTTTATCTGCAATCTCAGAAATTTTTCTATAAAATTTTAATCCATCATCATTATCTGTGACAGCAATTTGTGGTTCATAAAGAATTATTTCTTCCTGCAGTGATTGATATTCATTAATACTTACATAAGGTGGGTTGGAAACTATAATATCAAACTTTAGATTATAGAAATTAGTGTCTTCTAAAATATTTTTTCTTACTAATTCTATTTGATTTATAACATTATGTTTATTAACATTTTCTTCAGCAACCTTCAATGCTTCGTTCGATATATCAACAGCAACAATTTTGCTTTGAGAAAGACTTTTTGCAAGAGCAATAGCAATATTACCACTACCTGTTCCAATATCCAGTATCAGTAATGAATTTTTATCTTTTTCTCTATTAATGATTGTTTCAACTAAAATTTCGGTTTCAGGTCGTGGAATTAGCACAGACTTATTTATCTTCAGTTCCAATCCAAAAAAATCGACTTTTCCAATTATATATTGAAGTGGTTCTCTTTTAGCTCGTCTGGAAATATATTCTCTGTACTTATTAATTTCATCTTCGGATAATGGTTGATCATATTTCAAATATAAATCGAGCCTTTTGCAATTAAGAATATCTGCCAATAACAACTCTGCATTCAATCTTGGAGATTCAACCCCTTTTTTCTCTAAGTATTCAGTTGATAATTTTATAGAATCTAATACAGTAATCATAAATTAAAAAGTATTTAAGAAGCAATTAAAGATAACAAAATAGAAGGAAGTATGTTAATACTTTACAAATTATTTCTTATAAGTATTCATAATATAATTCGCAACTGCCTCAGCTTCTTTTGGTTTTAATCCTTGATTTGGCATTGATGGATAATCTGGATTTACTTTAACTGGATTTAAAATAAAATTAATGAGTTCATCCATTTTACCTTCATATTTGGGAAGTACCTCATTATAAGGTGGTCCAACAACTTTCTTATCAAATTGATGGCATGCTATACATTTACTGTTAAATATTTCTTCGCCACTGATTGTCTCTTTCAATAAACCAGTTTCTTCTAATAATTTTTTTTGATACGATTCATAATTAGCAGCTAATTGTACAAATTGTTTTTTTGCAGCTATATTAAATGCATACTGATCTTTAATAATTAAAAATGCAATTATCAATACAAATAAAAGGATTGAAATAAAATTATAATTTATTTTCCCCTGCTTAAGCATTACATACAATAGTATGCTAACAAAAAGAATTAAAATCAGTGCTATAAGTGTAAAGCTAAACAAATTATACGATAGAGAATATTTTGATTTAGTAATTACAGTAATAGTTATAATGACAGGTAAAGTTATTGTGCTTATCAAACCCAGCTTAAGTGAAAAATTATGAATAAAATTTTTATAACTTTCTTCCTGTTCTATTGCCTGTCTATTTTTTGTAAGTATAATTAAAGAAGTAAAACCAAGTGATATAAGAATGAATTGAATATAGTTGATGAAAGCATTAAAGGAAAAAATTACACCAGAATAATTATTCGAATTAGTCCACTTTTCAGGATTTTGTGTAAACTCAACAGAAGCTATAAATAAATATGTTGATAATAAAATAAATATTAATCCCAGAATTTTACTTGCATTTATAATCTTGCTTGATTTAAGAAGATAATTTCTAACATCAGATTCACTTCCATCGGGATTATAATCTTTTACAACATCTAAAGCATTTTTTATATGAATTGCATGCTTGTATGTGTATATAGATATCAATGCCAAGAAAAATAAAAAAGTTGAAATAAATATTGCTTCTGTAACAATTAAACCAGATAAATGAAGCAATTGTGCATAGCAAAAAGCTGAACTCAATAATGGTATGATACCCAATGAGAAAGCTATTCCTTTATTAAAAGTAATAAGATCAATTAATTCAATAGAAACTTTTTTATATGTAAGATTATTTTGCTTTTTACTCTTTTGTTCAAATATAATTGATAAAATAAACGAGCCAAATAACAAACTTGCATAAGAAATAAACAATATAAATGTCAGAACAAGAATATATTTGAGTAACAATAAATGTTGTGCAGATTGTGGTAAAATAATTTTATCGATAAGCTCCATATTTCTTCCCGTTATATTTCTTTAAATAATAATCTATCAATTGATATAACTGTAATTACAGCAAGGACATATAAATTAATACGAAGGAAAGTTTCTTTTAAAAAACTTTTTTCTGAATATTTTAATAATAGTCTACTTGATTCTATTATAAGCCAGATTGATAAAACAATTAGAGCAATAACGGAATAGATCTTGAACGAATAATCAAGTAAAAAAATAAAATAGCTACAAACTGAAAGAGAGACAATCCATATAAAAGTAATTCTCGATAATTGCTCATTAGAAAATATTTTAGTTAAAGTCGGGAAATTTGCTTTCTGATAATCATTATTAAAGATTAGAAGTAATAACCAGAAATGTGGAATTTGCCAGATAAAGAAAAATAAAGCTAAAGCCAGAATTTGATAATCAAATGGTGACCCTCCTGCTGATGTATAACCAATCATTGGTGGTAAAGCACCAATTAATGAACCAGGTACTACTGCCATTGCAATTTTTTTCTTAAGTGGTGTGTAAAAGAAATTATACCAGATAAGTGCCAGTAAACTTAAAATTAACGAAACAATATTTGTTGTAAAGTAAATTATTGTTAAGGAAATAATTATAATAGCAATAGATAAAATTAAAGCATGATTAGCACTTATTCTACCTGAAGGGATTGGTCTTTTGCATGTTCTACTCATTAAAGCATCTGTAAATCTTTCCTGATAATGATTTAAAGATGAAGAACCACAAGCTAAAATAAAAACTCCAATTACTGGTAATATCATATTTATGGATAATTCTTTGGAATAAAGAATATATCCAACAAAAGTAGAAAGAGCTACGAAAGAAGTAATTTTAAATTTGCATAACTCAAGAAGTAACTTAATATAGTTTAAAATTTTTTTTATCATTATTAATTCTTATTTAACCAAAAATCAAAATCTTCTTTTGATAAAACTTTTACCTTGGTATACATCATTGAATGTCCCAAGCCACAATATTCTGCACATGCAACATCATAATCACCAATTTTACTGGGTGTAAAAGCTAAATAAGTTGTCCTGCCATATATTGCATCTTCTTTAATTCTAAAAGCTGGTATATAAAATGAATGATTAACATCAGAAGAAGTCATCTCTAATTTAATTGGTTTGTTAACAGGTACATATAAAGTATCAGTAACTTTATTATTTGGATATTTAAATTCCCATTGCCACATTTTTGCAGTAACTTTAATCACAAATGCATCTTTCGGGATATACCTGATTTTCTTGAATCCAGTATAACCAAAATAAAACATCGACAATGCTATTATCGTTGGAATGATAACCCATGTAATTTCCAGCCAGATATTTCCATGTACATCAACTGGTTTGTGACCTTTGTTTCTGTTATACTTAATTACAAAGTAAATCATAGTTATAGTAACACCAAGTAAAAGTATAACAGCTATACTTACTATATATAACATTACAAAATCTACAGTTTCAGTATGTAAAGATGGTGCAGACGACATTTATTTACCTCATCTATAAATAATATCGAAAAATGTTAGAACGAATAATATTATTAAAGTTGTTCCGCTGAGAGCCAGAAATACCTTAAATATTGGCTCATCAAATTTGATATGCATAAATATATTTATCACAAGAGCAGACTTTATTGATGCTATAATCAGAGCAATAAACAAAGTATATTTTTCGAGATTTAGACCTGCTACTGTAACAGTAATTGATGTGAGAGCAAGCAAAGATATCCAAACAATAACATAAGTTAGAATACTTATATGATTATTATGATTTTTCATTTTGCCTCACTGAATTAGATAAAATAATGGGAATAAAAAAATCCAGATTAAATCGACAAGATGCCAGTATAAACCAGAATTTTCAAGTTTTATATTATTGTCTTTGGTAATTTTATTTCTTATCAAAAAGAATAACATGAATGATAAAATTATGATGCCAATTATAACATGAAGTGCATGTAAGCCTGTCATAACATAATACAATCCAAAAAATAATATTTGTCCGTTTGGTCTATTTAATAACTCATTAGAGCCTGGGTAAATTCCATGTTCAAATTTAGCTGTCCATTCAAAATATTTATTAACAAGGAATATTAAAGCAAGTAATATTGTTGAGATTAAAAAAAGTATAGATAATAACTTATTCCCTTTCTGGATGAAAGCAATAGAAAGAGCCATTGTCAAACTACTGGTTAATAGTATGATAGTATTGAATGTTCCAATCAATGTATTTAATTCCATTCCAGCAATATGAAAATCAATACTATATTGATATCGATATAAAGCATATGCTAAGAACAATCCACCAAATAATAAAACTTCAGTAAACAAAAAAAGCCACATTCCCATTTTAGCACCAATCTTATCGATATGAGAATGTTCGTGCGACATAGTTACTGTATTAAGATTTTCATTCATCTGTTTTCTCCTTAAGCTGAGTAAAATCATATGGGTCATGATTAATCACAGGGATCGTCTTAAAGTTCTCAAGTGGTGGTGGTGAAGGAATTTGCCATTCCAGAGTAGCTCCTCCCCAGGGATTTGAATCTGCTTTTGGACCTTTAAACAGTGCATACAATAAATAACCAACCATAAAAAATATAGAACCAGCTAAAATCCATGAGCCTATTGTTGAAATTAATTGCAACTTTGCAAATTCTGGTAAATAATCATAATATCTTCTTGGCATTCCCATATAGCCCATAATAAATTTTGTAAAGTATAACATATTGAAACCAATAAAGAAAAATGGGACTGTTATATAAGCTAATTTTTTATTATACATTCGACCAAACATTTTAGGAAACCAGTAATGTAGAGCTGCGAAGAAAATTGTTCCTGTACCACCAAACATCACATAATGAAAATGTGCCACAACAAAATATGTATCGTGAAGATGTATATCTGTTGCCAGAGAACCTAAAACCAATCCAGTTAATCCACCAATCGAAAATAAAAATATAAAAGTCATTACCCACAAAAATGGTGGTTGAATATCAATTGAACCCTTGTACATAGTTGCAACCCAATTAAAAATCTTAACACCACTTGGAACTGCTACTAAAAATGTAAGTAATGAAAAAATCCATCTTGCAGTATCACTCATTCCACTGGTAAACATATGATGTGCCCATACAAGATAACCTATAAATGCAATTGCAAGACTTGACATAGCTATTGCTTTATAACCAAATATTGTTCTTCTTGAAAATGTTGGAATAATTTCCGATACAACACCCATAGCTGGTAAAATCATAATATAAACTGCTGGATGTGAGTAGATCCAGAACAAATGTTGAAACAATAAAGGATCACCTCCAAGTGCAGGATCAAATATTCCTACATTAAAAGATCTTTCAATTATAACAAGTAAAATTGTAATTCCAACAACTGGAGTTGCTATAACCTGTATCCAGGCAGTTGCATAAGTTGCCCAGACAAATAATGGCATTCTGAAAAAGGTCATGCCCGGTGCTCTTAATCGATGAACTGTGGTTATAAAATTTATTCCAGTAAGAATAGATGAAAAGCCTAAAACAAATGCAGCAAAAATTGCTAAAGAAACATTTGATGTTGTTCTAACACTATAAGGAATATAAAATGTCCATCCGGTATCTATTGGTCCGCCAGGTCTAAATAATGAAATAAGAGCAAGTATTGCACCAACAACATAAATGTAATACGATAATAAATTTAATCTTGGAAAAGCAACATCTCTTGCTCCAATTTGAATCGGAAGAAAGAAATTGCCAAATATAGCTGGTAGCCCTGGAATTATAAAAAGAAAAATCATTATGACACCATGTAGCGTAAACAATGCATTATATTCTTGTGCACTCATAATAGTTCTACCTGGTGTCATAAGTTCAAGTCTCATTAGAACACCAAGTATTACACCAACTAAAAAGAAAAACAATATCGAAACGAGATACATCAAACCAATTCTTTTATGGTCTGTTGTTAATAACCATGAAAGAATACCAGAAAATCTATTTGTGCTTGTGTTATAAAAGTCTCTTTCATTTACTGCTATTGTACCATTTGACATCTTTTTCTATTGCTCCATTTTCTTTTTACTTTTTAACAATAAAATCAGTAAAAAAATTCCTATAAAGAAAAGAATAATTATCCCACTTACTCTTAAAAAATTAAAAGCATACTTTTTCCCTTCCGGGTCGTAACTATAACACAACTCTAAAACTTTTGTAACAGTAGGTCTACTAATTCCTGCTTTTGCTTCAATTAAAGCCATTTTTACATCAAAAGGATTAAATGTTGGTCCTAAAATATAACGTACTATCTTACCATCCGGAGATAATGTAATTAAAACTGCAGGATGTATTATCTGTCCTGCTTTATTCTTCTCAAAAAAATATCCTGCTTCTTTTGTAATTTTATAGATATTAGAACTATCGCCTGTTAAAAAAATCCAGTCATCTTTATTTATTTTCTTTTTAATTAGTTGTAAATAATTTCTTTTCCATCTATTTGCAATTTCTGGTTTTTCTCTTGAATCAATACTTAAAGAAATTATTTTATAATCTACACCTAACTCTAAATCAATTTTATCTATTAACCATGCTACATCGTGGAGCATTGGACTGCAAATACCCGGGCATTCATAGTAAATAAAAGCTAATAGTATTGGTTTATCAACCAATTTATTTAATTGAATTGTATCATTTTCTGAAGTAACAAAACTTAAGTTTAAGGGGAGTTTTTTGCCGAGTTGTTCATCTATTCCAACATAATTAGTTTGCGTTATATTTTTACTTAAATGATTTTTATAACTTATTGTAAATAAAATTGTTAATAAAATTATATTTATTTTTTTCATAGTATATATGTTATTTAATATTCTCTCTCAGATATTTATAAACAAGTTCTAATTCAGAATCATTCAATCTACAAATAGAAGGCTTGAAACCCATATTTTGTGAAACTTTAATAACCTGCTTAAAATCTGGAAAAGATATATTTTCATTTGATAAAAATGTTGTGATTATTTTTTCAATGTCATTAGCATTTTCAACTATTAATCTTGCTCCCACATCATTTGAAGTCAGAATCATATTTTTTGAAGATTTTATTTTCTCACTAATTAAAGAATTTTCTTTTACCAAGATATTAATCGCTTTTTCCACTGGAATTTGATTTGGAGTACTTTTCCCTTTACTAATGTTATACTGATTATCTATATTTTTTAATTGATCATCAGTTATTGATGGAAAATCAGCTAATGTTCTTATGTACAAAATTATACTAAATCTATCAATTGGACTTAAGAAGTCATAAGAAGGCATTCCGTTTTTGGGAATTCCTTCTTGAAGTGTTTTATACATAGCATCAATCGTACGACCATTTGTCCATCCTTCCTTTAAATGGAAATTACGTGGCTTAGGATTTAAATTCGCTCCTGCTATTCCATCCCCTAAACCATTCTCACCGTGACAGGATTTACAATTTGAATCAAAGAGTTCTTTCCCTTTCAATATTATTTCTTTAGTTGGATTTTTAATCTCCTCAAAATTAATCGGGGGTATTACAATTCCTCTTTTTTCTACTATTTCTTTTTTAATATTTGTTGTATCATTTAGACCGGGATTTAATTCATTAAATGAAATTTGATTCAGATTCTGTGCAAAATAAATTCCCAGTACTAAAATTAAAATAAAAAAGAATGGAAAAAACCAGCCAAATAATTTTAGTGGCTTCTGGAAAATACTTTTGAAATTGATTTCATCAAGAAAATTTTTATTTGTTTCCATAAGCTATAATTTGAATTCTATTCCTCTTTTTAATTTTGGATCTCCAATTGGAATTAAATTATACTTTTTAGTGAATGAATAAAAAATTAATATAATTGTACCAACAGTAAATAATATGAATGAAATTTCACTCCAGCTAAAGATAAAATTGTTCTTACTGAAATTTGGCATTGCCATCCAGTATAAATCATAATAATGTGCAAATAATATGATTGATGACATTATTAATAATCTTTTAGGATTCATTTTCGATGGTTGAGATAACAAACCAAAATATGGAACGACAAAATGTATTATAATTAATCCTATGCTTACATATTTCCAGTTACCCTGCCATCTATTTAAAAACCAGATTGTTTCTTCAGGAAGATTTGCATACCAGATTAATAAGTACTGCGAAAATGCTATGTATGCCCAGAAATTAATGAAAGCAAATAATAAAGCTCCTAAACTATAATAATGATCTCCTGATAATCCTTTAACTAAATATCCTCTTTCATTCAGTAATATAATTGTAATTGTGGATGCAGCTATAGATGATACAACAGTTCCAGAAAAATAATAGACGCCAAAAATAGTAGAAAACCAGTGTGGTTCTAAACTCATTAACCAATCTATAGCAGTAAATGTAATTGTTATGGCAAACAATGGTAAAAACAAAGCTGAATATTTAATATTCTTTTTTGTGAATAACTGTTCTCCTGTAAGATCCTGTTTGAAAGAATTCTTTGTAAATAAATAAAAGAATAAAATCCAGATTGAAATAAAGATTATAACTCTTACTATAAAAAAATCAGAATTTAGATAAGGAGCTTTATTTTGTAATAAGGGATCAACTTTCAAAATTTCTGGATGAAGCCACTCAAAAATATTTTTCATATTAAATAGTAAAGGTAGAACAATAACAGGAAGTAAAAGAACAACACCAGAAAGAAATTCAGGAATTCTTCTAAAAGGAACACTCCAGACTGCTCCAGAAAGATATTCTATACTTATCAAAAACATCGAACCTAATCCAATGCTAATTAAAAATAAAAGTATTATAATATTATTATACGAAGCTCTTATAGGGTTGAAATAATAACTTAATGCTATTCCAATTAAACCCAATAAAAGTAAAATAATACCTGTTGATTTAAATTTTTCTGGAATTTCTTTTTTTGTGTAATTAGTTTCAATAAAGTTGCTCATTGTAAGTCAGTCTCCCTGGCATTTAATGACCTTTGTAATACTCTTATATAATGTACAATAGCCCATCTTTCATCTGCAGTAAGTTGTGTTGAATAAGAGGGCATAATATTTTGTCCTTCTGTAATAACATAAAAAAATCTTCCATCACTCCAGGTTTTAAGTTTTTCTGTATGAAGACTTGGTGGATTAGGAAATTGTCCTCTTAGCCTGCTATCACCTTCACCATAATAGCCATGACATGGACTACAATAAATATCATATTTTTTTTGACCCAATTGTAGAACAGATTTAGAAACTGGCAAAGGATTAACAAGATATTTTCCAGCTTCTTCAGGTTTATCTTTGAACATAAAAGGCATATGTCCTCTTGCAACTGTTCCTTCAACTGGAGTACGCATTCCAAACCTATCTTTAAAGATATTTGAAGTGTGTTGAGGATTTAACTTAGACTGTTCCATCATCCAGCTAAACGGTGGCATATAAAGTAATTTATTCAAGGTAAAATATGTTAATCCAGAAGTAACGGCAGAAACTAATACAAGAAATAATAAAAATTTTGGTTCAAGAAGTTGAATGCTTTTATTGATTTCATTATTATCAAAATAAATTGGAATTATTTCCTTCGAGCCTAATTTTTCAAATAACCTTACAACCTTTGAATCATCAAAAATATCATCATTTGCTTGAATTACTATTCCATACTTATCAGAGGATACTTTCTTCATATATTCAGTATCATTCAAAGGATGAGAATTATTTGGGAATTTAAAAATTATAAAGAGCATTGTAACCACTGTTGCAATTGAAGCAGAAAGTACAGTTACTTCAAAAATAACTGGTACGTAAGCCGGGAAAGAGAAAAAAGGTTTACCTCCAATAATTAATGGATAATCAACAGCTGAAATCCAGAAAGTAATAAGCAAAGCAGTAATTGCACCGGTTAAACCAAATATTAAAGCTGCATAACCTAATTTAGAAGGAGGTAAATTCATAGCTTTTGGCATGCCATGAATTGGATATGGTGAATGAACATCAAATTTTTTATAGCCTTCATTACGTACTTCTTCTGCTGCTTTTATAATTTCATCAGGAGTATCAAATATTGCTGCGTAACCGTATAATCTTTTCTCTATCATTCTATTCCTCTATATTAATCAGTGTTTATGTGAAGGTTGTGAACCTTCAACAACAGATTTTACTTCTGCTATTGATACAACTGGTAATGATTTTGTAAATAATAAAATCCAGGTAAAGAAAAATCCAAAGCTACCAATCAAAATCATTATATCAACAATTGTCGGTTTGAAATATCCCCAGCTTGAAGGTAAGAAATCACGAGATATTGATGTAACTACAATAACAAATCTTTCAAACCACATACCTATATTTACAAATACACCAATTACAAACATTATCGGTATAGACCTTCTAATTTTTTTTATCCAGAATAATTGAGGTGAAACAACATTGCAGGTTACCATAATCCAGTATGCCCATGCATAAGGACCTAATGCACGATTAATAAATGTAAATTGTTCAATTTGTATTCCACTATACCATGCAATAAAAAATTCCATACCATATGCATATCCCACCATCATACCTGTAACAAGAATTATTTTGTTCATTTTTTCAAGAGTATCTACAGTTATAATATGCTCATAGTTAAAAATTTTTCTTATAAATATCAGAACATTTTGAACCATAGCGAATCCAGAGAATACAGCACCGGCGACAAAGTAAGGTGGAAAAATTGTTGCATGCCAGCCAGGTATTATTGAAACTGCAAAATCAAAACTAACTATTGTATGAACTGATAACACTAATGGTGTAGCAAATCCTGCAAGAATTAAATAAACCATTTCATAATGTTGCCAGTGTCTATTTGAAAATCGCCAGCCAAGACTTAAAATTGAATAAATAACTTTCTTAATTTTATTTGTAGTTCTTTCTCTTAGTGTAGCTAAATCTGGTATTAATCCAACATACCAGAATATTAGTGATACTGTAAAATATGTTGATACAGCAAATACATCCCACAAGAGTGGGGATGTAAAATTGACCCATATAGAATGTTGATTTGGATAAGGGAATAAATAACCAGCTAACCAGGGTCTACCAGTGTGAATCACTGGAAATAAAGCAGCTGTCATAACAGCAAAGATTGTCATCCCTTCTGCAAATCGTGCAATTCCAGTTCTCCATTTCTGTCTGAATAAAAATAAGATTGCAGATATCAAAGTACCTGCATGACCAATTCCTACCCAGAAAACAAAATTAACAATACCAAAACCCCAACCAACAGGATTATTATTTCCCCACGTCCCTATACCATACATTAACGTCAATGCTAATCCTATTACAAATAAAGCGAGCATCGATAATGTTATTGATAACGCTATAAAAAATTTTTTATCTGGTTTTGTATCTAATGGTTTTGAAATTAATTCATCAAGAGACCTTAGTGAAGGTTTACCTTCAATAACAGATATTTCCTTTGAATATTCAATAGCACTCACTCAATTTCCTCCGAATGTGTATTTCTTAATTTAGCTATGTATGTTACATTAGGTTTTACATTGAGTTCTTCAAGAACATGATAAGAGAGATTATGATTACGAAGTTTTGATATTTCAGAATTAACGTCGTGCATATCCCCAAAAATTATAGCATTAGAAGGACATGCTTGCTGGCATGCAGTTTTTACATCACTACCTTTTAATTCTCTACCTTCTCTTATTGCCAGTGAACGAGCTTCCATTATTCTTTGAATGCAGAATGTACATTTTTCCATTACACCTCTTGAACGAACAGTAACTTCTGGATTATGAACAAGCGATGTTAATTCGTTATCATAATATGCATTTTCGAAATGATCACGGAAATTATAAAAATTGAATCTTCTTACTTTGTAAGGACAGTTATTTGAACAATATCTTGTTCCAACACAACGATTATAAACCATCTGATTTAAGCCATCTGGACTATGATTTGTCGCATTAACTGGACAAACATTTTCACAGGGAGCATTATCACAATGTTGACAGAGCATTGGTTGATTACTCACAACAGGATCATCATCAGTACCTGAATAATATCTATCTATTCTAATCCACTGCATTTCTCTTCCTAAATAAACCTGATCTTTTCCTACTACAGGAATATTATTTTCAACATTGCAGGCAGCAACACACGCACTACAACCTGTACATTTATTCAAATCAATAGCCATTGCCCATTTTACACCTTCGAATTTATGCTCTCGTGTTATACTAAATAATTCATGTTTTTCTTTATGAAGGAAGTGAGAATCCTTTTGATATTTTTTTAATGTCCCTTCTTGAATTATTTTTCTTATACGATGAAAATCCTTAACAAATTTATCTGTTAAAAGATGATGTTCCTGTGTAGTAGCTAATTCATATTTACCATCAACTTTTTTAACAGAAGCATTCTTTAAAATATATGGAGATAAAGAATAATTTCTCGACATTAACATTATCGCATTGAAACCAACTCCCTTTCCTACTTCTCCAACAACTTTTCTTCCATAGCCCAGTTCAATATTTATTGTATCGTCTGTCATTCCAGGTTGAATTACAACTGGCAAAGTCAATTTTCTATTTTCAACTTTTACTTCAATTAAATCATTCATTTCTACTTTTAATTTTTCTGCAGTCTTAACAGATATAGCAGCATAATTATCCCATGCTACTTTTGTTACAGGATGTGGAATTTCCTGTAACCAGCCATTATTTGCAAACTTACCATTATCAATAAAGTAATTATTTGTAAGATGTATTACATAATCATCATTTTGATTATATGATACTTCACCAACATCATTTAAGAAGTTTTGAATTAAAGATAAATTTAATTGTGGGATAGTAAAACTTTCTTTAATATTAACAACTCCATCATGAAGTGCAGAAAACCAATAGATATCAAATTCAACCGAAGAATTTGTTTTAGCATAAATTTCTTTTTGAAAATTGTTTTTTAAATAATTATGATAAATTTTTTCATCATACTTATTATCATTTATCCATGTAAGAAGAATTGCTTCTTTTTGTCTTGTATTGAAAATTGGTTCAATTACTGGTTGCATTAAACTATAAACACCTCTACGAATAAATGCATCGCCCCAGCTTTCAAGTTGATTATTTATTGGAAGAACATATTTACTCAATGCAGATGTTTCTGTTTTACTTTCAGTAAGTGTTACAACTGTATTTACTTTTTTCAATGCATTAACGTAACCATAATCTTCGGGGAAATGAAATGCTGGATTACTATCAAAATGAATTACAGCTTCAACTTCACCTTTATTCATTGAATCGATTATATTGAGAATTTCTGATTGAGTAGAATTTTTAATGTACTGTTTATATGCTTTTGAGTAATCATATAAATTTGTGTTACCTAAAATTTCGTTGAGAAGATTAACAGCAATATGCACACTTTCAGAAAGTGTATTGCCTGCATAAACAATAGATTTACCTCGATTATCATTTAAATCCTTTATTAGATAATCTATTTTTTCTTTGTTTATAATTTTAAATTCATCAAGGTTGAATTTATTAATTATAGAAAGTGCATATGAATCTAATTTAATAGAAGAGCCTTTTTTAATAATTTCATTTATTAATCCCATTACAAACTTAAACTGAAGATGTGGTGACACACGCAACCTGTAATCTGCCATCATACCGGTAATAGACATTCTACTTTCTGCAACATAAAGCCTGTTGAAATTTACATTTTTAATTGCTTCTCGTTTTGATGTAAACTTTATTGTATTTTCAATGAAATTATCTTCGTTACCTAAAAAATCTGAATCAAGTGCAAGTATTACATCTGCTTCGTTCCACTTAATAGCTGGATACTCATAGGTATTATAACATTTAAACCATGCACTTCTTCTTACATCATCATTAATTAATTCATAAGATATAACTTCTGTTGTAGGGAATTTTATTTTAAAATCATCAAATAATTTTTTTACTGTTGGAGATACAATAGTATTTGTAACTAAAAGAATTTTTTTATCATTCTTTGTTGCATTCTTGAGAGCTGAAAGTATTTCATTATTTATATTTTCCCAATCAGATTCTTTGTTGTTTTTTAAAGGCTCTTTTAATCTTTCTGGGTCATACAAATTAAGAATGCTTGCCTGTCCTTTACTACAAATTTTTCCTTCATTAATTGGATGTTCTGGATTACCATCAATTTTGATAGGGCGACCTTCTCTTGTTTTAATCAGAATTCCACATGAATTTGAGCAACCAGCACATGTTGAAGCATAATAATTAGCTTCGCCGGGTAATATTTCTTCTGGTCGTTTATTATATGCAACTATTTCCCCTTTATCTCGATATCCTGTGCATGATGTAGTTACAAAAGCAGCCGAAGCAGAAAGCAATGCAAAAAATTTTCTTCTTGATATTTTTGATAACTTAGTTATATCAAAATCATTTGTAACGCTTTCTAAAAATTCATCATAATTAATTTGATGATCTGAATTAAGATTTTGATTTCTCTTTTCTTCTTCAGAATTTAAGAGTTCTTCGTTCATACCTATACCTTATTTACTCTTTTAACAGAAAGAGGATTTATTTTTACTTTAATATTTTTTCGGGCAATTTTTTTGATATTAAATTTCATAAAAGAAAATGAACCAATAATAATTGCAACTACACTTAGAATAATTTTATTAATAAAGTTTTTTCTACTGGTTACATTTTTCATAATAACTCCCGCTCATCTATGACAGGCAAAACAATTTTCAGGACCGGTTTTAAAATTTTTAAGATATTTTAAATTTTCATGTGGATTACGATGACAATCCAAGCATGCTGCCATTGTAAACTGTCGCACTTGAGAAATTTTTTCCATATGCTTTACATCTCCATGACAGCTTTCACATTTAATTCCTTTATTTACATGCACACTATGATTGAAATAAGCATAATCTGGAACTCTATGAATTCTTCTCCAGGGTATTGGTTTCCCTTCTTGATAATATTTGTTTAGCTTGATGATTTCAGGTCTGTCTTTTCTTGCAATTGTATGACAATTCATACAAATGTTTGTCGAAGGGATTAATGCATTTCGAACTTTTTCAACTCCAATGTGGCAATACTGACAATCAATTGCCATATCTCCAGCATGAAGCTTATGAGAAAAATTTATTGGTTGCTCTGGAGAATATCCAAGACCATCCCTTTCGGGTCTTGATACATAATATGTAATTACGTAAGTAATTGCTATTACAAATAATGTTAAAGGTAAGCGAATTTTAAGAGTATAATCAAGTATGGTTCTTTTCATTTAATAACAGAATTTGTTAAAAAGGATACATTGTATAATTTTTATAATTCAGTTACACAAAATATTAAATCATTTTTTAATTACAAAAGTTCAATTAGAAAAAAAATTTTTTGTAAAGGTATGTTTTTGCTAATTCTTTCTATTAATTACAAATTCTACCAGGTGAATTAAAGAATCTTTTGCTTCGGATGGATTAAATATATCGAGGGATTGGATTGCTTTTTGTGCATAATTTTTTGCTACTTCTTCAGAATATGTTATTCCTTCATATTTTTTTACAAATTCAATTACGTCTTTAATTATTAATTTTTTTCCACCACTTTTAATTGATTTCAAAATTTTTTCTGCTTCTGCATTATTTGAATTTCTAAGTGCATGAATAATTGGGAGGGTTAATTTTTTTTCTCGAATGTCGCCACCAAGAGGTTTACCAATAATTTTTATCTTACCTACAAAATCAAGAATATCATCACGAATTTGAAATGCAATTCCAAGATTTTCACCAAAATTTTTTAATGCTTCTATTTTTTTATTATCATCAGTCGATGCTCTTGCTCCTATTTCACAACAAGTTGAGATTAAAGATGCGGTTTTATCAGATATTATTTTAAAATATGTTTCTTCATCATTATCAAGTTTTCTTGTTTTATTAATCTGAAGCAATTCTCCTTCTGACATTCTTTTTACAGTTTGAGTAATAACTTCCAGAAAATCATAATCTTTATTATCCACTGCAAGCATTAATCCACGTGCTAATAAATAATCTCCCATTAATACAGCAACTTTATTTTTCCAAATAGCATTAATCGATGGGAAGTATCTTCTTGTTTCTGCATTATCAACTACATCATCGTGAACAAGTGTAGCAGTATGAAGTAATTCTACTAAACCAGCTCCTCTATAACTTCTCTCATTAATGCCACCTGAAATTTTACTTGAAAGCAAAACAAGAATTGGTCTTATCTTTTTCCCTTTTTGCTTAAGTAAATAACGTGTTATTAAATCAACAATTCCAATTTTTGATTTAATGGATTGGCGAAATATTTTATTAAACTCTTCTAACTCAGATTCAATTATATGAGTAATTTTATTAAGATTATTCAAGTTTTCTTCTGGAAAATTTTTGAAACTAAAATACTTATTTCATATAAGAAAACCAATGGTACAGCAAGTACGACTTGTGATACTGGATCTGTTCCTGGTGTAAGAATTGCTGCCAGAATTAAAATGATAACTATAGCATGTCTTCGATATTTCCTCATAAACTTTGGTGTCAAAATACCAATCCTGGATAGAAAGAAAGATAACATTGGTAATTCAAAAACCAATCCAGCTCCAATTATAACACTTAAAATAATTGAGAAATATTCATCAACAGCAATATTATTCTCAATAGCTGGAGAACCAAACTGTGCAGCGAATTTTAATGTGAGAGGAAGCATTACAAAATATGCAAATATTACTCCACATAAAAAACAAAAAGTTGTAAACAAAACAATTGAAGTTATATATTTTTTTTCTTTTTCTTTGAGTGCAGGTGCAATAAACTTCCAGATCTGGTAGACAACATTTGGAAAACTTAAAATCAAGCCAATTATAATTGCAACTTCGAAATAAAGAAAAAGTTGACCGAATGGTTTTAGGTTCTGGAGTTTAAGATTAGCCTGTTTAGCAGGTAGTAATAATATTTCGTTAATTATAAAATCTATAAAAATCCATGCGATTATAGTACCAATTAAAATTCCTATCAAAGAATAAATAATTCTCCATCTTAATTCCTCGAGATGTTCGAGGAAAGTCATTTCCACTTCTTCAGAATTATTCTCTTCGGCAAGCAGTTTTTCCTCTTCTTTCACAATCAGCTTAATTTAATTGTAATTCAGGATATAAAGGAAACTTTGAACAAAGTTCTGTTACATCTTTTCTTATTGACTTTAACTCTTCTTCATTATCAACATTTTTAATTGCTCTATCAATAAATGATGCAATTAATCTCATCTCATTCTCTTTCATACCACGAGTAGTAACAGCAGGTGTGCCTATTCTTATTCCACTTGTAATAAATGGACTTTTTGAATCAAATGGAATCATGTTTTTATTAACAGTAATTCCTGCAATACCAAGAGCAGTTTCAACTTTTTTTCCACTTAAATCTTTATTTGTTAAATCAATCAACATAAGATGATTATCTGTACCTCCAGATACAATTTCATAACCAAGTTTTGTCAATTCTTCTGCTAATGTTTTTGCATTTTTGATTATTTGTTTTGCATAATCAGTAAAAGATCCCTGCAATGCTTCTCCAAAAGCAACTGCTTTTGCCATAATAATATGCATTAAAGGTCCACCTTGAATTCCAGGCATAACTATACTATCAATTACTTCAGACATCATTTTCAGACGATCTCCTTTTGGAGTTTTAATTCCAAGAGGATTTTCTTTATCTTTCCCAATAAGAATTACACCACCACGAGGTCCTCTCAAAGTTTTATGTGTTGTAGATGTAACTATATCGCAGTAAGGTAAAGGATTATTCAATAAACCTTTTGCAATTAAACCTGCAGGATGAGCCATATCGCACATTAAAAATGCACCGACTTTATCTGCAATCTCTCTAAATTTTTTATAATCCCAATCACGAGAGTAAGCACTTGCTCCTGTTATTATTAACTTTGGTTTTTCTTTTTTTGCAATATCTTCTATTAAATTATAATCAAGTAACTTAGTTTCACGATTTAGTGTATAAGGTACAGATTGATAAATTTGTCCAGAAAAATTAACAAGAGAACCATGAGTTAAATGTCCACCATGATCTAAGCTTAAACCTAAAATTTTATCACCAGGTTTAAGTAAAGCCATATAAACAGCCATATTTGCTTGAGAACCACTATGGGGTTGAACATTTACGTATTCTGCTCCAAATAATTTTTTAAGTCTTTCACGTGCAAGATTTTCTGCCATATCAACATATTCACAACCGCCATAATATCTTTTACCTGGATAACCTTCTGCGTATTTATTTGTAAGAACCGAACCTGCTGCACTTAAAACTGCAAGACTCACAAAATTTTCTGATGCAATTAATTCTAAATTATAAGCCTGTCTATTAATTTCCAGTTTAACAATGTTTAATATTTCTGGATCTTGATTTAAATATTGTAACATAAATTCTCTTATTTTATTAAAAAATTATGGTACTTGAACGCTTTTACCAATCCATGAATAACATTCACCTTCGATTTTTATAGTATCTCCACTTTTCAATTTTCTAAAGAAATAATCTTCTTTTGTTGGAATTGAATTTTGAAGTGCTTTAACTCTTTCGGCTGCAAGACTTGAAAATTGACCATTCATTGATGCAGCTTTTCTATATGTATTTACTGCAAGTAAATAAACACACTTTGCCATAAAATCAAATTCACAACCTCGAGCAGCCTGTTCATATAATTGAGCTTCGATAAATACAGGGTAATCCCAATTGGGGTCAATATTCATTGCCTTTTGTAAAAATGATCTTGCAACAGAAAGTTGATCTAATCTTTTATAAACTAATGCTAAATTAACATAATTTTCTTTTCCATCAGGTTGAAGTTCAATTAATTTTCTATAAGCTCTAATTGCTTTATCGTTTTGATCTAATTTATCATATACACTTGCAAGTTGTTTCCAGTAATTAATTACATCTGGTGCTTTAGTAGTTAAAAATTCTAAAGGTTCACGTGCTTTTTCATATTCCTGAGCTCGAATACATGTTGCTGCATATTTCCATGCTTTTTCTAAATTTTCTTTATCGAGATCCCATGACTTTTTTGTTATCTCTACAAGTTCATTAATATTTTCTGCTATCGATTCAAGTTTTTGTATCCAGATTGGATTATTAGGTTCAGCTTCAGATAATTTTGAATATAAATCAAGTGCTCTGAGTTTATAATCATTCAAGTCAGAAGCATTTGCAATGTATAAAATTCCCAATCGATCTTTATAAAATGCTGGTAAATTTGGATCCAACTCAATTGCCTTTTCGTAAATTGGGATTATCTCTTCTGGTTTATCTTTTCTCCATACTTCTTTTACATAAGCTTTACGTGCAGTGTAGTAGCCTGCCAACTGTGGTTCATATTGTATTGCTTTGTCATAAAAATAAAGGATTGTATCATTTAATTTTTTTATTGCATCTTCAGAAGCATTTGTACTATCATGAAGATACCATAAAGTCTCTTCCATTTTAGGGAACAGCTTAAACTTTATAAAATTAGTCGGGTCACTATTGATAACTTTCCAACCATAAGGTTCTGCACTTACATAGTCTTTGTTCTTATGATATTCATAAAAAAGTGAAAAATTTGCCATTATATCGCTTTGTGCCAGTAACGAAGTAATATTAATAAATATAATTGCTAATAAATATTTTACTACTTTCAATTTTTATTCTCCTTTAATTGTTTTACCTTTCTTGTCTAAGGAACCAGAGTTCTCCAAGACTTAATGTAACCGAAAACTTATAAATATTTTCTTTTAATAAATTATTTTCGGTAGTTCCCCTTTTTCCAAATTGAAATGCTAAATCCAGTGTACTTTCAAATCCTAATGGTAACGATAGTCCTGTATAGACAGCATACATATCAATGCCTGTATTATTCAAATAGTATTGAGTCTTTTCGTAACTTAAACCTCCTCGAAATTTTACCTGTTCCCAGAAAGATTGTGACCTTATATCAGCTTTACGATATTCGAAACCAATGCTAAGTTTTTGAAAATTCCTTAATTCTTTTATGTTGCGATTATCTATCTTAAATTTATTAAATGGTTGATATAAATAATCAAATACAAAAAGATAATCACCTTTCCAGTTGAGTGAAATTCCGATACCAACTTTGTATGGAAGATTTGTTTTGATTCTCCCTGATGAGTTAGTTATAGTTCCAAGTATGGTTGTTGATTTATTAACTGTATCAGCCTTTAATGTAACATTATTTGAATAAATTAAGCCTACTCTTAAATCTTTAATATTGCTAAGCTTTAATATTGGTGCAAAATTACTCGAAATCAATCCAACCGAAAATCCAATACCATTATAGCTATATTCATCAAGAAAAGAACCATCACGAAATTGCGAGCTATCAGAAAAGTTTATAAAAGATTGATTAGTAATTTTTCCAAGATAATAATCAAACGATGCACCAATTGAAAAATTAAAAGGTAGCTTATAAGATATTCCAATAAACGATTTTGATAGACCACCTTTTCCACTGTGTGTTAATTCATATGATTCTGTTAACTCACTATTCTCAATTGTTGTTACATCATAATCTACATTTGAAAATGGTAACAATCCTGCGGTTAAACTTATTCCATAGTCGTGATCAATAGGAAAACCAAGCATAAATCCAGTAAATATTGTTTGTGAATAATAAACAGAAGAAGAATTTGAAGAAATATTATTCCCGTGATAAATTATTCCAGTTTCAATACGAGTTAATCTAAGTTTAGACCAGCTTGCAGGATTAAGATTATTAAGATAGTCATAATCATTTATTGCAATACCAAGTTCACCTATTGCCATTCTTCTCGAAGAAAATGATTGATAAAAATCTCCAAGACCAAATCTTGAATAAATAGATCCACCTGATGCAAAAATTAAACTGGGCATTATAAATAATGCAATTATGTATATTCTAAAATTTGTTTTCATATAATTTATTTTTGTAAGTAATAAATTTTTAATCTTGGACGCAAAGCTTCAGAATTCTTACTACCATAAAGCCAGATACGTGCAACAGAAGAAACTTCGTCTGCAAGGTATAATTCCAAGCCTTGATTTTCTACTTCATTGCTAATCCATTTTTGAACCATCCACGAAATATCTCCACTATATAAATTCCCTGTCCTGCTTAATGTTGAATAATAAGAGCTATCTGAAGTATAAGTTTTATTTGTACTATCTTCTAAGATTTTTACTAAAATTGAATTTGAAGAAGGACTACCATCAATAGTTTTTAAAGTATCGACACTTAATTCTAAAGTTGCTTTACTTATGATAATATTCTTAGGTAAATCACTAATATCAAAATATAAATATCCTTTATATCCAAGACTTCCCTGAAGAACAATGTCGTTAGGTGAATTAATTTCTGTACCATTCACAACACTAATATCCATATAAGGAGAAACTAATATTGTATCTTTAAAAACAGATGGTTGTTCAAATACGATATATAAAGTTGGTACATCTACATCGCTTGTTAATTGATAAGCTTGAAATCCCAAGAAACGTTGAGTATTTGGTGTTGGTTTAAATAATAAACCATAATTTTTGGGAGCTGATGTTGAATCGACAGAATATTTTAACCATTCAAAAATTGCATTCTGATTCAAATTAAATTTAACGAGTGTATCTGTAATACTTTTTTGATATGAAACATCAGTAGCATCATAATTTAAAACTTTAAGACTATCGTAGTTAAATCCTTCTGAACTCCAATCGTTTCTAACTTGATGTACAGTGAAATCAAATGGTAACGATTTATCACCAAGTGAATATTTAACTTTCATATCCATCCAGGTTTCAACAATTTGAAGCTTATTTTCCTTTATTTTATTAACAATAGAATCTGCTAAGTAAATACTAAAACGCAATAGAAAAGAAGATTCTACAAATGAATTTTTACCAAGCAATAATTTATCTGCTACTCCAAGTGAAATTGTTTTTTTATATGTGTAAGAATTTGTTTTAACATTTTTTACGTTTGTATCAAATTCATTTAACTTTATTTTATTTACATCTTCCAGAAGATTATATCCAACAGATGTGGGATCGCTATTACAACCAGAGATTAATAATATCAAAAAAAAGTTAAATAAACAGAGCTTCAAACATTTCAATAAATTATTCAATTAATTTTCCTCCGCTAAGCACTGAGTTATAAAATTATAAATATCATCAAAACTGTTAGCTACAAAATTGGGCTTTTTACCTTGATTTATCAAGTTAGAAATTTCTTCATCACTTAAAGTTGTTCTTAATAAAATTGTTTTTACGTTTGCATTAATACCAGCTTCAATATCACTTCCTCGATCTCCAATCATAAAAGATTTTGATAAATCAATATTGTGTTCTTCAGCTGCTTTTAAAATCATTAATGGAGAAGGTTTCCGACAATTTGTTTTTTCTGGTGGATCAAAATCAGGATGGTATGGACAATAATAAATTGCATCAATTTCAACACCTTCATTTTTCAATAATTCTATTATGCGATTATTAACAGCTTCAACATCTTGAATTGTCATTAATCCCTTTGAAACACCTGCCTGATTCGATACAACAATTAGTTTGAATCCAAATTGTTCTTTTAACTTTTTAAGATTTGTAGCAACTCCATTTATTAAAGTCACAGACGCAGGTTCTTTTATATAACCTGTGTCGTGATTAATTGTACCATCTCTATCTAAAAATAATGCAGGATATAACATTAATTTTTTTCAGTAAGTTTTTTATAAAATTCAATATACTTCTTAGCAGAGTTAAGCCAGGAGAAATCTGATTTCATTCCATTTTTCATCAAAGTTCGCCAGGTATCTTTATCGTTTGTAAATATCTTTATAGCTTTTTTAATTTCAGAAATCATTGCAGAAACAGTATACTTTTCAAAAACAAATCCATTACCAGAACCATTTTTCTCGTTGTACGGAATTATTGTGTCTGCCAGTCCACCAGTTTTATGAACAATTGGAACTGTTCCATACACAAGACTATACATTTGATTTAAACCACACGGTTCATATTTTGATGGAATCAAAAACATATCGCTACCTGCTTCTATCAAATGAGCTAAATCGTCATCAAATCCAATAAAGCAAGAAAATTTATTTGAATACTTTGTTGACATACTTGTAAAGAATTTGTTATACTTTTTATCACCTGTTCCTAACAAAACTAAATGCATATCCAGTTCCATTAATTGCTTGAAAGATTCTTCTAAAAGATCCATTCCTTTCTCTTCTGTTAATCTTGAAATTATTCCAATAACAGGAATATTTTCATCGTATTGAAAATTAAAGTTATCTGCCAGTGCTTTTTTATTATCTTTTTTTGCATCAATATTTCTTAAAGAATATTGTTTTGGAATTTTTTTATCTAATTGTGGATTCCAGATGGAAGTATCTATTCCATTTACAACACCAAAAATATCTTTTTTACGTTTGGATAAAATCTCGTGTAAACCTGCACCAAATTCTTTATTCTCACACAATTCTTTTGCATAAGTTTCGCTTACTGTATTAATCATATCAGCAAAGACCAAACCACTTTTCAAAAAATTTAATTTACCATTATGGAAGACTCCTTTTTCGCTCGCTAATTGCTGTGGTAATGAAGTTTTAGCAAAAGATTCTTTTGGAAAAATTCCCTGATATGTAATATTATGAATTGTAAAAAGAGTTTTAACAGAAGCATATTGGGGATCATCTTTATACATAGTTTTTAAATATGCAGGTATTAATCCACATTGCCAATCATTACAATGAATTACATCTGGAGTCCAGCCCAATTTAGTAATTAATTCAAATACAGCTCGTGAAAATAAAATAAATCTTTCGTCGTTATCGGGATAATCTTCTCCTGTTAATGGATCAGCATATAAACTATGACGACTCCCAAAATATTCTGGATTATCCAAGAAGTAAATTTGTACACGTACTTTTTCTCCAATTAAAAAGGAAGATCTTAAAGAAAAAATTACTTCTTTTTCGCCAATATTGATTTTAATATCCTTTAATCTTACTACTTCATGAATTTTGAATTTCCTTTCGTCAATCGCTCCATATTTTGGTACAATAAGTCTAACATCATGCCCCAATTCGTATAATTTTTGCGGTAATGCAGAAGATACATCAGCTAATCCGCCAGTTTTTATGAAAGGAACAACTTCGGAGGTAGCAAAAAGAATTTTTAATTTTGATGGCATTTTTTGATAATCCTTGCATTTTTAATATCGAAAAATACGAAATTATAGGTCTCTTAACAAAAAGATTAGAAATTAAGGTTTCGAATTGTCTATTTTTAATATATTAATTAGAAAAAATTATGTTATGAAAAAATTAATAAAATTCCCATCTCTAATAATAACAGTGAATACTAATGGAAAAAATCTTAAAAGAGGCAAAGAATTAAATGATATTTCCCCCGTTACTGATCATTCTATTTTGATTGAAGATGGATTTATTAAAGACATAATTCCAAACACATCATTAAATAAAATTCATGTGGATGAAGTAATTGATATTAAAGATAAAATAGTTTTACCTGGACTTATAGAATGTCATACACATGCTGCTTTTGTTGGAAGCAGAGCAAATGAATTTATACAAAGATTAAATGGAATGAGCTACGAGCAAATATTAAACAACGGTGGTGGAATAATCTCAACAGTTAATGCTGTAAGAAATTCTTCTTATGATGAATTGATAAGCATTTTAAAACCTAAAATCGATCACTTTATTACTCAAGGAATTACAACACTCGAAATTAAAAGTGGTTATGGTCTTAGTTATTACGACGAAATTAAATTATTGCAAGTTATAGATTTCTTCAAAAAAAATTCAAAAATAGATATTATTTCAACATTTCTTGGAGCTCACGTATTCCCCTTAGAATATAAAAACGATCATTCAGGCTATCTGAAATTAATTATTGATGAATTACTGCCTTACATTAAAAAAAATAATTTATCGGAATTTGTTGATGTATATTGTGAAAAATCTGCTTTTAATATCGAAGAAACAGAATTAATCTTATCAAAAGCACAAAAACTTAATTATAAAATCCGTCTTCATACAAATCAATTTAATAGTATTGGTGGCATTCAGCTTGCAATTAAATTTAAGGCTCTTTCAGTTGACCATTTAGAAGTTATTACAGAAAACGAAATATTAGAAATTTCAAAAAGTGATACAGTAGCAGTGTTATTACCTGGAGTATCATTTTTTTCTAAAACTGATTATGCACCAGCAAGAAAATTAATTGATAACAATGCTATTGTTGCTTTATCTACAGACTATAATCCAGGAACATCAAACATTATTAATTTACATTTAATAATGAGTCTCGCAGCTATAAATATGAATATGAGTCCCGAAGAAATTATATCAGCAGTAACTATAAATGCTGCAAAAGCATTAGATATAAGTAATATTACTGGAAGTATAGAAACAGGCAAACAAGCTGATTTTGCTATTTTTGACACTAAAGACTATCGAGACATAATTTATAATATTGGACAAAACTTAAATTTAATGACAATTAAAAAAGGTGAAATCATTTACAAGAAATTATAGAGAAAAAAAATGAAAATTATAGAATGTGTACCAAACTTCAGTGAAGGTAAAAACGAAAAAACATTTGAAGAAATCCGAACAGCAATTGCTGAAACTCCCAATGTAAAACTTTTAAATCTTGAACCTGATGCAGATTATAATCGAGTAGTTGTAACAATGGTCGGAAATGAAGAAGGAATTCTAAATGGAGCTATAAATGCCTGCAAAGCTGCAGCAAATAATATTGATATGCGATATCACAAAGGAGAGCATCCAAGAATTGGTGCAATTGATGTTGTTCCTTTTGTCCCAGTTTCAAATGTTACAATGGAAGATTGTGTAAAAATATCTGAACAATTCGCAGAAATTATATCTAAGGAATTAAATGTCCCTGTTTATTTATATGAATACTCTGCTCGCAAACCAGAAAGAAAAAGTCTTTCTAATATTCGTCAGGGAGAATATGAAGGACTTCAAGAAAAATTAAAAGATCCAGAATGGATGCCCGACTTTGGAGAACCAATCTTCAATCCTAAACTTGGTGCTATTGTAACTGGTGCAAGATTTTTTTTAATTGCATATAATGTAAACATTAAATCGAATGATATTAAATTTGCTAAAGAAATAAGTGAAGTACTTCGTGAAAGTGGTTATCCAAAACGAGATCAGAATGGCAATATCATAAAAATTGATGGTAAAACTGTAAGAGTTCCAGGAAGATTAAAAGAAGTAAAAGCAATGGGAGTATTTTTAGAAAAATATAACATTACTCAGGTGTCAATGAATTTAACGAATTATAATGTAACGCCTATTCATCTTGCTTTTGAAGAAGTCAAGAAAGAAGCAAATAGACTTGGAGTTGAAGTATATGGAAGTGAAATAGTTGGTTTAGTACCACTCCAAGCAATTTTGAATGCAGGAAAATTTTATACAAATTATAAAGAGAATAATGAAACAAAGTTAGTAGAAGCAGCAATAGAAAATTTAGGACTGAATTCACTCAACAAGTTTATACCAGAAGAAAAAATTATTGAATATATGATTAAATAAATTCACAGGAGCTTAAAATGAATATTTCCAAAACAATTTCTGAATATCTAACTGAATTATCATCAAGTTCTCCTACACCTGGTGGTGGCAATGTAGCTGCATTTTGTGGTGCACTTTCTTCAAGCTTAGGAATGATGGTTTGCAATCTTACTATTGGCAAAAAGAAATATGCTGATGTCGAAGATGAACTCAAATCAATTAAAGATAAATTAGAAAGTTTTCAAAAATCTTTTATCGAATTAGCCGAAAAAGATAACGAAGCATTCAACAAAGTTATAGAAGCAATGAAACTTCCAAAAGAAAATGAAGAACAAAATGAAATTCGTTCTAAAAAAATTGAAGAAGCTACAATTCACGCTGCCGAAATTCCATCTGAAGTACTAAAAAATTGTTATAATATGTTACCTTTACTTAAGACTATTTTAGATAAAGGGAACAAAAATTCTTTATCAGATGCAGGTGTATCAATAGCACTATTAAAAGCAGCAGCACAATCAGCTTATTTTAATGTATTAATAAATTGCAAATCGCTAAGCAATCAAACTATTGCTTCCGAAATTCAAAAAGGTGTTCAGGTAATTTATGATGAAATTGAAAAAACATCTGAAATACTTTTAAGCATTGTTTCAAACTCAATACAGTTATAATGAAAATAATTTACACACACTTAAAACTCATTATAATTATTTTAATTTATTCTTCAACTTTATTATCACAAAGTAAAAAAGTTTTACTCGGTATTGATGTACTTGAAAAAGAGAATTATTCTATACTCACTGGTAAAAATGTGGGATTAATTGCAAATCATACAAGTGTAAATAGTAAATTAATATCAACTTACGATTTATTTAAAAACGCTAAGAACTTCAAACTTGTTGCTGTATTCAGTCCAGAACACGGATTTAAAGGAATATCAAGATCAGGAGAACTTATTGATGATTACATTGATACCACTACTGGAATAAAATTTTATTCACTATATGGAAAAACATTAAAACCTACTCCAGAAATGTTGAAAGGCATTGATGTTCTTGTGTATGACATTCAGGATATTGGTTGTCGTTCTTATACATATATTTCAACATTAGGATTGGCAATGGAAGCAGCAGCAGAAAATAATATTGAATTTGTAGTTCTCGATAGACCAAATCCTTTAGGTGGATTAAGAATTGAAGGTAATATTGTTGAAGATAATTTTATTTCGTTTGTCAGTAAATTCAAAATTCCATATGTATATGGTTTAACCTGTGGCGAATTAGCTTTATTACTTAATGAAGAAAAAATGTTATCAAATGGATTAAAGTGTAAACTTCTTGTAGTTAAAATGGAAGGATGGAAACGCTGGATGAAATTTGATGATACTGGTTTGATATGGATTCCAACTTCAGCTAATGTGCCTGATAGTAAAACACCTTTTTATCTTGTAGCTACAGGAATTTTAGGTGAACTTAATGAAATATCTATCGGAATAAGTTACACATTACCTTTTCAAACACTTGCTGCAGAATGGATTAATGCTGATACTCTTGCAAAATATATGAATGCATTAAATCTCGATGGAGTTATATTCAGACCAATTAGCTATAAACCATTGTATGGTAAATGGCAGAATAAAATTTTAAACGGTGTTCAAATACATATATATGATTTTAATAAAGTAAAGTTGATCCCCATACAATTTTATTTTCTTGAAACTATTGCAAAACTATATCCAGAGAAAAAAATATTTAATATTGTAGACACAACAAGAATAAATATGTTTGATAAAGTACTTGGTACAGACAAAATTAGACTTGAATTTTCCAGAAGATATAAAGTTGATGATATCATCAGCATTCTGAATAAAGACATTAACAACTTTAAAATCCTATCAAAGAAGTATCATCTCTACAAATAGTAACATTCAATTTAATGAACTTTTATTATTCTAATTTTCGTTTCACTAATAAAAAATGTATGATAGATAGAAGTCAATTACTTGTTCTTACTTCAATTTTATATGGACTTGCTATTGCAAGATACTTTGACTTAAATAGCAAATACTTTTACAATAAAAACAAAATTGTTTTTGAATGGTTAATCACAGGTTGGTCAATTCTTGCATTTCTATTTATGGTAAGAACCTGGTGGGAATATGCAAACACTTCTGCACTTATACAAATATCATTTTTCAATTATATCGAAATTTTAACAGTAGCAATAATACTTTATATTCAATCAACTTTACTTACACCTGATATACCTAAAGATGAATTATTGGATTTAAAAAAGCATTATCTAAAAATATCGCCCTACTTTTTCGGAAGTATACTTCTAATTTTTCTTAAAAATCAAATTACAAGATTATTTACAAATGTAAATGAAATTTTTAGTCTACTAAATTATATAAGATTAATTTTTATTGTATGTCTTTTGATAATGATAATAAATAAAAATCGCATCTTTCACATCATAATGTTTTTTGTATCAGCTGTTCTATATCTTTCATTTGTAATATTAGCAAAATAAATTTATAATATAGTAACCACAAAGAACGTTAACATCATATTTTAATTCTTTGTGTCCTTGGCGGTTTCAACATAATTTAGAATTGAAGATGTTGTTTTATATACAATTTATGTTGAAAATCTTTTCATTTAATCACAATATCTCCCACAGGCCAGCGAGCTCGTAGATTTAAAGTATCTGGATAGAATTTAAATTCTTCAGAGTAGCTAAATAGATTTACTTTTCCAAAAGTATATTTCCCATCTTTATTCTTATCGACAAAGCTCCATAATAAATATTTTCCTGGTAACACTTTATTAAAGTTAAATTTCTTTGTATCGTCCACTTTTTGTTTATAAAGATTCACACTGTTTTCTGAATCTTCAAGAACAACAATAATTTCATTCTCTTCATTTTCATATTCTACAAAACCAGAAACACCAGAAAAATCGAGTTCACTAACTGTAGTAAATTTATATTTATAAATGGAATCAACTTTATTACCGCAAACATCAGTCAATTTAGATAAATTAATATCAAGGTTATATTCACTTCTCTGTTTTAATTTCGATTTTATATTAACATTAAAAGTAGCATCATCAATTTTCCCGATTTCAAAAGGGAAAATATTCTGTTTTGCATCGTAGATTTTAATAGCTGATCTTAAGCTATCTATATCTATTCCATCATCAAATTTTATAGTTAATACTGGATTATCGAAATCAATTTTATCACCTGGATATTGTCCTGCAATTTTAATAATCCTTGGTGCAATAGTATCTCGAACATTCTTTATTGAAAAATTAACTTCTTCGTTCTTCATAATTCCATTTTTATCATAAATGTTTTCTGCAATTAAAAATGTTTTATTACTCAAACTCAAAGTGTCGACAAATGCTAAATAAAAATAATTATCCTTTGCATCTCCTTTATAAAAATATTCTGGAATAATTTTTTTGTTTATAGACGAATCAATTAAATAAAAATTATTAACTGTAATTTTTGTAGAATCGATAGCTTCACTAAATTCAATCAGTAAATGATTCAAATCTTTCATTGAAACATTCGATATTGAAGGTGGGATCGTATCTTCAATAGTTAAGAAAAAATTCACTTCATTAATTTCATTTACATCATCTATTAATACAACCTTTTTAAATTGAACTCCATATTTATCAATATTCTTCTGATACAAAAAATCTCTTAATTGATCTTTAACAGCAAGTAAGTAATATTCTCCATTACTTAAACCTACTAAATTATATTTACCATTTTTTCCAACTTGAGAAATATAATCAGGTAGTTGAATTGCTGGATTGAATGTATTATCATTTTTTTTATAAGCAAAAACTAATGTGCCAGCTGGATCTTTATCATATATTTTACCAGATATTTTACCAATGTCAATTTTCTCACCAGTTGAAAATGCAAATGAAAAAGGTTCAATCATTTTATTACGATTATTCAAATCTTCTATAACAGCTCCAATTGAAACTGTGTACGTTGTATTTTCTTTCAAAGTATCCTGGAAATAAACTCTTAATGTTCTTCCACTCCAATCATACTCTAATGGATGTTTTAAAGGAGGCGAAATAAAAATTGCATCCCGTACTGTTCTTTTATCCACATATTCACTAAAAGTAATCTCAAAAAAATTTTTATTAAAGTTGGTTGTACCATTTGAAGGAAATACTTCAATAATCTGAGGTGGAGTTGTATCAATTGGACCTCCACCAGGTGGAATTTGATTTGCACAATTCCATAAAAAAATTGATAGAATAATTATTACTAATTTTGATTTCTTAGCCATTGTCGATATCGCAATATATTTTGAACATGTTCAGATGGAGAAGACGAAAAATTGTGTTGTCCCATTCCATTTGCTACAAAATAGAGATAATTGTGTTTCTCTGGATACAATGCTGCCATAATTGCATCTTTACCAGGATTATTTATTGGCGAAGGAGGTAATCCAGCGTATTTATAAGTATTATATCTTGAATTAATGTTAAGGTCTTTATAATAAACTTTTTTATTCTTTCTATTTCTTATAAGATATTGAACAGTTGGATCTGCTTGCAACAGCATTTCTTTCTTTAATCTATTATGATATACACCAGAGATTTTTTTAAATTCAGCTACATAATTCGACTCTGCTTCAATTATCGATGCAAGTGTAAGAATTTGATGTTTATTCATCTTTAATTCTTTCATTCTTTTAATTATGACTGAATCTTCAAAAATTTTATCCATTTCTTTTTTCAATCTTCTTAATACATCTTCTGCAGTACTATTTGAATAAAAATAATATGTTTCTGGTAGAAGATAACCTTCAAGATTGTCAACATTTAATCCCAGCGATGTTATAAATGATTTACTTTTACTCAACTCCATAACTTCTGTTGAATCAATACCTAACTTTTCATTAAGTATTTTAGCCAGATCATTTTGCCATATTCCTTCTGGAATTGTAACAGCAATTTGAATTACTTCTCGAGGATTAATCAACTTTTCAATTAATTCAAAGTAATTTAATCCATTTGGAATATTATATCGCCCTGCTCTTATTTTTTTTTCTGCTCCATAAATTATAGCTGCAATTTTCATATTTGTTTTGCTCGGGATTAATTTCTTTTCATATAATGTATCTATTACCTGGTTTAAAGTTACTCCCCTTGGTATATCAATTATAACTGGTGATGCTTGTTCATAATAATTAGGAGCATAAAATGTAAAAATGAGAAGAGAGAGAACAAAGACAAAAAAAGTGATAATTAAATAAATCTCATTACGAGTAAATAGACTTTTTATTTTATCATCAATAATTTTTATCAATATTACTACCTTATTTTTCTAAAAATAAATGATAATTCTAAACTATCCAAAGTTTATTCTCGTTATCATTTTAATGTCATAATAGTAACTACCATGTCATTCTGATTCAGCTTCTTGTAAGAAGAATCTCTTTTAGATCCCTCATCTTGACTCTTTCGACCTAAAATAAATTAATCAATTTACCATGTCATTCTGAATCCCGCTGAAAACAGAATGAAGAATCTCTATGTTTTATTCTATTTCTTTTTAGATCCTTCGTCCGACTACGTCGGACTCAGGATGATAGTGAAAATTACAATATGCTCTAATGAAAAAAATTGCACTTGAATCTGACGTCAATCAATCAGGTTTATTTATATGTCAATAAAATTATCAAGACTAATTTACTAACCACATTTTTAAAAATTACTGTTCTCCTTTTTCAAAGGAATAGCTTTGCCAAGTGAACTGAATATAAGAACTCAAAGAAAAATCTGGCTTTAGCCACATTTACAATCAATAATTATAAAACTCAATTTTTTTAATCTATCACTCATTAAATCATCATTGAATGTCATTCTGATTCCGCTTCTTGCGAAGAAGAATCTTTTTAGATCCCTCGTCTCGACTCTTTCGGATCTAAAATAAATTAATCAATTTACCATGTCATTCTGAATCCCGCTGAAGGCGGGATGAAGAATCTCTATGTTTTATTCTATTTCTTTTTAGATCCTTCGTCCGACTACGTCGGACTCAGGATGACTACTTCATCATTATCTGTCATTCTGAGCGTAGCGAAGAATCTCAGAACCTTCAATTGGTTCACTCCTCATGATGAGTTCGTCAGATTCTTCAGTCGTTTCAATCCTTCAAAATGACAGTGTCAAGTTATCAATGGCAAGTTATTATAAACTTCTTATAAACGTATTACCATTTAAATTAGGATACGCATTCTGATTCATAAAATAATCATGCTTATTTCCAAAGTTCTGTAAATACTCAAACAATTTTAATCCACGATATGCTATCATAGCTGCATTATCACCACAAAATTCCAGCGAAGGAATTACTAATTTTTTATTGAATTGAGAAGCTAACTTAACAAATTCATCTCTCAATAATTTATTTGCTGCCACACCACCTACTAACGAAAGAGTTTTTATTTCAAAATTATTCAATGCTTTTTCAACATTCTTCGTAAGAGCTTTTACAGCTGCTTTCTGAAAAGATGCAGCAATTAAAGGAATATGATCGGCAGGAATATTTTCAACTTTTCCATAATTTTTCTGGATAAATCTAATAACAGATGTTTTTAATCCACTAAAAGAAAAATCATATTCATTTTTACATTGAGCAACTGGAAAATCAACAAAATCAGAATTCTGATTTTCTGCAATTCTTTGAATTTGTGGACCACCAGGATAACCAAGTCCCAGTAACTTAGAAACTTTATCAAATGCTTCGCCAACAGCATCATCTAATGTGGAACCAAGTTTAATTATATCATAATCACTATTTACTATTAATAAAAGTGTATGTCCACCAGATACAACCAGACATAAATATGGAAACACTGGTTTATCTTCCATTAGAAATCCAGAAAAAATATGTCCTTCAACATGATTTACAGGAATAAAATTTTTTTTAAGAGAATAAGCCAGACTTTTTGCAAATGTAAATCCCACAAGTAATGCTCCAATCAAACCAGGACCAGCTGTTGCTGTAACAAGATCAATATCCTGTATATCTAATTTTGATTCGTGGAGAGCTTTTTTAAGTAATGGTACTACAATCTGTAGATGTGCTCTACTCGATAATTCGGGAACTACTCCACCATAATCAACATGAAAGTGCTGTGAGGAAATTAAATTGGATGTTAATTTACCATTTGAAATTACAGCAACAGAAGTCTCATCACACGATGTTTCTATACCTATTACATTCATTAGTTATGCGAAAAAATACTTTTTGTTATATACCATGCAACTTGAGGATTTTCCTGTAATCTTCTTATAGAATAGTTATACCAGTGTTTACCAAATGGAACATAAACACGAATCTTATAACCATCTGCATTAATTTTGTCTCTTAACTTTTCTTTAACACCGTAAAGCATCTGAAATTCAAATTTGTCTTTTGATATATTTTTTTCTTTTATCATTTTGTAAGCATTTTCAATTAAATAATCGTCATGAGTAGCAATACCAACATAATTACCATTATCAAAAAGGTAATTGAGAATTCGTATAAAATTTTCTCTTACTTCCTGTCTATCTTGATATGCAATTTCTTCTGGTTCAATATAAATTCCTTTGCATAATCTATAATTTGTATCCTTCATATCATTCCTGCTAATCTCATTTATAATTCGTTTAAGATAAGCTTGAATAACCACACCAACATTATCATATTTTGATTTCAGTTTTCTATAAAGTTCAAATGTAGCATATGTAGTAGAAGAATCTTCCATATCGATTCTTACAAAGTTATTATACTTTGAAGCATGTTCAATAATTTCTGAAAATTGATGATAACAAAATTCCTTATCGATATTCAAACCCATTTGAGTTGGTTTTACAGACAGATTAGAATTCAATTTAAATTCATTAATTGCATCAAGAACTTTTAAGCACTCGTTTTTTGCTTGAATAGATTCTTCTTTATTTGTAACGGCTTCGCCCAGAACATCCATAGTTGCCAGAATTCCTTTTGAATTCAATTCTCTTACTACACGTATTCCATCTTCAAGTGTCTCGCCTGCTATATATTTTTTTGCAAATATAAAAACTATGGATTGGGGGAGATTTTTTACAACACTTACGATTGCTTTGTTAATGGGATTCACAAATCACCAATATTGAAAGAATGTGATAAACAAAATTAGGTTAACATTAAAGATAAATCAAGAAATATAAAGTAGATAAAAAAAGCCTGCTCAATTAAAACTGAGCAGGCTATAAAAATTCACATAAAATATTATAAAATATGGAATGCTACTGTAACACCAGCCATTACGATAGCAACCATGCTCATTAACTTAATTAAAATATTCAAGCTTGGACCTGATGTATCTTTGAAAGGATCTCCAACAGTATCACCAATTACAGCAGCTTTATGAGGATTTGATCCTTTACCACCATAGTTACCTTCTTCAATAAATTTTTTGGCGTTATCCCATGCACCACCTGAATTTGCCATGAAAATTGCAAGAACAAATCCAGCACCAAGGCCACCTGTTAACAATCCCATCACTCCAGCCACACCAAATATTACTCCAGTAATAATTGGAGCTAAAATTGCAAGTAAAGATGGAAGAACCATTTCTCTCTGAGCACCACGAGTTGATATAGCAACGCAACTTGCATAATCTGGTTCTGCTTTCCCTTCGAGTATTCCAGGAATTTCTTTAAACTGTCTGCGAACTTCATCAACCATTTTTCCAGCAGCACGACCAACAGCACTCATAGTTAAACCACAGAACATAAATGCCATCATTGCACCAATGAAAACCCCAACAAGAACATTTGGATTCATTAAATTAATCTGGTAGTAATTCATAAAATCCATAATACTTGCTTTTTGAGTTTCTATAATTATACCATTTCCAAAATCTAAAATAGTTTTTCCAGCTCTGACCAGTGCTATTTTTACTTCTTCAACATAAGAAGCTAGAAGTGCAAGGGCTGTCAATGCTGCCGAGCCAATTGCAAATCCTTTTCCAGTAGCAGCTGTTGTATTTCCTAATGAATCGAGTGCATCTGTTCTTTTACGAACTTCTTTTCCTAAACCACACATTTCTGCGTTACCGCCTGCATTATCCGCAATTGGTCCATAAGCATCTGTTGCAAGAGTAATTCCTAAAGTAGAAAGCATTCCAACAGCAGCAATACCAATTCCATATAATCCCATATTTATATTTGTTAAATCAAAATTTGTAGCAAATAAGAATGCAAGAATAATCCCAATTGCTACGGAAATAACAGGTATTGCAGTAGACATCATCCCAACACTTAAACCAGAAATAATAACAGTTGCTGGACCTGTTTGTGAACTATCTGCAATTCTTTGAGTTGGTTTATATGAATGTGAAGTGTAATATTCGGTTGACTTTCCTATTATGATACCAGTTACAAGTCCTGTAACAATCGAACCCCAAATACCCAGAGCATTATCAAATCCAAGCAAATAAACAATTAATAAAGAGAAAATTATAATTAAAACAGAACTGATATTTATTCCCCTTGATAAAGATGCAAGCAAATCTTTTTGAGTTGCATCTTCTTTAGTTCTTACCATAAAAATACCAACGATGGAAAGAACAATTCCAACAGCAGCAACAAGCATTGGAGCCAGAACTGCTCTCATTTGTAATTCAGGAGCATTAATAAAAGCAGAAGCACCTAAAGCAGCAGTAGCTAAAATTGAACCGCAATAAGATTCATATAAATCTGCACCCATACCAGCAACATCACCAACATTATCTCCAACATTATCTGCAATCGTAGCTGGATTTCGAGGGTCATCTTCTGGAATTCCAGCTTCAACTTTACCGACCAAATCTGCACCAACGTCTGCGGCTTTTGTAAAGATACCACCCCCTACCCTTGCAAATAATGCTTGAGTCGATGCTCCCATTCCAAATGTTAACATTGTAGTAGTAACAACGACAAGATTATGAGCATCTGTAGCGTGAGGATAAACAGTATTTAAAATCGTAAACCAAATTGAAATATCAAGTAAACCAAGTCCAACTACAACCAATCCCATTACAGCACCACTTCGAAATGCAATTCTCAAACCTTTGTTCAAAGATTCTCTGGCTGCATTGGCAGTTCTGGCTGAAGCATAAGTTGCTGTCTTCATACCGAAAAATCCAGACAAACCAGAAAAGAAACCACCAGTAATAAATGCAAATGGTACCCATGGATTCTGGACATTAAAACCATAAGCAAGTATCAAGAAAATTACCATGATAACAATAAAGAACATACCAACAACTTTATATTGTTGTTTAAGGTAAGCCATAGCTCCTTTACGAACATACAATGCTATGCTTGCCATTTTTTCTGTGCCTTCGCTTTCCTTCATCATTTGTTTGAAGAAAAACCAGGCAAAAAATAGAGCTAATAATGATGACGCAGGAGCAATCCAAAATAGACTGTTGACCATTTTTTCTCCATTACTTATTTAACATGACTATTTAATTTAATTCTCTTTTTCTATCTGTATCTAAAACTTATCTTGCTTTCATACGTATTCTATGCATCATAAAACAAAAATTTTAAAAAATTATTTTTCGAAATTAATAAAAATTGTTGATATAATAAATTGTTGATATAATAATATGTTGAATGATTTTTTTATTCTTCCAAACATTATAATTTAGTCTCTGTCAATTTTCATCTTTTCTCAATAAAACACTTAATAGACGAGGGTAATTTTTATAAAATATATTAAATAAAATCACTATTAATCAAAAGGTGTAATATGAATTATCTTGAAGAATTAATTAATAATCAAAATATCTTTTTCAGATTTATGAAAGAAAAATATCCTTTGTTTACAAACTCCAATATCTTCTTGCGTGATTTACAGTACGCAATTAAAAGTTATTTTGAGAAAAAAAATATAAAGCTCAGTTACACACAATCAGAAAAATTAACTTTAGATTTTATTAATTTCTTAGAAAAAGAGAATAAATTAAAAAAAGTTGCATCGAATGCATGGAAAGTGAATTTTTTTCTAAATAATAATGTTAATAATGCAGAAAGCTTAAAAGAAGAAAGGATTCAAAATGAATGAACAAATAAATCTTGCAACAGAAATAGATTTAACAGAAAAAGCAATTAAGCAATTATTAAAAATAAAAGAAGAGAACAATATTCCAGATAATTATGGATTAAGAGTTAGTGTTAAAGGTGGAGGTTGTTCTGGTTTTACATATCAGCTTGGTTTTGATGATAGTGAAAAACCTGGCGATACAATAATCGAGAAAAATGGATTGAAAATTCTTGTGGATGGAAAGAGTCTTTTTTATTTGACTGGAACAGTCATTGACTTTAGTGATGGATTAAATGGAAGAGGATTTGTCTTCAACAATCCCAATGCTAAAAAAACATGTGGATGTGGTGAATCTTTTGGTGTATGATAATGAATAGAAGAAAGTTTTTAAATGCTTTAGGAATTATTACAGCTGGATTAAGTATAAATAATTTTACAATAATTAATCAACAAAAAAATAAAAATAGGAGTAATCAAAAAATGAGCAAATTCGAATTACCTGCTTTACCATATGCATTTAATGCCCTTGAACCATATATAGATGCAAGAACAATGGAAATACATCACGATAAACATCATGGTGCTTACGTTACTAATTTAAATAAAGCCATTGAAGGAACTGATCTGGAAGGGAAGACACTTGAAGAACTTTTTAAGAATGTTTCTAAACTTCCAGTAGCAGTTCGTAATAACGGCGGTGGTCACTACAATCATACAATGTTCTGGGAAATTATGGGACCAAATAAAGGAGGAGAACCAACTGGTGCTCTTGCCGATGCTATAAATGGTACTTTTGGTTCATTTGAAAAATTCAAAGAAATATTTAATAATGCTGCTGCTACAAGATTTGGTTCTGGATGGGCATGGCTTGTACTAAGTGATGGTAAACTTGTTGTAACATCAACTCCAAATCAAGATAATCCTTTAATGGATGTTGCCGAAGTAAAAGGATTTCCAGTGATGGGACTTGATGTTTGGGAACATGCATACTACTTATTGTATCAAAACAGAAGACCTGAATATATTGCAAACTGGTGGAATGTTGTTAACTGGGATGCAGTTGCAAAAAGATTTGCTGAAGCTACAAAGTAAATTAAAAATGTCAGTCTGAACATTTCCACTAAATGTGGTTTATTAAAGACTGACATTTTTTTTATTCATAATTTAGATACATAAACAATTTTATCCCTGTCTATTTTTCTTTTAACAATTTTTAACTCTTAAAATATCTCTTCCTCTTTATTGTTATAAAATCTTTCTTTTGATCTTTGATAAGTTTTTTTAAAATCTATTTCATCTATTATTATAAACTATCAGCAAGAATCAAAATTTTATTATCAATAACTTCTACAATATCATATACATTTGTAAATTCAATTTATTATCTAAACTACATTATTATTGTCACATTCAAAAGTATTCAATTAAGTTAAATGCACAAAGAAAACTTGAAAACATTCTCAACCTGTGTTAACAGTCATTGAATTAAAAACCTTTATATTCATGTTTTAGCAAAGTAACAATTTCTAAATTAATTTCTTTAATTTTATTTTTTGCTGAGAGACAATTCAAACTCTTGTTGTGATATTATTTGCTCAGTTGTTTTCTAAAGAACAATATAAACTCTGTTTGTTGTATATATTTCTTCCGGTTAGTTTTTTTGTTACTTCCTGTTTTATTGTAACCTTTATAAACTAACCGGAAGATTTTTCTTATTTAATCAATATCATTTTTTTGACCTGATTAAATTCTGAAGTTCTGATTGAATAAAAATATACTCCACTTGCTAAACCTTTCGCATCAAAAGTAACATTATAACTACCTGGAGCTTTTACTTCATTAACCAGTATTCTTACTTCTCTTCCAAGAATATCATAAACCGATATTTTCACAAAACCAGCTTTTATCAAATCATATCTAATAGTTGTACTTGGATTAAATGGATTTGGATAATTCTGTTGCAACGAATACTTCTGAGGTAAAATAATTTCCTTTTTATCATCCACCGAAGTAGGAATATTACTGCACGAGTACTTCGCGATATTGTTTGCATTAATATTTCCAGCTGAAGAGAATCGTCCACCGACATAAAGACCATCATTCATAAGTTCAATTGCAAATACCCCTGTATAATTATTTCCACTTACACCAGTACCCAACGCAACCCAGTTTGTTCCTTCCCAATAGGCAATTCCATTCACACTAACACCATTTGCAGAAAGAAATGAGCCGCCAGCATAAATATTTTGTCCATCAACTTTAAGTGCGTGAACATACCCTAAGTTCATTCCTGAACCGAGCGATGTCCAATTTGAGTTTACATTATCCCATTTAGTTATGTAATTAACATAACTATTCCAGCTTCCAGATACGGTGAAGCTACCTCCGGCATATAGCTCGCCATTTAAAATTGAAAGTGTATAGACTGTTCCATTGCCCATACCAGGATCAAGACCAGTACCAATCGGTGACCAACTGGAGTTGGTACTATTCAATTTTACTAAATGCCTTGCACCACTTGCTCCGCCGGTTCCAGAAAAGAGGCCACCAACAAAAAGTTCACTACCATTTTTTATCAGTGCATACACACCAGATCCAAATCCAAACTCTGGATCTACACCAGCACCAAGAGCCATCCAGAAAGAACTTGTAATATCCCATTTGGCAATACAATTTGCATTTACTATACCAGCAGTTGAGAAAATACCACCAACATATAGATCCAAACCTATTACTTCCAGTGCTCTTACAGTACCATTCGTACCATCACCAAGTGCATTCCAGTTTGATCCATCCCACATAGCAATATTTTTTGCACTAACATTACCGGCCAATGTAAATGACCCACCCACATAAAGTTTATTTCCAACAACTTTTAGTGCATATACTGGACCATTTACACCACCGCCAATATCAGACCAACTTGATCCATTCCACATTGCAAGATTATTAACATTTACACCACCAGCTATAGTGAATGAACCACCTACAAATAAATTGTTACCATCCGCTGCTAATGCATAAACAAATCCATTTACACCACTACCAAGCGGCGACCAGGTTTTTTGTCCATCAGTACATGGATCATCAGCAAATCCAAAATTGAGTCCATCAATGGTTTGTGCTTCTCCTAATTTAATAGAATGTCTTCCGCCAAAAGGATAAGTACAAGACCAATTATTATAAGATGCCACCGAAAGAGTGTAATCACCCGGCTGGCAACCAGTAAACTCGAAGTTTCCATTAAGATCTGTTTCTGTTTGCACAATTGTTGGTCCATTCAACAATACAGGCCATTTTTCTAAACCAACCTCGTTTGGATCCATAACTCCATTGTGATTAATGTCGTACCAAAGTGTTCCAGAAACAGTACCTCCACTACTATTTGGTTTACATTTTCCAGCACTACCGGCATTATAAATTGCCTGCACTTCTTGAGATGTTAATACTCGATTGAACAATTCTATTTCGTCAAGTATTCCTTTGAATGTACCGATTGGATCGTTACTTCCAGCTGAAGAATTTCTTCCAATCCTTAAATTATCTGTATTTGTGAGTGTGGCTGGATTTGTTGTAGGATCTCCAAATTGGGTTGATACACCATCAAGATAAAATAGTATTCCCTGCCTGTTATTTCTTGAAACTGTTATAGCAATATGGTGCCAGTTACCATCAGCAACAAAAACCGGTGAAGCATAGTTTGTGTAACCAGAAAATCCTGAACCATCTGCTAATTGCAAGCTAAGGTATCCATCATTAAGGAAAAATGAATAACCTGTGTTATATGCTTTTCTTTTATCAACTAAAACTTCTACTCCAGTTTTAGCATCGGTTTTAATCCAGGCATCAAAAGAAAAATCACCCGTTCCAAAGTTCAGTTCTGAATGATCTTTAACTTCAATGTAATCATCAATACCATCAAATTGTAATGCACCCAGAACTTTTCCAGCAACTGCTATAGGTCCATTCATCTTTGTACCAAAGTTGTTATATCCAGCTAAATCCTGCGGAGAATCTTTCGAAGAAAAATCGAAACTCCACCACGCAACCATATTGCTTGGCGGTGTAATACAACCTGTTTTTGGTTCATATTTATTACCAAAGTAATAACCATCAAGATTCTGACCGGATGAGAGTACTACTGTATAAGAATTTGGAGAAACTGGTTCCTTTTGTATCCAATCTAATCGAGGTTCTTCTTTAATAATGTATGTTCCTGGAGGCAGATTTTCAAAGCAATATTTGCCTTCTTTATTAGTGTTAATACTTCTATCAACTGGACCGCTAATATTAATTTGCCAATCAGCTATTCCGGGTTCAGCTGGATCTTTTCTGCCATCGCCATTTCTATCTAAATATTTCATTCCGCAGATTGAACCATTACGTATTCCTATATCTTCTTTATTACCAAAATAAAATGTATCAGGCTTACTATTATCTTCAGAGAGTTCGATAGTAAAACTGCCAGTTGAAGGCGCTGTCTGTCTCCATTTATCTTTATGCTCTTCTGATAAAGTGTATCGCCCTAAGGTTAAGTTATCAAAACAGAATTTGCCTCTTGCATCAGTTCGTGTAGTTAGATTCATTGTTCCGGATAAAGTGATAGTCCAATTTGGAATTGCTGGTTCATTATCCTGCTTTTTTCCATCTCCATTTAAATCATTAAATTTAATTCCACAGATTGAGCCAAGTATAACAGTTGGATCTTCAAAATTTCCGAAATCAATCCCGGTCAAATTATTGCCATTACCAACTTCCAAAGTATATTTAATTGAAGAAGGTTTTGTTTGTCTCCATCCACTTTCGTTCTTTTCTCTCACTGTGTATGTACCTGGAATCAATCCATAAAAACAGAAGTTACCATTTTCATCAGTAACTGCGGTTAAATTCATCGGACCATCGAGATAGATAGTCCAGTTAGCAATTCCTAATTCACCGGTCACTCTTCTTCCATCACGATTTTTATCATAGAATTTAGTTCCACAAATAGAACCAAGCTGTACTTTATCATCCTGTGTATTTCCAAATTGTAAATCGGTAACATTTTGTCCTGATGCAAGTTGTATGATATAGAAGTTTGTTGAAGGTTTAGTCTGTCTCCAACCCGAACGATATTTTTCGGCAACTTTATATTCACCTGGTGGCAAATTATTGAAGCAGAATTTTCCTTCTTTATCTGTTACAACAGTCATATCAACTTGTCCACCAATTTGTATTTGCCAATCAGGAATTCCTAATTCACCAGGATCTTGCTGACCATTTGCATTTTTGTCGTTAAATTTAATTCCACAAATTGAACCGAGCACAACAGACGAATCTTCTTTATTACCAAAATTAAGTCCTTCTATATTTTCTCCAGGTGCAATAGTTCTTAAATATGCAAATTCAGATGGCTCAGTTTTCGTATAACCATCTTTCTGAATTTCTCCAATTAAATATGTTCCTTGCCTAACATTGGTGAAGCAGTAATCACCATTTTTATCTGTTGTTACAGTACTTATCAAATTCAAGTTATTATCAAGTCCCCCCTGACCGGAATAATTGTTTTGATATAATGAAAGAGTAATTTGCCAGTTTGGAAGTCTGGGTTCGCCAGTATCCCAATCTCCATCACCGTTCAAATCATTATATTTAAAACCGCATATCGAGCCAAGTTTTTCTTTGTTACCGAAAAATAAATTTTCAAGATTTTGTCCTTCAGCAAGGTTAACATTTATTATTCCAGTATTATTGGGATATGTTGGTTCCCAACCATCTTGAATAATTTCTTTAATTGTATATGAGCCAGCACTTAAATTTGTAAAACAGAAAGTTCCATCCAGACCAGTAACAACTGTTTGATTAGAAGCACCTGACAGCTGGAAAGTAACTCCCGATAATCCTGTCTCACCAGGAAGGTCTTGATCGCCATCTCCATTTATATCATTAAATTTTATTCCGCATATAGAACCAAGTCTTATAGAAATATCTTCTACGTTGGAGAAATTTATATTAGTTTTATTCTCTCCTGGTAAAAGAGTAAATGTATAAACTCCGGGATCTGAAGGAAATATTTGTCTAAAGCCGGTGCGATGTTCTTCGCTTACTGTATAATTACCAGCTGGAAGATTTTCAAAGCAATATTTTCCATTGGTATCAGTTGTTGCTGTATAAGTTGTTATTCCATCTGTTAAAGTAATTCCCCAGTTTGCAATAATATCTTCGTTAGAATCTCTAACACCATCACCATTTTTATCTAAAATTTTGAATCCACATATTGAACCAAGTCGCGATGGCGATTCACAATCTCCAGTATTTTTTAGACAGATATTATCATAACCAATTTTTTCATTTTGATAACTTGTTGGATCAACAAGGAGTCTAACCTTTGTAACATTGGTTAAAAGTGTATTCCAATCAGAAGCTGTGCCCACTGTCATTATCCAGTAACCATCAGAGTTCGAAGGAAGTGTTCCATCAGAATTTAGAAAACTCAATGGAGCACAGAATGTATGCCATCCACTTCCAACTGAAATTGATTGATTAACAACAAATGATGCTTTAAATCCAGCTCCTTCAAGTGCAATGTATGGATTTAATGTTTGAGGTGGTGTTACACCATTATAAACATCTCCACCATAAATAAAATTAATATCAAAACATAATGAACCACAACCATTTGCAAATAAACTTGTCCAGTTGCCAGTAAAAGGTTTGCTGGTAGTAAAAAATGTAGATACACCAGCCTGGTCAGTTGTTTGAATGTAATGATTGTTCCCATTTTGTTGAAATGAAGTAGAAATATTATTTGCTTGCCAGCCATTCATTGAGTTGTTTTCAAAGTCTATACAATCCGGATTAAGAATTTCTTTATTACCAAAATCTTTTCCTATGAGATTTAATTCCTGATTGATTGTTATAGTGTAACTGCCAGAAGCTGGCGCAGTTTGAGTCCATCCAGATTTATTAACTTCTGATAAAGTAAAAGTAGCAAATGGAAGATTGTTGAAACAGTAATTTCCATCTGAATCTGTTGTATCTCGTTGAGTAATTTGTCCATTCACACCAAAATAAGTTAATTCAATAATCCAACCGGAGAGCCCTGGTTCATTATCATTAATTCCATTGCCATTTAAGTCATTAAACTTTGTCCCGCAGATTGAACAAACTAATTGTCTATTACCAAAATCAATATCACTCACACTTTGCCCTGCAGATAGAATTACTGTTTGTGTACCTGGAGAAGCTGGAAAAGTTTGTTGCCAGGCATCCTGTTGTGTTTCTTCAAGTGTGTAAGTTCCTGCTGGCAAATCGTTAAAGCAATAACTCCCATCTTCGCCAGTTGTTCTAGTCATAGGAACAGCGCCACCTGATAAAGTTATTGTCCATCCTAAAATTCCTGGTTCTCCTTCATCCTTATTACCATTACCATTTAAGTCATTAAACTTTGTCCCGCAGATTGAACCAATTTGTTGATTTGCAAAATCTTTCCACAATCCTTCTCCTTCTGAAATAACTACAACATAAGAACCGGATGGAGGATTTATAGGTCGCCAACCCTGTTGATTTACTTCCTGTATTGTATACGTTCCAGGAGGTAAATGGTCAATTCGATAATAACCGTTGGCATCGGTTGTAGTACTTACAGTAACAGGACCGCTAATTATTATAGTCCAATTTGCTAATCCAGGTTCATCGGGAAGTTGTTGGTCTCCACTTCCATTTATATCATTGAATTTTGTTCCAGAGATGAAACCGACAATTTGCTTATTACCAAAATCTACATTCAAAATATTTTCCCCTTCTGAAAGCTCTACAGTGTGGGTTGATGGATTTAGCGGGTATGTTTGAGCCCAGTCTTCTTGTGGAGTTTCCGAAAGAGTATATGTTCCTGCAGATAAATTATTAAAACAATAACTTCCATCAGCACCAGTTGTTGCAGTCATATTAACTGCTCCCATTGATAAATTAATTGTCCATCCTTGTAACCCTTCATCATCTCCATTTTTTATTCCATCTCCATTCCTGTCATTAAATTTTATTCCGCATATAGAACTGGTGGTTAAAGCTGGTGATGTTCTCCCCTCAATAATCACATTTCTATGTGTAGAAAAAGAAGGAGTCATAGCTACAGCTCCATTAGGAGCATAAGGATAAATCCTAATTGAAAAAGTATGACCGTTTTGAACCAGTACATTAACACTGCCAGAAAAATTCTGGATTGATGATGACAAATAGTCCAATGGATTTGAATTAAGTTTAACACTACTATTCCAGTTATTATCAATCGCATACCAGACTTCACTTTTCAGTATATGGAAATCTGTATTAGTAGGAGTTGGATAATCGCTATATTGAAAAGAAATATTTTGTACTGTAAAGTTATTTCCAGAAGTAGGATTAACATCAAATTGAATATATCTTGTATAATCCGGCATACCCGCAATCCATCCAGTTCCTTGATTACCAGTCCAGAGTTGTTGACCATTAGTAGCATAAGGTTGTTGTGGCCACATTTCTAATTTATATGGTGAAGATGGTGTTCCTATAACTTGTGGGAATGCTTGTATATTTCCAGTAGGTGTGTTTGGATTTTGATTACTTGTTAATGGCCAGTTAACAAAAGCCGACTGGGAAAAAATATTAGTTATTGCAAACAAGAAGAACAGAATTGCAATTAATTTATTTATTTTTTTCATTTTAAATATCCTTTGATTTTATTTTTTTAATTATTTACTCAATATTTCACACGTAAAAGAAAGCAGCACATCAGGATTTTCAGGATCGTTTGTTTGAACTGAAATTGTTTTGTTTTGAATACCAGATCTACCATTTGTATCAAAACTAACTTTAATTTCACCTTCTTCTTCAGTAATAAATTTTTTCTTTTCGCCAATTGTTACACCTGTACATCCACAACTGGCACGAATATTTTTTATTACAAGTGTATCTTCACCTGTATTCTTAAATTTATATCCATATATAAGTACTGTGCCCTGTTCTACTTTGCCGAAATTGTGCCTGGTTTCAACAAAATGAATTCTGGATGATTTTACCTGTGCTATTGCTTGATTAGTATTAAAAGCAACGCAAAGAAATGTAATTAGAATATATTTTACTTTGAAAGCATTTATTAAAATCCCCATTTTTTCTCCTTTTTAATTTTATTTAATGATTTCCCCATCTTTGATTTTAATAGAAGTTCTATTCTTTAATTTTTTCAGAGATATTTTAAGTATCTCTATTTTCTCTGAAGAAACATTTGGATCATTTTCTAAGTCAATAATTACATCTTCAATAGACTTATATTCTTTAATAATTTCATCGTCATTTTCTTTCTTGATAATTATGAGAGGGAAAGAACTTTTCTTTTTGAAAAAATATTTATTTATGATTGATGAAATCTTTTCAAGTATATTTCTTATAGTAATCATAACCATATCCATTTTTGTGTCAAATTTAATTTCATAATTGTGTTTGTGAAATATTAAATAAGGATACGGTGTTTTTTAATAAATGATCGGTAGTAAATTTTAAATTAACGGTTTAGATAAAGTGTGGTTGTTTTACGAAATGTTATAGGTGAGATAATTTCAAGGGGAATTAATTAATCGAAATGTCTTTATACATTGGTGAAGAAAGTGAAATTATAACTTCAGTTCCATGTGAGTTAACATATCTTTCACTCAAATCTTCAAGTATAATTGGTTTAGGTAGTTCCATTTTAGTACTCAAAAGTTTCAGACGTTCTTCAATAATCTGAATCCCTTTTGAGATGTGGTCTTCTCTTCTATTTTGTTTTGCCTGTTTAATTCCAACTCCATTATCAGTTACTTTTATTATTAGCGATTTACTTATTATTGAATCAATCTCAATATTCTCAAATAAAAAAGAAATTGTTAGCAGTCCATTATTTCCTGAATTTATAATACCATGCCACAAAGAATTTTCAACAAATGGTTGAATTATCATATTTGGTATTAAAAGTGAATCAGGTTTAACATCTTCACCTAAAATAATCTCATAGGAAAATCTTTCCTGAAATCTCAACTTTTCAAGATCAAGATAAAGTTTCAATCGATTTATCTCTTCCGATAAAAGTATAAATCCATTTCCTGCAGTGTCAAGATTTTTTCTAATTAATTTTGCCATCATTGCAATGTAGTTATTCGCTTCTTCATTCTTCTTGCTATTTATTAAAAACTGTACTGAATTGAGTGAATTAAAAATAAAATGAGGATTCATCATCGCAGATAATGCCTGATGCTTGAGATTATTGATTTTCTCAGTTAATTCTAATTCAAGTCTAATTTTTTTGTTGTTCAATTTTAAACGCCAAATTATGATTAGCACAAACAAACTGACAAGTACACTTATAAGTAAAATCTCGAACCAGATTGTTTCAATGAATCTCGGCAGAATACGGAAAGAAAGAAAATATGTTTTACTCCAATCAGCATTTTGCGTTTTTGCTTTTATCTGTAGTTTGTAATCTCCATGTTTTAGGGCTAAGAAATTTAAAAAATCATTTTCTGTTTCAATCCATGGATCATCATTAAGCTTATATTTATATTTGATTGAACCTGGAGAAGAATAACTTATGGTTTTGTAATTAATAAAGATATCATGCTGTTCAGGATTAAAAACCAAATTGCTGTAGTTAGTATAAACCGAATCACCAGCTTTGATATTTAGCATTTGTACTGTGAGTTTAGGATTTACATAAGAATCGAATGAAGTCATATCAAGTAAAGAAATTCCATCACTTGTGCCGATATATAAAGAATTTTTTTCATCATCAAAATAAAGAGAAAGTATTTCGTTTGAAGGCAAACCTTCGTTTCTATTCAGGAATTTTGTTTTTCCATTATCAAGTAGATAAAGTCCTTTCATTGTTCCAATCCAGATTCTCTGTTTACTATCTATTGCTACAGAAGTTGGAAGTGAATTATCAAGATCTATTATGCTCAAATTATTTGCAATAGAATCAGTTTCAAGATCGTAACAGGCAATACCTTTTACTCCTGTAAACCAAACTCTGTTTTTTTTATCGGTGTAAATCGAATTAATTTTTGAACTGAGCACAGGATTATCTGGAAAGAAAGTTTTAGTGAATTTAATTGGAGTGGTTTTTATATTTATTTCAGAAAGTTTGCAAAGACCAAGACTTGTACCAATCCAAATATTATTTTTTGAGTCTTCAACAATGGCATTTATTCGATTTGTTGAAAGGCTGTCTCCAAAAATTGTTATTGGTATAGTTCCTTTGAATTTTGTTTTATACTCATTTAAAATCCTAATATCATTTCCCACATTTCCATAAATATAAAGTCCTGATCTTGTTTTATAGAACGAAGGAAAATTTACGAAATGAAAATTCAAATCTTTATAAGATACACTTTTTATTTCAGGAGTTTCAGAAGCCCAGTTGATATATATATTCTTATCGTAAGATTTAATATCATTTATGTAGCCCGTTAAAATTTTGCCAGATTTATTTTTGAGTGGACTAATAATTCCATTATCAAGAATATTAATGCCGTTTATTGTACCAAATAAAATTTTACCTGACTTTTCTTTTTCAATACAGTTGACATTATTATTTGTTAATCCATCTTTTTCAGAATAATTTCTCAAATAAAGGTTATTCAAGCAAAAGACACCTTTGCCAAATGTTGAAATCCAGATATTTTCTTCTTTATCTTCATAAAAGCCATCAATCTGAGTATTCTCCAGTCCCATCTTTTCACCGAGATTTAATATTTTATTACTTCCAGAAGGAATTAGAAAGAAACCTTTGCCCAGAATTGAGAACCAAATATTATTTTTTTTATCGCAGTAAATTGAATAAATAAGTTTATTAGCATACGAGTTCATTACAAATTTATTAATTACACTATTATTATTTATTTGATAAACTGCTCCTTTTGCTCCAACAAAATAACTTCCATCACTTCGTTCAGCAAGACAATAATAATAACCATCAGGCAATCCGTTTATATTCATTTTAATAAGTTTATTATTCTCAATGCGAAATATTCCTTTTGAAGTTAATACAAGTATATTTCCATTTGATAATCTGGCTAATCTAATAATAAAAGTTGCAGGATGAACTACAATAAAACCATCCTTGCTTGAATCAGTATTTTCATTAAAAAATACTATTCTTCCATAACTGGAGTAAGAATAAATTTTATTATCCTGTCTTAGAAAAAAAGAAGTATTAAAATTTGTCCCTTTTATTTTACTACGGAAATTTTCGATTTTACCATTGCGTAAAATGTTTATTCCTTTCTCATAATTACCAATATAAATTTCACCGTTAATACCATGCAGTAATGTTGTAATTACAACAGAATTCAGTCCGTCCTTTTCATTAAAGTTAATAAAATGTTTTCCGTCAAATCTACTTAATCCATTCAAAGTGCCGAACCACATAAATCCTTCTTTATCCTGAAGCATATCAAATACAGTAGAAGAAGGTAATCCATCAGATGAAGTGTAATGGTAATATGGAGGAGTTTGAGAGTAGAGAGATTGAAAAGTGAAAATAAAAATCATTAATGAATATAAAATCAAAGTGGGATATTTAAAAGGAGGGGATTTTATAAGAACAATTCCCAAAATCGTTCTGGTAATTTTATACTTAATCATTGTCAGACTGTTTTCATCAATTCTTTTGATCTTAGAAGAAATTCTGAAACTTTTCTACGTGATATTTCGACTTTACTGTTATCCATCATTAATACATAATAACCGTCAAATCTTGAATATCCTTTTATGCACTTTAAATTAACAATATGCGATTTATGTGTTCGGAAGAATAAATCTTTTGGAAGTATATCTTCAAAATCTTTCAATGTGCGGGAAACAGTTTTATATTTTCCCCCATTTAAAAATATTTTTGTATAACATCCTTGAGCTTCAAGACGAATGACATCCTTAATTTCCAGAACATCATATCCATGAGATGCAGGTAAAACTAATTTATTTGCTTCATGAACTGTATCGACTTTCACATTCTTTTGCTTATTATGTAAAAGTTTTTTTATTGTCAATTTAAGTTCTTTGATGTTTATAGGTTTTAAAAGATAATCTGCAACATTAGCTTTAACTGCTTTAATTCCAAACTCTTCATAAGCTGTTACAAACACTACCATAAAATTTCGTTCTTCAAACTCATTAAGAAAATCGAATCCATCAAGTACAGGCATACTAATATCAAGAAAAACCACATCTGGATTGCATTCTTCAACTATTTTCATTGCACTCGGCACAGATTCAGCACAGTCAAGCACTTCAACTTCAGGACAATATAATTCAATAATTTTCTTTAAATTCTCTCTGCCATGAAGTTCATCATCAACTATTATTGCAGTCAAAGTTTTATTTTGATTCATACTAACCAGATTTCAATTTATATAGGATAACAAGTCTAAAATAAATGAATTTTATTTAATATCCTATTGATTTTTCATTTATATGAAAATATAATAATCAAACAATATCAGGTAGAAATTAAATTCTGAAATTCATCCCATGTAAGTATAATTTAATCATCTTCAAAAGCATTTTTGATTTTAAACACATTATACGTGAGGGATCGTTTGGAGAAAGTTTAAGTATTTTATTTGTTTAAAATTGTATGAACTAACAGCAATTTTTTCTTACGTCAGATTTGCGTTTTGAGTTTTGAGGAGTGTTTCTGGAAGTAGATGAATAATTGAAACCCTGCCTGTTTGCTTCAGGCAAGGTTTCGATATTTATATTATATCAAATATGTGTTTTATAACTCTGTAACATCTTCATATAGTTTGCTCGTTCGAATGCTGACGGTACAGCAACTGACTTTTGACTCATACTCCCTTTCATCATCTGGATTGAATTATAACCATTTTCTTCCATCCAATTTTCGAGACCTTTCAACATTTCTTTTATTCTTCCAATTCCATGCATTAAAAGTTCAGAACAAACCATTGCTACATCTGCTCCAGCCATTATCACTTTAATTACATCTTCATGAGAATGTATTCCACTTGTAGCAGCAAGCGAAGCTTTGATGTTACCATATAAAATAGAAATCCATCTTAATGGTAATCTCATTTCCCAGTTTGTACTTAATATAAGATTTGGCACAACCTCTAATTTTTCTAAATCAAAATCTGGTTGATAAAATCTATTAAATAAAACAAGTGCATCAGCACCAGCTTCATCTAATTTTTTTGCCATATTCGCCATAGATGAAAAATATGGACTTAATTTAACTGCAACTGGAATTTTAACCTGACTTTTAACTGCCTGCAAAGTATCAATATAAATATTTTCAACTTCACTACCAGTCATTTCTGGATTTGTTGCTACATAATAAATATTTAATTCAAGTGCATCAGCACCAGCCTGTTCAATACTTTTTGCATATTGAACCCAACCTCCTTTACTTACTCCATTTAAACTTCCTATAACAGGAATTTTAACTGACTTTTTTAATTGTGCTATATGATCTAAATATTGATAAGGTGTTAAATGAAATTCTTCTGGTTGTGGAAAATAATTTAATGCTTCTGCAAAACTTTCTGCATGATACGAAAGATAATGATCAAGTTCACCACTTTCATGAATAATTTGCTCTTCGAATAATGAATATACAACAATTGCTGCAGCACCAGCTTCCTCCATTGCTTTTACAGTATCTATACTCTGTGATAAAGGTGATGCAGATGGGACAATAGGATTTTTTAATTTTAATCCCATGTAATTAGTAGATAAGTCCATAATTCCCCCAAAAACTTATTAATAAAAAAAGCTGCTCATTAAGAGCAGCTTTTCGAGGTTAATTTGCAACTTTTTCTTCTTTCTTTTCTGTTACACTCACAGAATAATCAAAACTTGCCATCTGTTCATATAATTTCCATCTCTTAATAACTTCTTCCTGTGCTTTTTCAAGTAGTTGTCTTGCAATTAGTGGATGAGATTTAGTTAACATCTTATATCTGGTTTCAGTGTAAATATAGTCTTCAAGTTTAATCTTTGGAGCTTTTGAATCTAATTTAAGAGGATTCTTCCCTTCTTTAAGATTTTCTGGATTATATCTAATTAATGGCCAGTATCCACTATCAACTGCTAATTTTTGACTTTCAAGTCCTTTAGACATATTAATACCATGAGCAATACAATGACTGTAAGCAATAATGATAGATGGTCCATCATATGCTTCTGCTTCGAGGAATGCACGAACTGTTTGAGCATCATTTGCACCAAAAGCTACTCGAGCTACATAAACATTACCATAATTCATTGCCATCATAGCTAAATCTTTCTTTGGTGTAGGTTTACCTGCTGCAGCAAATTTTGCAACAGCACCCATTCCTGTTGCTTTCGACATCTGTCCACCAGTATTTGAATAAACTTCTGTATCAAGAACAAGAATATTTACATTTTTACCAGAAGCCAAAACATGATCTAATCCACCATAGCCAATATCATAAGCCCATCCATCACCACCAACAATCCAGACAGATTTTTTAACAAGATAATCAGCTACTTGGAGTAATTTCTTTGCATCAGGAGTATTAATGTTTTCTAATTTTTTCTTTAATTCAGCTACTCTTTGTCTCTGTTCATAAATTCCAGCTTCATCTTTTTGATCTGCGTTGATAATTGATTCAACAAATTCTTTTCCTAATTCATTCTGTAGTTTTACAAGTAATTCTTTTGCAAACTCATTTTGTTTATCGATTGCAAGACGCATACCCATACCAAATTCTGCATTATCTTCGAATAATGAATTTGACCATGCAGGACCTCTTCCTTCTTTATTTTTTGCCCATGGTGTTGTAGGTAAATTGCCACCATAAATCGATGAACATCCTGTAGCATTTGCTATAATTGCTCTATCACCAAATAATTGCGACATTAGTTTGAGATAAGGAGTTTCACCACAACCTGAACATGCACCAGAGAACTCAAATAAAGGTTCTAATAATTGATTACTTTTTACAAGTGATGGATTAACCAATCTTCTATCTATTTCAGGTAATTCAAGGAAGAAATCAAAATTAACTCTTTCCTGTTCACGAATTGGTATTTGTGGAACCATATTAAGTGCTTTACGTTTTGTATCTCTCTTATTTTTTGCTGGACATACTTCATAACATAATTCACAACCTGTACAATCTTCTACTGCCACTTGAATTGTATAAGCATAACCTTCAGGGAATTCTTTCCCTTTTGCATCCATGTGCTTAAATGTTGCAGGTGCATTTTCTAAATACTTTTTATCATATACTTTTATTCTTATTGCAGCATGAGGACAAACAAGAGCACATTTACCGCATTGTATACACCATTCAGGATCCCACTCAGGTACTTCGAGAGCAATATTTCTTTTTTCCCATCTTGTTGTTGCTGATGGAAATGTACCATCTACAGGCATTTCACTTACTTTTACATAATCACCTTTGCCAGCCATTATTTTTGCAAGAACATTTTTAACATAATCTGGTGCTTTATCAGATACAATTGGTGGTAGCTCAATAGTACTTGTTACTTTTTCTGGAACTTCAATTTTATAAAGATTTTCGAGTGTCTGGTCAACTGCTTCAAAATTCTTTTTAACTATTTCTTCTCCTTTTGCACCGTATGTTTTCTTAATTGCTTTTTTAATTTGCTCAATAGCTTCATCTTTAGGAAGAATACCCGATATTGCAAAGAAGCATGTTTGCATTATAGTATTAACACGACTTCCCATTCCAGTCTTTGCAGCAACACTATAAGCATCAATTACATAGAAATTTAATTTTTTATCTATAATTTGTTGTTGAACTTTTCTTGGTAATTTATCCCATGTATCATCTTTACCATAAGGAGAATTTAGAAGAAATGTTCCACCATCTACGATATTTTCAAGTACATCAAATTTTTCAAGTAATGTAAACTGATGGCATCCAACAAAATTTGCTTTTTGAACAAGGTAAGTTGAACGAATTGGTTTCTTACCAAATCTTAAATGCGATACGGTTGTAGATCCAGATTTCTTTGAATCATAAACAAAATAACCCTGAGCATAATTATCTGTTTCTTCACCAATAATTTTAATAGAATTTTTATTTGCACCAACTGTACCATCTGCACCAAGACCATAGAATAAACATTTTACAACATCATCTCCTTCAATTATAAATGAAGGATCATAATCCAAGCTTGTGAAAGTAACATCGTCAATAATTCCAACTGTAAAATGATTTTTAGGATTATCTAATTTAAGATTATCAAAAACTGCTTTTACCATTGCAGGAGTAAATTCTTTTGAAGATAATCCATAACGACCACCAACAATTTTTGGCATTTTTGCAAATGGTGGATTATCTGAATTCATTGCATCACTAATTGCAGATACAACATCAAGGTAAAGTGGTTCACCAAATGAACCTGGTTCTTTGGTTCTATCGAGAACTGCAATTTTTTCTACAGTTTTAGGAATAGCAGCAAGCAAATGTTTTGCAGAGAATGGACGATACAATCTTACTTTTATTATACCAACTTTTTCTTCCATTCTTTGAGTTAGATAATCAACAGTCTCTTCAGCTGTTTCTGCACCAGAACCCATCAATATAATTATTCTTTTAGCATCAGGTGCACCATAATAATCAAACAAATGATATTGACGACCTGTTAACTGTGCAAATTTATCCATATACTTTTGAACTATATCTGGACAAGCATTATAAAATCGATTTACAACTTCTCTCCCCTGGAAATAAACATCTGGATTTTGAGCAGTTCCTCTTATAAATGGGTTATCAGGGTTTAGTGCTCTTTTCTTAAATTCTTTTACATAATCATCATTAATCATAGCACGAATATCATCCTCACTCAGGGATTCAATTTTCATTACTTCATGTGAAGTTCTAAATCCATCAAAGAAATGGACAAAAGGAATTCTTGATTCCAGAGAAGCTGCATGAGCAATTAAAGCTGTATCCATTACTTCCTGAACAGAGTTAGAACAAATCAATCCAAATCCAGTTTGACGGGTAGCCATAACATCGCTATGATCACCAAAAATTGATAGAGCCGATGCAGCTAATGAGCGAGCACTTACATGAAATACAGTGGGGGTTAATTCACCAGCTATTTTATACATATTTGGAATCATTAACAATAAACCCTGAGATGCTGTAAATGTAGTAGTCAAAGCACCAGCTTGAAGTGCACCATGAACAGCTCCAGCAGCACCACCTTCGCTTTGCATTTCTGTTACAGTTGGAACTGTACCCCAGATATTTTTTATACCAGCTGCCGACCATGCATCCGACAGTTCACCCATTGGTGAAGATGGTGTTATTGGATAAATTGCAATTACTTCACTCACACGATAAGCAACATATGCCGCTGCTTCGTTTCCATCAATCGTTATTTTTTTTCTTTCCATTAAAGCACCTTATTTTATTTTAAACAAAAATTTCTAATAATCATTTATAAAACAAATATCTTGCCATCTTACCATAAATAAAAACTTTTAAAAAACATTATTTTTCGAATATTTTGAGCCATTTAGATTGATGTTTATGAATTATAAAAAAATTTTCTCTTATTCTTAAGAATTTTGAAATTTTTATAAACCAATAATAGAAAGAATGCTGAATAAAATAAAGACAATCTGACGCAGTCATCCTGAGTCAGACGAAGTCTGACGAAGGATCTGAGATTCTTCACCCCGCTTTCAGCGGGATTCAGAATGACATGATGATGTCTATAAAATGAGATGATAAGTTGACGAAGTCATCCTGAGTCAGACGAAGTCCGACAAAGTCATTCTGAAGGAACAAAGTGACTGAAGAATCTGAGATTCTTCTTCGCTTGAAGCGGAATCAGAATTACATGGTAAAACCAACACTGTCATTCTGAGGGAGTCCGACGAAGTCGAGACGACCGAAGAATCTCTTAAAGCGAAGTGACCAAAGGATATGAAAAGAGATCCTTCATCCCGCCTTTGACGGGATTCAGGATGACAGACGAGTACTTGCCAATTCATTCTGAGGGAGTGAAACGACCGAAGAATCTCTTAAAGAGAAACGATCGATGTATCTAAGATCCTTCATCTCGACTTTAGCGGATTCAGAATGACATGATGATGTCTATAAAATGAGATGATAAGTTGACGAAGTCATAATGAGTAATGTAAAAAGTAAAATAAAGAATCAATTTTTTGTTCAACTTAAACTGTCATTCTGAGTCCGACGGAGTCGGACGAAGAATCTAACGAAGTTATTATAAGAATTAACAAAGTTATAATGAAATAATATAGTAAGAGATTCTTCACCCCGCTTTCAGCGGGGTTCAGAATGACAATAGTAATTGACAAAGTCATAATATAGGAGTGAAATAATAAAAGAATCTGAGATTCTTCTTCACTTGAAGTGGAATCAGAATTACATGGTAAAACCAACACTGTCATTCTGAGGGAGTCCGACAAAGTCGGACGACCGAAGAATCTCTTAAAGCGAAGTAACCAAAGGATATGAAAAGAGATCCTTCATCCCGCCTTTGGCGGGATTCAGGATGACAGACGAGTACTTGCCAATTCATTCTGAGGGAGTGAAACGACCGAAGGATCTAATGAAGTTATAAGGGAACAAAGTGACCGAAGAATCTAACGAAGACATTAAATATGGATAATCTTTATAACTTACAATAATCTTTTATAACAGATAAAAACTTAGTAAAATATTTTAAACGATTATTCACTATATCAATCAAAACATTTACTTCTAAAGTTAAGTATTCATGACTTAGTCGATTTCTATAACCAGCCATCTTTTTTAATTGTTCTGCTTCTTCTTGTGATATTAAATTATGCTTAAGAAGTATGTCTGGAATGTCTGTATAATAATCCCAGCTTTCATTAAAATCTGCTGCTATTATATGTGCAAACATGTCAAATAAATTTTGGATTAATAAATATATTCCTCTTTCCAGTATCCATAATAAATCCTTGTTCTGTTTTATATCATCAGCAGTAACATTTTTATGTTTCTTCAGATTCTCAAAATCCAGTAGAAAATTTTCTATTCGTTTGGCAATTATTTCAATATCCGGCATTTTCTATTTTCCTGCTTAGATAATAGCTCTTTATTTTTCTAAGGGGTTCTGCATCAATATAGTTTTTTCTTATTGTATTTTCATAGAATACTCTAAAGTTATCATTTTTACTAAATAATAAAATTCCATTATTAATTATTCTCTGTTGTAATAATAAATTAGAATTATTCATTATAACCACATCAACTTTCATTCTAACTTTTAGACTCAATTCGCTAATTAAATAACTTTCATATCCATAGGGGTATTTATTAAAATCATTTTTATTAAACTCTTCTGAAAGATAAATCCCAATATCCAAATCGTGAAATATATTTTTTTTAAAAAATGAACCAAAAATATAAGCCAGAATTATTTCTGGTTTTTCAATTAAATATTCTGTGACTATATTTTTTATTTTATCCTTGTGCATAAAAAATCATTATTCCCTCTCTACTAAAAGTTTATACACATAATTCCTTATACAAATTTTAAACTTGCAATTATAATCTTAAAGAATCTATTAAGTTTTTATTCACTTTATACAAGTTAACAAAAATTAAAATACTTTTGAATAAAAAGATTCTTCTTCGCTTGAAGCGGAATCAGAATGACATAATGAAGTTTACACTGTCATTCTGAGGGAATCCGACGAAGTCGGATGACCGAAGAATCTCTTAAAGCGAAGTAACCAAAGGATATGAGATTCTTCACTTCGTTCAGAATGACAGACGGGTACTTGCGAAGTCATTCTGAATATTATGACAAAGTCAATCTGATTTTAATAAATTTGGATTAATAGATTTATAATTTTCAGTATAAGCAACACCAGAATTAATGACAGCACAAATTATTTTTAATAGTTTATTTTCAATGTTGTTTAGTATTAGGCGTTTATTTTTTCCTTCAGATACTTTGCGAAGAAAGTATTTCTTAAAGTTACGTTTATGTGTTCTTACAGATAATGCTGCAAGATAAAGTAGTTTTCTGAGTTTAGATGGACCACACTTTCTTGATCTTGGTGGTTTATGCAGCGATGTTCCGCTCATCTGTTCATAGGGACATATTCCAGTATAGGAGGCTATACGTTTGTAGTTAAGCACTTCGGTAAAGCCTTTTGCTAGAACAAGGAGATTTGCAGCTAAAAGTAATCCAACACCAGGAACAGACATGGCTAAAAAAATATTGTTCTTAAATGAATCGTCTTTATTGATTAAAGCCTTTATTTCCCGGTCAATCTCTTTGATATGTTCTTTAAGTTTACTGATAGTTTTTTCATAAATCTGATTAGCCAGCGGAGTTTGATAATATTTATGCTTTAGAGTTTTAAGAGCATTTATATTAGCAGTCATCTGAACGCTAAGGTGTTCACGAGTAGTTAAAAGCACCTGTATTTGCTCTAATATCTCATTTTTTGGTTTCCAGATAGGGAGTTTATCATAATACCTGTAAGCATATTCTGCTATTGATAGAGCATCAATAAAGTCATTTTTTCTTGGCGTATCTTTCGTTTTGTTCTTTACTTTCTGTGGAGCTTCAATAGAAATAGTAAATCCTTTTGAAGCTAAGAAGTAAGTAATGTTCTCAGAATAAACTCCTGTTGCTTCCATACAAATGATAGTTTCAGACTGTTTTATGTTGTGTTTAGAGAGCAAAGATAAAAACTCTTCAGCACCATCAATGTTATTTGAAAACTTTTGTGTTGAGAAAACAATATTATCAGGACTACTAATACAACTAGCAGAAAAATCATCTGCTGAAATATCGATGCCAATGAAATATTTTGTTTTATGCATTGTTCTTTTTTAATTAAACACCCTTAGTGGTATGAGCTTACTCCATTTTAATAATCTTTTTTATGGAAATATTATTTAGCTTTAACCACCAAAGAACCGGGTCTTATTCAGAATATAGTTTTTTTTTCTGAGGAACGAATAGACTTACTCGGTTCTTTGGGTATTTTATTTAATCCTTATTTTATTATTAAATTCTTTTATAAAATAATTTATTTTACTATCTAAGTCTAATGGAGGGAGTCCAACGAAGTCGAGACGACCGAAGAATCTGAGATTCTTCACTTCGTTCAGAATGACATGGTGATGCTGATAAAATGATGTGATAAGTTGACGAAGTCATAATGAGTAATGTAAAAAGTAAAATAAAAAATCAATTTTTTGTTCAACTTAAACTGTCATTCTGAGTCCGACGGAGTCGGACGAAGAATCTAACGAAGTTATTATAAGAATTAACAAAGTTATAATGAAATAATATAGTAAGAGATTCTTCATCCCGCCTCTGGCGGGATTCAGAATGACAATGTAAAACCAACACTGTCATTTTGAGGGAGTCCGACAAAGTCGGACGACCGAAGAATCTCTCCTGCAAGAGGTGGGATTTACACAATTTCTCTATTTATTCTTAAAAATTATCAGATAAATTTTTACTTCATTCCTGTAACAATATCCATTTCCAAACCGGCATAATCTTTATAACATTTCCATCAACTATTTCTTCCCCCTCCTCATCATTTGTAAGCAGTAATGCTGAATAATTTTTAAACTTTTTTAATCCATTCAAAAAAGAATTAATCTCTCTAATTCTTGTCGCTCTTGAGGATAAATCATAACAAACATTTATTAATTTTTTCTCTTCACTTAATACAAAATCAATTTCTTGTTCTGACAAATAATAATAAATATTATTACTTCTTCTTCTCAAATGCATAAATACAATCGACTCAAGTAATTTCCCTTTATCTTCACTTGTAGAAACTAATTTTTTCAGTCCATTATCTAATGTAAAATACTTACTCGGATTTCTAAATTGCTCTCTCAAATTTCTGGTGAATAACTTGACATTGAATATGATATATGAATCTTCCAGATAAGAAATATATTCATAAACCGAATTCCTCGAAATATTCAGACCAGAAGATTTTAGTTCATTATAAATTTTATTAATAGAAATAAGATTACCACTATTACTAAATAAAAATCTTATAAGATATTTCATTAAATGAATGTTTGATACACCATATCTTTCAACAATATCTTTATAAATGATCAAATCTAAATATTCACGTAATGATTTTTGTTTTAATTCATCTTCCATATTTATTAGTTCTGGGAAAGAGGTAGAACTAACATATTTATTAAATATGTTAATAATTTTAGTTACTGATTTTGTTGAGTGAATATTTATTTCTATATCATTAAAAGACAAATATTCTTTAAAATCTAATGGGAATAACTCATAGCTTATACTTCTACCTCTTAATGCTGTACTTAATTCTTTAATTAAGAGTTTTGAAGAAGAGCCAGTTATAAAGATGCTACATTTTTCGTTATCATAAATTCTGCGTATAAATTTTTCCCAATTATCAACTAACTGTATTTCATCAAAAAAGAAATATACATGTTGCAATTTATTATCAGGGAACAACTCATAATATGATTGAAGAAATAAATCCATTGTTTTTAGAGTTGGGGGGAATAATCTATCATCTTCAAAATTAAAATATACTATTCTATCTGAGGGAATTTCTGCTCGTAATTTATTTATCAAAAGGTATAATAAAAAAGTTTTGCCAGTTCTTCTTGCTCCAACAATAGAAATAATTTTACCTGAATTAAGAGGGATGTTTATACTGCGATCTTTGATTTGAGGTAAATCTCTTTCAATAAAATCAACAATTATTCTTTTTATTAAGTCTTTCATTTTATACCTATTTACAGGTATAAAAATAAATTATTTTGTACCTTTATACAAGTACAAACATTAACCAGAATAAATATTATTAGTGTTAAGTTGCTCACAATACAGCAAAATGAACATCTTTGAATCTTTGATTTATACCATTTGTTTTCTAAGAGAATCAGAATGACATGGTGATGCTGATAAAATGATGTGATATGTTGACGAAGTTATTCTGAGTCCTGCTGTAGGCACGACGAAGGATCTCTTAAATTGAAATAACCGAAGAATCTAATACTAATGTAGCTAAAGTTAGATTATTCTTTGAAATTTTTTATTCATTTCACTTGACATAGCCATTCCTTCGGAAGAAGTGAACAGTAATTTTATCAATTGAGTAAACCTACATGATGGTAGTCAGATTAAGTGTAATTTTTTTATTCATTAACATTAAACGATTCTACTTCTTTCAATAATTTATTAAAATCACTCTTAAAAATACTTTAAAGTTATTATTGTAAAATTACTCGTTATTCTTCTTCAGTAGCCATTGCCATGCTGGCACAATCTTTATGTGTTTTCCATTAACTACCAATTCATCTGATTGATTTAATGTTATTATAGTTCCTTTCTTTAACCCAAAATATTCCAGTGCATCTATTAATCCTTCAATTTCTCGTTCTCTGTTGTTGCTATTCAATTCCTTAGTAACTTGAATTGCATCTTTTATTTTGCCCTCCTTTATTACAACAAAATCGCATTCTCTTTTATCACGAAAATAATATATATAATACCCATCTACTCTTAAACTAAGATAAATAATGTTTTCCAGAAGTCTTCCAATATTTTCTGAAGCTGCATAAGAAATTGATGAAACAATACCATTATCTACACAATAAATTTTTTTATCATTTGTATTTTGAATATGTATAGATTCCGAGTAAATATTAATCAGAAATAATAAATAACAATCATTCACATAATTTATAAAATCATATATAGAATCTTTAGAAATTTTTATACCTGCAGATTTTAGTTCATTATAAAGTTTATTAATAGATAAATAATTAGCCACATTAGATATTGATTTCTTAATAAAGTATTTCAATGCTAATACATTTCTTATTTCATAACGTTCAATAATATCGCGATAAATCATTACATCGAAATAAGATTGCAAAGTTCTTAACCTTAATTCTTTATCAAAATTTACAACTTCAGGATATCCTCCATTAAATAAATATTCATTAAAAGCTCTTCTTATCTTAGCTTTATTTCTGGTCGAATAAATATCACTACTATCAATATTCCTGAACTGCAAGTATTCATTAAAAGTTAGAGGAAATAACTCATAAGTAATAGATCGTCCTCTTAAACTTGTGGCTATTTCTTTACTTAGTAATTTAGAAGAAGAACCCGTTATAAAAATTTTTTTTGATATAGAATCATATATTCTTCTGACAAATCTTTCCCAGTTTTTAAAATATTGAATCTCATCAAAAAAGAAATATAATTCACTTTTATTATCCGGGTATAATTCATAATAAGCATCAATAATTAATTGTAATTCTTTATCAGAAATATTTAAACGTTCATCTTCGAAATTAATATAAACTATATTAGTTATCTCTGTATAATCTAAGATTTGGTTTATTAATTGATATAAATAATAAGTTTTACCAGTCCTTCTACCTCCGATAATTGTCACAATTTTATTCGAGTTAATAGGGACAGATAGATTTCTTTTCTTTACTGCTGGAATAAAATTAGTATGGAAGTCTTTAATTATTGTTTTGAATAAATCTTTCATATAAGTTTCCTTCTTATAAGGAAAATTAATAAAATAAGTTTCCTTTTCAAAAGGAAGTTTTTATATTTTTATATGATTGACTATAAATATAGCTAAAGTAAGATTATTCTTGAATTCTTTTATTCATAATAACAAGAGATTCTTCACCCCGCCTCTGGCGGGATTCAGAATGACAATAGTAATATTCATCATGGCATGATAAAATAACACTGTCATTCTGAGGGAGTCCGACAAAGTCGGATGACCGAAGAATCTGACGAAGTCATTCTGAGGGAGTGAAACGACCGAAGAATCTCTTAAAGAGAAACGATCGATGTATCTAAGATCCTTCATCTCGACTTTAGCGGATTCAGAATGACATGATGATGTCTATAAAATGAGATGATAAGTTGACGAAGTCATAATGAGTAATGTAAAAATTAAAATAAAGAATCAATGTTTTGTCAAACCTAAACTGTCATTCTGAGGGAGTCCGACGAAGTCGAGACGACCGAAGAATCTGAGATCCTTCACTTCGTTCAGGATGACATGGTAATGCTGATAAAATGATGTGATAAGTTGACGAAGTCATCCTGAGTCCGACAGAGTCGAGACGAAGGATCTCTTAAAACGAAGTGATCGAAGGATTTATCGAATATGTCAAACTAAAATTCTATTAATCATTCTACTTAGCACTTACTACTTCTATCCCCTTTTATCATCTTCCAAAGTGTCATAAAAATAATTTTCACGTCCAGCCATAATGACCAATTTCTTATATACCACAAATCATAATCCAAACGTTTCTTTATTAATTCATCATTTAATTTACCTCTTAAATTATTAACCTGTGCCCATCCTGTTATTCCAGGTAAAACTTCATAACGATTATTATATTCACTTAGCATTCCAGAATATTTTAAATCTTCTTCTACTGCATGAGGTCTTGGTCCTACCACACTCATTTCACCTTTTAATACATTAATAATTTGTGGTATTTCATCAATAAATCTCTTCCTGATAAAATTTCCATATTTAGTATATTCTTTCCCATCTAAATTCATCGAACGGAATTTATAAATAGTGAATATTTCTCTTTTGTAACCAAATCTTTTTTGTTTGAATAATACACTCCCTCCATCTGTTAACTTTACTATAGAAAATATAATTATAAAAACAATTGGTAATAATATCACAAACAGAAAAATTGAAATCACTATATCAATAAATTTCTTAATGATTTTATTGTGATACTTATTAATTCGTGATTCCATTTTAGCAGGAAGATTATATAACTTCTTCAACAAGATAAACTTACTTTTATTTAAAAAAAAGGACGACTCAATAAGTCGTCCTCACCCTCCAATCTATATAAAAAAGCATATCGACTGGTACAGAAATTAAAGGAGTCTTTAATGCCCTTTTGTAAAATTTATAAAATATTATATTATTTATCTATAATTTAAATCACAATATAATAAATAATGACAAACTTTAAAATTGAAGAAATTCAATAGTTTATAATATTTATTGAAGTACAAAAGAATAACCAACACCTCCACTAAAATCTTTCATTCCCATAAATCCAGCCAAGATTTTAATATGGTTTAATAAAGTAAATCTTAAAGCAGAATTAAATCTTTCAGCGTCATATTCAATCATTACTTCCATAAAATTAAAAGGCTTATAAGAAACACCACCAAAGAAACCAATGAATTGGTAATCTGCGGCTTTAATTAAATCAGAGCCATATCCCAATGTTATATTCAATGCTTGAGTTGAGTCACTTAAATAAATATTTTTAGTTATTACTAAATAAGTAGAATTAAAATGATTAGCATTCACTTCAGTACTTACAGGATTATTCATACCAAAAGCTATAACAGGCAAATATTTTTTTTCTTCAATTAACTTAATTTTGAAGTTAAACATCCTATCTACTGTATGACTTTTCCCTTGATAATTCAACTGTCTAGTTGCTCTTAAACCAATTTCGAGAAATGGTAAGTAATTTAAATACACATAAAAATTAATAATATCTCGATTACCATTTGCATATTTCAAATATTTTCTTTCTATATAATTTATACCAGATGTAAATTCCCCATCTTTGTTTATTGTTGCTATAGGTATTGAAAACATTCCTGAAATCCCTGTTAAAGATTGAGGATAAGATTGATGTATAGATAAAATTATAACAACAAGTAGTAAATAAATTTTCAAAATTAATTCGAACGAGCTTTTCTTATTAGAATATTATAAGCAGATACAATAAAATATCTTATATCTGTAATTATAGGATGTTTATCATATGAATCAAGGTATTTTCTTTCTGATGCCATTATTTCATCAAGTGTTTTAGGAAGATCATAATAAAAAGGAGGCACTAAACCAGGCTTATATTTAATTCTTCTGTTTCTCAATTCTTCATCATAAAGATAAAAGTATTGTAAACTTAATGGTCGTACACCAACTATTTTTAATTCGCCTTTAAAATAATTTATAAACATTGGTAATTCATCAAGCCAGAGTTTTCTTAAAACTTTTCCCCAGCTTGTTATTCTAAAATCATCTTTAAATTTTCCACCTTCCTGCAAATTAGCTTTTTCAAAAATAAATCTTTGTAAATATTCTGAATAAGGATACATTGTTCTAAACTTATATACCTTGATAATATTGCCATCTTTTCCAACTCGTTTTAATTTAATCAATGGTCCATAAGATGGTGAATCATCAGAAAGTGGTTCTTTAATTTTCTTTGCAATAAAATAAATTAAATTATTTATTTCTTTAATTGCTATTACTTCAAAACCGCAATAATATAAACGGCCCAGTGTTTCTGATAAAGATATTGCACGATGCTTTCCTTTGGTTATAGCGAAATAAAAATGTTTAAAAGCAGGTAATTTAGGAAATACTCTATGCCATATAAAATCAATAAAATAAAATATAACTGCTAAATAGTATGGATAATTAAATAAGAATCTTTTTCTACGCAAATTATTAGGTTCAACATTACCAATAAAAACACCTCCATCTTTTAATTTAGAATTTACCTGAATAAAATATTTATTAATTCTTCTCATATCATTGATTTCATGTAAATTCACGTACATTTCAAGAGCATTCTCTGGTAAAACTTCAACATTATACATATCAGAAGATCTATGCATTATACATTTTCTGAAATTAAATAATGCTAAATTTAATGTGTCATTTATAAAATTAAAAACTTCTGGAAAGCGTTTTAAATAAACTTCAGATAATAATTCAAATAAATCTTTACTTGATTCATTCTCTTCAACATAATACTTCTCTTTCTTTACTTCTAAATATTTAAGTAAAGGTTCATCAAATACTTCAGATGCACGTATAAATTTATATTTGACTACATCATCTGACGGCTTTTTTCTAATTAAATAAAAGAAGGAATTGGCAGGTATTGCAATAAATCCAAATAGGAATGATAAATTTCTTATAATATTAATACCATTTATGCTTGAGCTTAAAATATAAAGTATAATATTAAATATGATTAAGAAGTATAAATAGCTCTTTAATCTAAGCCAGATGAATTTCCAGAAATTATATTTTGTAACAGGATTAAATTGATGAACACATAAACCAATCAAAAACCAGATTATTATAAAAGTAATAATTGCTATAAAATCTTTTTCAAAATATTTTATATCATATTTAATAAAATAAGCATAACAAATAATAGCACTAACAATTAAAAACTCTATATTAAAAGAGCCAATCGAAAAATTAATTTTAGAAAGATCTTCTTTCTTAAAAATGATTACATTATTTAAAATGTATAAAAAGAATTTAATTATAAATCCAGAACATAAAGTTACAATCAAAATAATATTTAAATATGGTTGCAGTTCCTTTTCAAATAAAAAGTATAATAGAAGAAATAAAAATGATATAACAAGAGCAGTAAAAATTTGTTTAATATAATCCAGTAATTTTTTATAATTATTATAAGAATACTGGTCAGTTAAAAGAGAGCCGATGATTACTGATAACCAAGTTATAATTAGACTAATGGGATATTTGCTTATTAAATTTACATTACCAGTTAATAAAGTCGTACAAGACAGCAATATTAAAGTATATATAAATAAATCGAAAAAGATTTTAGCTGCCATATAATTTTTTTATAATGTAAAAATGAGCCCTTCGAGAGAAAATTTATTAAATATTATACTTTTATTTTTTATTACATTACAAATTTATGTTGCTCAGATTTCTAACTATACTTTATTGAGTTTCTTAATAAAATCTGGCTTGTTATTATTAATAATCCCTCTATTCAGAAAAGTTCTAATATTTTCTTATCCCAGTTTAAAAAGTTTTTTTGAAACAATCAATCATAACATAAAAATTTTATTATTATTTATAATAACAATTCCCTTAATAACTATAATATATTCAAAAAATCCTCTCTTTGGTTTACAGAAATGGATTAATATAATAATTGGATTAATCCCTCAGTAATTCTTGCTTATTTTATTAAAGAAAATATTAAAGTAGATATCTTAGAAAAATTTTTTACAATTTTATTGATACTGTCTTTTTTTATAAGCATTTTATTTTTTATCAAAAATCCTTTTACTTATAAAGGTTACTATAACTTAACAAATTTCGAATTCAGTCATGTAATATTCAGTAGATTTATTTCACCATTAATTTTATACTCATACTATAAAATTTTAATTTCGGACAATATTAAAAAAGTATTTTATTTTTCTTTTACTGCATTCATTTTAACTATTACATTAATATATACATCACATCGAGCCACTACAATTGGTTTAATTTTATCTTTAATCATTTTATTAATTCTATCAAAGCAAAAACTTACTCATAATAATTTAATAATATTTACAGGAGTATTAATTGTAAGTTTATTGGTTGTAACAAAATTTAATTTGATAGAAAAAAGAAATTATGAATTAATTGATTTCGTCTTAAGCAATAAAACAACAGATGCTTCAATCAATACAAGATTAGAATTATATAAAATTTCTTTTGAGTTAATAAAAAAGAATCCTGTAACTGGAATAGGTTTCGGCGGTTTTAAAAGTTATTATAAAAGTGACTTACCTATGAAATTAAAATACCCCCATAATTTATTTTTAGAAACTCAGGTTGAACTTGGGATAATTGGTTCAATATTATTATTCGCCCTTATATATTTAATATTAAAAAATACAATAAAGTATTCAAGATTAATTTTTGTATTTGCATTATTCAGTTTATGGTTATCATTATTTTCCAAGGATTTAACAACTCAAAATTTATTATTTATAAACATTATTTTTATTAATAATAGAAATCATAATCACAATTAAATATTCATTTATTTTTTTTCAATTACTTTAACTAATTTTTCAACAAGTATTTTAATTATTTCTGTATCTCCACTTTCTTAACTATCTCACTCATAATTTCATTGATCACACCTAAAGCAAATTTAAAATTATCTCCGAATAATTAACTTGTAACACTTACAACGGTTACAGGTAGTTCACTAGCTTTCATTAAAGTAATGGATGGGACGTAGTACAATTTCTTTATTAAAGAATGTTAACAATATTTTTCTCGAGAGTATGTTAATATCATTATATTATTTTATACGTTATTTGATTAGATACTAAAATATTTTTTGTAAACAGCAACAGGTACAATATAAAATATTTTAATCCATATTATAGTTTATCTTTAATACCATCACCAGCAAATTATAATTTATGACCTAAAAAGTTTTTAGACTGTATATTCATTATTCTTTCAAAACCTTCATAGTAAAATCAGGTATTTTAATAGTTATCTAAAAGTTTTCCCTCGAATTTAAGAGATATAATATTCTTAATACTTCTTCTATTTTTTGCTTTTGATTGACTATCCCTGCAGTTGTTCTTGTGCTTTTTATTCAATGGATATTTTTTTTAAGTCAACTTAGAATTTACAAAATGTGCAAACATTATTTTCATCAAAGGTAATACTTTATATCTATCGTCTATTATGAATCTGACATTTATATTTGTAATACTTTCAACTTATTTTTAATCAATTATTCTTAGCACATCAAAAGATTCAGCATACTTATAATTAATTTGTGCCCCTCTTGTTAATGCCAAACCTCTGACCATATCTTCAGAAAAATAAAAGCGATTTAATACTATCTGAGTTTCATATTTACTTAAGATCTTTAGTTTCATTTGAATATGTCGTTCTTCTAATTTGATGAAATACGAAGACGTAAAATTTATATGATTCCAGGGTAGTTCATAACATAAAATACTGCTATGTGTTTTAAAAGCTCTTATCATTTCATTTGAAATCACTTGATGATCCTGATGATAATCATTCTGCGAAGGTCCAATAACAAGGTCTGGTTTAAATTCCTGCTTAAACTTTATAAGTGATTCTAATATTTCCTGTCGATAATCACTTAACTTTCTTACAGGATATCTGAAAATGGTATAATCACTTTCTTTAAGATTAAGTTCTTTTGTAACATTAATAAACTCATTTTGTAATTTTAACTTATTCAATTCATTGGGAAGTGAATCTTCAGCAATAGAAAAAACCACCCAATGTATTTCTTTATTATTTTCTAAAAACTTAACAATTGTTCCACCGCAACCAAATTCTGCATCATCTGTGTGGGGAGAAAGTATAAGGATTCTATTATATTCCATATGAGTTCAATAATTTTTTTAAAATATTTACATGTAAAAAATCGATTTTAGCATTTTGTGCAGTTTGAAAATCAATTTCTGAATCACCAATAAATAATATATTATTTCGATTTATTTTTAATTTATTTATAAGTTTTATTATTAATAAAGGATCTGGTTTTTCATAGCCAGATTTTGATGCATAAATTACTTTTATTTTATCCTTATATGGTATTTTTATAGCTTTATACTTATTTCTTTGTTGTATATAATTCCCATTAGTTAAAATATAGATCTTACTTTTTTTACCTATTTTTTTTATATACTCTTCTATTTCTTTATATGGTAAAATAGAATTCTTTTTTAATCTTACATTTCGTAAACAATATAAAAAATCATCAATTGTAAAATTATTGATTTTATATTTTAAGATAAATTTTTGATATATATTTTTACGACCTTCATTTATTCTGGTCTTTATTAAATAATTCAATAGTTTTTTTTCATATTTAAAGTTCTGATTTCTGTTAACAACTTCTTTAACAACTTTTTCATACGCTTTATTTAAATATAACATCTCATCATAAATAGTATTATCTAAATCGAATATAAACACTTTATATTTATATGTGCTTTTATCATTTATCATATCTAAACAATTATCATCTTATCATTTATACCTATCGCCCCCCAGTATCTATATAATTTTGTATTTTTATTTAGATTAAAATCTGGAATCCTTTTATTTAACAAAGCATTAACAGTTGCATAGATAAGATTACACCCAGCCAAGGTACTAAAAACCATCGTGCCCTGAATTCTTGGATTACACTCTATCAAATATGGAACTTTATTTTTATCAATTATGAATTGAAAACCAAATGCATATTTTAAATCTACTGATTCACTTAATATTTTTGAATAATGAATAATTTCATCACTTTCATAGTATTCATTTATAAAACTAATACCATTTAATATTTGTTTGCGTATCCTGGGAATAAAAATTTCATTAGAAGAATATCTAAAAGCATCAACAGTAATTTCATCGCCCTCAATAAATTCAGTTATCATCAATTCAGGGAATTTATCCCCTAATATAGAATGTAAGATCTCCATTTTAGTAAATATATTATTAGGTTTTTCATTATAAAATTGATTCAAATAATTTAATTGTTCATCAATAATTCTTAATCCTCTCGAGCCATTAGATTTAGGTGGTTTAATTAAAACTCTTTTATCTGGCCATCCCAGCTCTTTAGCATATTTTACTAAATCATTAAATGTAGATACAATATATGTAGCAGGAACTGGAATATTTAATTTTTTTGCTAATTGCGTAAGATTAAATTTATTATTAACAAGTAGTAGCGAATTATATTCTGAGACAGCTACTTTTATTTGATTTTTTTCAAAAATATTAATGTGTTCAGATAATACTTCTAATTCTAATGTATTTTGAGGAATAATTACATCAATTTTATGTTGCTTTGAAATATCCAATATTTGTTGTAGATAATTTTCTTTATCACGAGAATGAGCTATAACAAAAAATTCATCTGCTAAATACTTACCAGCACAATCTTCCTTTACATCAGTTACAGCAATAAAAACATTTTCACATACACTGTTATTTCTTAATGAAAAAATTGTACCTTTAATTCCTGGAGCTCCTCCACCCGTTACCAATATTCTTATCATATATATAACATATTATAATTGAATTATAAATAATTTCATTAAAATCATATAACCTAAATTAATGGAATGTAAAAATCAAATTTATATGAAATTTCATAGATACTCACTTCAGTTTTAATTCTGATTTAATTGATATTTTCAACAAATTCAGTCTTTCATAATTATTTATTCTTCAAAGATATTTTCTTAACAGTTAATATAAGTTCTCAATTACATAGTTGTAAGGAATAGTCCTGAATCTGTTTAATCATACTTAATTATTTTTATGGGAGTCTCTATAATTTTAGTACATTTCATTAAATATTCTTTACAACTATTTTTTTATCTACTGATATTTAAAAACTTTTCAACAAGTATTTTAACTATTCTTTCAGCTGCTCTTCCATCCCACAATTCTGGTATTTTACCTATCTTTTTCTCGCCATTAAAAATTTCTTCACATATATTAAATGCATATTCTAAATCTTCGCCTATAAGGTAATTTGTACCTACATCAACGGTTATTGGTCTTTCAGTTGTAGTTCTTAATGTAATACATGGAATACCCAAATAAGTAGTTTCTTCCTGAATACCACCACTATCAGTTACAACAAATAAAGCATGTTTCATTAGAGTAATAAATTCAAGATAACCAAGCGGGTTCATTAAATAAATTGATGATTTATCATTAATTGGTAATGAATTATTTTCAATTGCTTTACGAGTTCTTGGATGTACAGGAAAAATTACTTTTTTATACTTTGATATTTTATTTATAAAATCTATTAATTCACTTAATCGTTCTGGATTATCAACATTAGAAGGACGATGTAGTGTTACAAGAACATAGTTTTTAGGTAACAGATTATAACTCAAATCTGATAGTTCTGGAAGTTTTGGAAGATAACTTATTAGACTATCTATCATACAATTGCCAACAAAAAAAACTTTTTCATCAGATATTCCTTCTCGTTTAAGATTTACAAGACCACTTTTTTCTGTTACAAAAAGATAGTCTGAAATCGAATCAGTTAAAATTCGATTTATTTCTTCAGGCATAGAGCGATCAAAACTTCTTAAACCTGCTTCAACATGTGCTACTTTAATACCTAATTTTACTGCAGTTAAGCTGCAGGCTAAAGTTGAATTCACATCCCCAACTACAATTATTAAATCTGGTTTCTCATTTAATAATATTTTTTCAAATTCAATCATAATATATGCTGTTTGTTTTGCATGAGAAGAGCTTCCTACACCGAGATAGAAATCAGGTTCAGGCAATTCCAGATCATTAAAAAAAATTTTAGACATATTTTCATCATAATGCTGGCCTGTATGACAAATCATATGTTTCAAATTTAGAGAATTATTTTTTTGAATTAAATTTTGAAAAGCTCGATGAATTGGAGCAACTTTCATAAAATTAGGACGGGCACCTACGACTGATATTATTTTCATGATAGTAAATTTTTTTTCATAAAAGTTAATTATTAATTAACGAAAATTGATGTATTAATATTCAGACAATTCATTTTAACGAAATTATAAAAGGAATATTCTTCATCTCCAATATTAAAAAACACAATTTGTTCAAGCAGAATTTCATCTTTAAGTTATTTATATGTCAATAAAGTAAAAAGTTATACCAGTATAACTTGTACTAACTTTAGATATAATTTTCTGAGTTTAGATGAATATTGATATTGTGAACTTTGCTTTATTATTACTTTTTCAATAAAATCAACAAACTTTTTTAATTACGTTTTTCATTTTACAATTGACTACAGGTACAAAATTAAATTTTTTTGTTCCTGTATATGAGGATATAAATTCGGCAGGATAAACATAATTCCATGAATACGCGGTAATAATTAGTAATTAGTACACACAAATTACTCTCGAATATTCGTATAAGTTAACTATTACTTACAACTTTATAAGTCACGTAAATTTACATATAAAAAGCTTTTTACTAAATATTTGTGTTCTACTTATTAATTACTATTGCATTCCCAAAAAGAAAATTTTAGAAATAATAATATAGTTTCAACATATGATCTTAAAATTATTAGTTATTGTTTTTAACTATGAAATTATTTTCATCAAAATTAAGATATATAATACTTCTAAAAAGTAAACGAATATTTAAAACCAAATGAAATCGAAGGTAAAATATCAATATTTTCTTGATATATTTTATCGCCAATAACTGCAGATAAATCTAATAGTAAATGTAGTTCCTTTGAAATATTAAAAAAATTTATTAAACCTGCATTTAAATAAATATTAGATTTTTTAAAAGTATGATTGTAAAAAGGGCCTCCTCCCATTTTAATTATGAGATTCCAATTTTTTCTATTGAAACTAAGAAATTGATTAACATTTATTAAACCATCAATGGATAGAAAATTATAATAGTGTTTAAAATCATCCATAATATAGTAAAAATAAAAACCACGATATCCAATTTGAATTCCTAAAATTGGATTTATCCACCTTCCAATATTAAAAATCAAGACAGGAGCGTAATTATCCTTTCTAAAATCTTCATCTTTTATTCCGGACATTTGATAACCATAACTCATAGATATAAAATAATTTTTGGTAATTTCTAACTCATTCACGTTTTGCGAAAAGATATTCAAGGAGGGGCATAAAATCATTATAATCAAAATAGTGTAATTTAATATCATTTGAAAAATTAAAGATAATATTTTTTTATTTTTCTTTTCTTATTAAGATCAAATTACGTTTTGCTATATTTTTAATATTTTGTAAAATTAAATTAATTGTCCAAGAAAATAATTCATCACTCCATCGTTCTGGATGAATCGTGAATAAAATTTTATTAGGAAGCTTATCGATATTATTAATTATTTCATGTGTGGTCTTAAAATTAAAATTAAATTTACTATTTACTTTATCTCTAACATTATACTTATTACTGTTCCATCTTCTTCCAGTATCAGTAAAATATGCAAATTCATTAAAGTCAATATCATAATAAGGTTCTCCAATAATACCTAATTGCTTATAATCATATTTTCCCCATATTATTCTATTATCAAATTTCGATCTGGGACTGCCATGCATACAAATTGTTTTTATATTAAAATTTCGACGTAACATCTCCAAATTTTTACAAAAACTTTCATAAGCCAAATCAATTATTTTTTCTTTATCTTTTTCGTCTTTGACTTTTATATTATATTTCTTAATCACTAAATCAACATCTTCATAGTGATAACCGATTTCATGTCCTAGTTCAGCGACCTTGTTCATTATTACCAGATTGAAACTTTTTGGTACTACACGAAAATAATATGTACCCTTTATATAGTAGTCATGCTCAACCTGAGCAAGAGCAAGTGAATTTTTGGCTAACCTATCAACATCATGTCTAAGAAGTATGCAAGTACTGTTATTTTTATTTTTTTTATTTTCTAAATAAGAAGAAATAGTATAAAATTTAAAATTTTTATATACAAATGCTTCAAGAAAAGATTTATAAATATTTTGGGTGAAATCCATAATTAAGAAACCAATTCATAATTATTAAACAATTTTAATAATTCTAAATCTGATATACTATCGGAAATTGCATAATTATAAAAAAATTTTTCTCTTGGATATTCTCTTAGAAGGTTAAGTACTTTTTTTTCCCCATAATTATGAAAAAATTTTTCAACTGTAACTAAAGTAGAAATTGATTCCCATCCTAGTTTTTCAGCTACTAGATTAACATAATCTGATGGAGATGCACTTGCTAAAATATTAATGGTATTTTCATCCGAAATTAAATTGATCTTTAAGAATATTTCTTGGTTAATATTTTCCATGATATAATCTGCAAATTCTCTTATAAATTTATTGTAATTTCTTTTTTTTCGACATCTTAATATCACTTTTCTTTTAAATTCTTCTAATGTTAATATTCTAATCTTTCTCAATAAAATCAAAAATCCTAATAAAAAATCACCCTTTTTAAGAAATTTGATTGTGAAGATTTTAAAAGAATCAAACTTAATCAATGTATTGTCAAGATCAATTACATTTATTTTTTTCATAATTTTTTTTCATAATATTTTTCTTAATAAAATACTTAACCACCCTGTTGGATCATCAAATAATGACACATCAGCTTTATTATTCCTTACGTTTTTTAGAAATAAAATTAAAGGTTTTATATTTCCTCTTATTAAATAAAATAGAAGAGATAAATAAATTTGAGGCGAAAGATAGGTATTAATTTTTTTAGATTGTTTATTTTCTTTTATGTCTTTCTTTTTAGCTTTTAATATGGGTTCAAAATAATCTATACCGTTTTGTAGACCTTGGTTAATTGAACCCCATATTCTTGGATTAACTTCAATTAATATTAATTCTCCTTTAGGAGTTAATTTGAATTCAAACATTGCAAAGCCAGTCCATGGAATCTTTTCAAATATTTTCTTTGCAATAATATACATTTCTTCTTTATAAAAAGAAGTTCTATAAACACTTGACCCGCCACTTATTGGGTATTCTGCAAGTCTTAAATGCCCATATCCTATTTTAATTTCCCCATTTACAGCATAAACTGAGTAGCCACATCCCGTACCTTGTATATATTCCTGAAAAATATAATTAGAGAAGTCATAATTAAAGAATTTATTTCTTTTATTTTCATTAAAAAAATATAAAACTCCTTTGGATGATGATCCTGAAATAGGTTTTGCAACAAATGGTAATTTTGCATCTTTAAAAGTTTCATATTTATAAGGAATAACTATATCTAAATCTTTTACAATTTCTTGTATTAAATTTTTATTATGAAGTTTTTGATAGCTTTCAAAATCTCCTAAATAAGATAATGTTTTACCAAAAGCTTGTTTATTTTGAAGTATTATACCAATAAAATCACTATGAATCGGTAAATAAACATCTATTTTTTCTTCTTGAATTAATTTTATCAATTCAAAAATATATGAATTAATATCCTTTTTTTTAATTTGAAAATGTTTATCAGTATATTTAGTAATTAGACCTTTTATTTGAGTTTTATAATCATAAGAAATTATATTAATATTAGCATAGTTTTTTTTAATATATTTACAAATAACTATTGCCTTATAACTACTTATTTCTCCTACTAAAATATTCATTTTTAAAATATTTATAATATTACATTAAAATGAAATTTATAAACAATACTGATAAATACAATACACTTAAAAATATACTTATAACTTAGAAAAAGTACTTTTTACTAAAAATAAAAAACATTATTAGCTACATTTACGTTTAAGGAGAACAATAATATCTATTTTTAATGAATTAGTTATAGTTGTCAAATAAATAAAAAGGAATCTTTCATTTTATTTAATTTAGTATAATTTTTTAATCTTATTAATTTTTTTTATTACAGATGTAAATTCTAATCCTAAAATTTCTAAGTACCATTTTATAGATTCGTATCTAGGTTTATTTTCTTCATTAACTAATTCTAAAGCTCTTTTTCTCGATAACATTCCTTCTCTTATCTGATTACTTCTAAATGTATCATATTCACTAAAACCAGCTACAGTATAATATATATAATTATAAAATGCAGATGTTCCATCGCCAATCCGCCAAGTTGCATTAGTATCAATTGCCATTTCCCATTCATACTCTTTTAAAATTAAATCTTCAATTTCGTTTTCATCCCATTTATAGTAATCAAATAAATTATAATAATCTTTTTTAGGCCATATATATCTTGAAACAATAGATCCTAATGAATCAATAACAGATTGATTTAAATATCTAGGATTTAATAATACATTTTTACCCACAAAATAAAATAGTTTTAGTTGATCATAAACACTTAAAGAATAATTTCTTTTTTTATTAAAATTTGGCGAAATACCTGCAAAACCAGTTTTAAAATCTGTATTTTCAAGACGATTTTCACCCCAAATATTTAATTTGATATTATTTTGTTTTTTTATCTTATTAGTATAATAAAAGAAAAATTTATCACCTGCCATAAATAAAGGTATCATCCCAAGATGTGGTTTTTTTAACCAGGCTATAATATTTCTTCTAATATTTGCTCTTTTCCAGTGTATATTTGCCGAAACAATTATATTTTCTACTCCAAGTTTACTACATACTCTTGCAATATTTCTTCTTGCCAGATCGGTCACCATTCCCCAGTCGTATGTAAATGCAATTGGATTCAAACCAAGAATTTTTTTAACAAAATGTAAGGTAAAAGTGCTATCCCTTCCACCACTATAAGGGACTAAACAATCGGGCTCACCATTTACTTTACGATATGGCTCAACTAAATCATATAAAAGCTCTACAGGTTTAGGATTATTCTTAGGTACGTAATTTCTACAATAATTACATATACCTTTATCATCAAATTCAATGAATGGAAAAGTTTCTGGTAATATACACTTGCTACATCTTTTTAATTTAGAAATTCGATCTATGTTATATTCTAATAATTTTCTTTCACTATTGGTGACTAACAAATTAGAGAAAATTTTAGGATCTATAACTGCATGTAATTGTTTTTTATAATCGACTAAATTAATAATATCTATTTTATAATACTTATCTAAATTCTTAATAATTTCAACATCATTAATATTTTTAGAGTTAAATTCAGTAATCGAAAAATTGTTTAAATTAATTTGATATCCACTTAAGGGTTTTATTTGTTTAATTATGAATTTACTATCATTAAAATCATCAAATTTTTTAATTAACTGAAGTAGAATGTTTCGTTCAGAACCAAATATAATAAGTTCTTTTTGATCTGTTAAAACATATAGTGAACCAAAGTTTGAAAAAATTATAAAAACGTCGCTATAAGTATCGTAATATGCAGTTGATATTGTGCCAATCACTTCAGAATTTGCTATTAAACAAGCCTCTGCAGGACTAACCTTACCGTCATATTTATTAATTAAATATCTTATATAACTAAAGAAAAATTCGGTATCAATTTCATACTCCCTTTTTAAATAATTATGCTTCTTCCATAACTCATCAACATTAGTTATTATACCATTGTGTATCCCAACAATTCCGTCCTTAATAACTGGTTGATTGTTTACATCTTCTAACTGGGTACCGTTTGTTACTAACCGTGCATGCCCAAATCCTATAAATAATTTTCTTTCATTTTCAGTTAATATCTCCTTTTTTAATTTCAAGTATTCATTTGATTTTAATAAAATATCAACCGAAAAGGGACCTTTAAGAACCTTTAATGTACTATTTGATTCAAATCTGAATGCTATTCCTGAGGAGTCTTTACCTCTCACTTGAGACAGTTTTGCTATATACTCAAGTTTACTAATAAGATTTTTTCTATTAAGATCAACTTCACGTGCAATTATACCGAATATTCCACACATTTAACAACCTATCAATGTACTATAGATATGATTATATTTGCTTGAAATTTTATCCCAAGTATACTCCTGAGAAACCTTATTATATGCTTTTTCAGCTTTTTTAATTAGTATATTAAAGTTACTTTGGCAGTATAATATTTTAGCTGCTAAATCATTAATATCGTTTGCTCTAAAAAATGTTATCTCACTTTCATCAAAAATACTTTTCACTGAAATGATATCACTTGCCAAGACGGGAATTTTATGGGAAATTACTTCCAGTAAAGTCATAGACATAGCTTCAAATAAGGATGGAAAGATAAAAATTTTTGATTTTTTCATATAATCATATAGTATGGATTTATCTTTTAGCAAAGGTATAAATATAACATTCATCCCTTTAGATAATGTAATGATTTTATTTTTATAATTTTCATCTTGATTAAGGTCACCGATTACAAGTAACTTTCCTTTTATATTATATGTCTTAATAGCACTTAATAATAGATGTAATCCTTTTATTTCATATATTCTTGCTGCAATAAAAAGAAAATCAAACTCTTTTTCTTTTTTTTCAATTTTAATTATATTAACACCATTCGGTATATATAAACATTCTCGATTATAATGTTCTTCTACCATTTTTTTATCTATCAAAGAAACGGAAACAACCTTATTTGCAAATTTCATATTTAATTTTTCTGAAAAACGGAAAAAATAATTGATAAATTTATTAAACTTAGGATCATATTTATCAAGAAAAATACCATGAATTGTCAAAACTACCTTATATTTTAATCTAAGGAGTGGAGTTATAAAACCACTTTCAGAATGATGTAAATGAATTAAATCATAGTTTCCGAAAAGCAGCGAATGAAAAAGAGACCTCAAGTAATATTTGAAACTACTAAAACCACTAACTTTTTTTTCTTTAAATATAATTTGAGTTACACCATTATAATTTTGTTCATATGCGTGAGTTGAAATTGCATATACTGTAAAATCAAACTTATTTTTTAATTTGCTTATTAGCTCCTCTCCAACCGAAGCTGCACCTCCAAAAGCAGGTAAACCTTTTAAACCAATTACTGCAATTCTTGGCTTATTACGCATCACTTAATCTTTTAGTATCTCAATATATTTTTTATATTTCTTTTGTTAATTATTTATTAATTTCCACTAACCTCTTAACTTAAATTAAATAACATTTAATTAAAATAATTTAATTTATAAATTTTAATTAATAATTATTCGAATTCAATTACATTAAAAGCATTATTATTAGCATAAATCAATTTTTTAAATATTATAGAAACCTAATACTTTTTTATGTAATGTTTCAAAAGTAAATTCAATAATAAAATGGTCTTTCACGTAAAATAAAATTAATTAGTGTGATATAGTTAAAATTCCACTTGCTTCTACTCAATTAATGTCATTCAATGGTGGAAAAAATTATTTTTTTAAATGAATAATAAAATGACTTAGCAAAAAATAAGCTGCAATCTGATTTGAAAATAATACCTGTCCTAACTTCCTTAATTGTTTAGGTGATGTCCAGACTAAACTTGTGAACCGAAAACCAACTTTCTCTAATAATTCTATCCATACCTCTGGACTATGGTGTTTTTGCCATTCTATAGACCACGCTAATGGACTTTTTATTCCTAAAGAATTAAAAAAATTTTTATTGGAACAATCCGCAATGATTATAATTCCATTTTCATTTAATAAATTATATATTGAGAAAAATAAGTTTTTATATATTTCATAAGAATTTTTATCAATTAATAAATTAATACAAGCATTTTCATTAAGGTGATTTATTGAATTATGTAGTATAATAACGTCATATTTTTCAATTGTTGAATAGGTTTGAAAAGTTTGATTAAATATATAGACCTTATTTGATATACTTTTTAAATTATTTTTTATAATATTAAATTTTTTAATTGATAAACTGTCTGAACCATCTCCATAAGGCTCTATTAAGTCAACTTTATTTGAACCTGCAGCCGCAGCGTAAAAACTAGTTAAACCTGCACCACCACCGATATCTAATACTTTTTTGTCCTTGAAATTTATATCTTTAAACAACTGGTTTTTGTAATACCATATAAGACTTTTGGGTGAGTGGTATATTCTATTTTTAATTATAAAATCCAAAAAAATTTTTATTTCCATTTCCATAATTTTAAAAAGGTTTTATTAAACTTATTATAAATGATTTAAATTTACAAAAATAAACCTCCATCTCTTATATTTAATTTAGTAAATAATATTTTAAATGATATTTTATCAAATCATAAATATTAAAAAATTATCAACATATATATATTCATAATTTTCATTAAAATTAATAATATTTTTTATTAATTAAATAAACATTAAGAATATTGAAGTTATCTGATAAATTAAAATTAATCCCATATTTAATATTGTACAAAATTTTGAAATAAAAAAAATAATATAAGAATGGCAATAATTATATTATTAAAATAACAATAATTAAAATTAATCACTGTTAAAATAAATATTGATTACGCTAAAACTCATTATTCTTTAAAAATTACATTAATTAAAAAATTTCATTATTGAATTATTCTTAGAAGAAAATTTTAGAAGAAATAAACAAGTAAATATCAATAAATAATATTATTCTTAATCAAATCAATTAAATACACAATGCTATATAATATATATATATATATATATATATATATACTATTGCTATTAAATAATATTAAGAAACATTAAGTATTTTATCAATAAAATAAAAATATTTTTCACGAAAAGCTTTTAATGAATAATTCTGGTATAATCTATTATAACTATTTAACCCAAATGTTAATCTAAGATTAGAATCAACGATTAATCTAAAAAGATTAGCTGAAATATTAGTATAGTCCTTGATTGGGGATAAAAAACCATTTTTATTATCTTCAACAAGAAATTTATTATCACCAACATCTGTAGCAACTATTGGTAAAGATAAAGCCATCGCTTCCATAATAGAGTTTGATGTCCCCTCAAAAAGCGATGTCATCAAAAAAATATCACATTCTTTAAGTAAATCAAATACATTATCTGGTTTAATAAATACTTCTACAACCTTTTTAAGTTGTAATTCATTTATCCAACGATAAATCTGTAATTCTTGCTCTCCATAACCAATAATTCTATACCTAATCTCATTTTCATTCAAATTATAATTTTTAATTAAATGTTGTATTGATTTAAGAGCTGTATAATAATCCTTTTGTGGAACAAATCTTGCAAGTGTAACAATTTTTATTGTTTTTTTAGGTACTCTCTCAATATATTCTATTTCTTGCTCAAAACAATTTGGTATAACAATGCATTTAGATGCTTCAAAACCTTTATCAACAAAATACTTGCAACCCGTGTAATTATTAAAAATAGTAAATTCGAGCAAATGATTATGAAGGTATTTTTGAATTATAAATTTTAAAAACGGTACTTTAGAGTTTCTAATACCACCAACTATATGAGGTACTCTTGCCAACTTACCAATAATTGAGCTATATAAATTGTTACTTGCTAAGAAATTAAATATGATTTCTATTTTTTTTCTTTTAAGAAATAGATATAATTTCAGAAATCGTTTAATAATATTACCACTAAGAAAATAATATTGAATTTTATTATCATCTAAATATTTTTTGAACTTCATTTCTACTTTACGTTTGTCCCATACAACAACATATGGTGAATATTTATTCATTAAAACCTTTGATAGAATCACCGCTTGTTTTTCTGCACCACCAGAAGTTAATGTCGGTATAAAAACAACTATATTAGTTTTAGACATGATTGTTTTGTTTAAACCAGTTTACAAAATCAATAATGCCTTCTTCAAATTCGATTTCTGGAGTATAACCTAGTATTTCTCTTGCTCTTGAAATATCAGCATATGTTTGAAGTAGATCACCATCTTGTATTGGTAAAAATTTTTTACGTGCTTTCTTTCCCGTAATGCTTTCCAATAAATTAACTAAATACTCTAAAGAAATTGGTTTAGAACCACCAAGATTTAATATCTCATAACCTTTTAGTAACTCTATAGATTTTTTAATTCCCTTAATTATGTCATTAATATGAGTATAATCTCTTCTAGTTTGTCCATAACCATAAAGTGGAATTTCTTCATGCCTAAATATCGATTTAGTAAATTTATGAATAGCAAGATCGGGACGCTGACGAGGACCATATACTGTGAAAAAACGCAAACAGAATATATCCATCTTATATAGATGATGATATGTATGACAAAGTAATTCACCTGCTTTTTTACTGGCAGCATATGGAGAAATAGGATTATCAACATTCATATCTTCCCTAAATGGCACATCTTTGCAATTGCCATAAACAGAAGAAGAAGAAGCAAATATCATTTTTTTACTTTCAGAAATTCGCATTGCTTCCAACACATTTAGTGTTCCCAAAACATTTACTTCAAAATAACTAATCGGATTTTGTATTGAATTTCGAACTCCAGCTTTTGCTGCCAAATGAATAACAATATCTGGGCATGAATCTAAAAATAAATTTGTAAGATTAATTCTATCTAAAATATCTAATTCATAAAATGAAAAATTTATATTACCCAAGGCATTTTTGAGATTGGCAACTTTAATTTCCCTCTCATAAAAATTATCGAAATTGTCAATACCTATAATCTGGTATTGATTATCTTTAATTAAGGAATCAATAAGGTTACTACCAATAAATCCTGCCGCCCCTGTTATAAGTATTTTCATTTCTTTAATTAATTAATTTTACCAAAACTTATTTATTTTTTATCCGTATTTTCAGAATTAATAAACTGTTTCATTATTAAATCTTGTATTTAATATTTTCGCAAATTATTAATTAAGCCTTTAATATATCCATTTAACTCACTAATTTATTACTAAAATTAAGTAAATAGTATATTCATGAATAAAATAAGAAAAGTATTAGTATAGAGTAGATGCCAAAATGTTAAAAATTGAAAAACCAACATTCTTACAAAAGTTTTCTTTTTTAAATTTAATATTTAATAAATTTATTATAAATATATGCTTTAAATAAAATCAACATATTCTAGTTTTAATCAAATAAAAATTTGTTCAGTGTCTCTGCATACAATCTATAATCAAAATATTTTTTTGCTGTATTATAAGCCTCCTGGGTAATTTTATATTTTGTTTTCTCATAATTTTTTAAAATTTCGATGATTTTTTTTTCAAAGCCTGCTGGCGTTATGTCATGGACTATATAACCATTAATACCATCTTGAATGTATTTTGAATTATCACTTACATCTGTTACAAGAACCGGCACTCCACTTATAAGATATTCAGCCAATTTTGTGGAAAAACCATATTTAGTCTGTTGGTTATGTGGCCTGGGTAAAATCAAAAGATCCATTTTCTGCATTTCATCAAGGACAACATCATGTTTTAAAATACCATTATAAAAAATCTTATTTGTCATATCTTCTTTCTTTAACCATTCTTGAAAATATTCATACTCTACATTACTAATAGGCCCATATAGAAAAAGTTTTGTATTTATATCCTTCCGGTTTAAATTTTTTATAACCAATAAAATATTTTCAATGCCTTCTTTTCTAAATGATACAGTACCGAAAAAACCAATATTGAAAGAATCTTTTACCGATGATAAATTATTATTTTTTTTCTCTGTAAAGTCTATAAGTATTGGTATCAAAAGTATTTTTTTATTGTATTTACTATAGTAGCTGTATAAATTTGTTGAGATTACCAGAATTCCATTATAAAATGACGAAGAATATTCTAGAATCTTATAAAAGAATATATCTATTAAATTTTTAATTATTCTTAAAAATTTAAAATATAAAGTTCTCTCTGGATAACGATTTTTAGGATATGCTCTTCTTAATTCATTTATTTCTAAAAATATTTTATTAGATGAGAATATTTTAAATATAATTAAAAAAATAATATCTGCTCCGAATTTAGAAGTTGGATATAATATGAAACAGGTATTATAATTTTTTAAATATTTTTTAATTCTATTAAGAGAAAAAATAAATTTTAAGTATGATCCCTTTGCTTTAATTTTCTCTTTTATTCTATAAATGTTATCAGAAATTTTTTCTAAATCTTTTATGTCATTAAAATTCCCATAAAATGAAAATAATATGACAGTAGTTGAATGAATTGCCAGGGCTTTTGCATAATTAATAATTCTATTATAACCAGCTGTAGTATTCTGAGAAAAAGATAACGTTGATACAAAAACAACTACTCTCTTATTTATCATTTAGTTAATAATTTCTTTTATAAAAATTTATATTATATCAATACAATGGAAATCAATAAGTTTTTATTATAAAATGTAAAATATCATTTAATATCTTCTTGCTATATTGCTTGATGACAAAAAAACTTAATATTCTCATTTTTAAAAATTGAAACAAATATTTTTAATTTTTAATAAACCAATCAAATAAAAATTATAAAAACCTATATACTTAAAATCAAAAATTCTTGTAAAAATAATTGATGTATTAAAATTAATTTAAATTCCATTTTATTAATCATAATATATTTAGTGCAAATTTTAGAAATAAAGATTATATATTCTATATTTAATTTTAACAAAGAATATATAATTATAAATAATATTCTATAATATGTATCACAGAATAAACTAAATCTATTTTTAGATATTAAATTATTGATTTTATTATAATTAAACTTTTAATAGTTCAAATTAAATATTAATATAAATATATAAAATTTATGAATTATTTTTAATTAAGTTATGATTAAAATTTAAAATTGTAATATCTATGTCTACGAATACTCAGCTTGATATAGATTTACAGTTACTCCTTTTCACTACTATTCCAATTTATTTATAAATATCTTATTTATTATTAAAAATATTATTGAATAAGTTTCTCGTAAAATTCTTTTGTAACTTTTTGTATATCATAATTTTTAATAGCAAAATTTTTAGCATTTTTACTTATGTGTTTTCTTAATTCTTCATTGTTATATAAATCTAGTATTTTAGAAGCTAAAATCTTGTAATTATTTTCATTGATAACAATAGCCCATTCGTTTTTTTTAGCATGTTCTGATAAAAAAGTTTTACTATCTGCGAAAACAATAGTCGGTGTACCTGATATCATATACTCAGTAGCCTTTGTAGGCATAGATAATCTAGCAAATTGAATACTCTTTTTATCAAAATCCAGTGGTAAAATAAGTAAATCAGCACTACTTAGAAGTTTTGGCATGCTTTCATAATTTACTGGTGGGAAAACTTTAACCCTTTTATATTTTTTTTCAAAATACTTAACATTTTTAGGATCAAAATTATTAGCATAAATTTTAAAAGTAATATTTATTGAATATTTCAAAAATATATAATCAATTGCTTTGCAGATAGTATGCAAGCTATTAGAATTAGCCAGTCCTATACGGCCTGTATATAATATCTTATATGGATTATTTTTTCCCCACTCCTTTTTAGAATATGGAAGCCATTTATTTAAATCTATAGGATTATGAAATGGGATGAATTCTCTTCCATAGCGCTGTAAATACTCTCTCGACATACCTTCTGAAATAGAAAATAGGAATTTAGCTTCATTGAATAACTTTCTTAATTCCTTATCAATTATTTTTTCCCAATATTTTTTAAAAATTATACACTTATCTGGCAGATATTTTGGCCAATCGTCCATTATATGAATTGCAAGCGGAACCTTTAGATTGTTCGAAATAATTGAAACAAACCGAATAAGCTCAAGAGTACTTAATTGAGTATATATAATATCCGGTTTAAATTCTGAAATAAAATCATACAATCTTTTAGAAGGGAGAGTTCTTGATAGTAAAAAGTATAAACCAAAAGACGAAAATAATTTATCAATTAATTTTTTAATATTACCATTAAAATGTATGGGTGTTTTACTCATTCCTTTTTTATTATAATCAACATTAAAAATATATCTTCCAGAATAATATTTTTGTTGTAATAAATTAAGCGGGAATTTTGGCCTAATCTCATCCGTTCCCAATTGATAAATTGGTATATAATGATAGTTACTATCTGTTTTAACGATTGTTTTGTGTGTAGATACTACCGCTATATTTTCTTTTGGCCAATTTGAAAAAAGATTAAGTAAAGTTATACCACCTCCACTTCTTTTATGAAAAGTTTCTCCAATAATTAAAACTCGTGGAAAAAACATATCTATTTTTATTTTCGATTCATATAATAAGAAGTATAATTTAGGCCAAGATAAATAATCGATCTAAAAAATACTTTTTCAAATAGTAATTGAGAAAATGCAAGAATTAGAATAGTAGTTAAACCAGCAATAGCATAAATTCGTGATAAATTATATTTTGTTGTAATTTTTTCAAATGATTTATATATCAAAAACCAATATAAAAATGTATAAATAAAACCATATGACCTTAATAAATTCGTTATTCCATTAGGTCTGTGTGAAGAAATTAAATCATTTCCGAATAAGACCTCTGTTCTTCGACTCCAACCAGTTAATGGTCTCTCTTTAATATCTTTCAAATCTAATAACAGAGCCCCAAATCTATTTGCCGAAATATATGCTTCTGTAAATTGTTGTTCTATTTTGGGTTTTAGAAATTGAAGATTAATAAATAAATAATATCCTAATAAAATAAAAAAGATAGAAACAAAGACCTTATAAAAACCTTTCATTTTGAAAGAAAATAATATTAATACGAAAAATAATGCAACAAAACAAGTTGTTGAAAAAGTGGTTATTATTGCCAGTATTAGAATTTTAGATGTTCTATCAAATAAACCTCTTATACTACCGGGTTTAATCTCTAATAAATATAAAAAGTAAGCAATAACTAAAAAAGAACCAAAAGCTCCAGCTTCCCAAAATATTCCAGCATTCCTAGGAAATTGTGTTTGTCCCATTATATAATTAGGATCAAAAGTATAAATTAATAATGTAGGGGTTTTATAATTTTGATAATCACCTTTTAAAGGGAATAAATTATCGGCTAAATTGTAAAGTGGATGAATTATTGTATGAATAAAATTTATGGCATAAAAAATAAAACTAACCAATGCTATTATTGTCATTGATTTTACATATATATTAATATAACTTTTTCCTATATAAATAATTATAGAGTACCCATAAATATATAATAATGCAATTTTTATAATTGTTTTAGAATAATCAAGGCTAAAAATTATAGAATGAAACACTTCAAAGCCAACAAAGAATAATAGAGAAAGTAAAAAAGTTTTATTAAAATAAATTTTTGGATTTCTTAAAAATATAGGAATGAAAAATATAAGTGTAAATGAACCAAATAAATCAATATTTTGATTAAAAAATGGATTACCTGATAATAAAAGCATATATAAAACTAAAGTATAATTATAAAATTTATAAGACATTTTATTTTCATAAGTGTAATTATTTTTTTTCATTTATATTTTTTTAGTAAATATTATAATAAAATATGATTAAAAAGATATAAAAAACGATAATTAAAATAGATTAAAACAATATGCTACCTAAAATATTGAGACATAAATTATAATATCACATAAAATTCAACAAAATCTATTTTATAAGCTATAATCTAAACGGCATCAGATTTAGTTATATTCAAATAATACTTTAATTAAATAAGATGATGTTTAAATTTTATTGATATAATAAATATTATAAATCTTTCTCAATTAATTTGTTTATACAATAGTTCTTTATTTATTGAATGCTTATTATTTAGTTAACTAATATTTTATTAGCGCGTAATTATTTTTATTTATCCAATGAGTAAACACATAAATATTTTTATAATGCTATTTTGTTTGAAAAAAACAATTATAAAATTTTATTAGGTCATGTCAATTTTTCGGATATTATAATATCATTATATATATTTATTAATTCATTTACAATTTTAGTTTTATCATGTCTAATCAGTGCTCTTTGTCTAGCATTGGACCCCAAATCAATAGCTCTACCTCTATTTTTTATAATCTCTAAAATTGCACCTGCTAAAGCCCAAGGATCCCCATCTTGTACTAAAATTCCATCCTCATTATTGTTCACAATTGAACCAGTTCCTCCTACAAATGTGGAGATGCAGGGTAACCCAAGTATCATTGCCTCACATAAATTGTTAGGGCTATTTTCAATATGTGAAGGCATGACGTATAAATCAGCTTCAAGTAAATTCTTAACCAATTCTTTATCATTAAGTTTTCCCAAAAATATTATATTTTTTAATGTGTACTTATCTCTCAGTTTCCTTTTTATAACTTTTAAAATACTATTATTTAATTCTATACCAGCAATTAACCACTCAATATCTAATCCTAATTTCCCAAGCTCATACATAGTTTCAAATATCGTCTCTAAACCTTTATAAAATACAGGGGTGGTAGTAGTAATAATTCTAAATCTCTTATTATATGGTGGGTTCCATTTTGTATTATAAAATACATCCCTTAATATCTCATCACAATGGTAATATTTACTTTTGGGCGCGAAAATTCTAGATATTCTTCTATCCCAATCTGTCCTACCAATGATATACTTACAATGCTGTAAATTATTTATTTCTCTTTTTGCCATTTTTTTAAATTTATAATAATTCATTTTATGTTCATTTAAAATATTAATATTTAAATAATGTCTTTCTATACCAGAGAAATATTTGTGATAATATATTGTTACATTCCCTTGAATTGATATAACAACTGGTATTTGTACATATGGAACTATACATGCAAATGGATTTTCGGTTCCATGAATATGAATAATATCTGGTTTTATTGTGTTAATAATGTTTATGTAAATATTTAAATGTTCATTCAATATTATTTTATTAAAATATTTTCTAATAAATCTTTTAATTAAGCTCTCGTTTATGTGTATTGGAATATAATTAGTATTCTGATATTTAAATGGTAAATGTTTAGTCTTATAATAAAAAGCAATATAAAGTTCTAAAGACTTTTGAATTTCTTGGTCAAGAGCTTTTAGCCACCCTCCACTTCCTTTTAATTCGTTTTTGAAATATTCATCAGCATTACATGGTGTGTTTGTAAACCAAAGAACTCTCATCTTTTTATAAATTTAAGATATTGAATAGGTGCAATAATCGGCCCATAAAAATTTGAAATAATAATTGCTAACACAATACCAGATAACCCAAATGATAATATTTTTATAAATAAATATGCTAAAATTATAAAAATTAAAGGGCTAATTAATGATGATATTGTTTGTACATTAATTTTTCCTATACCATTTATAAACATAACAAAAATACTACCAAAACATAATAAAAGGACATAAATAAGCATTAAAAATGAAAGACAATAGGGTATTTCAATTCTAGATCCAATCCATATTCTAAATCCAATTGGTGATAATATTAATAAAATAAAACCTACAAAAGAGAACAATAACCAAAGTTTTATTGTTTTATTTATAACTTTTTTTATCCAAGTTATTTCATTTTTTGAATATGCTTCAGTAAATGCAGACCAGTAAGGTGCTATTATTAAAGAAAACGACATCGAAATAATGGAAAAATATTTATAACAAATATTATAAACAGCAACATCTTCTGCACTAAACCAATGCGCTATTAAAATATTTGCTGTTTGGAATTGAATTATAACAGCAATTTGAATAATAAAAAAAAGTGAACCTAATCCAAAAAGTGATTTAATATCAGAAATTCTAACATAACTAAATTTAGGTTTAAATTTTTTATAAATTGTATTAAAAAAATATATGTTATAAAAGAGTAATACGATTGTTGGTACAATGCTATAAATAAAAGACAAAATAACAAGATTCCCAGTTAAAGTCTTTTTTGCAATAAATATAAAGACTAAACTGAATAAGTTGCTAATCAAAGAAATAAATGAAGCAATAGCATTTAACTGGCTAGCCATCAAAAGGCTATTAATTAGTTTTAATAATAGTTGAAATAAAAAAGTATATACGACAATAGAGGCTACAATAGAAAGATTATATGCTGTATCTTGTGGAGCGGCTAAAATTACGGCCCAATTTATGAAGGGTTCTAAAATTTTATATATTAAAGACAATAATATAATTATAATTGCTAGAGTAAAATAAGCACTACTAACGTAGTGTTTAGCTCTTTCTAACTCATTTAATGCGATTGCTTCGGCGAATTTGTTGCGTAAACCGTGACCTAAACCTACATCAAATAAACTCGCCCAACCAATTATTGAACTCAATGTTAACCATATTCCATATTGTTTTACGTCCACAAAATCTATAGTTAATGGTACTAATAAAAGTGTACATATAACTACACCTCCTTTTATAAACAAACCTGCAAGTATATTTTTTACGAGTAGTTTAGTTCTTGGATGGGATGTATTGTATTTATGTAAATACAAATAAAAAAAATTTTTAAATTTAGAATTACTATGTATAAATTTAGTAATAACCTTTAACAGATGACTTTTTACTAGATATGTTAATAAGTTTATTTTCACAATTGCTATATTACCATAATTTTGAATTTTTTTTTATATTTTAATGTATGAATTATTACCTTCTTATTTTTTTATATTATTTTAATTCAATTAAAAATTATACTAACAATTTTAATCATAAAACTAAGTATTGTAAATAGGACTAAAACTTTTTATTAATCCCTTAAATCCGATATAGGAACACAAGAAAGGGGATTTGTGTCCAAAAATATAGATGAGATGTTATAAAATTAATTTTCTATCGACTATGTGAGTTTTTATTCCTTGTATTTTTAGATTTTTCTGTTATAACTAAAATGATTTTTTGTGAAATATTTATAATTATCCATTATTTGTTCTTTTAATAGGAAAAATATTATTGTTTATTTGTTCTCAGGCTAATAAAATAACAGAGGTGATAATCAAACTCTTAGATATGCATTTTAGAATATTTTGATGTTTCTTAAAGGTGCTGATATTCTGAGTATAATGTATCTTGCTTGTAAAACTAATTTCCCAGTCAATTTTATTAGTTGATATCTTATGGATCTTATTGTCTTACTTCTAAATTCAGGCGGCAATGCAAATATCTTCAATAACTCGATTATGTTATATGCCATAAGACCAATTGTGAAATACAAAATATTGGTATTAAATTGTCCGCAGGGCAAATGGTCTAAATTAATTTGATGCTTAAGTTCACCTATCCTTTTCTCCATACCTCCACGCTTCTGATGAAATTTTATTACTTCATACGATGTATATTTATCTTTTGGTAAGTTTTGTCCCTATTACCCAATAATGATAATTATCAAACAAATTCATTTGCGCTCCACGAAACTTTCGCTTTACTACAAGTCTCAACTTCCTTTTTTTATTACCAAAATAATATTCTGTCTCCCCTACTTCGTATCCTTCTCTTATTCCATATTCATCTAAGGCTTTCTCCCAACTTATTTCAGGAATTGATCTTACAGCTTCCAAAACCGACATTGTCTGATCTGATGTAATTGTAAAATAAAGTCCTTCCTCAATTGCGTAATCTACAAGTTTTTTATTCCATCGTGCCAAATCTATTCTAAAATACTTTATCTTTGTATTTACCCTTCTGCACTTCTCTATAAACTCAACCAGTCCTGATTGTGGTTAAATATTTCCTTGACGAAAATCACTATTTACTACCATTCCACTCTCACTCATTATCCCAATCAATGGCTGATAACCTCAAACCTTTTTATAACTCCACTCTGCATCTCCTTTGTCTGCTTCAATTATGTTTGTGTCTATATCCAATATCTTGCCAGGATTTTCAATCAATCTAAAAAGCAATTTATTCATTTCCCACAATGCCCCCTCTGTGTATTTACTTCTAACTCTCATTAACTAATCCTCTATGGCATCACTGGTAGGTAATTTCATATCCCTTAAAAACTCTTGAAATGCTTCTACGCTATGAAGATGATTTACATCTTCCAAGTGAATTGCTCCATCTATAAAATATATATACAAGTGTCATCACATAATTACTACTCCTTATCCCTCGATTGCTACCAGGTTTGGGAAATCTTTTATCGATCTCTTCTCGTATCTTAACTCTTCTTACTAACTCTTCTATTATTGGTAAACCAATTCTGTTACTCAGTCGTTCTTCACTACGTTGTATTTTTATAGGTTCTATTGGCTTCATTGACATCCTTTTTTTGGCAATTTAAAATTTTTCACCTATTAGGTGAAAAATTTATAGAAAAAAAATTCTATAATAGACGTCATTATTATTTGGTTTTTGTCCCCCTATTTCGGATTTAAGGTAAAAAAATTCCCACATACATACGCTTCTTATATACAAAGAAATTTAATATACTTTAACATATTTATGCTCGCTTTATACTCTTAATTAATCGAATTCCACTTATTACTTAATTTTGCCGTTCCTATAATAAGTTTAGCCACTCTTAATGAAGTATTTTCAACTTTATAATCATTTGTAAATTCTTTTTTAAAGCCTCTATTTTTTTCATATAAAACAAGCTTAATTGAATCTATTATATTATCTTCATTTAATCCTGTAAGTATAATTGAACCTGTATCTAATCCTTCCGGTCTTTCCATAGAATTTCTAACAGTTATTGCAGGAAAATCTAGTATTGAAGATTCTTCATTTATTGTACCGCTATCCGATATAACACATAAAGCATTTTTTTGAAGTTTAACATAATCAAAAAATCCAAAGGGTTTAAGGAATTCAATTTTCGAATCAATTTTTATATTATTCAAAGCTTCTATTCTTTTTCTTGTTCTTGGATGGGTTGATACAATCACTTTTCTTTCGAACAAATAGGTAATTTTATTTAATGTGTTGAGTAATATAATAAGATTATCTTTATTATCAACATTTTCTTCCCTATGAATACTCACAAGAAAATATTCCTTTTCTTTTAAATTTAGCCTATCTAATACATCGGACATTTCAATTTTTGGTAAATAATATTTTAATACTTCATTTAACGGAGATCCAGTTAAATAAATTCTCCTATGAGGTAAACCCTCACTTAAAAGGTGTCTACGTGCATGCTCGGTATAGACTAAATTAAAATCTGCAATGTGGTCAATGATTCTTCTATTAATCTCCTCTGGAACATTAAAATCAAAACATCTATTACCAGCTTCCATGTGATAAATTGGTATATGCATCCTTTTTGCCATATATGCAGATAGACAAGAATTTGTATCCCCAAGGACAAGTAATGCATCCGGCTTCTCTTTTTTCAGGATTTCTTCACTTTTTTTAAAAATATCACCTATTGTAGCACCTAAAGAGCTCACATCAGCGTTCATAAAATAATCTGGTTTTCTTATTTCAAGTTCACGAAAGAATATTTCATTCAATTCATAATCATAATTTTGCCCAGTATGAACAAGAATGTGATTTACAGTTTCATCTAAAAGTGCTATAACTCGTGAAAGTCTTATAACCTCAGGTCTAGTACCGACGACTGTCATTACTTTTAATTTACTTTTCTCTTTTATTAACATTAAATAACCAATTTTTTTAAATTAATTTTTTAAACTGGTTCAAAATAAGTATCAGGATCTGTTACATTATAAAATTCATTAATCCAAAATACTGTATATAATTCTTCTTCACCAATATTAATCAAATTATGAGTATACCATATAGGCATATCAACAAAACCAGGATTACCATTCTCAATAGTAAATTCAATTATATCATTTGTGTTATATTTTCTTATCTGGATTTTTGCTTTTCCCTTTATTACGGAAAACCTCTCTATTTTTCTTGTATGAAAATGATTACCTCTCGTAACACCAGGTTTGGTTGTTGAAAAAGATATTTGCCCTTTTATTTTGGATTTAACAAGTTCACTGAAGATTCCTCTTTCATCACTATGTGTTTTATAAAATACCGGGAAAAAATTTAAATAATTGATATAACTTCTAAATGTGTTAAATAAATTAATATCAAAATGATTTATTAATTCTGGTATAATTTTATTTTCTATATAGTCATAATAATATATTTCCAATAATTTCAATATTTTTGACACTTTTGAAGAATAAGTAGAAGGTACGTAATATTCTTCAATGAGTTGATCTCTATAATTAATTACGACTTTATGGATTTCATCACACAATTCCTGAACATAAATTAAATTTAATTCTTTATCATTTATAATATTTGGTTCTTCTCCAACTATTAATTGATGCGAAAATGTGGACACAACAGAGTTATAATATGGCTTCCCAAATGGTCCAAATACATTTGGAATAACCAATCCAGTAAAACCATACCCTAATTTTTTCGCCCATTCTATAAATATTTTCCGCCCCATTTTTTTTGATAATCCATAAGGATTATCTAATTTTTCCTGCGTTGATGATGAAAAAATAATATGTGGCCTACTACTACTTTTACTAATTGCTGATATAAGTTTTTCAACCAGTTCTATATTAACTTTAATTATCTCATTTTCATTATGATGCCTATTGAGAGCAGCTAAGTGTATAATAACATCGCAATTTGAAACAAATTCAATTAATTTATTCTCATCATTAAAAATGATATTTTCAAAAGGAATTAATTTATATTCATTTCTGAATAATGATAAGTAATTATACAGGTGACTACCTATAAATCCATTTTGGCCAGTAATTCCAATTTTTATCATAAAAGTAAGAAGTTTTTATTTTTCATCTAAAACTAATAATAGCTATTATGGCTCATAAATGGGTTCTAATTTCTCACCTAATACATCTTCTTTAATAAATCTTAATTTCATTAATAGTTCTTTAGTTTCCTCAATATTTAGTCTGTATGTATTGTTTGAAGTATAATCTTCAGAAAATCTAAATTTATTTTCTCCTTCTGTAAAAAATTTATTATAATTTAGATCGCGTACATCAGCAGGTATTCTGAAAAATTTACCTAAATCCTCTGCCTTTGCCATCTCTTCTCTATTGACGAGAGTTTCATGAATCTTTTCACCATGTCTTACACCTATTATCTTAATCTCATTTTTAGCGTTATATAGTTCCAGTAAAGCTTTAGCTATAGTTTCAATTGTAGCTGCAGGTGCTTTTTGTATAAAAATATCCCCTGGTTTACCATTTTCAAAAGCAAATAAAACTAAATCAACAGCCTCTTCAAGTGTCATCATAAATCTAGTCATTTGGGGTTCAGTAATTGTTATTGGTTTCCCTGCTTTTATCTGTTCAACGAATAATGGTATCACAGAACCTCTCGAAGCCATTACGTTTCCATAGCGAGTTCCAACTATTAATGTCTTATTTCCATTTTTATCAAATTCCCTCGACTTCGCAACCAAAACTTTTTCTGCAAGTGCTTTAGTCATTCCCATTGCATTTATTGGATAAACAGCTTTGTCTGTGCTTAGTACAACAACTTTCTTTACCAAATGTTCTATTGCTGAATCTAATACATTTTGCGTACCTATAACATTTGTATAAACTGCTTGCACAGGAAAAAACTCACAGGAGGGAACCTGTTTAAGAGCCGCTGCATGAAAAACATAATCCGCTCCTCTCATTGCTTCATCAACTGCTCTTTTATCTCTTACATCACCAACGAAATATTTAATCTTGTTATTTTTATAAAACTGTCTCATATCATCTTGCTTTTTTTCATCGCGGCTAAAAATTCTTATTTCTTTTATATCTGTATTTAAAAATCTTCTTAAGACTGCATTCCCGAATGATCCCGTTCCACCAGTTATCAGTAAAATTTTATTGGAAAACATTTTTTGACTCCAACAATTTTAAATTATTTACGTGAATAATTCACTTGAAGAAATTTACTTTATCTTTTGTTATATTAAATTATTTTTTGTTAGCCTATTTACTTAAAAAAATTGACTTGTTATTATTAAAATGCACTTTTATAATTTATATTATTATTTTTGTTAATTTAATTTACCCAGGTATGCCAATCTTTCATCCTAAATCCAGTAAATGGTCTATTAAATTACTTCCTATAAATCCTGCCCCGCCTGTTACAAGTATTTTCATATAATAAGTTTTTTAATTATGAGATCCTCGAAATTGCACGAATATTGTGTTATCAAATTTATGCTGGTAATTTGCTTGTATTTGTAGTTAATAATTTCTAAACTTCCTTTAATTCATCTAATAATACCCCTATTATTTTCCCACTCCCGCGATAATGTAAGCACACAGTTATAATTATACATAACAACATTTTGCACATATAGGTACTCAATAATTAAATACATGTTAAGAATTATAAGTGATAATTATAAATTATAAATGATAAATGATAAGTGGTAAATTGTAAAGGATAAATTGTAAATGTTAAGAATTTTAATCAATTACTAATAACTATATATTTATTTCTTGTTTTTCGAGTTAATTGCACCGAGAATATTTTTTAGTTCAATCGATTCATTAATTAAAAATTTTAATTCATTATCAATAGCGGTAATTTCCATTAAAATTCGTAACCAATAATTAGCTTCTCTTATTTCTTTCAATGTAATATTTATCTTATTAAAGAAATCAGGTTTTGAAATGGAACTTTGAGCTTCTTCATAATTAGCATCCTCTGAAGTAGAAGATTTTATTAATTGATTTTTAATGATGTCATATTCTTTACCTCTTGGTAATTTGCGGCTGTACTTGATTATCCTCACAGCAAAATCAAATAATCTTTGGCCTAATCCTTTGTCCATAATTTATAATTGCTAATTTATAATTTATAATTTATAATTTTTAATTTCTATTAAAGCCAAAGTAAAGTTAGTACAGAATTATATCTTTGCATAACAACATTCTGTTTCTGTAAATAAAAATCTCTTTTGCACCTGTAATCCTCACTAAACCAGGTGTGGGCTGGGATTAAATCGGGACAAGTTTGTGTTTCTTTACCCTCAAAATAATTGTAAACAGTAGATTCTTTTATTTTATTCAACCACTAAGTACCACCAAGGATAATATTAAGAATTCAAAGAGTCTCTAAAATTATAAAAATCTTATAAATCCTTTCTCAATTATATTCTACTTTTTTATCAGAACTTCTAAAATTCTATAACCGACCTATTATCTTATTCACTATGGTTATTATTAGAATTTCCTTATTCCCTCTCAATTTATAAATCTAAAACTAAATGAAATTTTTTTTCATTTAATTCACTAAATATTACCAAAAAAAATTTCTTCGCTTCCAGTTTTTTTCATTTAGAGCACTATATATTATTAAAAAAATTTCAATTATCTCAAGTTTTTTTTGATTTAAATCACTAAATATTAAAAGCAACATATATAAACCGTTGTATTATATTATATATAAAAATACTTGGTTTTGTAAATGATTGAATATTTAGTAAAAATAATGTCAAATATTTTATGGCTCCCGGCTATATATTATTTAATTCTCGATATATTCTCGTTTATCTTTCGTTTATCTCTCGTTTTAAATTCGATTGTCTCTCGCTCAATAGCGAGAGATAGGTTAATTTTTGCAAACTTTAACGAGATTAAAATTCGTGCTCCCCCCATTAATGTATATAAAAAATACTTAATATCTATAATTATTTAAAATAATACAATTAATTAAAATAATAGAATTAATTAAAAAAAATAGCGGAGGTATAAATGGCAAAACTAAATAAACAATTCTTTGGTTTTATCCAAGGAACATTCGGAAAAGCTGTTTTCAAACAGCGTAATGGTAAAAATTTCATTACTCAGAAACCTGAATCGTATACTCCACCTAATTCTGAAGACTACAAAAAACGCATTTATAAATTTTCCTGTTCTGCTAAAATCAGTTCTTTAATAAACTCAAATCTTGAACTGAAGGAAATCTGGACAAGCCATAAACCTAATAACTTAAGTACTTTTAACTATTTAATGTCTACATTTTGTAATTATACTGATAATAATTCAGTTATAAATGAACTCATTATTGTTCCTGATTCGAATATTGGAGTGAGACTTGATTCTGTTACTATTGCTAATGATAAGCTGAATATTAAACTTCTACCATTAACAGAAACATCATTGATAAATCCAGATGTTGAAAAATTTGGGAAAATTATTTCTCTATTATTATTAACAAATAGTACTACAGAAACTATTCCCCAATTTGATGTTTCTTTAATGAGTTCTAATTCAGTTATAATTAATCTTGATAATCCACTCAACTTTGAAACTCTTATTCCTACAACTATCCAACAAAAGTTGAGTAATTATCAGGATAAGAAATTATTCTCAACATTACTTACTTACGATGAGAATAATTCTCTGATTAATTATTCCAGTACTTTTTATAGTCAACTCAGCTAATTCCTCTTACTTTAAAAGGGGTTGCACAAAAGGCAACCTCTATATTGAAACCGCAGAGCTCGCAAAGGATAAAAGCTTAGTAAGCTTAGCGTCCTCTGCGGTTAAACTATATTAAAACCGCTAAGGACGCTAAGTTTATTAAAGAAATACATGGTTAACAAAAACAGACAAGTGTTAGGAATATAAAAAATGCCCTCGTTCCCGAGTATCTTAACCCTCCTAATAAGTTTTGATTAGTGTAAAATTAATTTTGAATAGTGCTCCGCTTAGTCAGTTACATCTGACTATTTTATGAAAATAAAATCTAATGAGGTAAAATACTTTAGCATATCCAAAAACTCTGTGGATTAGCTAAAAATTTTACCGTAACGCATAATCCACATCATTCGAAAATTTCAGAATCTGGAATCTATCTGGTAGTAAGCCCTTTCTATCTGCCCTTTATATATACAAATATCTAATTTTTTTTATAAAAAATCAATCTACTTGAAAATTTTTACTAAAATATAATTTGTTACAAGAAATAAATTTTTATACCATCTGTTTATTTGTAATATTATTTCAGAAAATATTTAAAGCGGGAATCCAACATTCAACTGTAGAGTTGCAGAGAATTTACTTTTATTAACTGGATAATTTTTTGAATCCTGTACAGGTATCACAATGTTTTTATTATCATCATAAAATTTTTCAATTAAATAAAATGAATAGCCAGCTGTTGCTTCGATACTAACATAATCCGGTATTAAGTGAACTATTATTCCAGAACCTACAAAGTAACCAATCCTGACTTTATCTGTTGTTAATTTATTTTCATTCAGAATATTATTATTAACATCAAGTTCTTCTGTACTGAATTCTGGATTCATAAATGTAACATGTCCTTCTAATAATTTAAAATCAAGAAGTGAAAAAATCGGGAATCCTAAGTCCAATCCCACTCCCCAGTGATTCATTGATAATTCATATTTATAATTTCTTTCTCCATTAATATCAGTATAAATTTGTCGATTATGTGATTCTTTAAGGAATTGATAATATCCTTTGGCTGTAATAAATACTTTAGAAAATTTTGCTCTAAATATATTTGCACCAACTCGATAGCCAGTAGCTTTTTTAAAATTAAAATCTGTGTGTAAATCAGGATTATTAATACTTTCAGGGAAAAGATATTCTGTAATTCCTTTTGATTCATATTCCTGTTGTGTAATACCTGCATAGAAACCACTTAATCCAAGGCATCCAAATCCAAATGTTTGTGGGTATAGATTTATTTTGAATAAAATTAATGTTAATATTATTAACAATATTTTTCGCATAGATTTTTTATTTTTTTCGAAGTTAATTTAATAGTTCTTTTAAAAGTAATTATTTATTTCTTTTTATTCTAATTCAAGTTAAGAATTTAAGATTTTTGAATCATCGAAGTACATGAGATTCTTCGGTTACTTCGCTTAAATTAAATGTCTTCATTATTTTTACTGTCATTCTGAATCCCACTTCTAGTAGGATGAAAAATCTCAGTTTTCATTTTATTTTTTTATTAATTCCTTCGTCTCGACTCTGTCGGACTCAGGATGACTTCGTCAACTTATCACATCATTTTATCAGCATTACCATGTCATTCTGAACGGAGTGAAGAATCTCAGATTCTTCGGTCGTTTCACTCCCTCAGAATGACAGTGTTGGTTTTACATTGTCATTCTGAATCCCGCTTTAGCGGGATGAAGAATCTCTTACTATATTATTTCATTATAACTTCGTTAATTCTTATAATGACTTCGTTAGATTCTTCGTCCGACTCTGTCAGACTCAGAATGACAGTTTAAGTTGAACAAAACATTGATTCTTCATTTTGCTTTTTATATGACTCATCATGACTTCTTTGTTTTACTATGTCATTCTGATTCCGCTTCAAGCGAAAAGAATCTCAGATTCTTCGGTCGTTTCACTCCCTCAGAATGACTTCGCAAGTACTCGTCTGTCATCCTGAACGGAGTGAAGGATCTCAGATTCTTCAGTCATCCGACTTCGTCGAGATTACCTCAGAATCATAATATTGGAGTCTTCGGTAACTTCGTTCCATGATGACTTCGTTAGATTCTTCGTCCGACTCTGTCAGACTCAGAATGACAATTTAGGTTGAACAAAACATTGATTCTTCATTTTGCTTTTTATATGACTCATCATGACTTCTTTGTTTTATTATGTCATTCTGAATACTGCATAAAGCGGATGAAGAATAAAAGTATTATTATCTCAAAGAACTTAATTTTGCATATTCTTTTATTAAAATATTATCTTAAAAAATTATTCTATAATCAAATTACAAAAAAGAATTAAAGAATAGAAAATATGAATATATTATTTATCAAGTTTCTTATCACTTTTACCAAGTAAATAAGCAAAGAGCAAACCAAAAAATCCAAGTGTTGAAAAAATCCACATACCTAAGTTATAACCAGCTGGATTTTGCGCACTTGCATTCGAGATATCATTCGCAAAGCCAATTATTAAATTGAAAGAAAATAAACCAATATTCTGTATCATAGTCATTAATCCATATGCAGTACCAAGTTTAGCATTATCAACAATCAATGCAACAGATGGCCACATTACAGCAGGTACAAGTGAAAATGCAATTCCCATTATAGACATTGGTATCATTAAATAAATCGGTATTGATGCATGTATATCAAAGAAATTAATGTTAATGTTTATAAAATCACTTTCTGTCATTATATCAGGTTTACCAACTTTATACGCCATCATTAAATAAACTGGAATTATCATTAATGATCCAATCATCATCAATAAAGAGCGTTTTCCAATTTTATCAACAAGTAATCCAAATAAAGGTGTAAATATCATAGCAGCTAATGTTAACATGCTTGATAAATTTCCACCAACTTCTCGAGATGTGTTATGTGCATCCTGAAAAAATTTTATAGCAAAAGTTTGAAACGGAAACATCGCAGAGTAAAATGTAACACAAAGTGCAGTTATATACCAGAAAGATTTTGGAAAAGTAAATACTTCTTTTAAAACAACTTTTTCCTGTGAACCTTCTTCCGGTAAAGTGAATTTTTTTGTTCCGAGAGTATCAAGAAAATAATAAATTAGAATTGTTATTAATGCAAATACTCCAGCACCAACTGTAATAAGTAAAGGTGATTGCCAGTAATTATATAAACTTTTTCCCCAGGTTGGAGAGTTAAGTGCAAGAAAAGAGCCGAGTCGTGCAACTGTTAAATTCAATCCAAATGCTAATGATAATTCTTTTCCTTTAAACCATCTCGCAATTATTGTAGTAATTGCAACTATCATCGATTCTGCACCCAGGCCAAATATTAGTCGTCCAGTAGCCATTACAATCAAATTACCTGTAAGTGCAGTAATAATTGATCCAATCATTATCAAACAAGTAAATATTAAAACGGAAAGACGTGTTCCAATTTTATCAATTATAATTCCACCAATAAGAACCATTATTATATTCGGGAAGCTATAAATTCCCTGTAGTAAACCAATGTCTGCATCTGTAAACTTTAGTTGTTTTACTAATAAATCAGCAAGTGGACTTATACTATCATAAATGTAATAATTGCCAAACATTGCAAGACTAATAAAAAGAAGAATCGTCCAGCGATATAAAAATGTTGGTTGTGGTTTAGATATTGATTGGGTCATATTTTTCTCTTTATGATATTTTTTATGACTATATTGCTTCGTTGTAATTAATCATAATTTCCCTTTGTGTTCCTTAGTGAAGGTACTTCGTGAACTTTGTGGTTAGTTTTTAACCACTAAGAGCACTAAGTTCACTAAGTTTTAACTACCAGCAGACAAAGTTCATTTTTATACTTCTTCGGGTATATTTTTTAATACATTTACTAATGTATTCCAGAATTTTTCTACGGTGCTTATTTGTACTCTTTCATCAGGTGAATGTGCACCAATAATCGTTGGACCAAATGAAATCATATCCATCTCTGGAAATTTCTCTTTTATAATTCCACATTCCAGACCAGCATGAATTGCTTTTACATGTGGTTCACTTCCATATAAATTTTTATATACATCCTTCATCAAATGCAAAATTGGTGAATTGACATCAGGTTTCCATCCAGGATAACTATCTTTTTGCTGAACTTCTGCTTTTGCTAAATTAAATACAGATGCAATTGCATTGGAAATATCACGTTTCTCTGATTCAACTGAACTTCTTTGACTTGTTACTACTTCTACTGTTTTCCCTTTAGTTGTAACAACAGCCAGATTAGACGATGTTTCAACCAGTCCTTCAATATCAGCACTCATTTTAATAACACCATTTGGAATTCCATATAATGCATTAATTAAATTAGTTGCACTTACCTTATCCATTACCTTAGAACGATTTTTAAATTCTGATACTTCTACACTTAAATTTGGTTCAACTGTTGATAATTCTGCTTTTACAATTTGATTATAATTTTCTACATAACTTTTTACTTCGTTCAAATTTTTTAATGGAACTCTAATTACTGAAAAACATTCACGTGGAATTGCATTGTGTTTACTACCACCATTGATACTAACCAATCTTATCCCGAATTTATAATTCAATTCATGAAGTAAACGTACCATCAATTTAATTGCATTCCCCCTTCCTTTATGAATATCCAAACCAGAATGTCCACCATTCAAACCTGTAATTTTTATTTCAAGTGCAGATGTATTTTTAGGAATTTCAGAAGGTTTGAAAGTAAATTTTGCAGTTGTTGATTGTCCACCTGCACAACCAATATATAAATCTCCATCTTCTTCGGAATCGAGATTAATCAGTATTTTTGAATTTAAGAATCCAGGTTTAAGTGATTGTGCACCATTTAAACCAGTCTCTTCATCAAGTGTAAATAAAGCTTCGATTGGACCGTGTTCAATATCTGTTGATTCAAGAACTGCAAGAGCAGCAGCTACTCCAATTCCATTATCAGAACCAAGTGTTGTTCCTTTTGCTTTTACCCAATCACCATCAATGTAAGGTTGAATTGGATCTTTTTCAAAATCATGCTGAACATCTGCATTTTTTTCTGCTACCATATCAAGATGTCCCTGCAATACAACTGATTTTAAATTTTCTTTACCTGGTGTAGCTTTTTTACGTATAACTATATTCCCAAATTCATCTCGTTTATATTCCAATCCATTTTTCTTAGCAACAGAAATTACATATTCTGCAACTTTCTCTTCTTTTCTCGAAGGATGTGGTCTTTTACAAATTTCTTCAAAGTGATTCCACAGAAGGGATGGTTTTAAGTGTCCTAAAATTTCACCCATGATTATTCTCCTTTTATTTCTTTAAAGGTTATTAATTTTTGTTCATACAATTGATTTAAAAATTTTGTTAATCTTTCTTCTACAGGTTGAATTTTATTCCCAAATTTTTCACTTAAATTATTTGCAATGTCAATTACTTTTTTATTACCATCAATCTCAAGCCAGGCAGCAGAACCAAGTTCATCTAATTTTAATTTAATGAAAGGAGTTTTTAATCTTGGCATAATATACTTCTTTGCAAATTCACTACTAAATTTTGGAATAAGAACTGTAACCAGATTAATCTCATTTGTTTCGTAGCTGGCTATGTGATATGGTATTAAATCAAGGTAGTTAACATATTTCAAATTCTTTTTAGAACGGAAAAAATTCATAATTTTTCTATTAATATTTTATATTAATTAAATTCTTATTGCTCACCAAAATTATAAAAATATATCTTCTTAAAAAATCTTTATCTTATTTAATTGATAAAAGTAAATTAAACTCATTTATTGTAGAAAATTGTGGTTATGGAAGGAATCTTTAAAGTAAGGATTTAGTAATTTTAATTAATTGCTCATTAATCATTAATAGTGAATTATAATCATCATTCTAACAATTATTTAAAATCATCTTACAATAGCCAGTTTTTGAATCATTGAAGAATATTTGTCTCCCCTTTTAGCTATTACTTTATAAAAATAAACTCCATTGGCTAATAAATTTCCATCTTCATCTCTTCCATCCCAGAAGATTGTATTAAGATTTGTTGATAATTCTGAATTGTAAATTCTGATTTCCTTAACTAATCTACCTGCAACAGTATAAATTCTTATTTTTAATTCATCTGGAATTTGTGTTAAGACAAATATAAAGCAGGTTTCGTTATTAAATGGATTCGGGATGTTATAAACATTCTTCATTTCTAATTCTGAAGTTACAAGAAAATATTTTTCATATACAGGCAATGAAGAAAAATCTTCAAAATTATTTTTTATAAATATTTTTAAGCTATGCTCTCCTTCATCAAACTTTTGATAAAATGAGATAATAGTTTTTTTATTTATCGCATCATATTCAATTTTGCTTCTATTTCGTAACTGATTGAATGAAATCAATTTATTATCTAAAAATATTTTTATAAGTGTAGAATCTTTTCCTGATAATTCAAGTTGTTGATTCAATTCAATTTGAATATATGCATCTGGATCAATGTAATCCCGATCTTGAATTTCCACACCATTAAACCTTACACTTATTTCAGCAAGATTCACTGAAGTAAGTGTATCTTTAAATACATAAAAAGATTTTATAAATGTGTTATTATTTTCATACAATTCTAATACATCATTATTTTTATCAACTGTAAGAGTAAAATTAAAGTTGCCATAACCATCTTCATTCTTATGTGTGTAGATATAAGATACTGGTATATAACTGAAAGGTTTTAAATTATTAATTGTATCAAGAAGAGTAATACTGGAATTATTATTTCTATTCAGTTGCAAAGTTATTCTGAAAGAATCAGTTTGAGTTTCACCCACATTATAAATTTTCGATTTAAAATTTATTTGTTCTCCCTGTTTGATTGTATCCAGACTTATAAATACAGTTTGATAATTCAAAGCCAGTTCAGGCAAATAAGAAAAATATGCAGTTAATGATTTAATAACTGGACTTTCATTTTGAGTATTCGAAATAAATTTAGAAATTAATTGTAATTCTGGATAGACTTTTGCATCTATGCTACTTATATCAATTGTATCTTTTTTAGTTGTAAAATTATTTAAAGTATCTATTTTACCATCAGACCTGATTCCTGTAATTGAGTAAATCAAATTAGAATTTTCTGGTTGTTCAGTTGAGAGTATAATTTTTTCCCATTTACCTGAATTACTAATTTCTGGAAAGATCACAAAACCCGAATCGTAATTTATCTCTTTTGAAACTTCTAATTGAGTTGCACCACTTAATTGTTTTTTATATGATTCTGGCACACTACCAGCTGGAGCTCCTTTTTTTCCAAGCATACACCAGGAATCACGATATTGTACACTATCAATATACTTACTCCCCAATTTCTTAATAGCATTTCTTGATTTTGAATTTTTACTACCAAGAATACTTTGCTGAGCATCAGCACTAATTGTCATTGCAATCAGAGTTCCATCATTCAAAGAATTAATAAAATTAACAACTGAATCCATAACTCCTGCATCTGGCACAAGAAAATATTTTACTGATACTGGCTTTAATGTAGAAGAATCAATAATTGCTGCAGCTAAACCCCAGTAAAAAGTTGTAGGAAGTTGTTCCTGATTATCATAAAGTATAGAGCCATACGAACCATCTAACCAGCCTGCTGATTTAATAATCAAAGAAATAGTTCTTTTATTTAATTTCCAGCATTTATCTTTTTCATCATAAATCGTATTGATGTATTTAAACTCTTCGCTATTAAATTTCGGATTATCAATATAAATTTTAGATTCATTCTTCATTTTAAAAAATGAATATATATCAGAAAATGAATTTGATGAGCTGTTCAATTTAAGCCTATAATAATATCTGTTGTTATCATTTAGATTATTCAGTGGGATCTTTGTAATTAATGTATCTAAAGATTTATAAATTTCGATTGGGGCAATAAAATCATAATCATCATCAATTTGTAATAATATTTCACCGTCATTGGTTGATTTTTCTAATGGATTAAGAATTTTCAAAGTATCCTGAATAACACTAAAATATTTACTCGGTACAAGTGGCATCAACGAACTCGAAGAGACTAAAAATGTTAGTTCTGCAATATTATCATCTTCATAAATTTCATTTATTTTATTATCAATATCTAATTCTACTTTTAATTTATGTTCACCTGCATAATTTTTTACTGGAATGTTGATATTAATGGAATCTTCAAATTCAGGAAGAGATATTTTAAATAATTTTTCAAAAGAGATTTTGTTATTAAAATAATCTGTAACAATAATTTTTATTGAATCATTATTAAATAAGCCATAGTTGTTAATAATTATCTTTACTGTCACAGAATCATAGTTGTCTGTAATATTTTTTGGAATAATAATTTTTGAATTATCAATAACTAAATTTGTCTTTTCTGGTAGAGCAAGATTAACTATTGGATCACCTAATAACAAGTTACAATAAGTAAACACACGATTGACATCATTAAATCCATTTTCTAATAGTTGTAGAATTTTTGTAGAAAGATGTACATAACCAATATTTTTTAATGAATCACTTAAAAACATATCATAAAAATACTTTGGAAATCTTAATGAAGTAGAAAGATAACCCCAGCTCGAATTTCCCAGATAAGCAATTGCCTGTGCATTTACAGATTGACAGACAAATAATTCACCAAAAGCATCAACATCAGGTTCAGCAAACTTTCCAGTAGAACAACCAAAATCTGTTATAAGTGAAAATCTATCTGAATATTTATTTTTAATGTGTTCTACTTCTGTTATTCCATTATCCCAGGTTCTTGTACCGCTATGACCAATATATGATATAAATAATCCGCCTTCATCAATTGCATTTTGAAATTCTTCATTTGTATAAGGTCCAAAATTTGTATTTGGATTTAGTGTTTTATAAAAATGTTTTCCAGTTCCATAAACTGGTGGTGAAAGAACAAATTTGTGATAAAGCAAATCATTTACATTTTTAATTTCATCGAGTTCTGATTGTCGTGTTGTATTACCACCACTAAAGAATAAAAATGTTTTATTGAACTTATCTTTTTTTCTTATCAAATAGTTTTTATGCTTTTGTAGATAATTGAGAACTTCATCATCATTGTTTGCAGGTATTCTTCCAACATACATCTGTGGAATTGCATTACTAATACTATCCCATATCACATACCAGATATCACTTACAGGAAAACCAAAAGATATAACAAGATTTTTCTTACGAATATCTGGAGCAGGAAAAGTAACATTTTTATAATCATAATTTGCATCACCAATTATATTCAAATAAGAAGGTTTAGGTGATTGCCAGTTATAATATGCTGCAATTAAAAAATTTCTAATTGCTTCTGCATTAATCTGTCCATATGAAAATTCATCATAAATATCTTCATCATAAATTAATTCTACTTTTACATTGTATGAATTCGTAATAAAATTTTTATACTCATTAGTGGAATTTGTTAGTGATTTATTAGTGATAATAATATAATCTGCAGCTCTCGAATTACTTCTTAGATTTATAAACTGTTTTCTGTATTTAAAAACTGGTTCGTCAACATTATCAAGTTTAGTAATAAAATATTTATCGCCGCCAGTTACTGTATCTATAATTAATAGTGTTTTATTAGTTTGTCCACTTAAAATATAATTATCAAATTTTTTTGTTACAGGATGAATTTTATAAACAAGAATTTCATCTTTTTCACTATTAATATTTTCTACTTTTATAACTCTTAATTTTTTATCTAAATTATCTGGAATAGTAATTAATAATGAATCATTAACTGCTCTATTTTTTCTTAAGTATTCAACATCAACCCAATCAATTAATGATTGATGAAATGAAACACTGGTTGGCAAGCCAGTAATTTTAATAGTATTTGTTCCATCTTTTAATTGAGATGCATTAAAGGTTGAAGAAAAATTTACTGTTTCTTTATAATTAAATGTTATTGTATCCTGTATATTAAGTGAGTTGAGACTCATTCCATATTTATGTGCATTGTACTTCAACGATGCATTATTAACAATATCTGCTGCATAACTAATTAATCTTGCAGTTACATTTAAATTAGAATTTTCCAGAACATCGTTCGCATTAAAATTAAAATTTACCGAACCTGAGTTCCCCACAACTTGCCAGGTATATAATTTATTCTCCTGCCAGAATGGTAATTGTACTCTTGGTTCTGTTGGATCATAATACCATAAGCGAGTATCTTCTTCGAGATGTAATTTTACTAAATGATAATTAATTGTATCTTCAATAAACGTGTAATTGGTCTTATCCAGTTGAATCCTTTTTCCATAATTACCATCCCAAGTAAGCCAAACAAAACTTGTATCACAATATCGATCCATATAATGAATGTAATCTTCGCCAACTTTAACTATTTTCTTGTAATCCTGATAGGAATAATTTTTTTCACAATAAAATTCGATGTAATCATTTTCATCGAACTGATAATCTTCTTCTCCTTTTATATAAACAGGAATTTCTTTACCACGCAGATAAGCTTTAATTGTAGCAGGATTAATTAAATTAGGATCGATGTTGTGAGTTATTAGATAGTCATAAGTTATTCGATATAAATTATCTTCTGCAATTGCAATCTTTATATAATTTTTAGAATAATCAATCCAGTCACTTTTATCTATCACATATTTATTAAATGAACGAAATTCTTTTGCTTCTTCATAATTCACAATTATGTTTTTTAATAATTCATCAAACTTTGAAACTGGTTCATTATTTCTGAAGTAATTCTTTTGATTATCATAAATTACTCTAATATTACATGATTTAATTATAAATAAATTATTATCTCGAAATGAATAACGATGAGTGTTAACTTGAATAATTACACAATAATATTCACGAATCCATGTATAGCCAATTATTTTAAATTCTTCTTCGGGATAAATGTCAGAGATATTTTTTTTAAGTAATTTGTTATCAATTTGAACATCAATCACATCATCATTTAAATGTTCTGCCTTTCGATTATACGATACATTAACATCTTTGAGTTGTATTATATTTTTATCAGTAATTTCAATATTTACTTTTGATTCAGGTGGGATTGCAAATATTAATGTTTTAGAAGGTAATTTGGGACTTCCATAATTTGATTCATCTTCATCAAAAATAAAATCAATTTCATTTTTTTCATTAATTATATAATCATGCTGTTTGAATTTTATATTTGCCTCGAAGCCATTTTCAATTTTCTTTATTCTAATATCTTTTGAATAACAATTAAAATGAACTATTAATAAAAATGTTATCAGAACTTGTTTGTTCATAATTAACTTGCCCTCTGGATAAATTCATTTTTATAGTGAATGATAAAACATTATAAATAAAAAATGGGATTCCAGAAATGTATCGCTCGGATAATCTTACTGGTTCATTAATTATTCTATAAAACCATTCCAGCTCTAAATTTCGTATCCACAATGGTGCCCTCTTTTTTAATCCCAGATAGTAATTAAAAAAATCACCCACACACAGATAATTTAGATGTGGTAAATATTTTCTCAAATTATAAGCTACAAATTCTTGTCTTGGCTTTCCCATTCCAATAAAAACAAACTCTGCTTTAGAATTTTTTATTTTATTAATAAGATGAATCATTTCATGCTTATTAAAAAATCCATGATAATATCCTGCCAGATAAATATTCTTTTCTCTGAACTTTTGCTCAATAAATCTTTTTTTATAATTATACCCTACTACAAATATTTTAACTTTCTTTTCTTTTAATTTTTCAATTAGATAACTGAAGTAATTAGTACTAACTATTCTATCAATATTTTTAAATATTAATTTTAATGCTAAATACATTCCAATCCCATCTTGAAATGCATAAAAACTATCTTTAATCAAAGAAAAGTATTCATTGCTTTTTACTGAATAATTAAATGCGTTGAAATCATAATATGTAATTAATAGACCTCTTTGAGAGAATAAATTATTAATTGTAAAATCGACTAATTCTTTTTTTGTCAATATTAATTTTTCAGGAAATTGAATTACATCCATAGTTTTATAAATTTATGTAAATACTCAAAAGCTTATTTGCATAATTTTTCGGATTATCGAACATGTTAATTAAGGAATATAAGTTTTCAGTCATCACATGCTTCTTTTCTTCTGACATATTTATTGCTTGATAAATTGCATTTATCAATGCTCTATGATTATCTGTCTCAAACATTATAGCATGTTTATTATGTTCTATAAATTCTTTCATTACTTCAATGTTTGATGTGATTAACAATTTTTTGTTTGATGCTGATTCGATGGCAGCATATGGAAGTGATGATTCAATTAAAGAAGGAACTACAACTATATCTGTTAACTGATAATATTCTGTTATATCATCACATGGTTTTATAAATATAATTTTAGAATTTCGAGATATAATTTTCTTTTGTTCTTTCTCATTAGCATCTGAAATCATCATTAAAAACACATTTTTATGTTTTACAATCTCACTAAAAGCTTTTAATAAAACCTTAATCCCTTTTTCATTACTAAATCTACCTACATAAAGAATTATTTTACTTTCATCTGGAATACCATATTTATTTCTTCCAATCTTTTCTTTGACTTTATTATTTAATCTATCTACTGGATTAAATTGTTGGATAATTTTTTCCTCTGCAATCCTGTAGTTATCTATTAAATATTTTTTTATTGTATTACTTACAGCAATTATTTTATCTGATTGAAAACTTATACTTCTATACCCTTTAACAATACTATGTGCAGTAGTAATTGTTTTTATCTTCTTACCAGTTTTACTAAAAATTCTTTTTTGAATTATAGATGAGAGCAATTCAGGATATCTATGATGAGTATGAATAACATCTATATCATTATTTAAGCAAAAATCTTCGAGTTGAATGATGTTATTTTTAAGATAAACTAAATTTATTAATCCTTTCTTGAAAGTAAATAATGTTGGTTTAATTCCTGCAGCAAGTAATCTATTCAAACCATCGCCACCATTAGTAATAAAATGCAAATTCAATTTTAAATCGCTGTCAGATAATTTTTTAAGTTCCTTCAAGACTAAATAAACATACTTACTTACTCCACACACATAATTAAAATATGGCGAAATGTGAAGTATGTTTAATTCTTTTTTCATTTATTATATCATGATAATAATCTTCAAAGAATATTCTAAAATTATTCTCGTTATATTTATTCATAATTGCATTAAAACCATTTTCACCAAATTTTCTGTGCAATTGTTTATCATTCATTAATAAGATTATTTTTTGAACTGCATCATTAATATCATTTTTAAAGACCAATCCACAATTTTCCTGTTCAAGTATTTCTTTAATTCCACCTACATCACTTGATATAACTGGAATTTGATTGTACATGGCTTCCCACACAATCAGAGGGAGACCTTCTCTATTTGAAGTGATTAATAATAAATCAAAATATTTCATATAAGAAGATGCATTATAGAGATAACCATATAATTTGATATTCTGAATTGTTTTTAAGCTTATATACTTTTTCAATTTATCTTCATCTTCTCCACTACCAAAGATTACCAGAAATACATTCATCTTATTTTTGTTAAGTATATCAATAATTTCCAGAGCTCTAAAAACATTTTTTTCTCTATTTAATCTCCCGACATAACCTATTAAAAAATACTTCGTTTTTAATTTTGTTAATTCATTTATGATTGAAACATCACTTTTATCATCTTCAGATAATTTGCAGTATCCATTATAATAGGCTGTAATTTTTTTAAATAATTTTGTTTCATTCACTAATAATATTGAGCTTGTTTTTGATGGCGTGACAACATAAACATTATTAAATAAACTAATCAGCCAGTGTAATATTTTATAAATCAGCTGTTCAGTTTTTGTATTATAATCATTCTTAATAAAACTTCCATGATAATTATAAATTAATTTTCTTCTTAAGAAAATATTTAATAAACCAGCTATTACATAAGGTTTTATTTTATGAGCAATAATTATATCTACATCTTCAGAAGTAATTATTTTGTAGAATTGAATAAATACTTTTAATGAATATTTTTTATTCAAGCATTCAAGGGAACAATACTTAACATTAAACTTATTAACTATTCTTTCAACATCTTTTTCCCCCTGATAAATAATAATTTGTTCAAATTCACTCAATAATTTAATCTGAGCAAGTATGTGATTTAAAACGCCATCTTCCCTGCCTGTTATTTTATTTACAAAATGACATATCTTTATTTTATCGTGTTTATGCTCTTTCATATAAATCAGTATAATGTTTAATAACATTATCCCAGTTTAATATAGAATATATTTTTGTAGCATTCTCGGAAACTTTATTAACTAAAAATTTATTATTATATAAATTTTTTATAGTCATAATTATTTCATCATAATTGTTGCAGATAAAACCATTAACACAATTTTCAATTAATTCGCTTACACCTATATTATAATTTAGTATTACAATTTTGCCCATTGCCATACATTCTGCAGCAAATAATGGAAATGAATCAAAAGTAAATCCTTTTATTAAAATCTGTTTATCTTTTAGAAAATTAATCAAGTCACTCTTAGACATATAATTTTTATAAATTACATCCACATTATTCTTTGAAATAACATTTTCATCATTATCTCCTATAACAAAAAGTTGAATATTGATATCATTCACTTCAAGTAGAGTACGATAAACCATATATAAATCACGATTGATATACTGGGATGAATTATAAAAAATAATTTTCAGTGGATTAGTAAAATTCATTTCAATTTTATTTTGGTAAAAATCTTTATCTACTGCATGATAAATAATAGATAAGTTTTTCTTCGATAAATCATAATATTTCATTAAAATCTTTTTAAGTAAATTGGAAACAAGAACCAATTCATCAGACTTTGATATGGCAAGTTTTTCGAGAGAGTTTAGTTTTAGTTTTTGTAACCAATTAAATTTATTAACAGAATTTGCGAGTTCATATTTTACACAAGCATGTAGAGTTGTAATAATATGTATTCTTAATAATTTCTTAAGTAAGAAAAGAATAATCTGATGTCGTTCTAAAGTTAGAACATGAATTATCTTAACATCTTTCGAAATAGTTAACAGTAATAATTTGAATATGCCTGTACGAAAAACATTTTCATTTAATTTCTCGAAGCCAAAAAGTCGATTTAATAATGTTGTGTTCTTTCTATCTTTAAAATAAAAATCGCAAAAGATTACATTGAAATTTCTTAGTAATAGATAATGAAAAATTCTTTTAGCAATTTTTTCTGGACCTGATAATATTTCAGATTCATTATAACGCCCCAGAAGTATAATTTTTTTCATTAAAACTTTTACCCTCAAAAAGTTTTAATACAGGCTGACTAAAAGTAAATACTTTCAGTCAGCCTTATAAAATTACATAGAAACTGGAGGAGGAGCTGGTTCGTCTGCTTTGCCAGCATTTTTAACAGGTACTTGAATTAGATACCATGCAATAAATACAAATACTAACAAGCTAATCAGGAAAGAAGGATAAGTAAAAATGGAGATTAATTGTACTTCAAAAAATGCAAAGGCAGCAAATACCAGTCCTATCAATGCTTCGCCTGCAATTAAACCAACAGCAACAAGGACACCTGTATTTTCAACTCTTGATTTTTGAGCATCATTAAATTTCTTCTTTAAGCTTATTCTTTCTACGATACCTTTAATAATTCCACCAATAAAAATAGCGAAAGTAGTTTCGAGTGGTAGATACATTCCTACTGATACGAGCATAGGGCTACGTACTTGCATTAAAATAAAACCAAATCCCATAACCATACCAACAATAATTAATGGCCAAGCCATATCACCTTTAACAATACCTTGAGAGAGAAGAGCCATAAGACCAGCTTGAGGTGCAGCAAGTTTAGCACTACCAAATCCACCTTCGTAAGGAGGAACAGCCATTTTACCAGCATTAACATCACCCTGGTGTAAAATCATTAAAGGTATAAACATAACTGCAGATGCAAGTGCAACACCGATAATATCGCCAACTTGCATTTTCCATGGAGTACCACCTAATATATGTCCAACTTTTAAATCCTGTAACATTTCACCTGCTACGGCAGCCGAAACACAAACCACTGCAGCTACGCCCAAAACCGCTGCAACGCCCTGTTTACCTGTCATTCCCAATGCAACCATTAGAAGTGCAGCAACTATTAATGTTGAAAGTGTTAATCCGCTAATAGGATTATTACTTGAACCAATAATTCCGACAAGATAACCAGATACTGCTGCAAAGAAAAATCCAGCGATTATCATTACAAGTGTAGCTACAAGAGCCGCAAATAAATCCTGAGCAAAATAGTTATAGATTAAAAATGTCATAACTGCTGCAAAACCAACACCAATCATAATCCATTTGAAACTTAAATCCTGATCAACTCTTTCGGTTGTATGTTCACCAGCAGCAGCTTTCTTAACATCACTTATCGAGCGTTGAAGTCCAGCAGCAAGACTTTTTCTCATTCTAAAGAGTGTGTATCCAGCACTTACAAGCATACCACCAATAGCAATTGGACGCACAATATATCTCCAGATCATTTGAGACCATGTAATCCAGTCATGTTCTGTTGGATTCATGCCCTGATTATTTGTTTGATATTGTTGAATTAATTCAGGTGATAAGAAATAAAGTATTATTGGAACAAATAATCCCCATGCTAATAATCCACCACTAAAATTTAGTGATGCAAGTTTTGGTCCAATAATATATCCTACTCCAATATAAGCTGGACTAACACCTGGTGAGCTCAATAAAACTCCACCCTGTGCAGTAGCTGATCCAGCAGATTTCAAATTTATAATTGATTTTGAAAAGCTAACAAATTTTTCCCATGTAGTAGCAAAAAATTTTAATTGTCCAAGAGTTTGAATTATAGCACCAACTCCCATTGCAGTAAACAAAAACTTTGCACCTGTTCCACCAGCTCTTCCTGCTTTATGAATTTCTGAAGCAGCAACGGATTCAGGAAAAGGCAGTTCTACATCTTCGACCATAACTCTACGTAATAACGCAACGAACATAATACCAAGTACACCACCAACAAACATTATTGCTGTTGAAATCAGATAGTTACTTATGGTATCGAATTTCAACCATATTCCTGCAATATAAAATGCAGGTATTGTAAAAATTGCTCCAGCAGCTATTGATTCACCTATTGAACCAACTGTACGAGCAAAATTTTCTTCGAGTATTGTTCCTTTCATTAATTTTAGGAGAGCCATACCTATAACTGCAGCAGGATAAGTGGCAGCTATTGTCATACCTGCTTTTAATCCCAGATATGCATTTGCTGCACCCAGAATGACAGACATTATTAATCCGATTACTAAAGCTCGGACTGTAAATTCTGCCATATTTGTTTCAGATGAAACAAAGGGAACAAATTTTTTTTGTTCGGACATTTAATACTCCTGACTATATTATGAAAAAAATTTTAATAGCAAGATAATGATGTAGTTTTCTATGAGCAATAATTATTTTAAAAACTCATTTTTCTCATACCAATATGACAGATTGCAAAATCATATTTTACTGGATCACTTGAATCATACTTTTTCAAATTCTCAGTAATTTCTTCTGCCATATTCCATGAAATATTTTTCCTTTTTGTTAATCCTAAGTTCTTACAAATTTTTGCAACATGAGTATCTACAGGTATAACTAATTTAGATGCTGGAATTTCGTACCATAAACCAAAATCGATTTCATCTTTTCTTACCATCCATCTTAAAAATAAATTCATTCTTTTACAGGCACTCCCTTTTTGAGGATCTGGAAACATAAATTTTATGCTTGTGTTTTTTATTCCTGCGGATTCAATTATTGCTAATATATTTCTGGAAAAAAATGAAATGGCATTTTTAAGATTTTTATCTTCATCAAAGTAGTATAATAAGAAAAAGTACTTCAGTGAATTATACGATAAATAAATTTTATTAAGTGCAAAAAATAATTTTGCAATATCATCAGGTTTATAAAATCGATGTACTATTTTGTCAAAAAATATTTTGTCGGTTCTATAATTAAAATTCATTACAAATTCATAAGGTTTATGATTCATTATGGAATGTAAATGAGTGAGTGTTTTATTAATTTGCTTAACATTTCCATAAGCAAAAACAGAGGAGATTAAACCAGAGATTTCAATATCAAAATAATTATTATAATGATGTAGAAATTCGACTGGATCTGGAGTGATTTTATTTCTATCAAAATACTTATAATGATATTCTAACTTTTTTTTCAGGTTCAAATTAAATCCAGAATATATTATTTAGCACTTCGTATTATTTCAATCATTTCTTTTACTGCTCTTTCAACACCTACAAAAACTGAACGCGCTATGATGGCATGTCCAATACTTACTTCATCAATTTCTTTTATAGCAATAAGTTCTTTCATATTAATGTAGTTTAATCCATGACCTGCATTAACACCAAGTCCCAATTTTTTTGCATGCTTTGCTGCTATTCTAATTTTTTCAAGTTCATCAAAAATATCTTCTTCACTTATAGCATTGGCATAGTGCCCTGTGTGTATTTCAATAAAGTCAGCATTAATCTCAGCTGCAGCATCAATTTGATTTATATCTGGTTCTATGAACAATGAAACAGCAATATCGGCATTGTGCAATCTTTCAATTGTTTCTCGAAGATGATCGATATTATCAATTACATTAATACCACCTTCAGTTGTAAGTTCCTGTCTTTTTTCTGGAACAATGGTTGCTAATTCTGGTTGTACATCACAAGCTATTTGAATTATTTCTTCAACAGCAGCCATTTCGAGATCAAGTTTTGTAGTTATTAATTCTCTCAATAGTCTTACATCTCGTTCGTTTATGTGTCTTCTATCTTCACGTAAATGGACTACAATACCATCTACACCATATTGTTCTGCCATTAATGCATAAGTTACTGGATCAGGTTGAACTTCTGCACGAGCATTTCTTAAAGTTGCTATATGATCTATGTTTAAACTGAATCTCATGTTAATCCTCATTAATTGTTATATCAAAATTAAAAATTCTCAATAGTAGAAAAAAATTTATAATTATAAAATCAGTTATAGAATATTCAAAAATATTTTGGATTATTTCATAAACAAAAGCACTATGCCACCAACAGCAAGAAATGCCCCAAGTATAGCTATCCAAGATAAATTTTCTTTATAATAAAATTTAACCATAGGAAGCATTATAATTGGTACGGTTGACATTAATGTAGATGCAATTCCTACTTTTGTATGAGCTACTGCAATCAAACTAAATGTAATTCCAAAAAAAGGTCCAATAATTGAACCAATTAATGTATAAGTAAAAGCTTTTTTATTATTCTTAAAAACAGAAAATGGATTTTTTATTCTGGTAATTAAAATAAATAATGGATATATAAATAGAACAGATGAACTAATTCTAATGAAAGCAGCAACAAATCCATTTATATCAGATTCATTAAAAGCAATTTTTGCAAATATTAATCCTATTGCCTGTCCCAAAGCCCCCATAACAGCATAAAAAATTCCTGAGTAACCAATTTTATAACTCGATGATGGTTTCTCACTACGATTTAAAACAACCATACTAATACCAGAAATTGTAATCAACATACCTACAATACCAATTGCAGAAATTTTTTCTCCTAAAAAAATATAAGCCAGTAAAGCCGACATACCAGGTACAAGTGACATTATAAGCATGCTCAATCGTGCACCAATATACTGAAATGCTTTAAATAAAAATGTATCACCAATTACCAATCCAATAAATCCACTTAAAATTAGATTAAATAATTGTGAAGTTGAAATATTTATTTCAACCTGAAAAATTAATATTGTTAATGCAAGACATATATTAGCAATAATCAATCTTGTTACATTAACATAAAAAGAACCAGCTCTAATTGATGCTTCGGTAAAAACTATTGAAGTACCAGACCAGAGTAATGCAGTAATTAGTGCAGCAATTTCGCCTATCATTAATTCCCTTTATTGATAATTTCGAGATATTTTTTTTCTACAAAGTTCCAGACATAATCTACTGATAAAGATTCCATTGCTTTTCGTTCATCTTCATCTGAGTAATGTTCTAATACTAAAGGTGATTTTATATTTATATGTAAATCACCATAAGCACCCCAATCCACTGGATGTGACGAGCCAAGTAATGCTACAGTTGGAGTTTTAACAGCAACTGCAACATTCATTGGTCCAGTGCAATTTGAAAAAAATAATCCTGAATTTTTTATAATTGCAGCAAGTTGACCAATAGTATTTGTGCGTGGAGATATTATAGCTCCTTCACCAATTTGAGAAGAAACATATTTAACTAAATCTTCTTCTCCACTTCCCCATGTTAACAAAATTTTCGCATTATAATTTTTTATTAATCTTTTTGCTATTTCTGCAAAACGATCTGGTAACCAGGCTCTATTTGGTTTACTCGCACCTGGATGAATACAAATTGTTTTTAATTTTTCCAGATTATTTTTATTAAAAAAATCATCCGCATATTTCTGGTCGTTTTCGGAAATAAAAACTACAGGATTTTCATCATAAACTTTACAACCAAGTGCTTTAACTATATCAAGATTTCTATGAATTTCATGATATCTTCCTCTGGGATGCTCAAGTTTGATTGTATAAAAATTCATCAACTTTTCTGGTCCACTGCTCACTCTTATTTTTGCACCACTAAGGTAGGTAAACAATGCAGCTCTTTCCGATGTCCATCTTAAGTTTATACATAAATCAATTTTTCTTTTTCTTAATTTGAAAATTGTAATAATTTGTTTGAAGAAAGAATCTGTTACTTTATTTCGATTTGTGTTAATTACAATATGTTCATCAACTATAAATCCAGAAGGAATTATTTGACCCATTAATTTATTTGTAAGAAGTATTATATGTGCATCAGGAAAATTATCTCTCACAGCTTTAATTGCAGAAGTGCTTGCTATCAAATCTCCCAGTGCGCCCCATTTTATTATTAAAATATTTTTGATATTCTCCTTTACCACAGCTTAAGTATTTCTCCAATTTTTTTATAAACATCATTAACATTGATGTAATTTAGGTAAGCTTCGTTTTCATTTTTTATTCTTTTTCCGAATAAAGAAAAATGACCATCATCTTCTGAATAAAAATTCCAGCAAAGAGAATTATCTTCTGGCAAAAGAGCAAGTACTGGAATTTTTAATGCTACTGCTAAATGACGAGTGCCTGTATCGTGTGTAACCAAGAGTAATGATTTTTTTATCAATGCTGCAGTTTTTAATATGCTATCCGAATAAAAATACTTTACAGAATTATTAATTAATTTAGCATTGATGCTATCCACAATCTTTTTATCATTTGGACCAGAAAGGACAAGTATTTTTAATTTGCTTTTATTGATTAATAAGTTAATTAGTTCAATGAAATTTTCAGTCTTCCAGATTTTAGAAGGCTCACTTGCTCCTGGATGAATACAAATAAATTTATCATTCAATAAATTATTTTCTGATAGAAAATTATTAGCCCAATTAATTTCATTTTCAGAAATAAAAAATTCTGTTTCGTTTGATTCTATTTCAACATTAAATTCAGAAACAATTTTGTTGTAATATTCTATGTAACTTATTGTATCTTCATAAACATCTACTTTCTTATTAAACAAAAAAGAGAATGTTTGCTTATGTGGTCCTATCCTTATTTTAGCCTTTGATAACCAGGCTAAAAGTGCCACTCTATCACCAGGATGCAATGCAATAAATACATCGAAATTTTCTTTTCTAATTTTTGAAATAAGTTTTATACCTTCTACTAAACTTCTTAAGCTTCTATTCCCTTTTATTTCTGGATCAAAAGTAAGAATGCTATTCACATAAGGATTATTTTTGAAAACATCTTCAAAACCTTTTCTTACTAAAACTACAATTTCTGAGTCAGGATATTTTTTATGAAGTGATCTTATGGCAGGAGTAGAAATAATTAAATCCCCGAAGTATTTAATATTTACTACAAGTATCTTCAATCGATTTCCAGGATTTTTGAATACAAATTTAAGGAAGATTTAATAATAAATAATTTTTAAAACAAAAAAGGTCACCATAATTTTAGTGACCTTAATAAATTACACAAACAAATTTCAAGATTATCCTTTAAAAAAATTGAATTGTTCACTTACTATTTTTTCTGTGTCAAGTGCAATAACCAATTCTTCGTTAGTAGGAATTCTAAATACTTTTACTTTTGAATCATCAGTTGAGATTAAACATTCACCATCAACATTTTCATTTCTTGATTCATCTAATTTAATTCCAAGATATTCCATATTTGAACAAACTTCTTTACGAACCAAAAAAGAGTTTTCACCAATTCCACCAGTAAATACTAAAACATCGAGACCATTCATAGCAGCAGCATATGCACCAATATATTTTTTAATTCTATAAGTAAAAACATCGAAAGCATTTTTAGCTTTTTTATTTCCTTCTTGAATTGCTCTCTCAATTTCTCGCATATCACTGCTTTCACCACTTATTCCGATTAAACCACTATGTTTATTTAGAAGAGTATTAGCTTCTGAAAGAGATAAACCTTCTTTAGCCATGATATAAAGGATAACAGAAGGATCCATATCTCCACTTCTTGTCCCCATAATTAAACCTTCGAGTGGAGTAAAACCCATTGTAGTATCAATTGATTTTCCACCCTCAACAGCAGCCATTGAACAACCATTTCCAAGATGAGCAGTTATAATTTTTAATTCTTCAATTGGTTTACCAACTAATTTTGCAGCACGTTCAGATACATAGCGATGAGATGTACCATGAAATCCATATTTACGAATTTTATATTTTCTATAAAGTTCATATGGGATACCATATAAATAAGCACGTGGAGGCATTTTAATATGGAAAGCAGTATCAAAGACTCCTACCTGTGGTGTATTTGGTAAATGTTCTTTTGCTGCTAAAATTCCTTTAATATTTGGTGGATTATGAAGTGGTGCCAGTTCAATATTTTCTTTAATTGCATTCATAACTTCGTCGGTTATCAGTACAGAACCAGAGAAAGTTTCTCCTCCATGAACAACACGATGTCCTACAGCATCAATTTCCTTTTTATCTTTAATTACGCCATGATTTGGACTCAGTAAAACTGCAATAACATATTCAATAGCAATAGAGTGGTCTAATATTTCACCAACAATTCTAATTTTTTCTTTACCATATGGTGTGTGAGTTAAGACTGCACTCGACATACCAATTCTTTCGACCATTCCTTTTGCAAGTGCAATTTGTGTAGTAGTATCTATGAATTGATATTTTATAGATGAGCTACCACAATTAAGAACTAAAACTTTCATAATATCCTCATAGTTTAAGAAATTATTTTACCTTCTGAATCATATTTAAAAAATCCTTCGCCTGTTTTTTTGCCCAATTTTCTTTCACGAACTAATTTACGAAGAATCGGACACGGTCTATAGCGAGGTTCACCGAGACTATGCCAGAGAGTTTCCATCCATGCAAGTACTTCATCCAGACCCATAGTATCAGCCATTTCAAGTGGTCCCATCGGGAAATTATAACCTAATTTCATTGCTGTATCGATATCTTTAGCAGATGCAATTCCTTCAAGCAAAATATGCATTGCTTCGTTTAAAAGAGGAACTATTGCTCTTGTAGTAACAAATCCAGGATATTCATAAACTTCAACTGGAGTTTTACCAATTCGAGCAGCAAATTTTTTAATAATTTCTACAGTCTTGTCAGAAGTTTCAAGAGCACGAACTAATTCAACAAGTGGAACTTTAGGAACAGGGTTTAAGAAGTGCATTCCAATTATTTTATCTCTTCGGTTTGTAACTTCTGCAATTTTTGTTAAGCTGAGTGTAGAAGTATTCGATATAAAAATTGTTTGAGGCTTGGCTATTTCATCCAGTTCTTTGAAAATCTTTCTTTTCAATTCATAATTTTCATCAACAGCTTCGATTACTAAATCACATTCAGGGATATCGTTTCTATCCAGAGTCCACTTAATTCTTGATAGAATAGATTTCATTTCACTTTGAGTCATAGCCCATCTGGCTATTTCTCTTTCCATAGAAGCTTTCAAATTTTCTTTTGACTTTTCAATTCTATCTTCATCTTTTTCGATTATCACAACATCAATCCCGGCTGCAGAAATTGTTTGTGCAATTCCCTGGCCCATTATTCCGCCACCTACAATGGCTACAAAATCAATTCTATCGTAATCTTCAGTTCTTTGAACGCTTCCAAGAAGGTCTTCTAATTTTAATTTTTCTTCTGCCATATGAAAAAAATCCTTTTTATTGATAACAAAATTAGAAAAAAGCCAGTTTCATAAACAAAATCTATACCATTATTTGAATAGAAAATTAAACTAAATTAATAATGATTTTATATGATTTTATTAAAACTAATAACAAATAATCATTTATGAGAATTAAAGTAACAAGAAATGTAACGAAGAATAGAAAAAAGCAGGAAAAGTATTTTTTATAATTTAGAGCAAGAGCAAAATTTTATTAAACTAAATTATTTGCTCTTGCTCTTAAATTTTATTCCATATTTTTTACAATTTCTCTTGCAAAATCAGAACAACTAAGCTCTTTTGCTCCTTTCATTAAACGAGCAAAATCGTATGTTACAGTTTTTGCTTTAATAGTTTTACTCAAAGCTTTTTCTATTAAACGAGCTGCTTTTTTCCAGCCTAAATAATTTAACATCATTACACCAGAGAGAATAACAGAACCTGGATTAACTTTATCGAGTCCAGCATATTTAGGAGCAGTACCATGTGTTGCTTCGAAAACTGCATGGTAGTAACTCATATTTGCACCTGGAGCAATTCCTAATCCACCAACCTGAGCTGCACATGCATCAGACAAATAATCGCCATTAAGATTTGGAGTAGCAATTACATCATATTCATTCGGTCTCAACAATACTTGTTGAAACATACTATCAGCAATTCTATCTTTTATTAAAACTTTTCCAGCTGGAAGTTGACCATTATATGATTTCATTAATTCTTCTTCTGTTATTATAATATCTCCAAAATATTTTTTTGCTGTTTCATATCCCCATTCTTTGAATGAACCTTCAGTATATTTCATTATATTTCCTTTATGAACAAGCGTTACACTTTTTCTTTTGTTTTCAATTGCATATTCAATAGCTTTTTTCACCAATCTTTCTGTGCCAAATTGACTCATAGGTTTAATTCCAATTCCAGATTCAGGTCGAATATTTTTATCAAATTTTTTATTGATGTAATTAATAAGTGCAACTGCTTCTTTTGATTTTGCTTTAAATTCAATGCCAGCATAAACATCTTCTGTATTTTCACGGAAGATTACAACATCTAAATCTTTTGGTCTTTTAACTGGACTTGGTGTACCAGAATAATATTTCACAGGTCTAACGCAAGCAAATAAATCAAGTTCCTGTCTAAGTGTAACATTAAGACTTCTTATACCACCGCCTACTGGAGTTGTTAATGGACCTTTAATAGCCACAATAAATTCTTTAATTGCTTCGAGTGTTTCTTTTGGTAGCCATTGATTTTTACCATAAGTTTTTACAGCCTTTTCGCCTGCATAAATTTCCATCCAGACAATTTTCTTTTTACCTTCATAAGCTTTTTCAACTGCTGCATCAAAAACCATTTTTGATGCAAACCATATATCTGGGCCTGTTCCATCACCTTCAATAAAAGGTATGATTGGATTATCTGGCACCGAAAGTTTTCCATCTTTAATTGTAATTTTTTCTCCTTCAGAAGGAACAATTATTTTTTTGTATTTAGCCATGAATGCTCCTGATTTTTTGCTAATGTTCTATAATAAATATGTTTATCAAAATTAACCAGAATAAATTCAAATGAAAACTTAATAATTAAATGGGGATTATAAAACATCTTTCAATGCTTTATAAATTTTAGCAACAGGTAATCCAACTACATTATAATAACAGCCATTAATTTTTTTTACGAATACTGCACCATAATCATCCTGTATCCCATAAGCACCAGCTTTATCCATCGGACTTCCACCTGATATGTATTCAAGTATTTCATCATCAGAAATTTTTCTAAACGTTACTTCAGTTTTTTCATAATCGATTATTTTTTTATTATTAGAAATATTTCCTACAACAAAACCTGTATAAACTAAATGTGTTTTGCCGCTTAGCATTTTAAGAATTTTGAATGCATCTTTTTCATCTACTGGTTTACCAATAATTTTTTTATTTAGAACTACAATTGTATCGGCAGTAATAATAATTCCTTTGTTAACTCTTTTTGAAGCTTCTTCAAATTTATGAGATGCAAGTCGTTTTACAGTTGCAACTGGATGTTCGCCATCTAATAATTCTTCTTCCAGGTCAATAGTAATTGTCTGGAAATCTAAACCAAGTTGTTGTAGTAATTTTTTTCTTCGAGGAGATTTCGAAGCTAAATAAATAGGTAATTCAGTTTTAATCATGATTTAGATGCTTGGGATGGTTATGGAATGTATTAAATTTTATTAGCGGAATAAAGCTTTTATACTTCCCCATGTCCTTTTCACACTCGAAACACTATGAGCAACAGAAACTTTAGAAGAGTAAGAAACAGAACCATCTTTATCAACAATCTTCAATTGATAAGTATAAACTGCATCTGCAGATTTAAATGCTGTTTGATCAATAAATTCATATGTTTTATCTGCACGAGGTTCAACTCTTGCCAATGGTATAAAATTACCAGATGAATTTGCTCTTTCAACTAAATAATAATCAAGATTTGTTTCGGATAGAGCTTTCCATTCTAAAATTACATTACCATCTTTGCTTGTTGCTGTAAAGTAGATAAGTTGTGCCCCACCAAAAGCAGCAAAAGAAGAAATTAATAAAATTATTAACAATATTTTTGATTTATACTTCATCATAATTTTTGTAATTGAAATATATCTTACATTAATAATTTTGTCAAGTAATTTTAAACTCTTTTATATCCATCCCAATTTCCAAACTGAAATTTAATAAAAATAATCAGTGCATAAAGGATAACATAAAATGGTAATGCAAGCCAGGCACCAATTAAGCCTAATTTAAAAACTACTCCTAATAAAAATGCAATAGGAACAAATACAAACCAGTTTGAAATTACTTCTGCAACCATAACAAAAAATGTCTTCCCGGCAGCCTGTAAACCATTTGCAAGTACAACTCCAAATGAATAGAATATCTGTCCAAATCCTGCAATTCTTAGTGCAGGAACAGCTGCATTAATAACTTTATAATCATTTGTAGTAAGAATTAATATTGCTTTAGGAGCCAAAATAAAAATTAAACCAATAAACAATGTATAGAAGGTAGCTAATCTACTTGTTTCAAAACCATAATGTTTGGCAAGTTTAATATCTCCAGTTCCAAGACTATTACCCACCAGAGTATGGACTGCAATTCCAAAACCAAAGCATGGTAATAAAGTAATTAATAAAGAAGAAAAAACAATATTACTTGCAGCTTGCTCAAGTGTACCAATGTAACCCGTTATTGCTATAAAACTAAGAAATCCTACCAAGATAAAAATATTTTGAAATGAAACAGGAAGAGAAATTTTTAGTATTGATGAAGCAATATCTTTAAAAAAGCCAATATTTTTGAAATACTTATACCTGAGTCTATAAGAAGGAAGAAGAGATACACTAAAATAAAATAAAGCATCGCAAACCGTAGCTAAAGTAGAACCTAATCCAGCACCTGCCAATCCCATTCCTTTAATTCCAAAAGCACCATATATAAATATGTAATTGAAAATGATATTTAAAAAATTTGCCAATACTCCTGAATACATAAAAACTCTTGTCCTACCAATTCCAAAGTAAAATCCCCTGTAAGAGACTGTTATAAGAAAAAATGGTATACCCATGAATCTATAGTGTAAATATTCACCAGCATAAACTCCAACTTTATTATCTACAGCAAAAAAATCTGCAATATAATCTGAGAACAGAACAACAAGTAAACTTATAAATATCCCGATTAATAAAGAGAGTAATATTGAGGTATTTAATACTTTTCCACAGTCTTCATATTTTTTTGCACCAAATCTTCTTGCAATTAATACATGAGTTCCGGTTGCTAAACTTGAAAAAAAACTAACAATAGCCCAGGTAGCAAGAACTCCAATTCCCATTGCTGCAAGATAATATTTAGCATCTGGCAGGCGTCCAATCATAGCAGTATCAACCAATGATACCATCATTTGAGTTGATAACCCGGCAATAGCTGGTAATGCGAGTTTTAATATGTATTTATGATCGTCGTTTAGATAAAATAATTTCATAAAACTAAAATATTGAAATAAATTCTACTATAAAACTTTTTTATTCTTCAAATATTATTAATTAATTTTCAAAAAAGATTAATTGAAAGATTAACATTTAATCTGAATTTTACTATTTTGCATTAAAAGAGTGTGACATATTAATATGACCAAGCAAGAGGAAATAAAATATTTAATTCACACTTATGGAATAAAGTTAAGTTACATTGCAGAGAAAATTGGTATAAAGACACAAACATTAAATTATTTATTAAACGAGCATTCACCATTTGATGATGAGCTTTATAAAAAAATAAAAGAAATAATTGACGATTATCAATTCGAACTAAACTTATTTGATAATAGCTACGAAGAAGATTTAGATTTATTTAATAAAGAAGATCAATACAACATTGGCGAACGACTGAGAATCTTTGCAAAAAAGAAATTTGGAAAACTTAAAAAACTTGCAGAAGCAATGAATATTTCTCCTCAACAATTACAACAATATGTAAGTGGAAAAAGAGAACCAGGAGCTAAAATATTAATTAAGCTTTTGAAATTAGGTTGCGATATTAACTGGTTACTTGGTGGGAAAGAATCAATTGAATCTTATCGAATTTATAAATTAGAAACTAAATTACGCCAGCTTCAAGAAGCAACAGAACAAATATCTCAGATAATTAAAAAATTAGATTAATTAGTTACTGCTTTACCATAATTAAGAATGAACTGTGTTCCTGCTCCTTTCTTTGTTTCTAAATTAATCTTTGCATTATTTAATTCTACAAATTTTTTAACGAGTGCAAGACCAAGTCCAACTCCATCATAAGCTCTTCCATAACCCATTTCTTCCTGAATATATGGTTCAAAAATATGTTTCTGATACTCTTTGCTTATTCCAATGCCAGTATCTTTTACACTTATTATTACTTCATCATTTTCATTTTTATCGAGAGTAACTTTTACATATCCTTGCTTTGTGTATTTTATTGCATTATCTATAAGATTCGAGATTGTTTGAGTAAAAGAATACTCGTCAACATATAAAAATACTTCGCCTGCTCTATTTTCAAAATATAGTGCAATATTTCTTATCTTAGCTGCTGAATGAAATTCCATAATCAAATTCTTAATAATTGATGTAATATTAATTACTTTTTTATCAATGGGAAATTCACCAATATGAAGTCTTGAATAATTTAATATCATATCAACTGTTCTAATAATTCTTCGGCTTGAGTTATCAATACTTTCAAAGTATTGTTCTTCTTCTTTACCAACATGATTTTCAAATGATTCTCTAATTAAACTTACCATGCCCAGAATACCATTTAGTGGTGTTCTAATTTCGTGTGAAATATTGGCAATAAAAGCATCTTTCAAACGATTAGCAGATTCAGCTTTTTCTTTGGCTTCCACAAGTTCATCATGAATCTTTTTTATTTCAGTTATATCTTCTACTGTACCATCGTAGTATAAAGTTTTACCGGTTGAATCTTTTATTGCACGTGCACTTTCTCTAACATAAATTATAGTTCCATCTTTTCTTAACCATGCAGATTCCAAACCTCTGATGATTCCTTCTTTTTCTATTAAATCAACAAATTTTTTTCTATCACTGTGACTTTCAAATCCTTCTTTTTGCAAATTTCTTTTTGCCAATTCTTCAAATGAATCATAACCGAGCATATTTATCAGAGTTTTGTTTGCTAATAAAATTTGACCATCTGGTGTAGTTCTATAAAGTCCAATAGTTGAATTTTCATATAATGAACGAAATCTTTCTTCACTCTCCTGTAATAATTCATATGTTTTTTTTCTTTCTGTTATATCTTCTGCTATCGATAAAATTGCGGTTCGACCATCAGGTAATTTTACTTTCCTTTCTACAAGATGAACCCAAATTGGTTTTTTATCTTTTCTTAAAGAAACAATTTCGTTATCAATGATTTCACCAGCCAATAATTTCTTAATGTTTTCTTCAACCTGAGCTACATTATTTTTTGGTTGAAATTCTCTTACATTCATCTTCAACAATTCATCTTTTGAGTAACCCATTATCTGGCTAAATGTTTTATTACAATCAATAATATTTCCGTTTGTATCTTCGAGTAAAATTCCCACCGGAGAAGTTTCGAATAAGTTCATATAAAGTTCAGCGTTTAAATGGAATAATTCTTCAGCTTTTTGTTTCTCTAATTCTTTTCTTTGATAATTCAAAGCAAATGAAATATCGAGCGACATTTCTTTTATCAATTTTCTTTCATCAGAATCAAAATAATTAATAATTGTTGAATGAAGAGCTACTATGCCTTCAAGTTTTTCTGAAACAAATATTGGTATAAATGCAATAGATTTTATATTTAATTTATTGTAAATATGTTGTTTGTTTGATTTATAATCTATATCATTAATTACAACTATGTTTTTAGTTCGTAAAAGTTTTTTCAATATTTTTTTATAACAATCTTCCTGAAATAAATCGATGATATTTTTAATCACACTTTTTGTAAAACCACCGTAAGCTACAATTTTAATTTTATCATCCTCTAATAAACCAATCCAGCTTAATAGATTAGCATTCTCAAATGAAATTTTACAAATCTTATTAAATAACTTTTGCCGATCTTTTATTCTAACTATCGCCTGGTTTACATCACTTAAAAAAGAATATAACTTATTTAACTTCTCTAATTTTTCTGTAAGTGAAACTTCGTTAGTTACATCTCTTGCAATCACAAGAGCTGCTTTTTTACCTTTATAACTAATGATATGAGAATTAATCTCAACATAAATAATTCTACCACTTTTTAATCTGTGTCTCCAGATACCTGAATATTGCTTAACCGGTCTTTTTTGTTTTAAATCATTAAGTAACTTAGGAATATCTTCTTCAGGTCTAATATCCTTAATAGTCATCGACAAAAATTGTTTTCTGGAATATCCATATTTTTTAATAGCAGCATTATTCACTTCTAAAAATTCATAAGTATTCAAATCATAAATCCACATGGGTAATGGGTGATGCTTGAATAGAAAATTGAAAGTTTCCTGTATATTTGAATCGAAAGGCATTATACCCTCTACTTTTTTAACTTAATTTTTAGAAAACTAATTAATTAATTATCAATACTCAACAAGTAAATATCATCTAATACAACTGAAATGTCTTTATTAAATAATATTTTAATTAGATGGGACATTCAGAAGAATTTTAGTTGTGGAGCTGGAGAGATTCGAACTCTCGACCCCTACAATGCCATTGTAGTGCTCTCCCAGCTGAGCTACAGCCCCAATTATCAATCACAAAAATAGAAAAATGATATAAACTAAGTCAACTTTTAGAACTGGTCACTTTTGCATAATCATTATTCATTTCAAATAATTGAAATCAATTTCAAATAAAGATATATTTTGTTCAGAATATTTTTAGATTAATTATGAACAAAAAAACAGTTTATAATTTTTTATTAATAATTACATTTAGTTTATTATTAATTTACAGCTGTGACGATACAATCACACAGGAAGATCTTGATAATAAAATTATTCCTTCTTCAAATGTAAGTTATTCGCAACATATACAACCAGTCTTTGATGCTAAATGCAACTATGCAGGATGTCACAATGATAGAGATTTAGCCGGAGGTTTAAGTCTAACAAATTATTATAATACTACTTCAGATTATTTAATTGTAGCACCTGGTTTACCGGATAATAGTAAGTTAGTCTGGGCAATAGAAGGAAGAGGAACCAATCCAATGCCACCTGTAGGAAGATGGCCATTAACAAAAAATCAAATTAATGGTATTAGAACCTGGATTAAAGAAGGAGCAAAGAATAATTAAACTTTTTATACTGCTTTCAAATTTTCTTTATTAAAATTTTATAACCAGTTCATTTTTTTATACCATTCAACAGTTCTACGAATTCCTTCTTCGAGCGAAACATTTTGTTTATAACCCAATTCTTTCTTAGCCTTTGAAACATCACAGGTCCATTCTTTTTGAACAAAGTCTTTTGCTTTTTCCAGATTAAAAGTTGCAGCTTTAGAACTAAACATAGCAAAAAATTCTGCAAAGGCAGCTACTGTATAAACTATCAAATGCGGGATACGTATAATTATTGCTTTTTTCCCAAAAGCTTTCTCAATTGCATCACTAATTTCCAGCCAGCTATAAATTTTTTCTGAAGCTATAAAATATGTTTGTCCTTTCGAATTTTCTGAAATAGCAGCCAGATAAATTCCATTTACTACATCATCAACATGACTGAGGTTAAGTTTTTTTTCATCAAAGCCTACAAGTGTCATTATTCCCATTTTGTAAACTTTAAAGACCTGATAAATTTCTGTATCTCTTTCACCATAAACAGCCGGCAATCTAACAATTGTTATTGGCAGTTTATTCATAAAACTTTTAGCCAGTTGTTCTTCGGCAAGTTTGCTTCTACCATAAGTAGTAATTGGATGTTCAGGTGTTTCTTCAGTGCATGGTTTTCCATCTAAAGATGGACCACAGGCTGTTTGGCTACTAACAATAACTACCTTTTTAATTTTATTTTCAATTTCACTTAATGCTTCTAGCAAGGTTCTTGTTGTTTCAACATTTCCTTTGAAATATTCTTCTGGTTCTTTTGCTTTAACAATTCCAGCAATATGAAATAAATAATCTGCATCTTTCAATATCTCTTTTAGTTTTTCTTTCTCAAATAGTCCAGTATAAAATATTTCAACAGGTTTATCTTTAAGCCATCTTGTGGAACTTGTTTTTCTTAAAATACATTTAACAGTATGACCTTTTGATAATAAATAATCAACCATATGGCTTCCTACAAAACCAGAAGCACCTGTAACGACTGAAATAATTTTCGATTCCATAGTATTAAATAATTATTAATTTTCTTTATATTGTTTAAGTTATTTAAGAATTTTATATAAAAAACATATTCAAAATAAAAAATTAAAAATTTGTTTAACAAATAGGAGGTATTTTTGGGAGATTTATTCGAAAAATGTTACGAATTCAGGCGCGCAGACGAAATTAAAGCAATGGGTGTATATCCTTACTTTAGACCCATTGAAGAAAATGAGGGACCTGTAGTACAAATTGAAGGTAAAAAAATTGTCATGGCAGGTTCCAACAATTATTTAGGATTAACTGCGCATCCCAAAGTAAAAGAAGCTGCTATAAAAGCAGTAGAAAAATATGGAACTGGTTGTTCGGGTTCTCGTTATCTTACAGGTACTTTAGATCTTCATATTGAATTAGAAAATCGCCTTGCTAAATTTTTTGGGGTAGAAGCAGTACTTCTTTACAGTACTGGTTACCAAACAGCACAAGGCATAATAACAGCATTGGTTCAAAAAGGTGAATATGTTGTATCCGACAAAGACAATCATGCTTGTATTGTAGCCGGTCAAATAATGGCACGCGGTGCAACTGCAGAACTTGTAAGATATAAACACAATGATATGAATGATCTTGAGAGGGTACTTCAAAAAATTCCTTATGAAGCAGGAAAATTAATCGTTAGCGATGGTGTATTCAGTACTGGAGGTGAAATTGTAGATTTACCAACTCTTGTAAGTTTAGCAAAAAAATATAATGCTCGAGTATTAATTGATGATGCTCATGCGGTAGGCGTAATTGGAAAAGGTGGTAGAGGAACGGCAAGTGAATTCAATTTAGAAAAAGAAGTTGATTTAACAATGGGAACTTTCAGTAAAACTTTTGCCTCTTTAGGAGGTTTTGTTGCAGGTCCAGAAAGAGTAATTAATTACTTAAAACATCATTCATCTGCATTAATCTTTAGTGCATCCCCTACTCCTGCAGCAGTAGCCGCTGCACTGGCAGCTTTAGATATTCTTGAACAAGAACCCTGGCGTGTTCAAAAATTAATTAATAATGCTAATAAAGTTCGTCAGGGACTTAAAGAAGCTGGTTTTAATATAGTTGATGGAAGAACAGCAATAGTACCTGTTATTGTTGGAGATGATAATTTAGCTTTTCAAATGTGGCGTAAATTGTTTGATGCTGGTGTATTCGTTAATGTGTTTATCTCTCCTGGTGTCCCACCAGGTAGACAAATGATGAGAACAAGTTATATGTCTACTCACGAAGATGAACATCTTGAATTTATTATCGATACATTTAAAAAAGTAGGAAAAGAATTAGGTTTAATTTAATAAGAGTATACAAACAATTTCAGAGCCAGTCAAAATTTTAGTCTGGCTCTTTTTTTTCAACTTTGGAGGAAACATGTCAGAAATTAAAATCAAAAAAGTTGAAAGCAAAAAAGACTTAATGGAATTCATAAAACTTCCATGGAAAATTTATAAGAACGATCCTTACTGGGTCCCTCCATTAATTTATGACAAGAAAAAAATTTTAGATAAAAAAAAGAATCCATTCTTCGAACATGCTGATATGGATATGTTTCTTGCTGAAAAAAATGGAGAGTTAGTTGGAAGAATTGCAGCAATTAAAAATGATCTTCATAATCAATATCATAACGATAAAGTTGGTTTCTTTGGTTTCTTCGAATGTATAAATGATCAGCAAGTTGCAAATAAATTATTTGACACTGCAAAAGAATGGCTTAAATCGAAAGGCTTAAATGCTATGCGTGGACCAGCTAATCCATCTTCTAATGATGAATATGGAATGCTAATCGAAGGTTTTGATGACGAACCAAGACTGCTAATGCCATATAATCCCAGATATTATCTTGACTTATGTGAAAATTATGGTTTTAAAAAAGCAAAAGATCTCTATGCTTACAAAATTGAATACAATAAAATTATTACTTCTGAAAAACTTAAAAGAGTTGCTGAATTAGCTCGTGAACGTTCTAAAATCAAAATAACTCAGTTAGATATGAAAAACTTCAAAAATGAACTGGAAAAAGTTAAATATGTTTATAATAAAGCATGGGCACCAAATTGGGGATTTGTTCCAATGACCGAAAAAGAAATTGATGCACTTGCAAAAGATTTAAAACCTCTTGTTGAACCTTCTCTTGTTCTATTTGGTGAAATTGATAATAAACTGGTTGGTTTTTCATTAGTTATGCTTGATTATAATCAAATATTTAAATCAATGAATGGTAAGCTCTTTCCTTTTGGTTTTATAAAACTGTTTACTCAACGCAAAAAAATTACATGGGCAAGAATACTTACTCTGGGAATTATTCCTGAATATCAGAAACGAGGACTTGATGCTGTATTCTACTGGGAAATTGTAGAACGTGCTTCTAAACTTGGTATTCATTTAGGCGAAGCAAGCTGGATCTTAGAAGATAATGATATGATGAATCGTGGTGCACAGGTAATGAATGCTGAACTATACAAAAAGTATAGAATTTATGAAATCCCTATTTAATATTGTCTTACAAAAATACAATAAAAATAAAATTATTTTAATGCTTCTTCATATTTTGCTATATGAGGTGGGTCAATTTTTTTAAGTGTTTCAAAAATTGATTTATCAGGATAATTTTTTAAATACTCTACAATCTCACCTGCTTTAGCATCAAAAAAAACTTTTAAGAGTACACTACGTGTATCTATTTGATCTCTAACCTTCTCAAGATTTTTTATGAGCTTTACAATATTTTTCATGGCAGTTTCTGGTTCACTTTCAAAAAGATCTAAACCATTATAGTGATAATCAAAAAAATCCATCCTAAACTGCTGATATTTTGCATTAACTAAATTTTCTGCTAATCCTCTTCTATTATATAATGTTCCTTTAGATTGCCATCCTTCACCAAAAGGACTATTTGCACCTCTAATTGTTATCTCCAATGCTTTAGAAAAATATTCCGAACCTCCCAATTTGTAATATGAATCCAGATCAAAGCCAATAATAATATATGCATAAAAATCCAATAAACTTACAAGTGGATCAAAATCAGTTTGATTAAAATACATTGCTTGATTTTTCTCGTACTTAAAATTCCATGCATTATCTAAAATATTAAGCATAAGAGAATTTTTTTCTGTTCCTTCTATTGGTCGTTGACTTGTAACAACAAGTTGAGCCATGTAGGTTGTTTCGTCACTCGCAGTTAAGAAAAAAATGTTAAAGTTACATTTTATCTTATCACCTTCCCAGTTCCCTTTTGTAAATTTTGTATTATTTAAATAGTTACTTACTTGATTGGCAAAGTTTTCGAGTCTTTCTTTAGCAGCCACAGGAAGTTGTTCAAAATTTACTGTTACAGTAGCATCGAGCTCCTGTGCTTTTAAATTATAAACAGCAATTATAAAACTTAATATAAAGAGTACCTTCTTCATGTTTTTCTCTAAATTCTTTTTATCAAAATATGTAATTGAAAATAATTTTACAATCTATTATGTTGTACATAGTATGTCGAAGGGTTTTCAAATTTTATTTTCATTTTTGATTTTCATAAACATTAACTTCGCACAACTTAAACCTGGTGCGCGTCAAGCTGCTTTGTCTTTTTCTGATTATGCTTCATCAAATAATATTTTTGCTATCTTTTATAATCCAGCAGGACTTTCATATTTTTCAAATAATTATGCTGGATTTTCTTACATTCCTTCTCCTTTCGGTTTGAAAGAACTCTCAACAGCTTATTTATCTCTGGTCTATCCTTTTAAATCAGGAACATTTGGTGCAGGTGTTATGATTTATGGATTCGAACTTTACAAAGAAACTCAATTTGCTTTTTGCTATAGTAAATCTTTATCGAATAATTTTTCTATTGGAATTACATCTATATATAAAAATTTATCAATAAAAAATTATGGAACAAAAGGATACTTTATTTTTAATGCTGGTAGCACTGTTAGATTAACTGATAACTTTAATTTAGGTTTTTCAATTGAAAATTTTCTTAGAACTTCCATTAGAAAAGAAGATAATCAATTCCCTGTTATTTTAAGTTCAGGAATTTATTATAAGCCAGTAGAAGCATTAAATATTTTTGCATCTATTATAAAAGAACTCAATTATAATTTTTCTTTCCGCTCTGGAATTGAATATGAACTATTAAATTTTCTAACACTAAGAATTGGAACAATGAACCAACCAGAAGAATTTTCAGGTGGTTTTGGATTTGTGTATAAATTTATTTCACTTGATTATGCTGCGTTATCGCATCCTGATTTAGGAATTACACATACATTTGGTCTTGCAATTCAATTTTAAAGATTCAAATGAGATTTATAAAATTTACTTTAATGTTACTCTTACCATTCTCACCTTTATACTCGCAAAATGATACTATCGAGAATAATATCAATTTACAATCGTTAATAGAAGAATCATCAAATGAAGAAGTAGAATCTCAAATATTTGAATCAATAGAAGATTTAATCAATAATCCAATTGATATTAATACAGCAACTATTGATCAACTAATACAAATTCCCTTTTTAGATTTTAATACAGCCAGAGCAATAATTGATTATAAAAATACAAATGGAAATTTTAATTCTCTTAACGAACTTTATCGCATAAATAAACTAAACGATCAAATAATTGAAAAAATTATTCCTTTCTTAAAAATTGAGAATAAAAACAAGGAAATATTATCTTCGATTAAAAATGTTTTAATAAATGGGAAATTAAATTTTCGCACAAGAATTATTAACAACTTTCAAACTCCAGAAGGATTTCTGGAAAATAAATACTCTGGTAGTAAACAAAAATTATATAGTAGACTCCTATTCATTTCGGATAATTACTTTCGTGCAGGATTTATATCTGAAAAAGATGCAGGAGAAAAATCATATCTGGATTATTATTCTTTCCACTTACAATTTAAAAAAGTATCGTTTATATCTAATTTAACTTTTGGAGATTATAATATTGAATTCGGTCAAGGTTTAGCATTATGGAGTCCATACTCATATTCAAAAGGAATTGATGCTGTAAATTTCGTTAACAAAAATCCACATGATATTAAACTTAATACAGGAACAAATGAAAATAAATTTTTACGTGGTATTGCATTTAATATTAATCTAAAATCTTTGAGACTTACTCCTTTCTTCTCTAAAAATTATTTAGATGCTTCTCTCGATAGCACAACCAATAAAATTAATTCATTAATTACAGATGGATATCATAGAACTAAAACAGAAGAAACAAGAAAAAATAATGTAGAAGAAAATATTGTTGGAATTTCTTCTGAATATTCTATCAATAATAATAAATTTGGGATTTTATATTACAACTCAAAATTAAACCATGAATTTGATGAACATAAATTTTTTATTTCGTCCAGATCAAATGATTACTATTCATTTAGCTATTCTACATTCATAAAGCAATTGAATATAAGTGGTGAATTAACTTATCATAATTCTTTAATTGCAACAATTAATAACATATTAATCAGCATTGGCAAAAATCTATCTCTGATATTTTCATTTAGAAATTATCCAGAAAAATTTTTTAGCATGCATGGATATTCATTTGGAGAAAAATCATATGTACAAAACGAAGCAGGATTTTATTCTGGAATAAACTTTTCGACTGCACTTGGAAACTTTAATATATATTATGATCAATTTAGATATTTCAGATCAAGCAATTCATTTGCCTATCCTCTTAAAGGATATGAGTTTCTTCTATTTTATGATTACAAACCATTCAAACAAATTGAAATAAGATTTAAATATAAAATCAAGAAAAAAGAAGAAGAAGTTATAATTGATAATTTTACTTCTCTTCAACCATTTAAAAATGAAAATATCCGAATAGAAGTTTTATTTAATCAATCAAACAAATTGAAATTAAGAACCAGAATCGAATCAATTATGCTTAAAAGATACAACTTTGCAAATGAAAAAGGTTTATTACTTTTTGAAGATATTCAGTATAAACTAAAAAATAATTTTTATCTTAATGGAAGAATTGTCTTTTTCAAAACAGATTCATATGATTCAAGAATTTATGAATATGAAAATGACTTAACTGGTCTTGTAACAATACCTGCACTTTATGGCGAAGGGATGCGGTGGTATGTATTATTAAAATATAAGACTAATTTTGGATTAAACATTTCAGTAAAATATTCCGAACTGTTTAAACCAAATGAAAAGAATTTAGGCAGTGGATACAATTTAATTAATAAAAATCTAGATAATGGAATATCTCTACAACTCGATTTAATGTTTTAAAATTTTATCTCCCAAAAATTATTTAATCAACATCATCTTTTTTGATTCAATAAATTTATTAGTTGATAAAACATAAAAGTAAATTCCACTTGGTAAATCAGCAGCATCAAATCTAAACTGGTGTCTTCCAGCTTGAAGTTCATTTGAAATAATTGTTCTTAACTTTCTCCCCAATACATCATATAACTCAAGTTTAACATTAGAAATATCTGCGAGTTCAAACTCAATTATTGTACTTGAATTAAATGGATTAGGATAATTTTGATATAGTGAAAATTTCTTTGGTACAGTATTTTCTTCCTTCGCATCAACATTAAGAATTACTCCACCCTCGCGATACACCGTAAGACCTCCATCAAAAGTCCCAATCCATTTGTTCCCCTCTGAATCTATGGATATTGCCTTAACCCAATTACCTAGCAAACTTGAATTTGATGTGTTATAAACAGTCCAGTTTACTCCATCAAACTTTGCTAAGCCTCCACCATCTGTCCCAATCCATTTGTCCCCCTGCGAATCTATGACTATTGCATTAACATCATTATCTGGCAGACCTGAATTTAATGTGTAATAAACAGTCCAGTTTACTCCATCAAACTTTGCTAAGCCTCCACCCCAAGTCCCAATCCATTTGTCCCCCTGCGAATCTATGGCTATTTCATTAACATAATTATCTGGCAGACCTGAATTTAATGTGTTATAAACAGTCCAGTTTACTCCATCAAACTTTGCTAAGCCTTCCCATGTCCCAATCCATTTGTTCCCCTGTGAATCTATGGCTATTGCATTAACCAAATCACTTGGTAGACCTGAATTTGATTTGTTATAAACAGTCCAGCTTACTCCATCAAACTTTGCTATACCTCCAACATCTACCCCAATCCATTTGTTCCCCTCTGAATCTATAGATATTGCCTTAACCCAATTACTTAGCAAACTTGAATTTGATTTGTTATAAACAGTCCAGCTTACTCCATCAAACTTTGCCAAGCCTCCATTTGTCCCTATCCATTTGTTGCCCTGGGTATCTATGGCTATTTCAGTTACATCATCATTTGGGAGACCTGAATTTGATGTGTTATAAACAACCCAGCTAACTCCATCAAATTTTGCTAAGCCTCCTCTATATGTTCCAATCCATTCGTTTCCCTGGGTATCTATGGCTATTTCAATTACATCATCATTTGGGAGACCTGAATTTGATGAATTATAAACAGTCCAGTTTACTCCATCAAACTTTGCTAAGCCTCCACCATCTGTCCCAATCCATTTGTTCCCCTGTGAATCTATGGTTATTGCACTAACTCTATTACCTGGGAGGCCTGAATTTGAAGTGTTATAAACAGTCCAGTTTATTCCATCAAACTTTGCTAAGCCTCCACCCAAAGTCCCAATCCATTTGTTCCCCTGTGAATCTATGGTTATTGCAATAACCCAATTACCTAGCAGACCTGAATTTGATGTTTTATAAACAGTCCAGTTTATTCCATCAAACTTTGCCAAGCCTCCACCATCTGTCCCAATCCATTTATTCCCCTGTGAATCTATGGCTATTGCATTAACATCATCATCTGGCAGACCTGAATTTGATGGGTTATAAACAGTCCAGTTAACTCCATTAAACTTTGCTAAGCCTCCACCATCTGTCCCAATCCATTTGTTCCCCTGTGAATCTATGGCTATTGCCCTAACTCTATTATCTGGCAGACCTGAATTTAATCTGTTATAAACAGTCCAGTTAACTCCATCAAACTTTACTAAGCCACCATCTGTCCCAATCCATTTGTTCCCCTGTGAATCTATGACTATTGCATAAACACTACTAGATGGCAGATATAGATTTGATGTGTTATAAACAGTCCAGCTTACTCCATCAAACTTTACTAAGCCTCCATCTGTCCCAATCCATTTGTTCCCCTGTGAATCTATGGCTATTGCAAAAACATAATAACCTGGCAAAACTGAATTTGACCTGTTATAGTTAATATTTTCTCCCCTAAGTGCTGTAAACATATTTGCTTTAATTAAACCCAAATTTGTCCCAATCCAAATGTTATCTCCCTCAATAGCAATTACGTACACTTCATTTTTCCATGCAGTGAAATAAATCCACTCAGGATTTTGTGAAAATGTAAGATTAATTGCTAAAAGAATAAAAAAAATTGTTGATAATATTTTTCTTATCATTGTTCCCCTCAGGTAGTTCTATTATTAAAATAAAGATAAATTCCCTCTATTTCAATTAATCTTTGTTTTAATACTAAACAAGAGTTATATTTTATTTTAATAATATCATTTTTCTTGTATCAGAAAAATTTCCTGCTTTAATTTTATAGAAATAAATACCACTATAATAATTTTGTGCATTAAATTTAAATTCATGAAAACCTGCTTCTAATTCTTTATTAAAAAGAGTTGATATTTCTCTTCCGAGCACATCATAAATTTTTAATATCACATGTTCATGTTTCGGTATAGAAAATGTTATAATTGTTTCTGAATTAAAAGGATTGGGATAATTTTGATAAAGGATATAATCCTTAGGAATTTTTTCTTTTTCATCTTTTACATCAACTTTTGTAGTATCACCATATAAAACACCATCAATGATAAAGCCTTTTAAAACAGATATTGTATAACCAAAATCAAATGATCTTTCCTCTCTATATAAACCTATTCCATCTACATACTCTTGAAAAATAACATCTAATGAATTTATATAAAACTTTCTATCAAATCGATTTTTACCAAATATATATTTTACTGAATCAGCTATTTCTCTAACCATCCCTCTTGAAAAATCATCCCCTGGTAAAGCATTCAGGTTTCTTTCATTAAAATAATTTATGTTATCTCCATCAAAATAAGCAATATATATTTTCCCATTTGAACTATCAATTGTTTCATAATGAATAAACTCTCTTTCTTTAATTTTATAAAAACGAATATTGTTTATTATAGTATCACTTATTACTTCTATAGTTTTAAAATCATTTATAGGATGCAAGTAAATATCTGCCGCCCATCCAACTTCATGATAAATCCATTTATTCCCAGTTGCTAAAGGATAAAGTTTTAAAACTTCTCCTGGATAGAATACTTTCAGTACTTTTTGTGATAATACGCCATTATCGTCATACTTAATTTCATATATTTTATTTTTTGTAGAACAATACAAAATATTTGTTCCAGGTTTTTTATATAGCCCATTAATTTGTTCTGATAATTTTGTTAATAATTTGAAACTTAGTCCAAAATCTGTGGAAAAATAAATTTCATCATATGTTGAGTAATAAATTTGCCCAGCAATTGAATCATCGATAACCATTGTAGAATTTTCAGTTAAAAACTTTTTTACAGCTTTCCAGCTTCCCGCCTCACCATAATTATCAGAAATTAGCAGGTCTTTATGATCATAATTTGCAGTAATTGCATATATATGTTTTTTATCTTTTTCGTAATACATTTTCACATCATCATACCAGTAATCATCATCGTGAACTAATTCAACTACATTACCTCTATTAGAAGATTTATATAATCTTCCATCCTTACTATAAAATGTAATATTAGTATTAAATGGAGATATTGATAATAAATAATAACCAGAAGAAGCATTATTTATGGTATCCCAGTTTTTACCATAATCACTACTAAAATAAATTTTGTTGTTCAGGTTAATCCAGATTGTATCATTTATTAACTGCATAAAATAAGCTGAACCATTGTCAATGTGATATTCCTGTCCATCATAATTTAATAAAACCACAGATGTATCAGTGGAAGTATATAAATTATACAGAACAATATATTTTTGTAACTCATCATCAAGACAATAAAAATCAACAATAGACTTTTTAAATGAATTTTGTGAAATATTGTAATTAACTTCATAAGAATTAAAAAGCTTTTGTTCCAATTGATTCTTAGTATCATAAACATACAATGTCAAAAAAGTTGTATCAACTTCTTGATAAAAACTTTTCTGATTAATCTGGTAGTAAATATGAGAGTTACCATATTTGTCTTCAAATCCATTTATAAGAGTAATTAGAGTATCTGTTCTATAAATAGATTGAGCATAATATATAGAGCAAAAAGTAAGAAGAATTAAGAAATGATTTTTAAATGTCATAAAATTTCTACCTATAATTAGATTTCAAATTTAATTCCCTGAGCAAGTGGTAATTTAGTTCCAAAATTAATTGTATTTGTTTGGCGACGCATATAAAATTTCCAGGCATCTGAACCAGATTCACGACCACCGCCTGTATGTTTTTCGCCGCCAAAAGCTCCCCCTATTTCCGCCCCTGAAGTTCCAATGTTTACATTTGCAATACCACAATCACTCCCCCACGCAGAAAGAAATTCTTCTGCTTCTCTTAAATTATTTGTAAAAATTGCAGATGATAATCCCTGTACAACATCATTTTGTATATTTATTCCATTTTGAACTTCACCTGAATATTTAATTAAATATAAAATTGGAGCAAAAGTTTCTTCCTGAACAATTTTATAATGATTTTCTGCTTCTACAATTGCTGGAACAACATAACAACCAGATTCATAACCTTTTCCTGAAAGGACTTCGCCACCATATAAAATTTTTCCACCTTCTTTTTGAACAAGATTAAGTGCAGTCTTAAATTCTTCAACAGCAGATTTATCAATTAAAGGTCCAACATGATTTTTTTCATCAAGTGGATTACCTATCTTTAAGCTTTGATAAGCTTTTATTAATGATTCTTTTACCTTTTCATAAATATCTTCGTGAACGATTAAACGACGAGTTGTAGTACATCTTTGACCTGCTGTACCAACTGCACCAAAAACAATTGCTGGAATTGCTAATTGTAGATCTGCATTAGGAGTCACGATAATTGCATTATTACCACCAAGTTCAAGTATTGCTTTACCAAATCGTTTTGCAATAATTTCTGCAGCATGTCTACCAACTTCTATAGAACCAGTTAATGAAATAAGTGGTATTCTTTTATCATTTAATAATTTCTCTCCAATTGTAGAACCTTTTCCGATTATTAAAGAAAATAAACCTTCAGGCAAATTATTTTCTTTTATTACTTCTGATAAAATATTTTGTACAGCAATTGCAGACAAAGGAGTTTTTGATGAAGGTTTCCATAAATTTACATCGCCACATACTGTTGCAATCATTGCATTCCAAGACCATACTGCGACAGGGAAATTAAATGCTGTTATAATACCTACAACTCCCAACGGATGATATTGTTCATACATTCTATGTTTTTCTCTTTCAGATGCTATAGTAAAACCATATAACTGTCGTGATAGACCAACTGCAAAGTCGCAAATATCAATCATCTCCTGAACTTCACCAAGTCCTTCCTGTAAAGATTTTCCCATTTCATAGGATACCAATCGTCCAAGTTGCTCTTTATACTGTCTCAGTTTCAATCCAATTTGTCTAACTATTTCACCTCTTTTAGGAGCAGGAATTGTTCTCCAGTATTTGAAAGCTTCAACAGATTTTGCTACAACATCATTATAATCTTCTTCAGAAGCCTGATAAACTTTTGCAATTAATTTACCATCAACAGGAGAGACAACTTCAATTATTCCACTTGTCTTTGTATCATACCAATTTAATCCAGTTGAAGCACCAAAATTTTCTTCTTTAATTCCCAGAGATTTTAAGAATTCCATATGCCCTCCTGAAATTAATTTTTTAATAATTCAATTGATCCAATTGTTGTTTTAATAAATTTTATTTCACTGTTATAATAATCTTTCAGAACTGTAAAGTCGAATGAAATAATCATCTTATTAGCTATAAATAGAATTTTATTACTTATAAAATTTCCTCTTTCATAAGTGATTTGTGTGAAAGGAATATTTAAGTAATCAAACTCTTTCACTTTCAAATTATATGAATGATATTTATCATTTATTAACTTTTTATAAGAATCCATTTTTTTTGTTATTGATAATGTACTATCAGATGATTCAATATAACCAACACTTAAAAGACTTTTTGTAGAATCATCAAAGAAGAGATAAACTGGATTATAGAAGAATGTTTCGGAAGAATTTTGATTCTTTGAAAAGTTTTCTACCTTTTTAGAGAATTCTACTTCTTTTGCTTTCCATTTGATAGGTGGTTTGAATTTAATTCCTAATTTACTATCAACAATACTTGATGCAAGCTTTGTGTTGTCAACTTCAAGATTTGAAAGATCATCAATATTGTTTTTCTTATCATCTCCACATTGTAGAATTAGAATTAATAATAAAGAAATAACTATTAATTTAATTTTCATCGTCTCAGTAATTTATTTCTTTTTCAAATTTAGTAAAAATAAATCCAGAATAAACTTGTTAATAAATTTTTTATTAAATAAATGATTTGTTAAAATGAATAATGAATGATAAATTTAATACCGAATATTTAATATTATTATGAAATACATTGATTTTCAAAAAATAACTGGTAGAAAGCATCTTAAAAGCTATTTAAGTTCTCGCCTGGAACAGGTCTATTAAATTTCTCCTCTCTCTAAATCTACACATATCAAAATTCTAAATAAAAAAATTTTAGAGAGGTAGCTATGTTTAATACCAAATTAAATGAAAAAGTTAATGTTATTACTCCGCACAATGCTCTTGATGTTTTAAGAAAAGTAATGCTAATTGATGGTTTTGACATTGTACTTGACTTAAAAAACAGTCACGGATTAACAATTATAGATGCCAGAACAGGTGATGAATATTTAGATTTTTATTCATTTTTTGCTTCTGCACCGCTTGGAATGAATCATCCAAAACTAAATACACCAGAGTTTAAAGAAGAATTACTTTTAGCAGCAATGAATAAACCATCTAATTCTGATATTTATACTGTTGAGATGGCAAAATTTGTGGACACATTAAGACGTTTAGCAATGCCAGAATATTTCAAACATCTATTCTTAGTTGAAGGTGGTACATTAGCTGTTGAAAATGGACTTAAAGCAGCATTTGATTGGAAAGTGAAGAAAAATTTTAAGAAAGGATACAAAGAAGAAAAAGGTCAACAGGTAATTCATTTTAGAGAAGCATTTCATGGAAGATCAGGATATACATTATCATTAACAAACACCGATCCAGTTAAAACTGCACATTATACAAAATTCAACTGGCCAAGAATTACCAATCCAAAAATTATTTTCCCGATTGAAAAGAATTTAGATAAAATTATTGAACTCGAGAATCAAGCAATAAACGAAATTTACTCTGCTATAAAAAATAATAAAGATGATATTGCTGCAATCATAATTGAACCAATTCAAGGTGAAGGTGGTGATAATCATTTCAGAAAAGAATTCTTTCTTAAATTAAGAGAAATTGCTGACGAAGAAGAAATAATGCTAATATTCGACGAAGTTCAAACTGGAGTAGGATTAACAGGTAAAATGTGGGCTCATGAATATTTTGTTCAACCAGATATAATGTCGTTCGGGAAAAAAATTCAAGTATGTGGAATTATGGTTAGCAATAGAATTGATGAAATTGAAGATAATGTCTTAAGAGTATCTGGAAGAATAAATTCAACCTGGGGCGGAAATTTAACTGATATGGTAAGGGCAAGAAAATATCTTGAAGTGATTGTTGAAGATAATCTTATTGAAAATGCAAGAATAGTTGGTAAATATCTTCTCGAAAAATTATTAGAAGTTCAAAATGACTTTCCTCAATTTGTCAGTCAAGCCCGGGGACTCGGATTGATGTGTGCTTTTGATATGCCTGATCCCGAAACAAGAAAAAAATTCTTAAATAAGTTATTTGAAAATAAAATGTTAATGCTTGGTTGTGGAGTTTCAACAGTTAGATTCAGACCACCATTAATAATTACACATGAAGAAGTTGATAAAGGTATAGCAATAATCAGAAAAACTTTATCGAGTTTATAAAAAGGCTCTTCAATAAGAGCCTTTTAATTAATACCCCTGCCCCTGATCATGCCTTTTATCTAATTTTTGAACCAACTTTAGTCTAATTGGACCATTAAATAACTGGTATGAATTCCAGAGTTTATAACCACCAGCTATACTATTATCATTACCAACCCATCCATCAATATCACCATTGATATTACCAACATTAGTATCCTTCAATGTAAAAGTTAAAATAACATGCTTATTAATAACAGTACCTTCAAAATTAAATGTTATCGCATTCCAGCTGCCAGTTCCATAAACTTTATTACCTTCATGAGAAAGTAATAAAATTACTATAGGTTCAGCTTCTATAGATGTATATGGTACTGATTGATATTGTCCACTCAACTCATCAGACACAATTGGTTCAACTATTTTTTCTGTAATACATGAAGTAACTGAAAATATCAGGAGCGCACCCAAAAACAAAACTTTTTTCATGATAACCTCTTATAAAAATATTTTCTAATTTTATTTTTGATTCTGGGTTATTATCGAAATGAGTAATTATGAGTTTAGCTTTCTTCATTAAATGAAAAAATATTTTCTTATGAATTGGTTATTTTACAATGACTTATAGTTATACCTTTACTCGAAGAAAATTTTTTTATTAAAAATTTATTATTAACATTCGATTATAAATTTATTACTGATTTTGCTAACAATAGAATTAATCAATCTTTATTAATATGGACGAACCAATTAACAGTAGAAACATTATTTACATTGTTGCTACACCTATAGGTAATTTAGAAGATATTACATTAAGAGCTTTGAATATTTTAAGAAATGTTGATTTTATAATATGTGAGGATACAAGAGTAACAAAAATTCTTTTAGATCATTATAATATTCATAAGAAATTAATTGTAGCTAATGCTTTTAATGAAGCAAATCAAATCAATAAAATTATAACAGAGATAAAATCTGGGAAATCATGTGCACTTGTATCAGATGCAGGTACTCCATTAATATCAGATCCAGGTACAAAACTGATAAACGAAGCAATTAAAAATAACATATCAATAATCCCGGTGCCTGGACCAAGTGCACTAATTGCAGCGTTAAGCATAAGTGGTTTTCCATCAAGTTCTTTTGTATTCGAAGGATTTCTTCCACAAAAAAAAGGAAGACAAAAAAAGTTAATGGAACTTGCTGAAGAAGAAAGAACTATAGTTCTTTATGAGTCAACATACAGAATCGTAAAACTCCTTGAAGAAATAAAGCAGTATATGCCCTTAAGAAAAATTGCAGTTGCAAGAGAATTAACTAAAAAGTTTGAAGAGGTGTGGCGAGGAACAGCAGATGAAATTCTCGATTCAATTAAAACAAAAACAGTTAAAGGTGAATTTGTTGTTGTATTAGCACCAAAAGATTTTAAGTGATTATTACTTCTTTTAATTACTGCAGCTATTCATCATACTGAATTATTGAATGCACATCATAATCTTTTAGTTTTTCTCTTCCGTTCAAAAAACTTAATTCAATTAAAAATGATATTTGAGCTATCTTTGCTCCCATTTTTTCAACAAGTTTGCATGCTGCTTCCATAGTGCCCCCTGTAGCAAGTAAATCATCATGTAATAAAACTATATCTCCTGGTTGAATAGCATCTTTATGAATTTCAATAGAATCGGTACCATACTCCAGTGTGTAAGTTTCAGATAACTTTTCAGCAGGTAACTTTCCAGGTTTTCTTACTGGAACAAATCCAGCACCCAATTTATTGGCAAGTATAGCACCAAAAATAAATCCACGAGATTCTATTGCAACTACTTTTGTTATCCCCTTGTTTTTCGATAAGTTATACAATTCTTCTACGGCATATTGAAATGCATTTTTGTCTTTCAATAATGTTGTTATATCTTTAAACATAATCCCTGTTTTTGGGAAATCAGGTACTGTACGTATATAGTTTTTTAAGTCCATTTTATACCTATTTAGTTTGTAATACTTATATTTTCTATATTTTTTAATTCATTAAGATAATTCATCAAAATTTCTTCAATGGGAGCATATTCTGTAACTTTCATTAATTCCTGTTTGACTTTAGATGAATTTCTCAAACCCTTAAGATATCCTGACCAGAATTTTCTAAAAGGAATAATTGCTGCACGAGAATCTTTTATTTCGAGTGAATATTTAAGATGTCTCAGAGCAGTTTGAATTCTGAATTCTGGTGTATCGAGTAAATTTATTGTACCAGTAGTTAATAATTCTTTTGCTTCCTGAAAAATCCATGGTCGTTCAATTGCTCCACGTGCAATCATAATTCCATCTGCTCCAGTTAATTCAAAAGCCATTTTAACATCATTTGCACTATAAACACCACCATTTAATATAACAGGAATTTTAACCACTTCTTTTATCTTTGGTATCCAGGACCAATCTGCTTTACCATTATGTCCCTGACTTCTTGTTCTACAATGAATTGTTAAAGCTGAAGCACCTGCATCTTCTAATCTCTTTGCAATATCAAGTATCATAATTGAATTTTCATCCCAGCCCAATCTTGTCTTTACAGTTACAGGGACATTAACTACTTTCACAATTACTTCTACCATTTTTTGCATATAATCAGGATCTTTTAATAATCCAGCACCAGCACCACGATTAGCAATCTTTTTAACCCAGCAACCAGCATTTATATCTATTATATCAGGATTTTTTTGCTCAGCTATCTTCGCTGCTTCGATCATTGGTTCAATATTGCCGCCATATATTTGAATTCCTACAGGTCTTTCATATTCTGTTATTTCAAGTTTACGATATGTTTTTTGATTCGAACGAACCAATCCATCCGAATTTACAAATTCTGTGTAAACAATATCTGCTCCAAATTCTTTACAGAGTTTTCTAAATGCAATATCAGTTACATCTTCCATTGGAGCCAGCAATAATGCATTTTCTATTTTCAGTTTACCTATGGTTAACATTTTTATTCAAATTCTTTCATATAAAAAATCACAATTACTAATATAAAAAAAGTAAAGATAGCTCCGGTAAGAAAAGGAGCTTTATAACCCAAATAATTAAAAGAAAATCCACCCCAGAGTGGACCTAAGACTCTTGCCAAAGCAGAAAAAGATTGATTGATTCCAAGAACTATCCCCTGTTCATTTTGATTTGTAAATTTTGATATTAGACTTAATAGCAAAGGTTGTAATATTCCGGTTCCAATCGATAAAATAATTACAATAATAATTACTCCCAGAAAATTTATACCATACGGAATACCAGCCAAACCTGCAATCATAAAAGCCAGTCCAATTAATAAAAGCTTTCGTTCAGAAATTTTATCTTTAATTAATTTCATCAAACCACCTTGAACTGCTGCACCTATAATTCCCATAGTACCAAATAAAATCCCATTCTGTCGATCTGTGAAATGATAAAGTTTATATCCGATCAATGCAAATGTACCATACAAATTTGCTATTGAAAAAATTATTATGAAGAAAATAAAAATCAACAAATTCACTTTTGATGTTCTTATAACTTTTTTAATATTGTTTATATCGAATAACTTAATTTCCAATTTATTTTTTTTACCAGTTCTTATATTTGATTCAGGTAATATTATTAAAGCAAATAAAAATGCAGTAAACGAAAAAGTTGCACTAATTAATCCTGCAACTGAATATCCATATACTGAAATTAAGGCACCAATCAAAGGACCGAATACAAAACCAAGTCCAAATGCAATACCGATAATACTCATTCCTTTTAATCTTTCTTCAGGTTGTGTTATATCTGCAATATATGCCTGTGCTACTCCAATATTACTTCCACCTATTCCAGCTAACATTCTTGATAAAATTAAAACACCAAATGAATTTGCAAAGCTAAAAATAATATATGAAATAGACGTCAATAATAATGTTATTGCAATAATTGGCTTTCTTCCAATAGAATCAGACAGATTTCCAAGAAAAGGATTAAATATAAATTGCATTAACGAAAATGCAGCTACTATAATCCCAATTCCAAAATCTGAAATTCCTAATTCTTTACTTGCAAAAGTTGGTAATAATGGAATTAAAATTCCAAAACCCATTAAATCTATAAAGATTGTAACGAAAATTACTGTGAGTGATGCTTTATTTTTCATATTAAACCTATCCAACCTTTCAAAAATAATAAATCATTAAATAATTACTTTGTGCAGGAATACATTTCCATTACATCATTATATGCTCTTAAAATTTTCATCTTATCAACATTAGATAAAAAAGATAAGTTCTTAATTAGTGTAGAATCAGATGGGACAATCAAAAAATTATCTCGATTATTAAATTTACTTTTGTATACCCAGGTGGGAATGATTGAAATATTTTCAAAATTTATTTCTTTACTTTGATTATTCTTTTTAATAACAACATTAAGGATTACACCCGAATCAGAATAACGCCATCGCTGGTTCGAAAGAAAATTCCCTAATGAATAAGCCACAAAAACTTTTTTTATTTTGCTTTTGTTTGAAGATAAAAGCTTCATCGGTTGGACAACATGTGGATGGCTTCCAATAATTAAATCAGCCCCATACTCAATTGTTTTATTAACTATTTTCTTCTGATAATTTGATACCTTCCTTTTATATTCATCTCCAAAGTGAAAATAAACTATAACAATCTCAGCCCCTTTTTCTTTGAGTTTCCTTATTTCATCTTTAATTAAGAGAGTATCAAGAAATTTTATGCAGTATTTATGTTCTTTTTTCAATTTTAGATTTAAGTCGTAAGTATAAGCAAGTATACCAATCTTAATATTATTTTTAAAAATAATAAGAAGCGAGTCATAATCGTCTTTAGAAACATATGTTCCTGCAGCTTGCATCCCATTTTCTTTTATTGCATTTAATGTTCTTTTTAAACCATTATAGCCCTGGTCAAATGCGTGATTATTAGAAGTAAATAAAAAATCAAAACCAGCATACTTCAATGCTTCTAATAATTCTGGTGGTGAATTAAATAGTGGATAACCTTTATAATTATCTTTCTGTTTTCCAATTACTGTTTCAAGATTACCAAATGTAATATCAGAAGTATCGAGATATTTTTTAACATATTGAAAAACAGGTTTAAAATCGAAACTATCTTTCTCTATTTGTGCAGCTTTAATTTCAGGCAGGTGACACATAATATCACCTACAAAAGTGAGATTGACAGTCGAGATAGAATCAGGAAAGGATGTATTTGTTTTATAATTTGGATGTTCGAATAGATAAGAGTAAAATGCTATTAATATAACAGTTAGTATAAATTTTATGACCGTCAATTTCATAAAAGAAGGCTGGACAAATATCCAGCCTTTAATATATCATTATTCGCTTTTAGGAGCTTTTCGTTGTGCTTTAATTTCCTGTACTTCATTTCTAATTTCTTGAGCCATCCTTTTCAACTCACTTAAACCTTTTCTCAGGCGTGTACCAGCAGCAGCCTGACCTTTTTCATAAAACTTAACAACATCAGCTTCTAAACTTTTTACAAATTCTACTAGATTTTGATACTTTTGCATGTATACCTCCATATTTTAATTAATTATTTAAGTGTTCAAGAATAATTTCAGAAACATCTTTTACTGCAATTTCTTCTGATTTATTAAATGATTTTAATCCATCAGTTAACATAGTCATACAGAATGGACAAGCAGAAGCAATAACATTTGCATTTGTTTCAATTGCTTCTAATGTACGATGTTCATTTATTCGTTTACCTTCTGTTTCTTCGAGAAACATTCTACCACCCCCAGCACCACAACAAAATCCTTTATCTTTACTTCTTTTCATTTCAACTAATTCAATATTGTTAACCATTTTCAAAGATTCTCTTGGTGAATCATAAATATTATTATAACGTCCAAGGTAGCATGAATCGTGATAAGTAATCTTTTGCATTAATGATTCATTCTTCAGTTTTAATCTCCCTGATTTTAATAATTCTTTGATTAAATCAGTATGATGAATTACTTCATAGTTTCCACCAAATTGTGGATATTCATTTTTTAATATATTAAAACAATGTGGACAGCCTGTAACAATTTTTTTGACATTATACTTATTCAATGTTTCTACATTTTCTTGAATTAACATTTGAGCTAAATATTCATTTCCCAATCTTCGTGGTAAATCACCCGTGCATTTTTCTTCAATTCCAAGAATTCTAAAATCAATATTTGCATTTTGCATCAATTTTGCAATTGATTTTGTCACTTTTTGATATCGAGCATCAAACGAGCCAGCACATCCAACCCAGAATAAAATTTCACAATTTGAATCTTCTGCCATCGTTTTAATATTCATTCCTTCTGACCAATTCGCTCTATCCTGAGCATTAAATGCCCATGGATTAAAATTTGTCTCTAAATTTTTGAACAGTGAATTTAATTCAGGTGGAAAGTTTGATTCCATTAAAACAAGATTTCTTCTAAAATCAACTATCGAGTCTACATGTTCAATCATTACTGGACATTCATTAACACAAGCACCACATGTTGTACAAGCCCATATTTCTTCGTCCAATATATAATTATGAATTAAAGTTTTAGAAAAAGTTTCATCATCATTTAATCCTTTAAATAATAGAGGAGCTTTTTCTTCTGTTCGATATCTAATATTTTTAATTATTTCTCGAGGAGATAACTTTTTGCCTGTAATAGATGCAGGACAACTTGCTGTACATCTTCCGCACTCTGTACAGGCAAATCCATCAAGAATTTGTTTCCAGCTCAAGTGTTCAAAGTCTGCTGCTCCATACTGTTCTACATTTTCATCTTCAAGATTTATTTTTTTTAAAACATATTTCTCATTCTTGAGTTTTGAAAAATAAACATTTGGTATTGATGAAATTACATGAAAATGTTTTGAATATGGTAGAAAGTTCAAGAAACTAAAAATCAGTAAAATATGAACCCACCAGCAAACTTCGTAACATAATGGAGAAATTTGATTTGAGTTTGCAAATAAATATTTACTTAGATAAAATGAAATAGGTCTTAATTCGTTAGATGATAGCACAAAATTGTTTTTTGCAATAAAAGCAGAATTTTGTCCATACATCGATAAAACAACACCAAAAATCAATAACAAAATTATTGCAGCATCTAAATTGCCTTCCTTCCCAACATTCAATCGAGGAACTTTCTTGATAAACCTTCGATAAAGTGCTACCAATACAGAAATAATTATAAGTAATCCAAATAAATCCTGAATAAATGATATAATTCGATAAAACGAACCTAAAAATTCCCAGCTGAAAGGTGAATAAAATCCTTGAACTATTGATTCAACAACAGCAAATAGAAAGATTATGAATCCCCAGAAAATAAAAAAATGAATTGTCCCTGCAACAGGTTCTCTTAATAATTTAGATTGTGCGAAAGCAATGGTCAATACATTCTTAATTCGTTCTAAGGGCTTATGAAATCTATTATCTTTATTTCCTAATAAAATGTAAGAAATAATTTTTCTAACATTAAAAACAAATAGTGTTAATGCACTAATAAATACAATTATAAAAACAACATTTTTAGTGCTCATTTTTTAATCCAAAAAATTATTATGAGATTATTTTTTTATTTTAAGAGCTTTATAAATACTAAAGGCTGCAATAATTTTAATTATATCCCATAGAGAAAATATAAAGACCCCATGAAACAATGTTTGTTTAAGATTCCCATTAAAAAATAAATTTAAATATGAAGCACCTCCAAGAAGAATTATTAACTCTCCAAGGATAAAAGACATTAATAATATGAGATTAGAATTTTTCTTTTCAACCAAATAACCAACTAAAAATGCTGCAAATGGAAATGATAACAAATATCCTCCAGTTGGACCAAATAATTTAAAAATACCCGAACTAAATCCTGCAAAAACTGGTAATCCTAAAATTCCCATGAATAAATAAATTATCTGGCTTATAAATCCATTTCTTGAACCTAAAAAAGCACCCGATAAAAGTACAATCATAGTCTGAAGTGTAAAAGGTACAGGTTGAACAGGTATAATAATTTGTGCACTAATAGACATTAATAATGAAAATGAGATTATTCCTAAAATTTCTCTGGATTTAATTTTATCAATTATGTTAACTGAGATTTTAACTGTTTCTTTTGAATTCATAATTCACCTGTTTATTTAAGATTATTGATAAAAAATTTAGAAGTTATTTCTAAGACTTTTTTAAACTTTTCATTAATACCATTAAAAGGATGAACAATATCAAATGTGTGCCCCGTACCATAAATCTTGAAAAATTCTGTGTGAGCTTTGTCTGACCATTCATATAATTGTTGTGCTTCTTTTACAGGAACAACCATATCTTGATTGCCATGAACAATTAATAAAGGTTTTTTGAAATTTTCTATCGCCTTTTTAATATTTAATTCATCTGCATTTTTTTCAATATCGTTCAATAGAGCAATATCAAGTTTCATAATTTGTTTTGTACGAGTATTTAAGACTTCAAGATAACCTTTTTTTCGCCATTCTTCTATTTGATGTTGAGTATATCTATTAAAATGAGAAATCGAAGCCCATAAACTTACACAACTTATATCAGTCCTTTTTGATGCATTTAAAATCGCAATAGCTCCCCCTCTGCTATGTCCAATATAACCAACTTTTCCTTTGAAATTAAGATTAAAGAAATCATCATATAATGCATCTGTAATTTCATTTAATTCTCTAACTTCACGAGAAATTGTATTTTTTGAAAATTTATCTAACTCTGTAAACTCATTTAAATTTTTCCCAATGCCGTTATGAGAAAAATTAAAAGTAATAGTTAAAAAACCTTTATCTGCGAAATAATTTCCCAAGTATGGAACAAAGCCCCAATCTTTAAAACCTTTAAACCCATGTACAAAAATAATTGCATTACCATTAAATAAATTATCATTTATATAAGCAGTAATGGTAATGATTTCATTATCAGAAGCTGTATAAGTAAAATTTTTAATCATATTATGCGAAATATGAAGATAAGTGATTGGAAAGTCAAGAAATATATAAAATCAAATAAAGGAAATTTTCTATGATTGAACTCACTAAATTTAATTTTAATAGACACTAAAACTTTCCTTTTTTTATACGATTATAAATTAGAAAAATTAGCAAATATTAAAAAATGACTATTGAAGAAAAAGCAAAATGGTTTGATGTAGCAATGAGATTTGGATTAGAGGGCAAAATCCATTTGGTAATGAAATCCAACAAGAATGGTGTAGCTAAATGGGCAATTGTAAATACAGAAAATAATACAGTTTTAAATTCCAATTTAGAATGGGAACCAGAACCACCTCTTAAAAAACGAGATGAAAGTTTTCTCATAAGAACACGATTTAGTTTCGAAGATGCAGTTGCATTATATAAACAATACAAAATGTTTGCAGTAGAAACATCTCAAGCAGTTTAATCTCTTCTAATTATCCTTCCATTGAATAACTATTAAAAACATAATTAATTTTATTTTAGAATCCATTTATTTATTTTACAATTAACTAATCATAAAATTTTACTATGTTACTAAAATTTCGAGAAGAACATGAAATGCTGCGTAAACTGGTAAGAGATTTTACAAATGCAGAAATTAAACCTCTTGCCAGATTAATTGATGAACAAGAATATATACCAGATGAATTAATCAAAAAAATTGCAAATTTAGGATTATTAGGTACAGCATTCCCCGAAAAATATGGTGGTGGTGGTTTTGGAATGGTAGGTTATTGCGTTGCTCAAGAAGAGATTTCAAGAGGATGTGGTGCTACTGCTACTTTTATTGGAGCTCATCAATCAATAGGAACCAATGCAATATACGTTGGTGGTTCTGAAGAACTTAAACAAAAATATTTACCACAACTTACTTCTGGAGAAAAAATTGCTGCATTTTGTTTAACAGAAGCTCAGGCAGGTTCTGATTCTTTTAATCTTAAAACTACTGCTACTAAAAAAAATGGGAAATGGATAATAAATGGTGAAAAATTATGGATAACAAACGGAGCAATAGCAGATATATTTTCTGTTTTTGCAAGAACAGAGAAAGGAATTACAGGATTTGTAGTTGAAAAAAATTTTCAGGGAGTGGAAGTTGGTCATAATGAAAAAAAGCTTGGGATTAGAGGTAGTGTTACAAATGCAATAAGATTTAATGATGTAGAAGTTCCCGAAGAAAATATTATTGGTCAGGAAGGAAGAGGTTTTATTATTGCAATGAAAACTTTAGATGCAGGGAGATTAACAATAGGAGCTTGCAGTGTAGGTGCTGCTAAAGAATTACTTGAACTCTCTGTTCAATTTGCAAATCAAAGAGTTCAGTTTGACAAGCCAATTTCTCAATTTGAAGCTATTGAATTTATGATTGCTGAGATGACCACAAAAATTTATTTAATGGAAAGTATCTTATATCGTGCAGCTGAAAAATATGATCAGGGACTCGATATAAGTCAAGATGCTGCAATTGTAAAATTATATTGTTCGGAAGCAGTAAAAGAAATTGCTGATATGGCTGTTCAAATACATGGAGCAATGGGTTATTCAAGTGAATTACCAATAGAAAGATTTTATAGAGATGTAAGAATACTTAAAATATTCGAAGGAACAAGTGAAATACAAAAATTAATAATCAGCAGAAAAACAATTAAAAATCAAGGTAAATGGAAATTCGATGGCTAAATTATTAGTTATTCCTTCAATAGATATTCAAGATGGAAAAACTGTTAGAGTAGTTCAGGGAATACCAGAATTAAATTGTCCTTCTTATGGAAATGATCCTGTTGAAATGGCATTAATCTGGCGATCAGAAAATGCAAAATGCCTGCATGTTGTAGACTTTAATTCTGCATGGGAACATTCTCACGTTAACCACGAGATCATAAGAAAAATATGTGAAGCAGTAATTATTCCAGTAGAACTTGGTGGAGGTATCAGAAACTTAGAAGATGCCCGAATTGCATTTGATTTAGGTGTAGCAAGAATAGTGATAGGAACACTTGCTTTTGAAAATCCAAAAGAATTCACTAAAATTCTTGAAACATTTACACCAAATAGAGTTGTTGCCGCCATTGACGTAATAGAAGGAGAAGTTATTACAAGGGGCAGAAGAGTTTTTACTGGCGTCAATGCTTATGACTATGCTCGAATTTTAAAACAACTTGGTGCTAAAAGGTACATTGTTACTGATGTTAGAAGAAATGGAATGTTGCTTGGACCGAATATAGAACTTTCTAAAAGAATAGCTGAAATTACCGAATGTAAAGTAACACACTCTGGAGGTATAAGTGGTTATCAGGATTTAATTAAATTGCAAAGAGAAACAGAAGGATATGTTGATTCTGTTATTATTGGAAGAGCACTTTATGAAAATAAATTTCCATGTCAAAAAATATGGCGTGTTGCAGAAGCAGGTTTATTCAAATAAGAGGTAATTATGAATCAAGTAAAAATACAAAATAGTTTCTGGACAAATTTATTTAAAACACCTGCAGAAAAAAGCCAGTTAGAAGAAGTTCTTTTATCAATGCCTCCATTTAAAGATCTTACTAATAAAAATTTCAAAAACCTATTAAAACTATTTCATAATAGAGTTTATTCTGTAAACGAATATATATTTTATCAAAACGATCCTGGAATAGGTTTATATATTATAATAAATGGAGAAGTATTAATTACATTTGAAGTAGAAAACAACGAAAGATTTGATTTAGCTCATCTTACACGTGGCGATTTTTTTGGTGAACTTGCACTTCTTGATAATGAAAAAAGATCTGCTTCTGCTATTGCTCTTAAAGAATCACAAATTGCTGTAATCTTTAAACCTGACCTTGACGAATTTATTGAATCATATCCATTAGATGGTATAAAGATACTAAAAGGAATTAGTCAAATTATTTCGAGAAGACTTAGAAATTTAAATCTTGATTACATAGAACTATATAACAAAATAAGAAATAAATGAGGTTAATTATGAGTATGATAAATAAAATATTAATACCAATTGATTTCTCTGATTACTCAAAAAATGCATTAAAATATGCAGTTGAATTTGCTAAACATTTTAATTCACAATTGTATTTAATTTATGTTATTGAACCAGTTATCTATCCAGCTGATTTTAGTATGGGACAGGTTGCTATTCCATCAATAGATACTGATATTAAAACTCGAGCTGAAGAAGAATTAAAAAATCTTGCAAAAACTCTTATTGATCCTTCTTTAACTGTAGAAACAATAATTAAAACAGGTAAACCATTCGTAGAAATTAATGAAACAGCAAAAGAAAAAGATATCGACTTAATAATTATTGCAACTCATGGACATACTGGAGTTGAACATTTATTGTTTGGTAGTACTGCAGAAAAAGTTGTAAGGAAAGCACCTTGTCCAGTACTAACATTACGAGAACCTATTAAAGGATTCAAATTTGATAAAAATAGTTATTGATTTTTTTGTATTGTAATTTCAAAATGGATATAAAATTAAACAAAGCTCTTCAAAAGCTAATTAATGATAAAACTTCTGGTAGCAATGAATTACTGCTATCTCTTCATAAACATATTAAAAAGGAACTAAAAATTTTTCAGCTCTTTCCTGCTCTAATTTTAGAACTGAAACAAAAATTTTCTCCATTTAAAAACATCCAGAAATATCTCGGTGATTTTCAGGTTGCATTAAAAAAGAAAAATAAATTAGAAAAGTTCTTCAATTTATATGATGAAATGTTACTGAATATATATGATAATATTTATTCAAAGTGTAAAAACACTTTAATAAATTATTCGACTTTTATAACAATATCCAATAGCACAACTGTTTTTGAAATTTTTAAAAGACTAAAAAAAGATAAATCACACTTCAAGGTTTATGTATCGGAATCAAGACCAAAATATGAAGGAAGAATTTTAGCTCAAAAGCTTGCTATAGAAAAAATAAATGTTCAACTAATCACAGAAGCAATGCTAAGTGAATATGTTAAAAACTCAGATGCAGCTATAATTGGTGCAGATTCAATATTAAAAAATGGAAATGTTATAAATAAAGTTGGCAGTAATGTGCTTGCAATTTTATGTAAGCATTACAAAATTCCATTTTATGTTCTTGCAGATAAAAATAAACTTTCAAATAACAATTCTTACGATAAAAAGCTAATGCCTTCTGATGAAATCTGGAAACAAAACAACAATATAAAAATCATCAATTATTATTTTGAAGAAATTAATAAAAAATTAATTACAAAAGTTTTTACTGCTTAATCTTCTCTATGTTTTCTATCATTAATTTTGAATTTTTAGCCAATTTACTATCTGGTTCTTTTCGAATAACTTCTTTCCAGTAATACTTTGCTTTTTCAATATCTCCTTTTGCGTGATAAATAACTCCAAGATTATAAAGTGCAAGTGGAAAATTATTTTTTATACTTAAAATTCTTTTTGATATTTCTTCAGCTTTTTCCAATTCTCCCTTATTAAAATACAAATAAGTAAGATGCAATAATATATCTATCCTTTTTGAATCAAAGCTTAAAATTTTATTATATAATTCTATCGCTTTGTCAGGCTGGTGTGCAAGCATTAACATATCTGCATAATTTCTAATTTTAATAGTATCATCTGGATTTTTTTCATATTCTAATTTTAGCTGATTTAATTTTTCAATTGCTTCTTTGGAAACATTTTCTTTCGATGGCATTTTTGATGCATCTGTTTTAATCCCACGATGAATATCATCATCTGGCATTTCACGATTTATGTTAGTCTCATCTTCATTAACTGTTTTTTTTGCACCAGGTGTAAAAAGTAAAACAGATATTAAAAATGATAAGAATAGAACCAAATAAATATATACCGATTTAAATTTCATGAATTCCTCGCTTAATAAATTTTATTCTGTAAAATTAAACATTTTTATTCACAAACATATTGAAATCCAAAATTATAAGATAAATTATCATTTTTTTTGAACTATTAATTAACTATACTCGTTTAAGAAATTACTTTGACTAAAGTGGCTAAAAAATATTTCGATAATAGTTAGGATATTTAAGTTTTACTAAAGTAAAAAATTTTTAGAATATTTAATTTAAAATTACTATATTTGTAAAGTGAAATTAAAATTAACAAATCAAAGAGCTACAAAATATAGCCAAATTTATACATTCTTGTATCACTTCTTAATAAGAAGGAAGTAAAAAATCAATAATAGCTCAAATTGGTTAAAAATTTTACCTTATTACAGGTAAAATTATGGAACAATTTTATGTTACTTAAAGTTGAATCTCAGGAAAAATTAATTAATTATAAATAAATTAAGGAGAGAGTTAGATTTGAAGATTACGAAGCAATTTACAAACAGAGAAAGTAAATCTTTAGATCAATATTTGCAGGAAATCGGAAAAGTTGAACTCCTGACGCCGGAGGAAGAAATTGAATTAGCTAAACGAATTAAAAAAGGCGACAAAGCTGCTCTCGACAAATTAACTAAAGCCAATTTAAGATTCGTAGTAAGTGTTGCAAAACAATATCAAAATCAAGGTCTCCCTTTAGGTGACCTGATCAACGAAGGTAACCTTGGCTTAATAAAAGCTGGACAAAGGTTTGACGAAACCAGAGGATTTAAATTTATTTCCTATGCTGTATGGTGGATTCGCCAATCAATTATGCAGGCGATTGCAGAACAATCAAGAATGGTGCGCCTGCCATTAAACAGAGTTGGCGCTTTAAATAAAATGAGTAAAGCTCTAAGCCAGCTCGAACAAGAATATGAAAGACGTCCTAATCCAGAAGAAATTGCTGAACAGCTTGATATGGATGTACAGGATGTTACATATGCAATGCAAATTGCAGGGCGTCATATCTCGATGGATGCTCCATTTACTCATAGCGAAGATAACAATAATAGTTTACTCGACGTTATGCCTAATGAAGATCAACCACCACCAGATCATTCATTAATGAAAGAATCATTAAAAGCTGAAATAGAACGTTCACTCTCTATCCTTACGGAAAGAGAAGCTGAAGTAATTAGATTATACTTTGGAATAGGCAAAGAACATTCATTAACTCTTGAAGAAATTGGCGAAAAATTAAATCTTACAAGAGAAAGAGTACGTCAAATTAAAGAAAAAGCACTAATAAGATTAAGACATTCTTCAAGAAGTAAAAATTTGAAAGCTTATCTTGGTTAAAAATTATAATGCAGGATGAATTCCATTTCATCCTGCATTTTTTCCTTTCTTTATATCCTCCCTACCATAAAAAAACAATTATCTTCCCGGTAATTTCGTTTATATTTGTATAAAAGTTTATGAGGTTCTTATGGATTCACTTGAAGCATATTTCAATAAGTACCGAGAAAATATTATCGGGATTAATCAATATTTCGAAGGACCATATGGAAAGAAGAAAATTATTTATGCTGATTGGATTGCAAGTGGAAGATTATATGAGCCAATAGAAAAAATCTTAAAAGAAAAATTTGGTCCTTTTGTTGGAAATACTCATTCCGAATCATCAATAACAGGAACAACAATGACTAAATCTTACCAGGAAGCAAAAAAAATTATTAAACGTCACGTTAATGCAAATGATAAAGATGTGCTTATCTTTTCTGGTTACGGTATGACATCAGCAATAAACAAATTTCAGCGTATACTTGGTTTAAGATATCCTGAACAATTACAAAAATATTTTCATATACCAAAAGATGAAAAGCCTGTTGTATTTCTAACTCATATGGAACATCATTCTAATCAAACTTCATGGTTAGAAACAATATGTGATGTTGTTTTAATAGAACCTGATGAAAAAGGATTGGTCAATATAAATCACCTTGAAAATTTATTACAACTTTATGAACATAGAAAATTAAAAATTGGTTCTTTTACAGCAGCTTCAAATGTAACAGGAATACAACCCCCTATATATAAAATGGCAGAACTAATGCATAAGTATGGAGGCGTCTGTTTTATTGACTTTGCTGCTGCAGCTCCATATGTGGAAATTAATATGCATCCTGAAATCCCAGAACAACAATTAGATGCAATATTTTTTTCTCCTCATAAATTTCTTGGTGGTCCAGGGACTTCAGGTGTACTGATTTTTAATTCTGAATTATATAATAAAAAAGTACCTGATCATCCTGGCGGCGGAACGGTAGATTGGACAAATCCATGGGGTGAACATAAATACATTTCTGATATAGAAACACGTGAAGACGGAGGCACACCAGGCTTTTTACAAGCAATAAAATCTGCTCTTGTTATTATACTTAAAGAAGAAATGGGAATTGAAAATATTTTAAGGAGAGAATACGAGTTACTTTCAATTGCTTTTAATAAACTAAAAAAAATTAATAAAATTCATATTCTTGCTTCCGAGCACGAAGAGAGACTTGGTGTAATTTCATTTTATGTTGAAGATATTCATTATAATCTTATGGTTAAGTTATTAAATGATAAATTCGGTATTCAAGTAAGAGGCGGATGTTCGTGTGCTGGAACTTATGGTCATTATTTATTACACGTTGATCCTACACGTTCTAAATATATCACTGATAAAATTAACCAGGGAGATCTCTCCGAAAAACCAGGCTGGGTTAGATTATCCATACATCCCACTATGACAGATAATGAAATTGATTTTATTATAAATGCTATTGAAGAAACTATTAATTATGCTCATATATGGTCTAAAGATTATGTTTATTCTAAAAGAACAAATGAATACACTAATTCATATTACAACAATAATAGATGGCAACATATTGAAGATTGGTTCAAGCTATAGACTTATTTATTAACAAAGATTTTTAATAACTATTGACAAAGTATATTTTAATTTTCTATATTTGCACACGTTATGAAAACAAGAAAAGTTACATATTACTTCAATTCAGTCTGGGCTTGGTGGTGGTGGCAAGTTTATATCCGCACTATCTCAGTGACTTGAAGTAATATGTATATTTTATAATTGAAACCCTTCTTAGTAGTCACTGAGAAGGGTTTTTTGTTTTAAAGGGTTGTTTTATGGATTATAAAAAATTTTTAGAATTATCTAACAAATACAATATTGTTCCTGTATACGAACGTATTGCTGCAGATTTATTAACACCTGTTTCTGCTTATTTAAAAATCAGGAATAATAACTCATCTTCATTTTTACTTGAATCTGTTGAAGGGATTGGTAGATTAGCACGTTACTCTTTTATTGGTGTAAACCCATCAATGTTAGTTTCTAACAATTATAAATTAATCTCAATTAAAAATTCAACTGATACGGAAATCATCAATAAAAATATATTTGATTATCTAAAGGAATTAATTAAGAAATTTGAATATCCTAAAATAGATGAACTTCCCTATTTTACTGGTGGACTTGTCGGTTACATTGGTTTTGATAATATTTCATTAATCGAAGAAAGTATAAATTATAATACAGAATTAGAAAGCATAGCTCCAGATTCAATTCTTGGATTATATAATTCACTTATAATATTTGATCATTTTAAACATCAAATTATATTAATTCATAATGTTGATTGCACTGATAAAAATAATATTCAAAATAAATATGAAGCTGCTAAAGAAGAGATAAACAAATTAAAAGAATTATTAAATAAAAAGATTGATTACAAATCCAATTTTAAATCAAATCCCCTCCCACTCACTCATAATGAAGAAGAAGAATTTTGTGAACTTGTAAAAACATCAAAAAGAAATATTTACAATGGTGATGTATTTCAAATTGTTCTATCAAAAAGATTCGAAGCAAATTACGAAGGAGATCCCTTTAATGTCTACAGAGCATTACGAATGATAAATCCATCTCCTTATATGTACTTTATGGAATTTGATAACAATATTAAAATTATCGGTACTTCACCAGAAGATTTATTAAAAGTAAAAAATAGAAAAGCAGAAATCCTTCCAATTGCTGGCACAAGAAGACGAGGAAAAACAGAAGAAGAAGATTTAGAATTGGAAAATAATTTACTGAATGATCCAAAAGAAATTGCTGAACACGTAATGCTTGTTGATTTAGCAAGAAATGATCTTGGTAGATTTTGCAAACTTGGTACAGTTAAGATAAGTGAAAGAATGAAGATACACAGATTTTCGCATGTTATGCATATTGTCTCGAGAGTTGAAGGAATATTAAAAGATGATGTAGACTGTATTGATGCATTAAAAGCATCTTTCCCTGCTGGTACTGTAACAGGTGCACCAAAAATAAGAGCAATTCAATTGATTAATGATTACGAAAAAATTAAACGTGGAATTTATGCAGGTGCAGTTGGCTATATCGATTTTAGTGGGAATTTAGATATGTGTATTGCAATTAGAACTTTATTTGCTACAAAAAATAAAATTTACTGGCAAGCAGGTGCTGGAATTGTAGCTGATAGTAAACCAGAACTTGAACTAAAAGAAGTAAAAAATAAATCGGCAGTTTTAATTAACGCACTTAATTGTGCAGAGGTAATTGATGAAAATCTTAGTTATTGACAATTACGATTCATTCACATACAACCTTGTTCAATTAATCGGACAATTTACAGACGATATAATCGTAAAACGTAACGATAAAACTACTATTGATGAAATAAAAAAATTAAATCCAGATAAAATTGTTATATCGCCTGGACCAGGTACACCAAAAGATACTGGAATTACAATAGATGTTATAAAAAATTTTGGACCTAATACACCTATCCTTGGAGTTTGTCTGGGTCATCAAACTATTGGTTATTGTTATGGTGGAAATATTATCAATGCACCTTACTTAATGCATGGTAAAACATCTCAAATAATTCATGATGGCAAAACAATTTTCAAAAATATTGAACAAAATTTTAATGGTGGTAGATATCATTCATTAATTATTGAAAAAGATACATTACCAGATGTTCTGGAAATTTCCGCTTACACACAAGACGATATAATTATGGGTATAAGACATAAATATTTTCCAATCGAAGGGATTCAATTTCATCCAGAATCGATATTAACAAAAGTGGGTTATCAATTAATTAAAAATTGGGTTGAGCTATGATAAAAGAATACATTGAAAAAATTACATCTGGAAACAACTTAACTATTGAAGAAGCATACAATGCAATGACTGCCATTATGAATGGTGCATGTAATAATTCACAAATAGCTGGATTTTTACTTGCTCTTAAAACAAAAGGCGAAACTCCAGAAGAAGTAGCAGGTTTCGTAAAAGCAATGCGTAGTAAAAGCATTAAAATTAATTCTGATGAAAATACAATTGATGTTTGTGGAACAGGAGGCGATGGTTCCAATACTTTTAATATTTCTACAGCTACTGCATTTGTTGTTGCCGGGTGTGGAGTTAAAGTCGCTAAACATGGTAATAAATCGATATCAAGTAAATGTGGAAGTGCAGATATTCTAACTTATCTGGGATTAAATATAAATCTTACACCTCCTGTTGCCGAAGAAGCATTAAATAAAATTGGAATTACATTTTTATTTGCTCCTCTATATCATCCTGCAATGAAATATGCTGCAGAAGTACGCCGAGAATTAAATACGAGAACTGTATTTAATATTTTAGGACCTTTAACAAATCCAGCAAATACAAAAAAACAGTTGATTGGTACATTCAACAATAAAGCAGCTGAACTAATGGCTAAAGCTTCTCAACATTTAAATATGGAAAAAGTTTGCTTTGTTTGTACAGATAATAGTTTAGATGAAATTTCACTTACAGACGAAACCAATGTTTTCGAGTTACATAATTCAATCGTAAAAAATTATAAAATTACACACGAATTTTTTGGCTATAATAAAATTGATAAGAAAAATTTAGAGAGCAATTCAATAGATAAAAATGCAGAAATAATTTTATCTGTATTAAAAGATAAAATTAAAAATGATGCTTATTATGTTATTGCTGCAAATTCAGCTATGGCATTGTACGTAGCAAATTACTCAAACAATTTTAATGATTGTAAAACAGCAGCAGAAGAATCAATTTTATCTGGTAAAGCTTATGAAAAACTCCTTGCATTAAAAACTTTCGGAGAAAAATATTCATGAATTTTCTTGACAAAATTCTTCTTGAAAAAAAAGAAGAAGTAAGAAATTTAAAACAAAAATTCACAATCTCCTTATTTAAGAACGAAAAATATTTTGAAAATAAAACAATATCATTATTCAATGCATTAAAAAGGAATAATAAAATTTCATTAATTGCAGAAATTAAAAAAGCAAGTCCATCTAAAGGAATTTTAATCAATAACTTTAATCATATTGATATTGCAAAAAGTTATATGAGTTGTTCAGTAGAAGCTATTTCTATTTTAACAGATAGAAAATTCTTTAATGGTGATATAAATTATTTGAAGGACATTGCACAATTCAAAACAGTTCCATTATTAAGAAAAGATTTCATAATAGATGAAATACAAATTTATGAAGCAAAAGCATTCGGAGCAGATGCAATTTTACTTATTGCCGAAATACTTTCTAAAAATCAAATTCAAGAGCTTACATCTGTAGCACATGAATGTGGACTGGAAGTGTTACTCGAATTTCATTCCCCTTCTCAACTGGATAAAATTGATTTTAATAAAAATAAAATTATCGGAATAAATAATAGAAACCTCGAATCGTTTCACACAGATATAAAGACTACAATACAATTAACTAAATATCTACCTGATGATGTGATCAAAGTTTCAGAAAGCGGAATTAATACAGATGATGACATTACAAAACTAAAACAAGCAAATGTTGATGCAGTTTTAATTGGAGAACATTTCATGAAATCACATAATTTAGAGAAAAGCATAAACGATTTTCAAAAACAACTTTATATATAATAACAGTAAAACCATGAGAGTTAAAATTTGTGGAATAACAAATCTTGAAGATGCTTTACTATGTTGCAATTTAGGTGCTGATGCACTTGGATTTGTTTTTTATGAAAAAAGTAAAAGATATATTGATTTTTCAAGTGCAAAAGATATTATAAAAAAATTACCAGCTTTTGTATTAAAGGTTGGTGTTTTTGTGGATAATTCATTAAATGAAATAAATGAAATATCCAGATCACTTGGTTTAAATGCTGTACAATTACATGGCGAACAAAATTCTGAATTTGTAAACCAAATTAATTTACCTGTCATTAAAAGTTTTAGAATTAATGATGAATTTGATTTTTCAATACTGAATAAATTTCAAAACTGCAGTTTTCTTCTTGATACTTATTCAAATGATTCATTTGGTGGGACAGGCAAAAAATTTAAATGGGATTTAATTCCTGCACAAATAAGAAATAATATAATTTTAGCTGGTGGAATTTCTGTTGAAAATGTCGAATACATTTTTAATAACATTAAACCTCAAGGTGTTGATCTTTCTTCTTCTGTTGAGAAAGAGCCAGGTAAAAAAGACCCAGATAAATTAAAAGAATTTTTTAGAGTTATAAATAATTTAAGATATAGTTAATGAATAACTATACTCAAAAAAGAATATTTACAAACAAAATAAATAATAGCTTTATGCGCGGTGCATACACTCCTCTCGAGCCCTCTGAGCATTCACAAAATGAATGTCTTAAGGGCTCGAGCAATTATTTAAAACATAATGTTAATAAGCAAAAACTTTATTGCAACATAAAAATGAGTATAAGATGAAAAATTATAATCTACCGGATACAACAGGAAAATTTGGAATTTATGGTGGACGTTTCGTTCCAGAAACTTTAATACCTGCTTTATACGAACTTGAAACAACTTATAATGATTTAAAGAATGACCCTGATTTTATTAATGAATATAATCAACTTCAAAGAGAATACAATGGAAGACCTACTCCATTAACTTATGCAGATAGACTAACAAAATATTATGGCAAAGCAAAAATTTATTTAAAACGAGAAGATTTATGTCACACTGGAGCACATAAATTAAACAACGCAATTGGACAAATTTTAATTGCAAAAAGATTGGGAAAGCAAAGAATAATAGCAGAAACAGGAGCTGGACAACATGGAGTTGCTACTGCAACTATGTGTGCTAAATTTGGTATTAAATGTGTTGTTTATATGGGAGAGCTTGATATAGAGCGACAAAAGCCAAATGTATTTCGAATGAAATTACTCGGTGCAGAAGTCATTCCAGTTACATCTGGAAGTAAAACATTAAAGGATGCTACAAACGAAGCAATTAGAGATTGGGTAACTAATGTTCGAGATACACATTACATTATTGGTTCTGTAGTTGGACCACATCCATATCCAATGCTTGTAAGAGATTTTCAATCTATAATTGGAAAAGAAACAAAAGAACAAATTTTATCAATCGAAAAAAGATTACCCGATTATATTGTTGCCTGTGTTGGTGGGGGTTCAAATGCTATTGGTATTTTTTATCCTTTTATAAATGATGAGAATGTTAAACTTATTGGTGTCGAAGCTGCTGGTTATGGATTGAATACCAATAAACACTGCGCAACTTTAAGTCTGGGCTCACCTGGAATTTTTCAGGGTATGTTAACATATCTGTTGCAAGATGAAAATGGTCAGGTTTCAGAAGTTCATTCAATTTCAGCAGGATTAGATTATCCTGGAGTTGGGCCTGAACATTCATTTCTAAAAGATCAAAGTCGTGTTCAATATTTTTCTATTACTGATGAAGAAGCACTAAAAGCTGCCTATCTTACAACGAAGCTTGAAGGAATTTTACCTGCTCTTGAAAGTGCACATGCAATTGCTTATTTAGAAAAATTTATTCAACAAACTTCTAAGGATGAAATAATTGTAATTAACTTAAGTGGAAGAGGCGATAAAGATTTATCTACTTACATGGAAAATTTTAAGGAAGACTATAAATGAGTTTTATTCATAATTACATTGACACAATAAATAAAAAAAACCGAAAAGCATTATCAATATTTTTAACAGCTGGTTTTCCAGATAAAAATAATTTTATAGAATTAGCAAAATCTGTTTTAGATGCTGGTGCCGATATACTTGAATTAGGTATCCCTTTCAGTGATCCATTAGCTGATGGACCAATTATTCAAACTTCGTCTACTATTGCATTAAAAAATAATACAACTACAAAAGATGTATTAAAATATGCTGAACAATTAGCAAACTATTCTGAAAAACCAATTATATTAATGGGATATGCTAACCCAATCAATCACTACAATAAAAATAATTTTTTTAAAGATGCATCTTCTGCTGGTGTAAAAGGAATTATTGTACCTGATGTTCCACTCGAAGAATATGATTATTTCTTTGATTGCGATATTTATAACTTAGATGTTATACTTCTTGTAACTCCTACTTCAACAAATGATAGAATTAAGTTGATTGATCATAAAAGTAAAGGATTTGTTTATTGTGTTAGTGTAACTGGAACAACTGGTATAAAAGATTCATTTGGAGAGGATACATATAATAATTTAAAAAGAACATATTCGGTAATTGAAAAAAATAAAATGCTTATTGGCTTCGGTATATCCAAATCAGAAGATATAAAAAACTTTGCTCCTTATTGTGATGGTGTAATTGTCGGCAGCAAAATAATTAAAACAATTCTTGATAATAATAAGTTAGATAATACAGTCAGGATTATTAATGAATTTAGTGAAGCTTGTAATTTTTAATTAAACATTTAGAAACATTAATTAAATTTAAAACCGCAAAGAACGCAGAGAAATAAATTTTTATCATTCGTATTAAACATTCTTTGCGAACTTTGCGGTTTATTATTTTATTATCTTTCAACTCTTCCAGAACCACCACTTTTAACTAATTTTTCTACTTCATCAACTGATACTAAATTAAAATCTCCAGGTATTGTGTGTTTTAAGCAAGATGCAGCAACTGCAAATTCCAGAGCATCTTTAGTATTATTCTTGGTTAATAAACCATAAATTAATCCACTTGCAAAAGCATCTCCACCACCTACTCTATCAACGATTTCAATTTCATATCTTGTAGAACGATATGGAACTTTACAATCTTTATCATCGAGTAAAATTGCACTCCATCCATTTCTCGAAGCAGAATAACTTTCTCTCAGTGTTATCGATACAGCTTTAAAACCATAAATTTCTTTTAAATGTTTTGCAACATTAAAATATCCTTCTTCGTTAATTTTACCTGCTTCAATATTAGTTCCTTCGGCTTTTAAGCCAAGACTTTTTTCTGCATCTTCTTCGTTTGCAATGCAAACATCAACATATTTCATTAAAGGCTTCATTACTGCCTGAGCTTGTTCTGGTGTCCACATTTTAGCTCTAAAATTCAAATCACAACTTACAGTAACATTTTTCTCTTTAGCAATCTTGCATGCTTCTTCTAATAATTCCTGTGCATTTTTTCCTAAAGCAGGTGTAATACCTGTCCAATGAAACCATGCAGCACCTTCGAATACTTTATTCCAGTCAACTTCCCCTTTTTTCATTAAAGATACTGCTGAATTTGCTCTATCATAAATAACCTTTGATGCTCTTTGACTTGCACCAGTTTCAAGAAAATATATTCCAATTCTATCACCTCCACGAACTATAAAATCATCTTTAACACCAAATCTTCTCAAATGATTTACAGCAGCCTGACCAATTTCATGTTTGGGTAATTTTGTAACATAATAAGATTCTAAACCATAATTTGCTAATGATACAGCAACATTTGCTTCGCCACCTCCAAAAGTAACATCAAAGCTTTGAGCCTGTACAAATCTTGTAAAACCAGGTGTTGATAAACGAAGCATAATTTCTCCAAATGTTACTACTTTAGCTGGCATTTTACTCCTCTTTTTGTTTATGACTTTTTATTCATTCACTTTTTATATTTTTTAATTACCAGATATTTTAATTCTTTATCTCCAATGTTTCTAATTCCATGTGTACTGTTTGGCGGACAGTAAAAGCTTGAATATGCTTTACCTACTTTTGTTTCGCCATCAAGATAAAATTCGGCAGTACCTTCAAGCACAAAAAAGAATTCATCTTCTTCGTGTGAATGAGGTGGATGTGTTGCAGAATGCGGAGCTACTACACTAAGTTTCAATGTCCTTCCATCAAGAAAATCTTTATCAACAAACCAGTACTGATAACCAACTTCTGTTTTAATAATTTTATCAATTGAAAATTCATTAACACAATTATCGATTGTAAATTTTTTTGATTCGCTTTTATCTTTAATTTGAGCAAAAGATAAATTGCTCAAAATTGTTATTAAGATTAATATTTTATAATTCATAAAAATCCTTTCTCTTTTATTTTATCATTGGATTTACTCTATTTACAAATTGAATAGGTAATCCATTTATATCTTTCACATTTAATACAGAATCTCCTGAAGGAGTATTATAAATATCATTAACTACTTCAGCTTTTGCTTTTAATATTCTTTCTTTTGTTAATTTAATATCACTAACACTAAATGCAATGTGCAGACTTCCATGATTTAATTTTTTAAAATCAATTACTAGTGAATCTTTGTGCTGATAAAATTCGAACATCATATTCTTAACATTATCTGCTACAAACATTCCATATGATGGAGCTTTACCTTCACGCATAACAACCATATTCAAATTATCTACATACCACTTCGATATTGCTCTTGAATCTTCTACATTAAATGCTACATGTTCAAAATAAATACCTTTTTTATTCAACATTGGTTTAGCTCTTTGAACAAATTGAATTGACAATCCCCATGGATCTCTTAAAACCAATACCTGATCGCCAGATTCTGTCTTTCTTATATCACTTAAAATAGTTGCTCCAGCGTTTAATAATCTTTCCTTAATTAGATTAATATTGTCCACACAAAATGCAAGATGAAACGAATCATAATTAAAATTCAACTCAGAAATTGCAGGGAAGTCTTTATTGTAATTTAATTCAATCATCATACTAAGAGCAGAATCGGCAATAAATGCAGAATAATATGGAGTCATATTTTCTCTTATTATTTTCATATTTAGATTTTTAGTATACCACTCAGTTGCAGCTTTAGTGTCTTCTATATTAATTCCAATATGTTCAAAAGCAATTGTGGCTTTAGATGATGTATCTACTTCTTGAGCATGAGTTGAAATATGTGCTATGTAAAAAACCAATGCTAAAAAAATAATTTTTAGTTTGTAATTCATTACTTATCTCCTATTATTAAGCATTTTTATTTAATATAAAATTACAGAGCTCCACTAATCTTAATTCCTGCTATAATTGTTCTTCCTGGCATTGGATAACCATCAATAATTTCATATCCTTTATTTAAAAGATTATCTAATTTTATATAAAATTTCATTTCTTTTAATAAATCAAGCCATACAGCACAATTAAATAAAGCATAGCTTTGTTTTTTTTCATCAGATGTATTTGTTTTCAAAGAAGTATAAAGATTTTTGATACCATTAATATTCGCATTAAAAGTAAAAATCTTATAAGTATAATTCATCTCAACAAAAGCTTGCATCTCTGGAGAACCCAGTAATTTTGTAGAACTCTTTAAATAACTATAATTACCTTTCAGCGAAAAATCTTTTGCAATAAAGTACTCAGCTTCTATTTCTACACCACGATTTGTCAAGCTACTTATGTTTTGATTTTTTATGTCAGGATAAATTCCTATCATTCTTATAAAATCTTTTCCTTCCATCAAAAAGAAAGCTCCTTTCAACAATAATCGTTCTGCAAAAAAATAGCTTTTAAAACCAAGCTCATAGTTCCATAATTTTTCTGGCTTTAAATCTATATTAGCACCAAACAAAAAAAGCTCATTTAGAGTTGGACTTCTGAATCCTTCTGCTATTGTAAAATTAAAAGATGTTCGATTATTCAGATTATAATTCAAACTAAATTGTGGAATTAGTAGAGAACCATATACTGAGTGATTATTTAATCTCAATCCCCCATTAACAAAAAGATTCTTAAAAATATTATAGCTGAAAATAGCATAGATACTTTTCTCTGAGACTTTTTTATCAATCAATTGAATATTACTTCTTGCTTTTCCACCATAATTTTTAAATTCTGCACCAAAAGAAATGATATTATTTTCAAAAAATTCGAAGCTCTCTATTAAAGATATTCCTAAAATATTATCATTAGAATGAAATCCATCATAAACATCGTGAACTCCATTATTAAAATAAAATAAAAAAGTTCCTTCTGAATTATTGAATTTATTTTTTACTCTTAAAGAAGAATTAACACGTGTAACATTTGTCCAAACAGAATTATCAGGATATGGATTAAAAACTGGTCCGGGATTGTATACACTGGAAGAATTTACATAAGTATTAAAATTAATAGACCACGATGGATTGAATATATATTCTGCATTATAAACACCAGATATTGAACTGGAATTTGATGATGGACGATTATCGTTCGAAAAATCTCTACTTATAATAAATGTGTTATTAAAACTATTCTTTCTATAATCAACAGTTCCATTAATTTTATATGTATTGTAAGATCCATAATTAATATCCGCAAAGAGTTTTAATCCATCAACTTGACTTTTCTTTGTTGTAATATTAATTACACCACCCATTGCATTAGTGCCATATAAAACTGAAGCAGGACCACGAATAATATCCACAGCAGCTATTTCAGAAGAATGATAAACATCTGCTAAAGGATGACCAAAAATTCCAGCAAATTCTGGTCGTCCATCTACTACAATAAGATTTTGCTGTATGCCATTTATACCTCTTATTGATATTCTACCAGAAGCATTAGAACCAATACCAAAACCACTAAATCCATTTTCGGTTACAAATAATCCTGGTGCTTTTCCACTTATCGACGAAAATAAAGCTGATTTAATATTCTGGTTAATGCTGTTTTCTGAAATAATTGTATAAGATGGTGTAAGTGTTCTAATTAATTTTTCAAATTTAGTACCTGTTACAGTAACTTGTTGTAGTTCAAAAGTTTTTAAAGTGTCATATTGAGCTTTAATTTCAAATGACAGAATAAATAGAAATAATAGCAGTAAATATTTTTTAGGCATAAAGATTTATCCTTTCGAGCTAATTAATAATTGTGCAAAATAAATATTATAAAACTTCAATGAGAGTACAGGTTTGAAGTTTATCGAAAATAAATGTTCTTAATTATAAAAACTATTATTCTATTTTTTCTCCATTAATTATAACATTAATCAATTTTAATTCTTCAACATTTTTCAGATAATTTTCTTTTTTTACACCATCAAAATTGCAATCAATTATTTGAACATTTCTTATTGGAGATTCTTCAAGGCCAATGAACTCGAGAGCATATTCACTTTTTTTACTTGTCACTTTTTCCACTTTAATATTTCTAAAAGTTGGAGGATATTTACCATTATTCCCTTCTGATGGATCATAAAGCATATTTAATCTTATTACTGCATTACTGACTTCGCCAACTTCAACATTTCTCATATAGATATTCTCAACAATTCCACCTCTATAAGAATTTGATTTGATTCTTAAAGCACGATCCAGATTTGGACTATCCATTTTACAATTTTCAATAAATACATTTCTGCATCCACCAGATATTTCACTACCAATCGATACTCCACCATGTCCATCTCTCATAATAGAATTTCGAACAATAATATTTTCACTTGGAATATTAATTCTTCTGCCATCTAAATTTCTACCAGATTTAATAGCAATACAATCATCTCCATTATCAAAGTAGCATCCATCAATTAAAACATTTTTGCATGATTCTGGATCACATCCATCTGTATTTGGTCCATCACTAATTGTTTTAACATTTCTAATAGTTACATTTTCACATAAGACAGGATGAATAATCCACATAGGTGAATTTGTGATAGTTATATTTTCTAAAAGTATATTTTTACAATTAATAAATTGCACAAAATTTGGTCTCAAATAATATCCTTTTCCAAATATTCTTTTTTCAACCGGAACACCATCATTATTCATTTTCATTAATTTTGGACGCGAAGAACTATCTCTTTGACTTGGCATTCCTGGTTTCCATCCATATCTTTTATTCCCATTCCATTTCCACCAGTTTGTAGAATCTGCCTGTCCATCAAATATTCCATTTCCAGTAATAGCAATATTTGTTTGATTAATTGCATAAATTAATGGTGAATAATTATAACATTCTACACCTTCCCATCGAGTAAAGACTACAGGCAAATAGTCATCAGGATTTGTACTGAATTTAATTACAACACTATCATCGAGGTGAAGATTCACATTACTTTTAAGATGAATGGGACCACCGCAATAATATTCACCTTTTGGAATAAAAACTTTTCCACCACCATTTAAAGAACATTCATCAATTGCTTTGTGAAGAGCATTTCGTATATCTTTTTTTAATTCATCAGTACTTGCATAATTTGTAATATTATAAACTTTTTCAGGAAATATTGGTGGCTTAATGTACTGTAAAATTTCATCTGCTTTTTTCCATTCAGATTGAGAAAAACAGGTTGAATATACAAATAAAAACAAATATGAAAAGATTAATTTGAAATTTTTCATTTTAACTCCTGTTGAGAATCTTATGAAATGAAAAAAGAAAATATTAAGTATGCTTTCTAGTACAAGTGCCGCGCAGTACTAAATTTGTTTCTATGGTAATATTTCTTGGTTCAAATTCTTCCTGCTTTTGAATATTTTCAAAAAGGATTTCCATTGCATTTTGACTTAGTAAAGTAGTTGACTGATCTATGCAACTTAATGGAGGACACAAGAATTCCTGTATATTAGAATTTCCAAAGCATATTAAATCAATATCTTCAGGGATTCTTAAGCCTAATTCTTTTACTGCCTTATAGACCCCAAGTGCAACAGGAAAAGTTACAGTAAGAATAAATTCAGGTAAATTATTTTCTCTATATAATTTCATAAATGCATTATAACCATAATCCTCACCAAAGCCTCCTTCAATAACCCAGTCTGGATTAATTTCAAGACCATATTTTTCCATTGCATCTTTAAATCCCTGCAATCTTTCTTTACCAATATTAATATTTGTGTAGCCAGCGAAGTGTGCAATTTTTTTATAGCCCATTTTAATTGCATGTTCTACTGCTTTAAATGCCCCTCCACGATCATCGACAGTAACTGTACTTATATTAGATAAATAAGGAACTCTATCAATAAAAACAATCGGGATACCTCTTTTAATTACTGTTTCAAATATGTCATAATTAGTAGTTTGTTGTGTAATAGAAACAATAATCCCATCAACCTTCATTGCAAGTAAAGTATGAATATGTTTTCTTTCTAATTCAGCATCCTCCTGAGATACTGCAAGAATAATTTCATAATTATTTTCTAAACCAATTTTATAAATATTTTCAATAATTGAGCTAAAAAAGAAATGAGCAATTTTAGGAACAATAACACCAATCGTATTAGATCTTCTTGCAGATAAACTACGGGCAATTAAATTAGGCGTGTATTCAAGTTCCTCTGCTAACTTTTTTATTTTTTTTGTTGTTTCGGGAGAGATATCGGGATGATTTCTTAATGCCTTAGATACTGTTACAGTAGACACATTTAATATCTTGGCAATATCACTTAAAGTAACAGGTTTAGATTTCATTTTTGCAAATTTTTGTTTTTAACCTCTTGTTCAAATAATAAAAACTTATAATCAAATTAAACGATAATTTTTTATTAAATAAAAATAATAAAATTGATTCACTTAATCTTTTTAAAAATTTTATATATGGGAGGAGTTGATAAATAAACTCCCCCCGTAAAAAATTCTTATTTAATTAAAGTCATCTTTCTTGTTAATGTTACATCACCAGCTTTCAATTGATAGAAATAAATACCACTTGATAATGATTGTCCATATTTATTTTTTCCATCCCAATGAAGTGTGTATTTACCAGCTGATTGGATTTGATTATCAACAAGTTTTACAACTTCCTGACCAATTGCATTATAAATAATTAATGAAACATTAGTTGATTTTGGTAAACTATAAGAAATTGTTGTTGATGGATTAAATGGATTTGGATAATTCTGTTCAAGAACAAAATCTCTAGTTAATATAGTTTCATTTTCAACATTTACAACTTCGCCAGCTTCCCATCTAACTTTCATATCAGGAAACCAATTTAAATCTCCAACTGGAAATCCTCTATCAGAACTATAATAAGCTTCAACATTTTTATCATATGAACAATCAAGAGTGTCTTCAAAATATTTGTAATTTCTTCTATCCATATCATGTAATTGTTTTTTCCATTTATCAGATGGTGTATTTTTAGTTTTATTTCCACCTTCTGGACTCTCATACCATTCCATCATATTTATCATTAATCTTGGAATTTCTTTTAATTTCAGATTTATCTTTTTAAATGCTTTAGCTGCATCAGCTCCAAGTCTACTTTTAATATGTAATGAAAGAGGTGAACCTTCGCCAAATCCATATTTTGTCAAAAATCCCTGACCTTCTGGCGAAATTACATAATAATTATTTTTAACAGTCCATTGAGTTGTATCGTTTGGAGCTGTAAAGATCCACGAAATTCTATTGTTTCCATTAGCATAAGTTTCGCCTGTATTAGCCCATTCCGCAGTTCTTGTTGCATCCGTTGAATCTTCACCTAAAGCAAAAGCATCGTAGAATAAATTATTTTTAATTATTACTTCTTTACCAACATTTCCTAAAGAAAGTAGACCATGAAAGCCCAATCCATTTACAAATGAATTATGTTCAATCAAACAATATTGAATTCCACCTGTACCAGCAAGAGGATTACTAAAATTATAATGACGAACTACACGATCCTGATAATTCACAAATGTATTATTTACAAGTATCAACGAATCGCACGAAGCTTCTCTTAAATCAAGTCCTTTACCAGCACCTAAATTGGAACGTCCTAAAAATCCCATGTTTGCAAAAATTGTATTGGTAACTTTAACAACTTTTGTTGCACTACCAGTTCTAATATGTTGACCATTAATGTTATTAAATATACAATTATCAATAATTATTGATGATCCTTCTTGTGTTGTGTTAATAATTCCGCCTTGCAAATTATCAAGGTAATCATAAATTGGTTCGAAATAGCCAGCAACAGCAATATTTTTCATTTCTAAATTACCACCCTGTAATACAAAAAGATTTCCTGGAGGATTCTGTGGATTGCTTCCAGTTCCAGTTGGAAATTGATAAATTATTGGCTTTTTAGGACCATTACAAACAAGTCTAATTGTTACACCTTTAGCAACATTGAATACTTCTGTGTTTAAGTAAACTCCACCACTTTCAAGCTCATAAACACGATCGGGCAATACACCATGATTTGCTGCGGTGTCTGCTTTAATTTGTGCGATAAAATATGATTCTGGTGTACCATCATAAGGTCTTAGTTTTAGTACACTTTGTCCATATGTTAATGAAAAAAGGAATAAAACCATAAAAACAGCTGCTAAAATATTACTCATTTTATTCATGGTGCCTCCATGATTTATTTATGAATGAAATTAAGTTAAGTAAATAGGTAAATTATAAATCAATTTTTACTCCTAAATCTGCTGTCATTCCATATCTTTCACTTGTATTCAAAATTTTATAACCATTTACTCTATTATAAACTAAATTTTCTTCTTTAATATTTGTTAAGTTATTTATATTAAGAAGAATGGATATATTTTTATTAAATTGATATTTAAATGCAAAATCAAGTCTTGTAAATGGATTTATAACAATGTCTCCTCTTCCACTTGGAGTAAATGATAAGTTATATTCTGATTGATGGAATAATGAAATTCGAGCAGAAACAGGTCCAATATCATAACCTAAAGCAATATTCCCGAAAAATTCTGGTTGATTTTCAAGTTGTTGTTTAATTTCAATTGCTCGTTCTGAATACTGAGGAATTTTAACTTTAATACCTGGAGCTATTTCTTTTTCTACAATAGTTGTATCTGTTTTTGAACCAATCAGCCAGGTTTCTGAACGAACTAAAGAAGCATTATAACTCAATACAATATTTCTGAGTAATCCTGGTAAAAATGCAAAGTTAATTTGATGTTCAAATTCAAAACCCCAAACTTTTGTAGGTTTTGGTGAATTATATGGAACTGTTAATGCATATGTACCTGTATGTAAAGTCTTCCATTGTAAGCCTAAATAATGAAATAATGTGTCTCCAGTTGTATTAATTCTATTTAGCATGTGATACATATCTTTAATTTCTTTGTAAAATGCCGAAATAGAAATCAAACCGATCTCATTGCCAAAGAATGAAGTATTTATTTCATAGTTCCATGCTTGAGCTGTTTTAAGAATTGGATTACCTACAATTAGTTGTTTATCTATACCAACTTGAGCTGGACGCCATGCAAAATATTTTGTAAGTCTCATATTAAAATCTGGTCTGGCGAGTGCTTTATAAGCAGCAATTCTTATACTCATAAAATTTGTTGGTTTAATATTAAGATGGAAATTAGGTAGATAAATTGTTTGCGAAAAACTACCACTTGTATCTCTTGTAACACCAAGAGGAATTGGGAAACCTCCTATTTGATTTGGAGAGTACTTTGATTTATAATTATTATATTCTTTTTCTATTCTTAAACCTGCAATGAATGTAATATTCTGCCCAATTTTAAGTATATTCATTAAATAAGCTGCAGAAACACTTTCTGATATATCATAATATTTTGCTTCTTCTGAGGGATCGGAATTATATTCTCTTTTGTTACCAGTTTTGTCAATTCCATTTTTATTTAATTCATACCATTGACGCATTTTATCACGATTGATTAAAGGATACAATTTATAAGAACCATACAAATCTCTTGAAACTGGTGTATCATCCAGAAATTCTATGAAGGAAAGTGTATTGTAAAGTGGATTTTGAAGATATCTCTGATAAAAATCATTGAAAAGAGTACCACTTAAATCTTTTTGTTTGATAGTACCATCTTCTGCTACTTCATATGGTTGCCAATAACCCAGATAATAAGGTGCATATTGAGATGAATTCAAATTTGACCTGTTTATAATTTTATATTTAGCTCCAAATTTGAATTCACCTGTAATCATATTTCCAATTAAATATGTTCTCGAAGCATTTAAGAAAGCTGTTCTTTCTTTTTCAAAGTTTCTTTGAGTGTAATAATATGATTCGTAAAGTGTTGCTGTTCTAAAATTGTTATAAGCGAAAGGAATTAATTTTTCTGGATTTGATTTTAAACTTGGAGTATTTGCCATTCCAGATACACCAGCATTTGATGGTTCATGAAAGTCAACATAATAATCAAAAGGAAAATCAGCTTTTGATTGTGCGTAAGAAAAACCCCAGTTGAGTTTTAATCCAAGTAAATTATTATCTCCAGAAATTGAACTATTGAAAATATCAATTTCCTGTTCTCTATCTCTAAATGCATAAGTTACTGTACCACCAACTCCTCCACCAGAAGGATAATCTCTTGAATGGAGGATATAATCACGCTTTGTGCTATTGTATACATTATTAATTTTTATTGATCCTTCATCTGGTGTATTAATGTCAAAAGTGATGCTTCCACCATTACGAGTTCTTACTTCATCAGTAAACTCAAGTGTAAAATTATTAATTGCATAATCAGTTTGATTGTTAATTGATTGATCGTAATCGAGATCTATTCTTTCATTACTTCTAATTTTACTTTCTGCATTAGCATTAATTCGAACACCAAGAAAATCATTAAAGAATCTTTCACCATATTTTAATGAGAAATCATACTGTTTAATAGAATTCATTACATTATTATAACCACCTTTTAATGTTGCAGAAATTTCTCTTAATGAGGGAGCTTTTTTGGTGACTAAATTAATGCTTCCAGCTATAGCATCTGCATCTTTATCAGAAGTTAGAGCTTTATAAAGTTCGATTCCTGCAAGAGAACTTTGAGAAATTGTACTTAAATCAAGTCCACGACTTTCCGCATCAGTAGAGGCAATACGAATACCATCGATTGTAACTGTTGTATATTTATCACTGAGTCCTCTTAAAATAACTTTATTAGCTTCACCTCCAGAACGAAGTATTGACACACCAGGTAATCTTCCAATCGATTCGGCAGCATTTGCATCTGGTAGTTCTTTTATTTTTTCTTCTGATACAACATTAATAATTGTATTTGATGATAATTGCTGGTTAATTGCAGCAACCTGTCCAATTGCCTGTGCAGTTATAACTATTTCAGAACCTTCAATAACATCTGGAACTAATTTGAAGTTAAATACAAGTGTCTTATTCTTTTGAATAACAACATAATAAATTTTTGGTTTGTAACCTACATAAGAAACTTTTACTTTATACTCACCTTCTGGAATTCGATTGATAACATATTGTCCTTCCAAATCTGTTGCACTACCAAAAGAAGTTCCGAGCAAAAAAACATTTGCTCCAATTAAAGCTTCGTTTGATAGTGAATCAGTAACAATACCTTTTAAATTCCCCTGTGCATTAATTACACCAAAAAATAGTAATGATAATAAAATTACTTTTTTAATTATTTTTTCTGGCATAAACTTTCTCCTTAGTATGCTTGGTTATAACCCGAAAGATTATTTGAATTTAATGGAAAATAGAACAATAAAGTCATTGTTTACTTAAATGATAACTTAACTTGATAAAAAAATTTATGATTGTCAAGTAAAATCTAATTAAAACTCAAACTAACAGGTATTAAGCGGTAAGTTCTCTCATTAATATCATTCATAAATCCTATTAAAATCCTGAATTTTATCCATCGAAAATCCTTTTTTCATATACTCTATTGAATTCTTAAATGCTATTTCTGGATTTGAATTTGCATAACAATAAATGCACCCATAAGCACAGCTATCATAATAACCAATATCTTTACTTTCATAACAGTGACATCCTGGACGAGTTGGTGAAATTTTATATTCATTATTAGTTCCATCTTTACAAATTTTATTAACTAAATCAATATCAACGCAGTGACCAATTTGAAGTTCAGGAATATAATTTACAAGTGTGTCTTCTGTGCATGCATAAAGTTTAATATTTCTTTGATTTGCTATATCTATTAATGTTTTTATTAATTCAATTTGTTCATCAATCGTAGGATTATAAAACTTAATATTATATTTCTTTTCGATAGTCAATAAATTTCTTTTTGTTTTATTATATAAATCCACAAAACTGAAATAACATCTTTTGGTTATACCAGTTAATCTTTCTGAGATATAATTGAATTTATTAATTATAAATTTTTTATCGGCAATATCCGAAATAATTATTGGATCAAATCGCCATTGAACATATTCGTCACCATATCTTTTAGCTAAATTTTCTGCTAATGAGATTGCATAATCAATTGGGGGACTTTTTCTTTCCAGTATTTTAGGATATCCATTAATAGTAAAATGCATGTAATGATTTTTACCATATTTATCATCAATATAATCTAAATGCTTGAATAATGGTTTAGGATTTCGAGTCCAGAACACAAATACTTTTACATTATCTGGTTTCAAATCAACATAAACTGGTTTTTGAGAAAATGGATTTGGATACAAAACAAAACCTGTTTCTAATTTTTTTCTAAACCAATCTGCATAAAATGCGGGAATATCAGTTCTTCTACTTACAGTAATAATTTGTTTTTTCATAATAAATCGATTATTAGCAAGTAATTAAAACAGATTGTCATCTAACAATCTAAATTATAAGTTATAAAATCAACTGATTATTTTTACTATTATGTATATAAAAATAGAAAAAAGAATTTTCGATAAAGTTAAATTTAATTAAAGGAAGAAGCTAACGTTTCTTTCGTTTAATTTAATAACCATTTAGAAACTTAATTATTTATTTAACGAATATAATTATAAGTGAATATTAAATTTTCCAGATAGAATAACAAGCAAATGTTAAGCCTTTTGTTTTATCTGGGAATAATACATTTTGAAAATTATTTGTCGCAAAATTTATTTCCAAAATTTTAAAATTAAATCCTATACCAAAAGCCCAATTGAATTTATAAAATTCCCCGAATGATAATCCAGTTCTGAAATATAAAGTTTTAATCCAAAAATAATCTAAGCTAAAAACAATACTATAATTTGTTATGCCAGGCTGATAATTTAATACTTGATGATATTCAAAAACTGCATCAAATTTACTAGTAGTAATATCAACTGGTTTGTTTGTCCACATAATCCCCAAATGAATAGCAGTGTTCATATTTGTTTTAAGCGAATTAATATATTTCTTATTAGCTCTGCCAGTTAATATAGAAATTAATGTGTCGACTTGTTTTTTATTTGAAATATCATCTAAATAAATAGGTGCATTTGAAGAATATTCTATAATATTATTTTTCCAAGTAATGGTACCAATATCAGTCATTGAAAAAGCAAAAGCCAAATTTTCACTAATATTTGTTATTATCCCTAAATCAACACCTATTCCATTCCCTAAAGGTTTTGGGAAAACATTATCAAAACTATATTTCATATTAAAAAAACTCGAGAAAGCAGAATATGCCAAAAACTCTCCAAAACCTGTAATAATATTTAAACTATCTGTTTTTATAGTAGTATTGTTCTTTTCGATAGCAGTAAGAAAATAACCATTTACAAAATTCAATGAGACCCCGAGCTTAAAATTCTTCACAATATTAAACTCATTTGAATATGTTAAAGAGAATTTTCTTAGCCACCAGGCATTAAATTTTGCGTCACTAAAATTATAAATTTTATCAGGTTGATTACCATCAAATAATAATTCAACTAAGCTTTTAGGAAAAGTCAATGAAAATGATATCCTATCAGACATAGCAAAAGATAAAGCTCCTGACTTATTTGACGGCTGAATTTTAATCCCAAACAATTGTATAGAAATATCGGTATTAACATTATTATTACTTTTAAAAATACTTTTCAATTTATCTTTATCAGATCTTGTTAAGTTTTTCCCATACACTTCTCCATTTGAATCTATAATTTTTGTACCTAGGTAAAAGTTATAGTCTTTGAGAGTAAAAAAATTTGAAACTATACCTATTGATAAATTAGGAACTGGCAATGGGGAAATAAGTTCAATTGTTGAACCCGAATATTTAAATATATTTGCTGGATTTTTTCCCACAGCCATTAAACCAGAAGAGAATAAAAATGAACCAGTCATGCTCATTAATTGAGAATCTGTAAAATTAGTTAATCCAATCCCCTGCCCAAAAATATTTTCAGTTGTAAATAAAATTAATAGTAATATTATTTTTTTCATTGAGGTTATTAATGATTAACTTTATAATTTAACTTACCAAAAGCGTAAATATCTATATTATCTGTACTTTTAATTTTTACAGGAAAGTTATTTTTTGCTGAAGTATTAATGATTAATTTTATTTTCATATAAGATGCTTTAATAATCTTATCTATTTCAGACTTTTTAGCTTGGAATTTTATGAGCTGTTCTCTACTGGCTATAACATCTCCATTTGAATTTGTTGATGCACCAATTATTGTAATTGCAGTATCTTGGTTAGGGTAATATGGAGGGAAGTAAGTTAAAAAATTATTTTGTTCATCATAAAGTTTACCTACAAAAGTTAAATTAAATGGCAATCCATTTGTGAGCCTTAATCCAGTGTCTAATGAATTAACATTTCTCATATAATTCTTATCATCATCTGTTAATTCTACTTTAACGGAATCATAATACTCTGCATTTTGTATACTTATATATAAAGGTAATTCAACATTTATACTACCAGAAATAATATCGTTATTTTTTACAATAACTGTTTTATAGTTTGGATTAATTACTCCTCCTAAATAAATAATGATAGAATCTGGTATGTGAGTAAATTTTTTTAGAAATACATTTAGACTATCTGCATTAATTCGTAGAATAGAATCTCTTGGAGAAATAATTTCTTTGCCTAATGTATTTTTATTTAATCTCAAAATAGCTTTCTCACCAATATTGTTTTTCGCTTCAATATGACCAATTATTTTAAATTCACATTCAGCTGTTGATTTGAATACTAATTGTAAAATAGCATTATTAATAATAATATTTTGAAACTTAATTTTATCTTTTAATTGTTCTAACTTCAGTGCCAAAGAATATCTTTCTGGAGTAATATTATATGGTTTCAGTTGACCTATAAATTCTTTAATTTTTAAATTACTAATTGTAATTTTTCCAGAAATACCATCAGTATTTCTTATAATCCTCATATTATTTGAAGAATCTACCGCAACGATAATCTTATACTTAATCACATTAGAGGGAGCATCATTTAAACTAACAAAGGAATAATCTTTTAAAGAATAATTTTTAATATTTATAGTTTGTTTTCTTTCTAAAAATTTTGTGTCAGAAAAAACTTGTCCAAATGAATTTTTTAAGTTATATATAATCAATGACACCTTTATATTAACATCTAATGTATTTGTTATAGTTAGATTAATATTTCCATCATCTATTTTTAATGAATTGATCTTTGTTGGTTGTAAATTATCGTCTTCAAATAGAAAAGAATCTTCTATAGTTAAGAGTACTTGGAAAGGTATTTTTGCTTTTGCTTCACTTACTTTAAAATCAGCGATATTAACTTTAATAGTAAATGAGTTCTCTGGTAATGTAACTGCTTTACCATTAGTTCCACTTGTGGATACAACACATTCTATTAAAAATTTATTATATAATTTTATTCCTCTAGGCAGTTTTATAGATTTAATTTTTATACTGGAACCAAAAGGAATAAAAATATCATTATTTATATAAAGAATTTCTCCTGTAGCAATATTTTTTAATATAAAATTATTTATTGTTAATGATACAGGCGTTGGTAGGTGACTAATTATCTCTAAATCAATTTTCCCAGATTCTATAATTGCATATTCGAAAGATTCTATAGCATCAGTTGTGATAGATATCTTTTCATTATTTATAGGATAAATTACCACTGGATATTTGGGATGATCATTGTAGCCTAACCAGTCCAAATTTATATCAACTGTTAAAGAGTCGGGTATTAAAAAAAACGATTCGATTGTTTCTGATAATGTTTCAGAAAATTCATCTATATTTAATTTGTTACTTATACTTATACTATCAAAATTTATTACTCGTGAATAATATATAAGGTTTTTATTACTTCCTTCATTATAATATTTAATAAAATTACTCCTATCTAATAAATTTTCTAATGAATAAGTTCTTTTTAAAATTGGGATATTTATTTCTACATCCCAAGTAGGTAAATGTGGTTCATTTATTTGACAAGCATTAAAAAGAATAATGGATGTAAATAAAATTCTCAAGTAAATATTATGCAGAAGTAAATGTTTAACCATAAAGGTATACAATAATTAGAAGAATAAATGTTATGATTTTATTTTAAAATCATATTGGATATTTAAAATATTATTTCATAAGTATTATCGAAATCCCTATCGATATATTTAATATAAAATAAATTTAATATACTACAAAAAACTCTTTAACAACAAATTATAAAATATATATGTTAATATAAACTTGCTAATTTATTATATGTATGTAATGTTATATCTTAGGAAAAGTGTTATTAAAAATTAATCATCTTTCTAACAAGTATCTTTGTATCTCGAGTAAGAAATTTAAAATTTCATTAAAGGAATTATTAAAGAAATCTTTAACACTATCTTTTGTCCAACCAGTTCGATCTATAAGCCATTTAACAAATGGAATAATTAATGTTAATCCAGCTATTACTATTCCAAGAACAAGAGCATTGAATGCTACGAAAGCAATTGCAGCAATAACATATTTTAATACAGTAGCACCAAGCCATACCAGCAAACCAAAAGCAAATATCTTTACTCCAAGCTTTAACCAATCCATAGGTGTATAATCTCTGTCATCAGTTTTTTTCAGTGCGAATTCTAATTTCTCATTTTCTTTCTCGATAATCTTACCATTATCATCAACAAATTTTAATGATGGATAAATTCCTTCCATCCCCCAGAGAATATTAACACTCTCATTATTTTCCTGTTTTGTTAATCTTAAATAAGGATAACTTGCAAGATTTCCTTTAACTATAGAAATAGATAATTTCTTTAATAAACCATTATCATAATAAGCAATAACTTTTTCTTTGCCAGTATTTTTTGCTAAATATTCAATCAAGGAATATTGCATTTTAATATTCGATGCAATTTCTTGTTCAGAGCCAGATAAAACAAGATCTGTACTGGTAACAGAACTATTATTATCAGTATTATTATCATTAAAAAATGGTTCTGTTACACGAGAATTTTCACAAAAAGATAGAAAAGAAAGAGCGGCAAGCGAACCAAAAGATTTTAGAAATATTCTTCGATTAGTTTTTAATGGTTTCATTGTACCCTCTGATAATTCTATAGTAAAAAATATAAAATTTTCTTCTTTTTTGAATAAATACATCTTTTAGATATTAAATAAAAAATTACTCCTATCTTAAGTAAGAATCCAATTTTTTAGAAATAACACAATTAATTCCCTTGTAATGATTAAACTTCAGTAATTCTGTATATATAATAGAGATGGTTTTTAGCTAATAATCAATAATTTTAACCATTAATAAAATTAGTACTTAAGAAATGTATGGATTTGATATAAACAACGATTTTGTAAAATAAATAGAATGGATTAATATTTACAGGAATTGAACCACATATGAATAAAGTCATCATATCTTAAAACTATATCTTAAGATTTAGTCATAAGATAATAATTTTGAAAATTGATTAACTCTTTTTCAGTTTTCAAAAATAACATTAATATATCGCCAGCCCACTTTCATAATCAAAAAAGTATAATTTCTGAGGATCGAAAGATATTTTTATTTTTGTGCCTACCTGAGGTATTTCGGATGCAAATGATTTAGCAACAAAATTTGTGTCTTCAACTTTAAAGTAAATAAATAATTCATTGCCCATTGGTTCTACAAGATCAATACTACATTCATAATCATATCTTGTATTATCATTAATAATAATATGTTCTGGTCTTACTCCTAAAAATACTTTCTTATAAATATATTCACTTAACTTTGAGGCTTCTTTATTTTCTAAATTGATTGATATGGAATTATGTAGACTTCTGAATTTTATATTACTACCATTTACTATTTCACCTTCTAAAAAATTCATAGATGGACTTCCAATAAATCCAGCTACAAATTTATTTACTGGATATTTATATAAATTCAAAGGTGTATCAATTTGTTGAACTTCTCCATCTTTAAGAATTACTATTCTATCTCCCATTGTCATTGCTTCTACTTGATCATGAGTTACATAGATTGTTGTACCTTTAATTTCTCGATGTAATTTTGAGATTTCTGCACGCATCATAACTCTCATTTTTGCATCGAGATTACTTAATGGTTCATCAAATAAAAATACTTTTGGATTTCTTACAATTGCTCTTCCTACGGCTACTCTTTGTTTTTGTCCACCTGAAAGTTCTTTAGGTTTTTTATCGAGAAAATTTTCCAGACCCAAAATTTTTGCAGTAGTTAAAACTTTCTTTTTAATTTCATCTCTGGAATATTTTCTTAATTTTAATCCGAACGCAATGTTATCATAAACTGTCATGTGTGGATATAATGCATAATTTTGAAATACCATTGCTATATCACGTTTCGATGGTGGAACATTATTCATTAATTTACCATCAATATAAAGTTCGCCACTTGTTATTTCTTCCAGGCCTGCTATCATTCTCAATATCGTTGATTTTCCACAACCAGTTGGACCAACAAGTACTAAAAACTCTCCATCATTTACAATAATATTTACATTTTTTACTGCAACACTCCCAGAATTATAAACTTTTGTAACATTTAATAATTTTACTTCTGCCATTAATATCCTCTAACTTTATTTTATCAAAATTAATTTTCTCATTTTCATTTCTTGTTTTGTTTTTATAACACAAAAATAGATTCCTGATGGTACATCTATCCCATAATTATTTTTACCATTCCAAGTAATTTCATATAAGCCAGAAGATTGTTCTTTATCCACTAATGTATTTATTTTTTGACCAAGTACATTATAAACTTCAATAAGAACTTTCGCTGGATTCGATATTTTATAGACAATAGAAGTTGTAGAATTAAAAGGATTTGGAAAATTAGAAATATCTAAGCTCTGCAAATCAGAATAATTAAGTTCATCTTTCAAATAACTATTAATTGAATATAAATTTTTGATATCACCAGGCATTAAGGCATTATTATAAATTCTTATGTCATCAATAACACCTTTAAAATTATAATTAGAATTATCTGGAAGCATTTGAGCTATTGTTAAATCAATATTTGTTGTTTGTAATTTACCAGTCCACTGAGCAAATGAATCTAATTCACCATTAATCCACAGCTCAACATCCTGACCATTATAATTTACAACACAAAAAATAAATTCATTAGGTTTGATTTCAGATTCACTGTCAAGATCAAATATGTTATTACTTAATTTATCTGTTTTAATTGTCCATCTTAGTTTTTTATTTGCTATCGATATTTTATAACGTTTATCCCAGCTACCATGAGAAATTATATACATTTCTTTATTACTAATTCCATCCTGTTTAATCCAAAAACTTATACCAATAGCATCTTGAAAATTCAATAATGTATTATTCTTTATTAATACGTAATCATTAAAACCATCAAAATATAATGCAGATGATTTCACTCCATATTTATCTTCAACAAATGTTGCACCATAGTTTATTACACTATTAGCATTTCCACTTTCATCATTTACATTATTATTAAATGGTAAATACAATACAAGATTAGCTGAAGAATAATCAGAAAAATTTCTAACCATTATTTTCAAACTATCTTCTGTTATATTCCCTCTTATATCACTTACAATACATTTAATATAAAAATCTCCTTCATAATTTGGGGCAGTCCACAAAGCATAATTTAAATCTGGTTCAATACTACCTACATCACTACTCCAATAATAAATTAGACTATCATCATCTTCATCTTCTGCAAAGCAAAATAATCTGGTAGTTGTAGCAGGTTTAATTTTTCTTGGAGTTGCTTTTATAGAATTTATTTTTGGTGAACGATTTAAATAATCAACAACATTTAGAATTAATTTAGATGAATCTTTTTCACCTTTTGAATCTACTACTATTACTTTTATTGTATCTTGAGTAGCTTTGTCAGGAGCAAAATAATCAATTACAGATCCTTCTCCCTTGATACTTCCTTCGTTTACATACCAATAATAATTTAATACACTTTCATTTTTATCTACTGCTGTACAATAAATTTTAGTTGATGTATTCTTTAATATTTCTTCTGAAACTGCAGCAAGACTTTTTATTCGTGGTGGATAATTCTCAACACTTTGATTCACATTGTAATCAACTACAATGTCATTAATTAATAACTTATTGAGTTCATATTTTTTTTCACCATTATAAGGTGCAAGAACAATCACTAAAGCATTATTCGAAGGAATTAATATTTCAGCATAATTTGATACACCATAATTAATAAAAGTATTGCTTGTTGTTTCATATATATCAAAAACACCATCAGGGAGATCGATTTTCACAGTCTTTGCTTCATCATAAGGATTGAACAACAAAAAAGTTGGATATGCTTTCTTCTGAAAAAAATCTGTTTTATTCAAATCTAATTTTAAAATTTTTGGGATATCAGTAGTATCAACAATTGCAGCTAAATAACCAACTGAAGAAGAACTATAAAGCGATAAATTTGTTTTAGCCCATCCACCTTTAATCGCATCTCCTGTAGCCAGTGGCCAGCCTGAATCTAATTTTAATAATGATTCATAAGCAATATAAGAATCAGGATCATAGAGATGAGACCAATTTTCACTATCCTGTCTTATATCATCTAAAAATTTGCTATAAAATAATCTTAATGAATTGGCAGCATTTAATATCCATTTACCAATTGCTCGAGCAAATCTTTCATCATATCTTGCAACTGGAACAAGTGCTGCAATTTGTTGAAATGTATTCATTGAAAATGCGTATTGCCTTTCTGAATCTTCTCCAATTAAACCATTAATATCATATACTCCCCACTTTCCAGTTAATACATTCCATCTTCTTAAATTCGTATAACTAAAACACCATTTAAACATTTTTTCTAAATCATAATCTGTCCCAATTTCAGCATTCATTCTTGCAGCAGTATAAACTCCGTATGGCAATTGTATTTCATAAGCTGGATTAACAATTAATGAATTGAGATACTCTAAAGACAATTCAGCACCAATTAAATATTTTTTTTCTTGTGTAACCAGATATGCATTGTAAAGTATATAAGCAATAGCTCCTGCTGTTTCTGGTTCTGCAACACCAACTTGGTAAGGCTTTTTATTTATAAAATCCCAGCCTCTATAATTAAAATCAGGAATTTTCCATGGTGTAACATTTCCACCACTTAATTTTACAACTTCCAAGAATCGTTCTGCTATGGTTTTAAATTGATAGTCATAGTCTTCGATATCTGGATAGAGAGAATACAATTGATAAAAAAATAAATTAGGTATTGTTTCATACCACCAATCATCATAAGAATTATCATAAGGTGAATTTTTATACACATTCATTTCAGGTCGTTTATTGAAATACTCTCTGCTCATTTTAATCCAATCATAACCAAATTGATTTCTTTTATTAATTCCAACTAAAGTTGATCCAACCAATGAAGGTAAAACATTTATTGCTTCACTATTAGATGGATAATTAGTTCCAACATATGAATGCAAACCAAAACTTACATGGTCTGGATAATTCAGTGTATTATAATTCAAAAATACTAAAGGTAAATATTCTCCTTTTGCATTGATATTATAGATTAATGAATCATAGCCTCTTGCTACCTGTTTCCAGTTTCTCATGTGATATGGTGATGGAATATTTGGCATTTTTTCAATTCGTTCAATACTAATTTGTTGAGAATAGATATTGATTGTAAAAAAAATTAATAAGAGCCCGATATTATTTCTCTTTATCATAAATTACTTACATAAAAATTGATTTAAACAAAAAACAGAAACATTCTTTTTGTTAATTTTTGAATTCTGCAGATTATTCACTTTAATTAATTTTGTTTCACCAGGAACAATTATGAATCCTCTTTCTTCTAATATTGCACCTGAAATAACAATATCAACAAAAAAAGCAGGTTTATCTGTTGTTATGTCTAAATAATTTTCCTGATTTTGATTTTTTAGTTCAAAATTAATTTTAGTTTCAGGAAGTTTAATATACTTCCACTCATTGAATGTATAAAAGTTACGAAAAACCTGTTTGTTATTATCATCATAAAGTGTTGCAATTAAAATATCAGATTGTTTAAAACGATTATTCAATGAAAGTATATTATGAATGGAATTCTCTTTTATCACAATAGATTTATTCTTTTCAAATACTACATCCCCATTATTAGAATTTATTATCAGTAAGTTTAATTTACCTGAAAATTTATTTTTTCTCTGATTTAATCCAATTATAGATATTTCTTTATCATCTGCTATAAATTTCAAAGCTATTTCACTAAATGCTTCTTTTACAAAATAATATGATAATTTTGGTATAAGTTCACTATCGATTAAAGACCAGCTTACAACTGGCCAGGTATCATTAAGTTGCCAAATAATTGTTCCATTTGTTTTAGGTTGATTAAATCTCCAGTGTTCAATGCAGGTTTTAAGTGCCAAGCCCTGATTAAGCTGAGTCAAATAAATAAATTCATCCCACTTATTACTTAATGGTAAATGTGAGATTAAAAATTTTATTAACCTTTCATTCCCTTCTATTTGTTTATTATGAAATTCAAAAATTCTACTATTAATTCTTCGTTCTTCTTCTGGAATAACTTTTTCAAGAGTAGATTGATTTGCAGGTGCTTGAAATCCAAATTCTGTTACAAATAAACTATTATCATATTTCACATAATTATAATCAATCCACCTGCTCCATATCTCCCATTGATGGCGATTTCCACTATTAACAGAATTTGGATCTTCATCAAAGCCAAATGGAGAAGATTCCCAGTAAGGTCTAAAGGGATCAATTTTTTTTAGAATTTTAGGAATGATTTTACTAAATATTTTATAACCAGGCATTTTTTTATAACTACATTTCTGTTCTTGATACCAGATCCACTCGTTTTCATTATTACCACACCATATTGCAATAGAAGGATGATATTGCAGTCTACTAACATTATATAAAATTTCATTTTCAATATTATTCAAAAAATCATGATGTTCTGGATATGCAGCACAAGCAAACATAAAGTCCTGCCATACAAGAATCCCAAGTTCATCGCATAAGTTATAAAAGTAATCGTCTTCATAAATACCACCGCCCCATACTCTAATAAAATTTACATTTGCATCTTTAGCATAAGTGATGAGTTTATGATAGGTATCTTTTTTAACTCTTGTTAGAAATGAATCTGCAGGAATCCAATTTACACCTTTTGCAAAAATTTTTTCTCCATTTACAAGAAATCTAAAAGTATTTTTATCATCATCTTTCAATTGTAGTTCAATTTTTCTTATACCAACTTTTCTTGTAATAGAATTCAGTATTTCATTATGTTTATTGAATAATATAACTTCAATCTCATATAAATTCTGTTCACCATAGCCAGCAGGCATCCATAGTTTGGGATTTTCAACTTTAAATATTACTCTATTTATATTTCTGGCAGTTTGTATAACGTAATTTTTGTCAGCAAATTTTATTGATGCAGATATTTCTTCATCGGAATTTTTATTCACACTAAAAAGAATTTCTACAACAGCATAATTGTTTGTTATTTCCAGAGTATTAAAAAAGATATTTTCTACTTCTGCTTTACTTTCACATTTTAGATAGACATTTTTCCAGATTCCCATAGTAGGAAAAGATGGTCCCCAATCCCAGCCAAATGAATATTGAGCTTTTCGTATATAAACTCTATGTGATTCCAGTGCAACAGGAAGTTTACCATGAATATTCTCCTGCTCAATTGCATAATTTACTGGAGATGTAAAATGTAATGTTAATTCATTGTTCTCAGGTTTAATTAACTTAGTTATATCATATTCATATTTTAAAAACATATTTGAAGTTGAGCCCAGTAAAACATTATTAAAATAAATCCTGGCAATAGTATCGATACCTTCAAATACCAATTTTACTGGCAAAGAATTCTTTTTATTTTCTGATGGAAAATCAAAAGTCGTTTGATAAATCCAATCAGATTCTGATATCCATCGCATTTTTATTTCATTATCAGAATAAAATGGATCTTCAATTAAATTATTTTTCAAAAGTGTAGTGTGTACTGTTCCAGGTACTTCAGCTGGTATATCTTTAATTTTCTTAATGAAGTCTGGTGTTGACTTAGAATGATTATCACCTATTTTTAATTTCCAGTTATCATTGAGATAAATTATTTTGTACATAAATTTATACCTTTTTAGATATTAAAATTTTATGATTAGTTCTTCTTCTTTTTTATTATGCTTAAAATAGATCTCAATTTCCCATCCATCTTTAATTTTTTGAAAATTATATTTAAGTGTGTTATTCAATAAAGATTTTATTTCTACAGGAAGACTTTTACAAACAATAGTTGTTTTGTTTTTATGACCTTCAAAAGCTCCAAACTTTAATTTCATATTTCCATTATCATATTTTATATCTCTAAGAATTGAATTAGTAGATTTCAAGAAAGGTGTTTTTAATTCTCCCAATAAAATATTAACAACATCAGTATTATTTAAATTTTCTGGTAGAACAAACGAGTTTATTGTTTTGCCATCAATATTAACTTCCAGAGATTTATTTCTTTTTATAGAAACTGAAGAGAGATTGTCATTGATATTCAGATTCATTTTACATTCTTTTTGTTCTGGTAATAAATATGGATTTAATTCAATGTTCCATTCATTATCTTTCAATAAGAATAAATGATAAAGTGTGTATAAATACCATCCTGCAGCCCATAAAAAATGTGGTTTATCAACTTTACCATAAGTATTGAAATTATTATTATCGCTACATCTTACTTCGTACATTGCTGGTTGTCCATTAGGACTATTGATTATTCCATCGATAATCATAACATTTCTAATAAAATCAAATGCTTTGTTTTTCAAATCAGCAGAAATAAGAGCCAGAACATACCAAGCATTTGAGTGAAACCAGATTCCACCATTTAAATAATAAAATTTCTTTCCAGCTTCGTCACCTAAGAAATGCCAGATATTTTTTAATGTATCAAAATCCATTGGATATACAGTATGGACACCAATTTCGTTATCTACAATAAAATTTTCTGCTGTTTTAATCATTTGATAAATTTTTGAAGTATCAATTAAATTAAAGTGAGCTGCTAAAAGTGAACCACAGTAATAATGTTCATCAATTGCATTTGATTCTAAATAATTCATCAAATAATTATAATTATCAGACCATAACTTTTCATTCAAACTTTTTTCTATTCTATCAGCCAGGTCTTCATATTCACAAAGTTTATCCTGATTCGTTTCAATAACTACCGAGATATAAATAAAAGAACGAATAGACTTTATTGCTAAAATTGTCATATAACTTCGCTGACCATAATTCTTTCCTATATCCCACCAATCTGGACGATACGACCATATTAAATCATCATTCCCTTTTGTCATTAAAATTGTGGACAACGATTTTTCTAAATAAGGATATATTTTTTCTATAAACTTTTTATCTTTTGAGTACTTTAAGTATTCAGCAGCCACAATAATAAACCAGCAATTATTCCAGTTATCATAATTTGCATATTCAGTAACAAAAGTTGAGTCCTTCCAGTAGTATGCATGAGGAATAACAAATTGGCTATTAGCATGTTTAATAATAAACTCGAGATCATCTTTTACTCTTTGAAGATCAAATTTTACTGCAACATAATCTGTCATTAACACATCATGCGTAAAATAGAAATTATATTCTGCTGGACATGGCATAGGAACAATATTACCATCCAGATAATGTCTATTAACTTCAAGTATAGTTTTTGACCAATCTACTGTTCTATCAATTATATCATCACCACTTTTAATTACATCAATATCAGATATTTTTGAAAGTATATAATTATCATAATCATTTATTTCCTTCTTGTAATTATTGATCAAGTACGTAATATCATTTGATGACTCTACTGGTTTACACGTACCAATAATTTGTTCAACAACAAATTTTTCTTTTGGTTTGATAGTTTTTTTATAAACAAGATTAGTTGACGGTGGTTCTACTAATTTACTTGTAGCAAACTCTTTAAAATTCGGAACATTATTTGTGGAATCACTAAAAGAAATTTCATAAGGTTTTTCTCCTGGATTCAAAATGTATAAAAGTGTATTCTTAGTTTCTGATGATAAATGTTCAGCAAGAATTATTTTATCTGCATTTATTAAAGAAGTTTTTATTTCATTCCTGATTGCATAAGTATGACTTGTTCTAAAAGACAAAGCTAATATTGTAAAAAGTTCTACATTTTTTGAATCATTAGAATTATTAGTTATAGAATATGATATAACAACAGCAGATTTATTTTTTGCAAACTGATATGAAATCTCAATTAATTTTTCTTCATCTTCTTTGAAAAACTTGATTGTATATGGAGTAAGTTCATAACTGAATTGTTGATCGTTAAGCCACTCTAATTTCTCACCAAATTTTAATCCCAAGTTCATTACATACGAAGTATCACGATGCCAGTAATCTGTACTCAAGTCGATACTATTTGCAACTGGATAATAAAAACTGATTCTTTGAGGAACTGGTACACTATTATGGAATTCAACACCAGCATAAAAACTACCAACTTCAATTTCAGATTTTTTATTGAAAACAATTTTTTCAAAACTTTTTGATTTTGAAATCTGGAAAGAACCAATGAAAACAACAATGATAATTATTATTGATTTTCTATTCATTTTTCATTTAATAATTTATCAAGTAATTCATTAACATCAACGTAAGCAAAACTACTTATGTAATCAGACATCGCATAAGGGAAAACAAGATAATTACCATTTATTACTCCACCACATGAATAAACAACATTGGGAACGTATCCATTTCTTGTATGTTCTTTTGCTTCGAGTAAAGGAGTTTTTAATCTGCCTATCAATTTTGTAGGATCATTTTTATCAAGTAAAAATGCACCTATTGAGTATTGCCTTGCAGGTCCTACTCCATGACTTAAACATAACCAGCCTTTTTCTGTTTCTATTGGAGAACCACAATTACCAATCTGAAAAAATTCCCAGTGATATTTTGGCTCCATAATTAACTGTTTTGTATCCCATTGATATAGATTATCAGAAAACATTATGAAATTATTTTCATTATCCTGTCGTGAAAGCATTACATATTTACCATTAATTTTTCTTGGGAAAAGTGCCATTCCTTTATTTTGAATTTCTCTTCCTTTCAATCTTGCAATTGTAAAATTCATAAAATCTTTTGTTTTCAAAAGCTGCATGGAAATATTATGTCCATCATAAGCACAATAAGTAGCATAATAAATTTGTTCTCCGTTCTCTTCTGTGAATTGAACAAAACGTGCATCTTCCATACCATTCATTTCCAGATCTAATTGAGGGAACAATGTTCTTTCTGAAATATCTGAATCATTAAATTTAGCTTCATACATATCATCAGATATGATATTAATATCAGGCATTTCTGCAAAATCAGAAGGTGAGTCGAGTTCAATATTGTTATTCATATCTATCACACCACTTCTAAAAACTATTGATGATACATGTCCTTCTCCAGTAGCTCTTAGACTTATAATAAATCTCTTCTTATCATCTGGTAAACCAGATTGATCAGGATGCCACACCATTGAAGGATTAAATAATGCAGCACTTTCAAGTGAATATTCATTAGTAAAGTAAGAACCAATTAATAGTTTTTTTGTTTCTGAAATTTCATTGTGTTGAGAAATATATTTCTTTATTTCATTGTACCTTTTAAGAAAAAATTTTTCAATATCTTTATGACGATATGAAAATAAATTCTTGATGCGTTCATATTCATTTAATACATCTGATTCTGATAAAGAATAAATTCTATTAACTATATTTTTAATTCTATTTTTATTTAATGGTTCAAAAGGTCTAAGAATAACACGATTAATGTTTGGTTTAAGAAGAACTGAAGAGAAATGAACTTTCATTATTACTCCTTATATTTTTGTGAATTATCTATATGAGCATGAATTTTATATCTATGAATTTCTAATAAAGATAGTAGAGCTTCGATTGTGGATTCTGCACCTGAATTTTTATTAATCTTATCCTTATCAATAATACCATCATAACATAAGCCAGATTCAGGATTATACATTTTAAAATTTGCATCGTTATAACCTGTAAACCATTTTAAAACATTGCATGCTAATTCATAATATTTTTGTTGGTTTGTAATTTCTGCTGCTTTAATTGATGCATAAATCACTGGACGTATCATATAAGCTATTTGAGGAAATTTTTTTATATCATTAACAATTATCTCATCTCCATTCTTACTTATTCTGAATTCGGATATAAATTTTTCTTTTAGTAAAAAATTATAGAAGTAATCTATTTCGTTTAATGCAGCCAGTAATAAATTTTTATCATTAAGAATTGTATAAGCATTTAATAAAGCATAAGATTGCAAATTTCCCCAACCATGCCAGCTATTTTCCCAGCTAAGAAATGCATAATAAGGAAATTGATTTTTATTCCCTTCCTGCATTAGTAAAATACCATCACAGTAATCTTTAATTATGGGAATTACTGAAGTATCACAAAAAGATTTATAATAATTAACAAGAGATAAAATTATTAGAGCAGATTGATCTGCTGCATATTTGTATGGTAACCATGCTGGTCTTTTAAAGCCGTCTAAAAGAATTGTAGATTTATTTTTAATGGAAAAATTTTTAATAGCAAAAACTGTCTTCTTTATAGCTGAACTTATTCTCAAAGATAAATCAGCATCTTCTTTAAAGTAATCATAAGCAATTGTTAAAGACCACAGAGCACGCCATGACCACCAGTTAGGTTCTGCTCTGCTATTTTGATGAGTAGTATTAATAACTCCTTTATCAAATATAAAATTATAAAACCAGCCATTTTCATTTTGCATTGATAGAATAAATTCTATCAACTTTTTTGCTTTTTGTTTACTTTCGATATCATTAAATAATTTAGAATAATTTATATAAACTACTGATGCTCGTGCTACATCATCAACACAGGCTATTCCTTCGTCGTCATCGCCAATCCATTTATAATCTGGATATTCACTGTATATATGAATGATGCCAACATGTTTTCCATTCAGATTTATTTCTTCATACAAATCATTAAGATGAGAAAGATTTATTAAAAGAGAATCTGAATTTGCACGTGCAAAAATATAGGTGACAAAAAATATAATGTAAGTAAGCTTTCTTTTCATACTTGTTCATCAATTATTTGCAAAGAGATAGTAAGTCGTCAATTGTAGTTTCGGCAAGACAGATATTTGAATCTGCCCCTGAATAGTAAATTTTTATTTTACCATCAGGTTCATCAATCCATCCGCAAGAAAATACTACATTTGGTACATCACCAATTCTTTCATAATCTAAATCTGGAGATAAAATTGGTTCTTTAGTTTTACCAATTACAATCCATGGTTTTTCTAAATCTAACAACAATGCACCAAGTTTATAAAGGTTAGAAATACCAAAACCTCTTACACCATGATAGAGCAAAAGCCATCCATCCTTAGTTTTTATTGGAGGTGTTGATAATCCAATTTTATTATGTTCCCATGTTCCTTTCTCAGGTTCGAGTAAAAGTCTATAATCTCCCCAATGGATTAAATCTGGACTTTTACTTATCCACATATCTTTTCTTTCTTCAGCAGAAGGTCTATCAATTTTCCAGTAATAGCCACCAATTTTCTCTGGAAATATTGCACAATCTTTATTTGAAGGTTCACTTATTAATCCATGAATTTCAAATTTTTCAAAATCTTTTGTTTCTGCAAGCATTACCAGAGGCATATACTTAGAATAACCAGTATATGTTATAAAATATGAATCATTTATCTTAGTAATTCTTGGATCTTCAATTCCCCAATTAACATAGTTAATAAATTGATGATGGTCATCAGGTGTTAAGACAGGTTTTTCATCCAGTTTAAAATTATATCCATCATCACTAATTGCTTTTATAAAAGAAGATTTTCCATCGGGCATTTCAATTCTACAAAGTAATAAATATTTATCTTTGAATTTTGTAGCTCCAGGATTAAAAATACTGTTTACTTTAAATGGCACATCATTTTTTGTAATAATAGGATTCTTTATATACCTTGATATTTGCATAACAATACAACCTCGATTTATTTATTAATTGATTATTTATTCTTTCAAACCAGAAGAAGCCATACTTTGAATAAAATATTTTTGAAAGATTACATAGGCTATTACAATTGGTAAGGCAAGGAGAGTTGCAGCTGCAAGTTTTAAACCCAATTGAGATTCTGCTCTCCCCCCTACAGCAAATAAAGTAACCAATTGTGGCATTGTCATTTTTGATTCATCTCGTATAACAATAAGAGGCCAGAGCACTTCATTCCATGTATTCATAAATGTTATAATTCCAACAGTAATAATTGCTGGAATAGAATTTGGCCAGAGAATTCCAAAAATAATTCTTAATTCACTACAACCATCAATTCGAGCTGCATCTATTAGATCCTGTGGAATTGATTTAAAATATTGTCTGAACATAATTATTGCAAAGGCATTAATTAAATAAGGCACAATTAATCCAGCATAGGAATCTACCCATCCAAATTTTACGATGAGTATGTATTGTGGAATTAAAGTAATTTGAAATGGTAATGTCATAGTGAAAATAATTATATAAAAAATTAAATCTCTTCCTTTGAACTCGAGACGGGATAATGCATATCCAATCATCGAACTAAATATTAATACACCGAGAGTTGTTGAAACAGAAACAAATATACTATTGATGAATGCTTTATCAATAGGAATTTTATCGAATATCAATAAATAATTAGAAAAATTTACGTTTGATGGAAGAAATATCAGATTTCCAATTTCATTTTCTGGTGAAATCGAAGCTGATAGCATCCAGATAAATGGATATAAAAAAATGAATGAACCTAAAATTAAAACAGAATAATACAATACTTTTTTCATCGCTAATATTCTCTTTCAACAAATTTTTTTTGTATAAAAACAACAAGTAAAATTATAAATGCAAAGAAAAATCCAAGTGTGGCAGCATAACCCATATGATAATAAAAGAATCCCTGTTTATAAATATAAAGCACAGCAGAAAGTGTACTATTTAAAGGTCCACCACCTGTCATAACATAAGGTTCAATAAATAATGAAAATCCTCCAATCGTAGATAAAATCACAACCATAAATATTGTAGGATTGATCATTGGTAAAGTAATCTTAAAAAATTTTTGAAGATGAGTAGCTCCTTCAAGTTCAGCTGCTTCATAATATTGTTGTGGAATTGTTTGAAGTCCAACTAAAAACAGCACAATATATAATCCAACATTTTTCCATGTAGCCATAATCGCAATAGAAGGCATTGCCCAATTGGGATCTGTTAACCATCCAATTTTTTTTATTCCTATATATGTTAATAGTCTATTTAATAAACCACTTTCAAATCCATACAATTGTTGCCACAAAATTGTTATTACAACACCAGAAACTACAACAGGCATAAAGTAAGATGCTCGAAAGAAGTTTTTTAGTTTAATTTTTTGAGTCAATAATTCTGCTAAAAAAAGTGCTACTATTATCTGAAGTGGTATATGAATCAATAAAAATATTAATGTATTCTTAAGTGATTTCCAGAAAAGTGTATCGTTGAACAATCTCTCATAGTTTGCTAAACCAATAAATTCCATAGGTGAAATTATATTCCAATCGTGAAATGTAAGGTAAATGGAAAATCCTACAGGGAATCCAACAAATAAAAGAAAATGAATTATATAAGGTGCAACAAATAAATACGGTACAAATTTTTTCTTCATAATTATCTCAGAAATAAAAGATTAACAGATTTTTCTGCATCACTTATTGCTTGTTCAGGTGATTTAATTCCATAAATTACACATGCTTCGTATTCAGAAGAAATTATATCAAAAACTTCTTTAAGATAGAGTGACTGATCCGTTCCTTTTACAAACTTTGCTTGTTCTGCAAATATTTTCATTTTAGGATTTTTCAAAAAAAATTCTCTGAATAATGGATTACTATCAATATTCTTTCTGCGTGGAAGTTGATTTGTCATTTCAAGAAATTTTAAGTCATTCTCTTCACTAAGAAAATATTTTAAAAACTTCCAGGCAAAATTTGGATTGGGACAGGTTTTGAAAATTACAATATTTTTTGGATCTCCATACGTATAGACAGGACCATTATGATTATCTGGAACTGGCATTGTACTGAAATTATATTGAAAAGATTTTGGTTTATATTTTTCTGCGTGAGAAATTTCCCACGGTCCAGTAAATCGAGTAGCAATTATTCCATCTAAGAAAACATCCTGACGAGATGATAATCTTTCTTTAGGGAAATAATTATTTTTATAAAGTTTTTGTAAAAATTTAAAAACATTTATTGCAGCCTGGTTATTGAATGCTGCTTTATTGTTTTTTACTAACGAACCACCGTTTGTTGCGGCAAGATAAAGTGGATAAAAATCAAAAAGTCTCTGCCACCATGTAACAATTGTTTCAGTATAACCAAACCAGCGATCGATATAACCATCTCCATCTGTATCTTTCTTAAATTCTTCTGCTGCCTTAAAAAACTCCGAATAAGTTTTTGGTGGACTTTTTTGTGAAAGAGATTTAATAATATTTTCATTATAAATCATCATAATTGGATTTATTTTCCATGGTATCTGATAAATATGCCCATCAGAAGATCTAACTTCTTCTATAACCGAACTATCACATCGTTCATATAGAAATTCCATAAATCCTTTTAGAGTATCTAAAGCAACAAGAATTCCAGCTTTTGCATAATTTTCAACATCACCTTCCCACATGTTCGAATAAATATCTGGTGTAGTTTTTCCAACAATTGCTGCTAAAATAACTTCTTCACTTGATTGTCCTTCTGGTACTGGCTGAAATTTAACTTTAAATTCACTATTCTCTTTATTCCATTTATCTACAATATACCTTGCAAATTCTATTTCTTCAGTATTGTTCGATGACCAGTAAATAATTTCATTTTTGAATTCTCTATTATTTTTACTGCATGAAATAAATAACAGAATAAGAAATAGATAAATAACTTTTCTCATTGCCAGCTTTTCCAATAGTTATCAATAGCAGGATATGGTGTTCGTGGTATCAGGTTACCTCTTTTAACCACATAAAAATCAATTGCTTTAATATTGTTCTCTTCGCTTACGTTAATTGTTTTTAATACTTTTTCATTAATTGTTACTGAATACTTTTTCTTTAGTTCATTTAATTTGTAAAACATTTTTTTTGTTAATTCAGCTTCAATAAGTTCATTATAAGATTGTTTACTTGTATTTGTATTTGACAAATTCAGTTCCTTATCTTCAATATGAATAGAATTTATCAATTCATCTTTTACAGCACTATATAGTATCTTATCTTTCCACCATTTAATTTGCTTCTTGACATTTTCATATTCAAAATAACCTTTTGCTTTTGCCTGTTCAGTTAACAATTTATCACGAACCATAAGCCAGATAATATTTTCAAGCGAACGTGAATAATTTGCAAAACTGCGTTTATCTAATTTTATATATTGACTTCTTGCACGAAACCAATTAAGAAAATCTTCTAATGTTATATTCCCATTATTCATTTCAACAAGAGAAATATTATTAATATTATTCAAATCTGATAAGTTATATGAATGTAATGCATCTTTTAAGATTTGAGAGAATTGCCACTTTTCATAAACTTCTTTACTTAAATCATATTGTGCAAGATATGATCTTAAAATCTGGAATGCTTTCCTTTTAATTACTGGTTTAGCACTTAGCATTAAAGAATGAACATAAGCATCAGAAAGTTTATCCATTTTCTTTTTTATAATAGCAGTTTCAGCTTCTTTCATAATTCTATTTTGTTCGGTCTCACTTACAATCAAAGGATAATTAATGTTAATTAATTTTAATATGTACCAGCCATCGTATGCTTTAATTGGTTGTGAAAAGGTATTTACTTTTAAAGTATCGACAATTTTTGAGAGTTCATAATTTTTCAATCCTAAAACATATCTATTTGATTTCAGGTATCTATCTTCGTAATAGATTGTATCATTAAATTGCCTGTAAAATAAAGTATCAAAATCGATTCCTGCTTTAAGTGAATCATAAATTTTTCTAATCTCATTTTCATTTGGAGAGTAAATCCACTTTAATTCTAATTCAATTAATTTTTGTTTTGCAATGGTATCAATTTCTTCTTTTGTATAAGAAATGTTTTTCTGAATTTCCTGTTTGAACATTTCTTCGGTAGCTAAATCACTTTCAAATTCATGAATTATATTTTTTATCTCTGGTAATGTATCGAGCTTTCTATTATAACCATCTATAGCAAGTAGCTTTTCGTTTATAAGATAATCAAGAAAAACTTTTTTCGAATCTTTATTTCGTTTATAAAATGATGGTCCAAATTCATAACAATTTACGAACTCATCAATTGTGATATTAATATTACCTACTTTAGCTACAATAGAATCCTGTAAATATTCACTCTGAGAATAAGAATTTGAAGTGAATAGCATCGTGTAACAAAAAATAATCAGAAACATTTTAAACTGATTGACCAAAATGATATTTATTCTTGTTAATATTTTATTGAACATTTAAAACACTAAACTAATTGAAAAAGAATGGATATTCTCTAACCTGCCGAAATCTCTATATGCGTAATCAAATCTAAATAATGCATTTGATAATATTAATTTTGAATTTATCCCGAATCCCAAAGATAATCCACCTTCTGAATATTTATTAAAAGCTGATTGATAACCACCTCTTAAAAAAAGAAATTCTTTAAATGCCGTTTCAAAACCAAAGTTCATGCTTTCATAGTCGTTATTAGGATGAATAGCATCGGCAGCAACTGTCAATCTGTAATCTTCATTATGAATTAAATTAGTTGAAACACCAATTTGAATAGATAAAGGTAAATCCCATGAATTCATTTCGATATTAGTAGGTATTTGGTCGTTAGAGCCCTGTTTATTTGGATCAACTCTTATAAAGTAACGTGCATCTCTTCCTGCCATTTGCATTGAAGTACCAAAATTATAGATTGATGCACCAATAATCATTCCACCAAAAAGATCTGTTTTGAATTTTGTACCAACATCGACTGCAAAAGCATAAGCTGACATATGCCAAATTTTTTGTTGAATATATTTTGCAGTAAATCCAATTGAAAAACGATCAGTTAAATTTCGTGCATAAGATAATCCAACTGAAATATCACCTGCACTAAAATATTCACCTGTTCCTTCAGGTTGTTCAACGGTTCGTACTTTCATATCATCCATCGAGAGTGAAGTAAAACTAAAGCCTACATTTCCAATGACACCAAGTGGAATTACAATTCCAGCAAAATCAAAACTGGTATTAGCAATCCAGTTAGTATGATTCAATATTGCTTCATAATTTTCATGTGAGCTTATACCTGCAGGATTCCAGAATAAAGCTGAGGCATCTTTTGCTATACTTACATACGCTCCTCCCATTCCAATTGCATATGCTCCTACAGGGATTTCAAGAAATGAAGCTGAAGTTGTTCCACTTTTTGAAACTTTTTGTGAATAGATATAATTATTAATTGTAAGTAAAAAAATTATTGTTAATAATTTATTTAGATTCATATCAATCTCCATTCACTATTTAATCACTGCGAATTTGTCTATTTTTTCTCCAATCCCTGGTGCATCTACATGATAAACATAAACTCCATATGATATTTCCATTCCATCTTTAGAAATCAAATTCCATGCTTCTTGACCATTATCAATACTGCTATTATGTTCAATAGTTTTAACATGTTTTCCACTTATAGTATAAATTCTTATAGTGCATTGTCTTGGAAGATTTATAAAATAAATAAGTCGTTCTCCTCTTCCTACTTCAACAGTAGCTGGTTCCCAAGATGCAGCACCAACGTAAGGATTAGGAACAACAGCAATTTTATCTAAATCATTTTTAGCTTTAGCTTGATCAAATTGAGGAGCTTTTGTTGTGAACTCAAAATATTCTCCTTTTCTAAATGGTTTTTTAGTAACTAATTTATAAACATCACCAAACTCAGGTGGTCTCTGATTTTCTTGAGCAATTGTTGTATCTTTCATTAATGTTACTGACCAGGTTACTCTCAAATTAGAAAATGATGTAGCAGGTTTTCCTGCTGAATCACCAAGTACAATAAATATAGCATCTCCGTCATCAAATATTTCATTCTGATTTACATCTCTAAAAATGAATTGATATTTTTTATTTTCAGTAACATTTCGCACAATAATATTTGATTGAATAGGTTTACTAAATGTTGATTGTGGGAAAGAGAGATCCCCTTTACCAGGTTCAGTAAGTTCAATTTCAAAATCTGCTGGATAATCTACTCGTTTTGTATTATAAGCTGGTGCAAAACGAGGATCGAAACCAAGTTGAACAATGTAATTACTTTTTCCTTTTTTCCATCCGCTTTTTTCAAAATCAATTTGAACATTGTCATCATTATTAATAGTCAAAGAAAATCCATGAATAACTTTTGATGTAAAAACATTTTTATCCATTAACGTTGGTTTAATTAATGTATCCCCGGAAGTATAATCAACGATTTGAAATTTTGGTTTTGATTCATTATTAAAAATAGAATTTTCAATAAATTCAATTCGATAAGTATGATTGTCTTTAATTGAATCTGGATCCAGAATCTCAACCGATACTGTTCCTGTTCCAGGTCCACTTGCATAAAAGTTTTTTATGTCAGGAGGAATATAACCTGCTGCTGGTGCTCTTGGAGTTACGACAGCAGTGTTAACATCTGTAATTATATTTCCATTAATATCTTTCTTTAGAATTGTTGTTGTTTCCGATGGAGGAATACCTTCAAACTTACCTTCTACAGTTGTAGTAGTGAATCCCTGATCATAAGCAGCAACTGCATAATAATAAGTCTGACCATTTTGAACTGTTGTATCTATAAATGAATGACGTAAACCAGAATCATTTCCTAAATAAAACAAAGCTCCATTTACATCAATTGGATGTAATCCTTTAACACCATCAACTAAATCAAATTGTGCAATTGGTTTTCTAAAAGTTGGTTTTCCGTAAGCATCAGTTATAATTTTATTTTCCAGGAAATTTGGTTCAGTGGAACGATAGATACGATAACCTTCAAAGTTATATTTCTGATAAAAAGCATCAAAAGTTTTTTCGGCACGGTCGTCCCAGTATAAAGTTACTTTATTATTACCAGGAATTGCTTTTACAATTGGTTTTTCTGGTGGTTTAGCAAAGCGATAGTTTGCATTATAAATTTGTTGAACTGTTTTTTTCCTTCTAAACAAATCATCTTTATCAATACCAAAAATTAAAGACATAGAAAATCTTTCTGTCTCACCAGTTTCTTTTATTGTTCCTGATATTTGAGAATATTTATTTCTACCCCAGAGGTGGAAGAGATAACTCGAGAAATAATTTGCAAGATTAACACCAACCAAAGATTGACCATGTGGAGCAGGTAATGCAGAAAGAACCTGCCAGTTTTCTTCATCTCTATTTAATTCATAACGATGAACCGGGAAAATAGCAAATCCAGTTAAACCAAGTTGATCTGATTCATCTTTATCAAGAATTCCAAAATTAGGTTCACCCTGATCTGGTTTTCCATTTCCTTCTGTTCCATCTGGATCTGGACCTGTATAACCTTCGTCAAATGGACCGATACCATCGGTTCCTACATCATCATTCAAAGGTTCATCTTTATCCCATTTGCCATTAGAATTTATATCTGTAAAGGAACGCCAGTTTCCATTTTCATCAGCATCCCAGTGAGGTTTCCATGAGTGACCATAAAAGGTTTTGAAATTAACTGTATCTCTTGCAGGATTTAATAAATATGGATCTTCAAAGGGAGTATTAATAAATCTATGAGCTAAATTATTTCTATTTTCGTCAGTAAGTCCATCCTGGTCATTATCTTTTCGATCATCTGAAATTCCTGGACTTTCAAGAAATGCATAACCTGCTAAACCAACTGGACTCCAATTGCCAGGACTTCCAGTTGGAACAGTCGACCATGCATATGAGATATCAAGTAAATCATCATAATCTCCTGCATTGTTTGAAGAGTTATCGTGACCACCAATTCCCCAATCAATATATTGTGCAAATAATGTTTTTTCATAATCAGTTGTACTCATATTTGTAATTTCATAATACCAGAAAATAACATCTTCGGCTAAGACTTGAGACCATTGAAAGCCACGAGCTTTAACCTGCATACCAAGTCCACCACGTGTAGGATCGTCAGCATCAGGTTTGAAATTATTTTTAATCAAATATTCTCTATCTTCATTATCATCAAATACAAAATATGTTTCCACATCCGCATTTTTTACTCCCTTACCAAAGAAACCATTCCATAGACCATTCCAATCAGAAGTTCTATCTGGCCACTTAGTTGGCCAACTTGAAGGATCATCACTTCTTGCAGGAATTCTTGAATAAGGAGCTGCATAACCAGGTAAGGGCCACCATCCATATGTTATACCAGTAGCAGGATCATATCTTGTAAATTCATAATAATTAGTTTCAAGTGGATGAATAATATTACCTAATGGATCCTGTGTTTCTGCCTGAACAATTACAGCAACTCCATCTACATATGTATGATTTGTACCTTTGGGCCAAACTCCGCTTCTACTTGGTTCGTTAAGCCAATCTGCTATTTCACCAAAATTATAATAAACTGTAGCAGCTAAGTTACCATCCATATAACCTTTTCTTGTTTGATTATGATCCCCTTTGTTTTTATCAACAATAATCTGAGCATTGGCAATAACACTGAATAAATAAATTAATGAAATAATAGTTAACAATTTTTTATTTGAGAACATTATCTTACCTCACTAAAAACTTATTGATGCACCAATAATAATTTGTCTTGGTGGTGAATAAAAATCTGGTCTTGTAAAATATTCTTCTAAAGTATTAACACCTCTCGGAGCTTCCTGTGCTCTTGTTAATTCAAGAGTATATCCAGCTCTACCAGTATCTGTAAAAACTTCAACTTCGTTTGCAGTATCAAAAAGATTATAAATTTTTGCATAAACAGAAAATATTTTACCAAACATTTTTAGATATTTAGTTAAATATAAATCTACATTATAAAATGCTGGTTTGTTTTCGCTGTTTTCTAATCCAGTTCTTTGATTTTGAAAAGATGGTGTATATGGTAAACCAGAACCTAATCTTCCAATTAAACTTGCAATAAAATCATTTGGTTTACCAGCGGTTAAAGTTATATTAACTGAATGTCTTCTATCCCAGTTAAGAGGTACCATTTGTTTATTTGCTTCGATTGGTGGATTTGCTTGAGCTTTATTAAATGCATCATTTGGATCAGATGCATTTCCTTTAGCAATTTGATATGTATAATCCAGAGTTGCTCCAATTCCTTCACTAAATCTTTTTTCAAAAGAAATTGTAAAACCTTTTACAGAGCCATAATCACGATTAATTAATTTACTGAATTTTCTGAACTCATTTTTAATATGAATTTCTGTTCCAAGTAGATTTCTTATATCCTTATAATAACCTGTAAGAGTAATTCCAAAATTTGTAGCTAATTGTTGTTGAAGTCCTATTTCGTACATAACAGTTTGTTGAGCATCAAGATCTGCATTCCCAATTGTATTGCCAACATTCTCTGGAAAATCTCCTGTTAAAGGAATTCTGAAATTTGGATTACGATATAAATATTCAAATGGTGGAATCTGGAAAAAGTGTCCATAAGAAATATGAATAGCACCTTTATCTGTGATTGGATACGAAATACCAATTCTTGGACTAATTTGATATTTATATTTTGCTTTTTGTAAAAGTGAGTCTGGATATGGTGGACTTAGTTGATCAAGAATAGAAATTTTATTTGCATCTTTTAGATAATAACCATCAGGTTCAAAAAAGTCGAATCTTACACCAATATTTACAACTAAATATTCTAATTCAATTTTATCCTGCATGTAAGCAGCTAATTGATATGGATTAGTTTTATAAATATTATAATTAAATGAACCTGGTTGAGGAAGTGAAGGTTTATAATTCGTTGTTGCATCAATAACAATTTGAAAATCTTTATATTCAATGTTATGATATTTATATTCAAATCCGCTTTTAATTTGATGCAAGTTATTAATTTGCCAGGTAAAATCTATTTTGCCTGTGTAAGTAGAAGTTGTATGATAGAAATGCCAGTTTTCTGTTCCACCAGTTAAAAATGCATTGCCACTTACATCTTTCATTCTATCTGGTTTAACATAACGATTATCAAGAGGATCTTCATAAACGTATTGTTTGAATTTGGTTGTAAAACTGGAAGCTAAAAAATCAATAAAAGCTGAATTACTTAGTACATAAGTATAATTTAAGCTTGTCAAAAAACTTTCCTGAAACTTTTTATAATCACCATCGGGATTTAATTTAAATCGATGATTATAATCTCTCCATTGTTGATTTTGATATAATGTATTAACGATTAAACCTTTCCCACTATTACTAAAATTAATGGAAAGTTTTCCCTGCAAAGTATATCTTTTATTGTAATTCATTGGAACAAATTTATTATCACCAGTAGCACCTATATACCAATCTTTCGGATCGTTTGCAGAAAAATTTGATGAATCTGATGGATTGAACATTCTTCTTCCATATAGATATCCATCATCATAATAATATCTTCCACTTATAAAGAACTTTAGAAATTTTTTTAATCCTGGGACAGGTCCACTCAAATTACCTTGAATATTATAAACATCACTGGGAGAAATATGATTTATATTTTGATATAAATTTTTTCTTGCAGTAAAATAATCGCCTGAATAAAATGAAAAATCGGCTTCTAATTTATCGCCAGCAATTTTTGTTACCTGATTTACAACACCAGATAAAGCTTCTCCATATTCAGCATTAAAAGTACCTGTAAGAACCTGTAATTCCTGAATGCTATTAACTTCTGCCTCGAGTGCAGACATACCAGAATAAGCATCGTTTACAGAAATACCATCAATTAAATATTTTACTTCATTACTTCTTCCACCTCTAAAATGACCATCAACAACTCCAGCCTGAAGATTGATTACAGATTGAATATCTTCCAGAGGCAACATTGATATTTGTTCACCACTTATCTTTGCTTCTGTAGAAGTCAAATCTTTCTGAACAATTGGTTTTTGTGCAGTAACAACAATATCACTAATAGAAACTGCTTCTTCTCTCATTTGAATATCAACTCTGGTTGTTTGATCTATTGACACCCTAATATTTTTTATAACTACTGTTGAGTATCCAACCAGTGAAGCTTTAATTTCATAAATTCCAGGTGGAATATTTATAATAAAATAATTGCCATCCACATCTGTAGCAGCCCCCATGGATGTCCCTGTGATAACAACATTTACACCAATGAGAGGTTCTCCAGTATTTATATCAGTTACTCTTCCAGCAATTTTTCCTGTCGTACCAGCATTCAATTCAATCGAAATTATTCCAAATAATATCAAAAAGAATATAATATTATTTTTAAAACCATTACCGATTATAAACATATCTAACACCCAATTAATTATTTATAATCAAAGGGTCTGATTACTCAGACCCTTTTAGTTTATCAACATTAATTAATATTACCTGAGCAATATCATTTTCTTTGCTTGAATAAATTCTCCTGCTTCAATTCTATAAATATAAGTACCAGATGCTACTGGCATATTAAATTTATTTGTACCATCCCATTCAATTTTATAAACACCAGCTGGCTGTATTTGATTAATCAATGTTTTTACTTCTCTACCAAGTATGTCATAAATTCTGATTGTTACATTAGTTTGTTTAAGTACAGTATAACTAATTATGGTCGATGGATTAAATGGATTTGGATAATTCTGGAATAATTTAAATTGATTTGGAACAGCTTCTGCTGATTCTACTCCTACAAGATCTAATTTTCGTACTTCTAAAAGATCACAGTATACAGTTCCTTTAAATTTTCCAAGTGGATGTAATCTTACTGATAACGACTTTGCACCCTGCTGAACTGGAATGTCTACATAGAATTGCATCCAATCAAATTCTGTTGCGACAGGGAATTTTAATGGAATATCTCTTGACCAGAATTCTCCCCATCCTTCATTATTTCCATATGTGTTATGGAATATTGGTGTAATTGCAAATGAAGCTTGATCTCCTATCTGTGCCATTTCATCTGGATTTAAACCTTTTGCTTTTAGCCATACAGAGATTCTTATCATATCTCCAGGATTAACATCTTTAAGAGAAGTAATATCAAAAATTCTTGATGTAACTTTTCCATTCGGAACATTACTTCCTATTAAATATCTTCTTGTTCCTACAAATCCATCATGTGTTCCTGGTAGATTTTCAAACTTCAAACTATATCTTCCATGATATGCTTCTTCACTTGTTATCTTTGTATTCTCATATCCATCACTCAATCTTCCGTCATTTCCTCCTACTGGTGGTAACCAATAAAACCATCCTTCTGGTACTCCTACCTGTGTATTCCAATCCTGTCCTGCCCAGGCTCCATTCCTTCCATAAAACATAAAATCATCTGCCCATACTTTCCCTGTTGCATTCTTCCCTGCTACAAATTTTATTATCGTCGTGTATGAATCTTCTGGCAATATTACACTCCCTACTTCATTCGTATCGGCTATCCATCCACTACTGCTTGCTTTACTTTGATCGATTGGTAATTTTACTTCCCCTATTAAATTCCCACTCTTTCCATAAAAACTATAACTTATATACCATCTCTCATCTTCATTTGCTGGATTTACATTTACTCCTTCTGTCCTTACATATGCCCCAAGGAATATATCTACATCTTTATTATGTACTGGTGACCATAAATCGCACATGTTCTCACTTTCCCAGTATGCTTCTTCGCCTGTTGTTGTCTTCTCTATCTTTAAACTCCTTCCCATTGATCTATACTGGTCGGTTGCCCATTCTAATTTACTCCCTGCTGGCTCTTTTCCCTTCTTCCAGTATGATGGTAATTCTTGTTCAAAGCTCCCTATCTCACTTATTGTTGGTATATCTAATTTCTCTACTGTAAGATAATCACAATAGATTGTCCCCTTAAATCTCCCAAGTGGATGTAATCTTACTGACAATGATTTCGCTCCTGCCTGTACTGGTATATCTACATAAAATGGCATCCAGTCAAATGATGTTACTGCTGGAAACTTTATCGGTATATCTCTTGACCAGAACTCTCCCCATCCTTCATTATTCCCATATGTGTTATGGAATATTGGTGTAATTGCAAAACATGCTTGATCTCCTACCTGTGCTACATTCTGTGGATCTAAATCTTTTCCTTTTATCCAGACTGTTATTCTAAGTACATCTCCTGCTTTTATTTCATCTCCTATTAAATATCTTCTTGTTCCTACAAAGCCATCATGTGTTCCTGGTAGATTTTCAAACTTCAAACTATATCTTCCATGATATGCTTCTTCACTTGTTATCTTTGTATTCTCATATCCATCACTCAATCTTCCGTCATTTCCTCCTACTGGTGGTAACCAATAAAACCATCCTTCTGGTACTCCTACCTGTGTATTCCAATCCTGTCCTGCCCAGGCTCCATTCCTTCCATAAAACATAAAATCATCTGCCCATACTTTCCCTGTTGCATTCTTCCCTGCTACAAATTTTATTATCGTCGTGTATGAATCTTCTGGCAATATTACACTCCCTACTTCATTCGTATCGGCTATCCATCCACTACTGCTTGCTTTACTTTGATCGATTGGTAATTTTACTTCCCCTATTAAATTCCCACTCTTTCCATAAAAACTATAACTTATATACCATCTCTCATCTTCATTTGCTGGATTTACATTTACTCCTTCTGTCCTTACATATGCCCCAAGGAATATATCTACATCTTTATTATGTACTGGTGACCATAAATCGCACATGTTCTCACTTTCCCAGTATGCTTCTTCGCCTGTTGTTGTCTTCTCTATCTTTAAACTCCTTCCCATTGATCTATACTGGTCGGTTGCCCATTCTAATTTACTCCCTGCTGGCTCTTTTCCCTTCTTCCAGTATGATGGTAATTCTTGTTCAAAGCTCCCTATCTCACTTATTGTTGGTATATCTAATTTCTCTACTGTAAGATAATCACAATAGATTGTCCCCTTAAATCTCCCAAGTGGATGTAATCTTACTGACAATGATTTCGCTCCTGCCTGTACTGGTATATCTACATAAAATGGCATCCAGTCAAATGATGTTACTGCTGGAAACTTTATCGGTATATCTCTTGACCAGAACTCTCCCCATCCTTCATTATTCCCATATGTGTTATGGAATATTGGTGTAATTGCAAAACATGCTTGATCTCCTACCTGTGCTACATTCTGTGGATCTAAATCTTTTCCTTTTATCCAGACTGTTATTCTAAGTACATCTCCTGCTTTTATTTCATCTCCTATTAAATATCTTCTTGTTCCTACAAAGCCATCATGTGTTCCTGGTAGATTTTCAAACTTCAAACTATATCTTCCATGATATGCTTCTTCACTTGTTATCTTTGTATTCTCATATCCATCACTCAATCTTCCGTCATTTCCTCCTACTGGTGGTAACCAATAAAACCATCCTTCTGGTACTCCTACCTGTGTATTCCAATCCTGTCCTGCCCAGGCTCCATTCCTTCCATAAAACATAAAATCATCTGCCCATACTTTCCCTGTTGCATTCTTCCCTGCTACAAATTTTATTATCGTCGTGTATGAATCTTCTGGCAATATTACACTCCCTACTTCATTCGTATCGGCTATCCATCCACTACTGCTTGCTTTACTTTGATCGATTGGTAATTTTACTTCCCCTATTAAATTCCCACTCTTTCCATAAAAACTATAACTTATATACCATCTCTCATCTTCATTTGCTGGATTTACATTTACTCCTTCTGTCCTTACATATGCCCCAAGGAATATATCTACATCTTTATTATGTACTGGTGACCATAAATCGCACATGTTCTCACTTTCCCAGTATGCTTCTTCGCCTGTTGTTGTCTTCTCTATCTTTAAACTCCTTCCCATTGATCTATACTGGTCGGTTGCCCATTCTAATTTACTCCCTGCTGGCTCTTTTCCCTTCTTCCAGTATGATGGTAATTCTTGTTCAAAGCTCCCTATGAGATTGATCCCTGATTGAGCATTTATATTATTAAGCCCAATCAGAAAAGAAAAACCAATCAATAGAAGAGACAACTTTTTAAAATAACTTTTCATTGATGCCTCCATTTTTAATTATGAAATTGATATTTTATTATACTTTCATCAGCTCCAGATTCTAAAATGTTTTTCACCGATTCAATATCGACTTTTTTAACTGGTAATTGCTCTACATCGATTTTATGATTAACCAAGAGCTCGATTGCATAATTGAATGTATAAGGATTAAGGTATGAAGAAGTAATAGTTAGTTCATTAAGAAAAATTTTATGCAGTTCCAATGAAACATTTGAATGAATAGGAGGTACACCAAACAAGATAATTTTTCCACCACGATTTATTAATTCTATACTTAATGAGAGAATCTCAGGTTTACCAACACAATCTATAATAGTATCTGCTCCTCCATGAGTTATATCATAAATAATAGTTTTGAGGTTATTCTCATTTGGAGCAAAAACATAATCAGCCCCCAGTTTTTGTGCTAATTGTTGTCTTAGTTTAATTGGTTCAATAAGGATAACTTTCGATGCCCCTCTTAGTTTTACTAATTGTAACATTAATAAACCAATTGAACCTCCGCCAAAAATGATAACTGATTCGCCAGAATTTATAATAGTTTTGTTAATAGCTCTTAAACAGCATGATAGCGGTTCAGCGAATGCAATTGTAGAAAGTGATATATAAGACGGTATTTTATAAGCTTGTTTAGCAGGGACTATAGCGTACTCAGCAAATCCTCCATCTTCGGTAACTCCAAGTGCTTTATGATTAATACAAAAATTTATTTTACCCTGTCTGCAGTAATAACAAGTACCACAATAAATATTTGGATCAACTACAACTTTATCACCTAAGTTAAAATCTGCAATATTATTATTGTCATATACAATTCCACTAAATTCATGACCTAAAATTGTATTTTTATTAGCTAAAGATTCCCCTCTAAAAATATGAAAATCTGTACCGCATACACCACAGGTATCTATTTTAATAATTAGTTCATTACTTTCAGGTTTTCTTAATTCTTTATCAATAATTTCAATATTATTTGGTTTTATAAATAATAAAGATTTCATTTAATTTTTCTTGTAGATGTTCTTATAATTAATTCAACTGGTACTAAAATTTTTCTTGTTTGGAATTTTTCTTTTTCTTTCAAGAGATTGACCATTAAATTCATTGCTTCAATTCCAAGTTCGGTTTTAGGGACTCTAATTGTAGTTAATTGTGGAGTAGATGAAATATCTGATTCAACATCATCAAAGCCAACGATTGATATATCATCTGGAACTTTAATCCCATTATCATAACAATATTGTAAAATCCCGAGAGCCATTGCATCATTACATGCAAATATTGCTGTGATATTTTTAGATTGATTCAACAATCTATTTGCAGCATCATAACCATTAGCACGAGAAGGATAATCCTCATCAGTAATAATGATATCAGGATTTATAGATAACCCCGATGATTCGAGAGCCTGTTTATAACCTATAAAACGATCAGTTATACTTGGATGAGTTATATCGCCACCAACAAATGCAATATCTTTATGTCCAAGTTCTATCAGATACTTAGTAGCTAAAAATCCCCCTTTAATATTATCAATTAAGACAACATTATAATCTCCTTGTGGAGGATAATAATCAACAAACACAAGAGGGATTTTATATTTTGAAAGTTTTGAGATGAATAGATTAGGTACTTTGCCAGCTATGATAATTCCATCAACATTTTTTTCAAGTATAAATCTTGGTAAAGGATCATCCTCATGAAATTCTCGTTTTATTGTAGATAACAGAACGTAGTAATCATTATCACGAGTTACAAATTCAGTACCTAAAAATATTTTAGTATAAAAAGGTTCAGTTCTTAAGAAGTGATCTTCAGTTAAAACAAAACCGATATTACCAGTAGTTCTTGTAACAAGACCTTTAGCAGAACGAGAAGGATGGTAGTTTAATTCTTTTATAGCTTTAAGGACCTTATTGCGTGTAACAGTTGATATTCTATTACTTTTATGGAGTACTAAAGAAACAGTAGCAATAGAGACCCCGGCTTTTTTAGCTACATCTTTAATAGTTACATTCATATTTAGTTAAACGTTTTAACAAAAATTAATACTTATTGAGTTCTTTGTCAAGCACTATTTTTGAAATTAATATTGAAAAATAGCCTATTTTCTCAAATATTTTATTTTTGCTTTAATAATTGATAAAATTTACAATCAGAAATTAAATATATTGTTGCATTATTTAAGTTAAACGTTTTAGCAATTAATAAAAATATATTTTATGTTTAATAAAAATCTACATTCTAAAAATCCTTTAGAATCAGACATTTTCAATTGATAACCTCATTTAAAAGTAAGATTAAAAATAAAATCCTTGAGTTACATCTCTTTTCGATATTTGCGAATGATAGGTTTGATAAATTTAGATATTCATATGTTCAGGAATTGGTAAATAAATTACCAAATAAATTCTATATTAATGATGAATTAAAAATTTAATAAAAATAATTTTCAAATAGCCCTGACTTCTCTTTTTACTTAATATTTTATTACTTAAAATATCTCAAGAAATAATTTGATTCTTAACATTATATCAATACAATAGCATATTTAAGTAAAAATACAATCGATAATTTCATTGCACTTACAATCACTTTACATCTTTTAAATCCTACATGAAAAAGTATTTTATTTCATTTCTTTTCCAGAGCATCTGAAATTAATTCGGCTATATTGGACTCTTAAAATATATTACATTTGCTATGACAAAAATTACCAATGATATTTATCGTACATTTTATTTTAGATAGAATTATAAGTAGTGCAAAATTATTCAGGGCAAAAAAAGAAGTAAAGAATTTTGATTTGATTAGATTTTATCACAATTAACAAAAATGTACTTATTATTTACTGAAGCTTATGAATGTATTCGCTGAAGGATTCTACCATTGGCATTCCTTTGGAAGAACCAACCCCCTGCTTGTATTAATGTGAATTCCTTCCTTTTACTTATTTCCAGGTATTCTAATAAATCAATTTTTTTATTTAAAACTGTGACAAAACTGTAATAAAAATAAAAAGCCCTGTAATTTTTATTACAGGGCTTTTAATTGTGGGCGCTGAAGGATTCGAACCTACGACCCCCTGCTTGTAAGGCAGGTGCTCTGAACCAGCTGAGCTAAGCGCCCAATATTTCTTAGAACATTAAAATTTGCGAACCAAACTTAGAATTTTTATTCCAAAGTTTCAAATTTTTTTGAGCGGGCGACGGGACTCGAACCCGCGACATTTAGCTTGGGAAGCTACTACTCTACCAACTGAGTTACGCCCGCTTCTAATGACAAAAATATCAATGCTCTATATCTAATTCAAGTGTTTGTATTATCTTGCAAATAAAATTTCTATTTTTATGAAACTTAATAGTAATCAAAAAATTTTTATTGAACATTTTATACTTTTCTTATTAATAATCGTTTCTCTTTTTTTCTGGGACTCTATCTTTTTATTTCCTATTAAATTATTCGTTGTTCTACTACATGAACTCAGTCATGGAATTGCAACTATCATAACAGGAGGCAAAATTCTTGAATTAAATATTGATTCAAGTCTTAGTGGTAAATGTATAACTCAAGATGGTAACCAGTTACTTATAGCTTCTTTTGGTTATCCAGGAAGTTTTATTTTTGGTTCTCTCATTTTTTATTCAACATATAATAAAAATATTAAAACATTTTTGATTCTTTTTATTAGTATAATAATTTTTTTATTTGCAGTTAACACAATCAAAGATCAATATTATAGTTTAATTTCAATACTATTTGGATTTATTCTATTAGTAATTACAAAATACTTACCAGATTTTATTTCTAATTTAATATTAAGATTAATTGGATTGATTAGCTGTCTATATGTTATTTATGATATTAAAGAAGATGTTTTTAACAACAAAAATTTCTTAAGCGATGCCGCTTTGATTTCAGAACTAAGTGGATTACCTTCAACACTTTGGGGATTTATATGGATTTTTATTTCATTAATAGGGATGTTCTTTTTAATAAAATCGATAATAAAAAAAATCAGGTAGTTTCATTTTCTCTTACAAAGATCAACAATACCATACCAATAATAAAAAAGAAACATACTGAGAGTATAGCAAATTTCTGAGTACCTGTTAAATAACTGATTAATCCAAAAACAAAAGGACCTATTATGGCAGAGCTTTTTCCAAAGAATGAATAAAATCCAAAAAATTCTGTCTTCTTTTCGAATGGCGTTAACTTCGACATTAAACCACGACTTGTTGATTGCGTAGCTCCCATAACACTACCCGCAAGCAATCCAACAATATAAAAGCATAAATGCAAAACTTTACTTGATTCAAACAATAATAATTTTGATAACCATTTTATTAAACCACTTTCAACATCACTTGTAAGAAATGCAAAAAGTATTGTAAATAACCACACAAATAGAGAGATTATTAATGATTTTTTTGTACCAAAAGAATCTGCCATTAAACCAAAAATAATTGATCCTAATATAGCTGTGGTTTGAACAATTATGAAAAAAACAATTAACTCCTGAAAAGTAAATTTTAATGTTGTACTGGCATAATTTCCAGAAAAATAAATTACAGTGTTTACACCTTCTATATAAAAAAAGAATGATAACAAAAATAAAGCTAAGTTTTTATAGTTCTTAAGATTTGTAATCGTATTAACAACTCTATTAAAACCAATTTTTAAATATGAATTTTCTTTTAATATATTTTTTCTTGAATCTTTTATATAAATAAAAAGTGGAATAGAAAATACTAAAAAGACTAATGCAGAAAGTGGGAATGTTTCTCTAATCATTTGTTTTTGAATAAATGGATATATCAAACCAAGAGTTGCAAGTGAACCAAGATATCCCATTGCAAAACCATATCCACTTACTCTACCATAATTTTTCGGCTTAGTAATCTCGGGAAGAAAAGCATCGTAAAAAACCAATCCTGCTTCAAAACCAATATTAGCTATAATAAATAATATCAATCCATATAAGATGTTTCCTTTATGAACAAAATAAAGCAATGATGTAGAAAGAATACAAATCAATGTAAAAAAAAGTAGGAATCTTTTTTTGCCAGCTGAGAAATCTGCAATAGCACCAAGTACAGGAGAAATTAAAGCAGTAATTAACATTGAAATGCTTGTTCCTAAACTCCAGTAAAAATCACCAATTGGTTTTCCATCAGCAACTGTCTGTTTGAAATAAACTGCATAAATAAATGTAACAACAATTATTGAATAAGAAGTATTTGCAAAATCAAATAATGACCAGACAACAATCCTGAATCTCTCATTTTCTTTAAGACTTTTTCTGCTTTCTTGGTATAGATTCTTCAATAAGTCCCCTACCAGATTTGTTTAATTGACCTGAATTTTTTAAGTCATTATAAATTGCATCAAGAATACCATTAATAAATTTATTACTATTAGAAGTAGAAAATTCTTTTGCTATTTCAATTATCTCATTTATTGTAACTTTTGGTGGTATATCTGGAAAGTATAGTAATTCAGCAATTCCAATTCTTAATAAAATTCTATCTATTAAAGCAATTCTATCCATTTCCCAATTAGCTACTTTTTCTTGAATTTTTTCATCAAGCAAATTTTTATTAGCAATTGTTTTATTAATTATTTGATTTGCAAAATCGATATCGGTTTGAGAAGATAATTCAGATAAAATTAACTCGCATAATTCTGTTAATCTTTCTCCATTAAGTTCATAAGCATATAAAACCTGTAATGCTTTTTCTCTTAATAATCTTCTGTTTGATTTTTTTGCCATATTTTTTTCAACAATTATATAATTTGCTTTTCAAAGATATATAACATTTTATAATTAAATAGCAAATAACCAGAATAAAAGCAATGCAATACTTTCACGCAATCTATAATAAACTGTTTTTGAAAAAGATAATCTATAATTTGATGCTATTGCTGAAGCTTCAAGATCAAAAAATTTACACATTTCCATTAATCGAGGTAAATGAAAACTATCTGATATAATTAATATTTTTTTATTATCCAGTTGATTGCTAATACTCTTTAAATATCTTACCTGTTCAGTAGTTGTAGATGTTTTATTTTCTATTATCATATCATCAACTTTAACTCCAAGTCTTACCAGATATTTGAAGGCAGTTTCTGCTTCTGATAATTCGCCAGGAGCATTACTTCCAGTTAAAATAATTTTACTTATCTTCTTTTCCTGATACAATTCAAAAGCTTTACGAATACGTGCTTCGAAGATTGGACTGGGTTTTTCTTTCTTCCATACCGCCGCACCTGGAATTAGTGCATAATCATAACGTTCAGTTATAAATTTTTTCTCTCTATATTCTTTTAGATTCCATACATAAAAAATTGAAAAAGTTATTATGATTAATACAAAAAATACTGTTCTATACAAAGTTCTTAATTCATGTAACTTGTCAAACAAAAAAATCAAACCCCAGATATAAACTATCAGATATAGCACCAGTAATTCACTTAATATAAAGAATAATCCTGTGTAAACTTTTTTAATTTCAAAACCAAATAGATAAGCATTATTATCATACTTAAAATACTTTACAGAAAGAAAAACCAGAACTAAAAGAATGATAGCAACAATCAATAAAAAAATGATAAAATTTTTTCTGGCTACACTTATATTTTCATTTTTTATTTTAAGTGTAACCAAACCCAGCAAAAGTAAACTTGCAAAAATAATATTCAATACATTCCCTATATAATTAAGTTTATATAAATATATTGGTAGATTATTGAAATAATACTTTATTAAAGATAAGCTCATAAAATGGATGCAGTTTAAAAATAAACTTAGAGCAAAGAAGTTTGATGTATTATTTTTCTTTTTCAATTTATAAACTCTTTTGCAGTTGGATCAATAAGGACATTAAGAACATTATTATCGGAGCTAAATATTTTTGCATCAACATGAAAAATACTTTTTATGTTTTCTTCTGTAAAAACTAAATTTTTATCACCACTCAATATAATTTCACCATTAACCATAAACGAAATATCATCAGCATAAACTCCTGCAAGATTTAAATCGTGAGATACTGCTAAAATTGTTAAATTTTTTTCTTTCTTAAGTTTATTCAACAGGTTAAAAATTGTAATTTGATGTTCAATATCAAGGTGTGCATTAGGTTCATCAAGCAAAATTATTTCAGGGTTTTGTGCTAAAGCTTTAGCTATAATTACTCTTTGTAGTTCACCACCAGAAATTTCATTAATCCCCTTTTTTCTCAAATGAGTAATTTCTAATAATTCGAGAGTTTCATTAACAATTTTTTTATCCAGACTATTTTCAAAGCCGAGGATATTTAGATACGGGGTTCTTCCCATCATAACAATTTCATAAACAGAATAAGGGAAAATTGTAATTAATGATTGAGGGACATAAGCTACAAGTTTTGCATATTCTTTCTTTTTATATGCAGTAATCTCTTTATTTTTGAATTTAATATTACCGGAATTATAATCAAGGATTCTGGTTAGGATTTTCAATAACGTAGATTTTCCACTTCCATTTGGGCCAAGGAGAATTGTAAAATTTCCTTGCTGGACTTTCCAATAATCAATCTTTAGAGCAAAACCATTATTAGTGTTATAAGAAAATTTCAGATTATTAATTTCAATTAGCAAGTTAAAAACCGAACATTTATAAAAAATCAATCAAAAGATATAAAGTTTACTGGAATTATGTGGTATATAAGTTGGTAGAAAATACCAGATAAAATAAAGGCGCAAAATAGCGCCCTTATTTACTATTGAAGTTTAAATACTATAGGTATAGAGACCTGAACTTTGACAGGTTTACCTCTTTGTCGTCCCGGCTTAAACTTTGTTTGCATAACAGCCTGAACTGCAGCCTCGTCGCATCCTGCGCCAATACCTTTAATTACTTCTGCTTTAACAACATCTCCATTTTCATTTACAAATGCTTTTATAAAAACTCTACCTTGAACCCCTGCTCGTTTTGCAATTTCGGGATAAACAATTTTTTGCTGAATAGCTTCAATTCCACCAATTGGTTCGGGTTGTTCTTCAACAGCAACAAAGAATACGGCTTCTTCTTCCTCTTCTTTAGTTTCTTGTTTTGGTGGTGGAGGTGGAGCTGCTACCTGCTCATTTACATCAAGTTCTGTTGTTCCAATTTCTACATCTTCCAAAACATCTTCAGATGGAGCTTCGATAGGTATTGGTGGTTTTGGTGGCGGAGGAGGTGCACTTTCCTGTTTAGTATTTACAACATCTTCAACATTTACTAATTCTTGTGCTGCCTCAACTTTCACTTTTTCCTTCTGAAATTGTGGAAAATATTTAAAGGCAACTATCATCAATGCCAGAGAAATAATCAAACTGGTTTCAAATACTCTCTGGTATTTTCTTCTCAAATCAACTTTAGGATTTTTCTTTAAAGCCACTTAATCCTCCTTATTCCCCATTTTTGCGTTGCTAACTTAAGAAATAGGGAAAGAATTGTCAATGAATTCGTAAAATTTTGCACTTATTGAGTTAATTATGTTTCATTAATTTTCGATTTTATTTTCATTAATGTTCATTTTAATTATCATATTGGAAAATAGAATACCTATTACTCCACCAAGTACATCAGAAATCCAATCGTATACATCACAAAATCGTCCAGGTACAAAAATTTGATGCATCTCATCTATTGTTGCATATGCAATTAATAAAAGAATGGAGAACCAAAAATAATTCTTAGAAACAATAATTGACCTTTTTTGAAAATGCAAACTAAATGCTAACAAAAAAGCTAAAAATAAATAAGCAAAAAAATGTTCAATTTTATCTTGTGAATTAAAAATTTTAGGCACAGCATCAAGAGGCAGTGTTGTTAGGAAAAATAAAAAAATCCAATAAATTACTAACGGTAAATAAACATAAACTAATGGATTAGTTTGAAAAATTTTATATAAACGAGTTGATAATGAATTTAATTGCATAAGGAATTTTTTCCATTAAATCATTAGATGTAAAACCAAATTCACTTTTTTCATTAAGTAAAAGATCTGCAGCAAGACTATGAATGTAGATAGCACTTATTAAACTTTCTTCATTATTACTTTGAGCCTGAAATGCTGCAATAATACCTGTTAAAACATCTCCCGAACCAAATTTTGCCAAGCCAGGATTGCCTGCTGAATTTATAAATGCTTCTCCTTCTGGATTAAATACAATAGTAGGAGCTCCTTTTAATACTAAATAACAATTATTTTCTTGAGAGAAATTTCTTCCTATCGATAAAAGATTGCTTTCCAATTCACTAATTTCTATTCCAATTAAATCTGCAAATTCTTTATGATGTGGTGTTAATATTTTCCCTTTTAGATTAATTTTTTTATACTCTTCATTTCTTAATGCATAAATCGCATCGGCATCAATTACAAATTTTTTTGATTTATAAGTCCTTAGTATATCTTTAACTGCATTTTGTGTTTCAATTTCTCTTCCCAGTCCAGGACCAATTGCAATAACATCTGCCCATTCAATTCTATCACTTATTTCTTTAATATTTTCTGAATTAATAAATCCTGATTCTTTATCATCATAAGCTTCAACAATAGCAGATTCAATTCTTTGTTGAGCAAGTATTTTAATTGAATGGGGAAATGCTAAAAAGCAAGAACCTGCACCAGCTTTCATTACAGTATTTGTTGTAAAAAAAGATGCCCCCGGCAACTTTGATGAACCAGCAATAACTAAAACTTTTCCAGCTGAATATTTGTGTATATCTAAATCTTTTACTGGTAATCCATTATAAGCATCTTCAGGTTCAATGAGGTAATCATTCACTTTTAATTTTTGATAATATTCTTCTCCAATTCCTATTGAACCTTTTACAATTTTCCCACAATGAGTATATCCTTTTCCATAGAACAAACCAGTTTTAAATTCAGATAGTGTTACAGTTAAGTCAGCATTAAAAATAATTTCACCGGTTGAAGTTTCTAAATCCAAACCTGTTGGTAAATCTACAGCAACACGAAAAGCATTCAACTCATTCAAATATTCTACAATTTCTTTATATGGTTCTGATAAACTACCACGACTTCCAGTTCCAAGCATTGCATCTATAATAATTTCACAATTATCAAGTATCAATAAATCTTTAATGTTCTGATATATTATTAACTTTAATTGAGGATATTCATTCAATAAATTTTTTGTGATTCTGAAATTAATTAATGCATCTCCTTTTAATTCTTCTTCTGAGCCAAGTGAAATAACATAAACATTAAATCCATTAATTATAAAATGTCTTGCAACTGCAAATCCATCTCCACCATTATTCCCTTTTCCACAAACAATCCCGATTGTTTTATTATTAATAAATTCATTTCCGTTTTCAATTATAGCACTAAATATACTTCGTGCAGCATTTTCCATTAATACAATACTCGGAATTCCCAGAACATTTATAGCATAATTATCTGCTTCGCGAACTTGTTTTGATGTATATAATGGTATCATTTTTTGTTTATAAACTTTTAATTAAAGCTTTTTTAAAAAGCAGAACTAAATACTAAAAGTAAGTTAAGAAAAAATTTTATTAAACATGAATAAATTAATAAACAACCGAAGTTATTAAATTCATTAATAAATCTGGAACTAAACCGAATATTATTACAAGCACACTACAAATAATTACTGAAGCTAAACTGTATGGTGATAAGGTTATATTAAAATTATGGGCAGGTTCTTTAAAATACATGAGAACAACTACACGCAAATAAAAATAAACACTTATTACACTTGCAAGGACTCCAATAATTGCTAACCAGGTTAATCCACTTTCTATAGCACCAACAAAAACATAATACTTCCCAAAAAATCCAGCTAATGGAGGAATTCCTGCTAAAGCAAACATAAATAAAGACATTAATGCAGCAAGTAATGGATTTTTAGAATTCAATCCAGTAAATGAATCCAGATCTGTTCTTGAATCATCTTCTCCTTCAACAATCGAAATAATTCCAAAAGCACCAAGATTAATAAAAGTATAAGCAGCAAGGTAGAAAATAATTCCAGCAATACTGGTAATATTTCCAGCTGCCAGACCTATTGACATATAACCAGCATGTGCAATCGAAGAATATGCTAACATTCTTTTGAGATTGTTTTGAGATATTGCAATAATACTTCCAGCAAGCATCGAAAGAGTTGATATTACAGCAAAATAATTACGGAAATTATTTGGTGTCTTAAAAGCAATAATTGCTGTAAGAGATAGAATTAAAACACTAAATGCAGCACTTTTTCCAATAGTTGACATCAATCCTGTTACTGTTGTAGCAGAACCCTGATAAACATCTGGAACCCACATATGAAAAGGTACAGCTGCAATCTTAAAACTAAATCCAACTAAAAATAGAACGAAGCCTGTAATAAAAATTATATTGGAAATAAGTGAAGAAAAATTTGTCATTATACTCGATAAATTTGTTGTACCACTAATACCATAAATTAAAGCAATTCCATAAACAATAAATCCAGTTGCAAATGCACCAAGCAAGAAATATTTCATAGATGCTTCGTTAGCAAATAATTTTTTTCTATTAATTCCAGCAAGAACATAGAAGCATATCGACATTAATTCCAGACCCAAAAAAATCATAATTAAATCGCCAGCACCAGCCATTATCATCATACCTAAAACAGAAGATTGAATCAATATATAATATTCACCATAATATGAACCATATTTTTTTATATAATCAATAGAATTAATTGTAACCAGTAAAGCCCCTAAGTTGAAAATAAAATTAAAAATAGCAGCTTTGCCACCTACTTCGAGCATTCCATTAAATAGTATTTCATTTTGATTTATATTTAATAAAGAATAAAGAGCAATTATGAAAAAAGTTAATATCGATAACCAGGGAATGATTATTTCACTTTTCTTTGAACTAATTTCTATAACTATTGATAGTAAAATTAAAATGCCTATAATTATAAAAGGCATTATCATTGAATATTCAGAAATACTTGCTGGCATATTAACTCATTTCAAAATTTATTTCAAAAAATAAAAAGTATTATTGCTTACATTCTGCAAAATTGATTGTGCAGAAACTTCAGTTAATTTCAAAAAAGTTGTTGGATAAATTCCAATCCACACAATAAATATTAAAATAGGAATTAGAATCAGTAATTCTCGATTATTCATATCAGTAAGTTCATTTTTAAGATTAAGATTTTTTATTTCACCAAAAACAACTCTCTGATACATCCATAATAAATAAACAGCAGCAAAAATAACTCCTGATGCTGCAAAAACAGTATACCACCAGCTGTTAAGAACATTTGATTTAAATGAGCCAAGCAGAATTAAAAACTCACCAACAAATCCATTCAATCCAGGTAATCCAATTGATGATAATAAAACAATCATAAGTATTGTTGAATACAGTGGAACTATTTTAGCAATACCACCATAGTATTCAATTTCACGATGATGAGTTCTTTCGTACAAAACACCAACTAAAAGGAATAAAGCTCCAGTGGATAAGCCATGATTTATCATTTGAATTATTGCACCCTGCATCGATTCAATAGTCATAGCAAAAATTCCAAGCACTACAAAACCAAGATGTGAAACCGACGAATAAGCAACAAGTTTTTTCATATCAGGTTGAACCATCGAAACCAATGCTCCATAGATAATTCCAATGATTGCAAGAATAGAAATAATCGATGCATAATGGACAGATGATTGAGGAAAAAGAGGAAGACAAAAACGAATTAATCCATAAGTCCCCATTTTTAATAACACACCTGCTAATATAACAGAACCAGCTGTAGGTGCTTCAACATGTGCATCAGGTAACCAGGTATGAAAAGGAAATACTGGAACTTTTATTGCAAAACTTAGAAAGAAAGCAAGAAACATCCATTTTTGAATTTCAAAAGGTATTGTAGGACCAATTTTATATAAATCCAATAAATTAGTTGTAAACGATCCTGATTGATTTGATGCATATACAGCTAACCAAATAATTGCTACAAGCATCAATAAACTTCCAAACATTGTGTATAAGAAAAATTTTATTGATGCATATATTCTTCTTTCGCCACCCCATATTCCTATTATAAAATACATTGGTATTAACATTGCTTCCCAGAAAATATAAAATAGAAAAACATCCAAAGACATAAATACGCCGAGCATTCCAGCTTCGAGTAATAACATTGAGAAAGTAAACATCTTAACATTTTTATCAATAGCTTTCCATGTAGAGAGAAGTGTTAATGGTGTAATAAAAGTTGTAAGTAAAATTAAGATTAAAGAAATACCATCTACACCAACATGATAGCTAATATTTAAACTCTTTATCCACAAAATCTTATGGACTAACTGAAATTGGGAGTCTGAAGAATTATATTGAAAATAAGCATATAAAGAAATCAAGAAGGCAATAGTTGAAATTATTAATCCAAACCACCTTATAATTTTTTTTTGTTCTTCTGATAAAAAAAGAACAATTAAACTTCCAATGATTGGAATAAGAAGTAAATATGTAAGAATTAAATTTTCCTGCATATAATTTTAATGTTCAAAAATTTATGAATAAATACATTTAATTAATACTCAATATTACCCAGAAAAGAATTAATGCAATGCCTGCAACGATTACAAGAGCATAAAATTGAGCAACTCCAGTTTGAATTTTTCTAATAAATCCAGAAACTAATCCAATAATTCTGGCAACGCCATTTACTATTCCATCAATTATAAATGCATCAGTAAATTTCCATAAAACTTTTTCTGAACCTATTTTAATTGGATTTACAATTGCTGCATCATAAATTTCATCTACATAGTATTTATTTAATAATAGATTATAAAGCTTTTTAAAATTGTTTGATAAGTTTTCTGCTATTGTTCTATTCTTTGTATAAACATGAATAGCAAAATAGATTGCACTTAAAGCAAGTACTACAGACACAAACATTAAAATAATTTCCAGTGTATGAGAATAAGTTTCTGAATGCATTAATAATAATCTTTCTGCAGGCTCATAAATTGGAGCCAGCCAGCTTTCGAATAAATTTCCATTTTCACCAGAAAATACTTCAGGGATTCCAACATAACCACCAATAACAGATAAAACTGCAAGTATAATTAATGGAATTGTCATAACAGATGGCGATTCGTGTGGATGAATTTTATGATGATCAAATCTTTCTTGACCAAGAAATGTAAGAGAAAATAATCTAAAAATATAAAATGCAGTTAGCATAGCAGTAAAAGCACCAACCAACCATAAAACAAATCCACCATTTATAAACGAATACCATAAAATTTCATCTTTGCTAAAAAATCCTGATAAACCTGGAAAACCTGAAATAGCAAGTGCGGCAATTAAAAATGTCAAATAAGTTTTTGGCATATACTTTTTAAGGCCACCATAATTTTGAATATTTTGTTCTTCGTGCATGCTATGAATTACAGAACCAGCACCTAAAAAAAGAAGAGCTTTGAAAAAAGCATGAGTCATAACATGAAAAATAGATGCACTAAAAGCTCCCACACCTGCAGCCAAAAACATATAACCAAGTTGGCTTATTGTTGAATAAGCTAAAATCTTTTTAATATCGTTTTGAACAAGACCAATTGTTGCTGCAAATAAAGCTGTGAATACTCCTATTATGGCGACTATCAACATTACTACTGGTGCAGAAGCAAATAATATAGAAGCTCTCGAAACCATGTAAACACCAGCAGTAACCATTGTTGCTGCATGAATTAAAGCAGAGACTGGTGTTGGACCTGCCATTGCATCTGGTAACCAGACATACAAAGGAATTTGTGCAGATTTTCCAGTGGCTCCAATAAATAAAAATAATGCAATAAAACTATAAGTAGCTTCACTTATTGAAAGTGTTTGAGCTTTAGAAAATACTTCATTGAAATTAAGTGAATCAAATGTATAATAAATCAAAAACATTCCAAGTAAGAAACCAAAATCACCAATTCTATTGACTATAAAAGCTTTCTTAGCTGCATCTGCTGTAGTACTTTTTTCAAATTTCTTATCGTACCAGAATCCAATTAATAAATATGAACAAAGACCAACGCCTTCCCATCCTAAAAACAAAACAACAAAATTATCTCCTAATACTAAATTCATCATTGCAAAGATGAATAAATTTAAGTATGCAAAAAATTTCCAGAAACCTTTATCACCATGCATATATCCAATTGAATAAACATGAATTAAAAATCCAACTCCAGTAACTATTAAAGACATAGTTAGCGAAAGCTGATCAACGAGATAACCAAATTTTATATTTAATCCAGCAACAGAAAGCCAGGTAAATAATTCAACTACATTTGATCTTTGATTTACTGGAAGTGATATAGTTTCTACAAATGCCAGCAAAGAAATTATAAATGAAAATCCTACTGTTAAACTTCCAATTAATCCAATTATTAATTCACTTTTAATTTTTCTACCAAATAGACCATTAATTAAAAAACCAGCTAAAGGTAGAATTATAGCTAAATAGATATAATTAATCATTCTTAATTACCACTTAAAAATATTTATTTCGTCAATGTTAACAGTAAGTTTATTTCTAAAAATTGCAATAATAATGGCTAAACCAACTGCTGCTTCGGCAGCAGCTACAGTCATAACAAAAAATACAAATACCTGACCTATTGGATTTCCAATGTATGACGAAAAAGTTACCAGTGCCAGATTTGCTGAGTTTAACATTAATTCTATACACATAAAAACAACTATTGCATTCCTTCTGATTAACACACCTGTTACACCTACTATAAACATAAATGCACTGAGTATTAGATAATATTCAATTGGTATTGACGACATAGTTTTAAAAATCCTTTATTCAAATTTTTTCTTAGCAAGAATTATTGCCCCAATTGTAGCTGCCAGTAATAAAAATCCAGCAACTTCAAATGGGATGATATAATCTGTGTACAATTTTTCACCAATAGATTGAATGGTTCCAATTTTATTAGCTACATCTTCTTGTAGATTCAAATTTTTTGATGGTCTACCATAGAAAATTAAAAACGCAATTTGAAAAAATACCAGTGCACCTATAGCAACTGATAAATATTTTAAAACTTTATTACCACTAAAGATTGTCGATTCATTGTCTGTTCTGAGAAGCATAATTACAAACAAAAATAAAACCATAATTGCTCCTGCGTACACTATAATCTGAACCACTGCTATAAATTGTGCATTCAATAGTAAATAAAGACCTGCAAGAGCAAAGAAATTAAGAATAAGAAAAAGAGCACTTATAACTGCATTTTTCCTTGTAATCATCATTATAGATGATATTGCAGAAATTAAAGAAAGGATTATAAAAAGAATAATTTCTAAACTCATATTAAGGTGTATTCCTGTAAATCATTCTAGGGAATGGGATTGCTTCTCTCAAATGTTCCAATCCACAAATCCAGCTTACTGTTCTTTCAAGACCGAGTCCAAAGCCTGAGTGAGGAACTGAACCATATCTTCTTAAATCAAGATACCATTCAAAATATTGTTGAGGTAAGTTATGTTCTTTAATTCTTTCGATTAAAAGATTCAGATCATCTTCACGTTGACTACCACCAATTATTTCACCATAACCTTCTGGAGCCAGCACATCGACTGCAAGAGCAAGTTTAGGATTTTCGGGATCGCGTTTCATATAAAAAGCTTTAACTTCTGCAGGATAATGATGTACCATTACAGGTCTATCAAATTGTTCCGAAATTATTGTTTCATCTGCACCACCAAAATCGTTACCCCATTGAAAATCAACACCATTTTTTCTTAATATTTCTACTGCTTCATCGTATGTAATTCTTGGAAATGGGCGAACTACTTTTTCAAGTTTAGATGTATCTCTTTCAAGTTCTTTTAATTCTTCTTTTTTATCTTCAAGAACAGTTTGAACAACATATTCGAGAAATTCTTCTGCTAAATCCATATTATCATTCAAATCATAAAAAGCCATTTCTGGTTCAACCATCCAGAATTCTGTAAGATGTCTTCTTGTTTTTGATTTTTCTGCACGAAAAGTTGGACCAAACGAATATACTTTTCCGAGAGCCATTGCACCACTTTCTGCATACAATTGACCTGATTGAGTTAAATAAGCTTTACCCAGATCAAAATAATCCATTTCAAAAAGTGTTGATGTACCTTCGCAAGCATTCGGTGTAATTATTGGTGGATCGAATAAAGTGAATCCATGAGAATCAAAAAAATCGCGAATTGCTTTTACAATTCTATGACGAATCTTAAGAATTGCAACCTGTTTTTTTGATCGCACCCAGAGATGTCGGTTATCCATTAAGAATTCGATACCATGCTCTTTAGGTGTAATTGGATAATCATGGGAAAGTGAAATTAACTTAAGGTCTGTTACATCAAGTTCGTAACCACCAATAGCTCTACTTTCAGCTCTTACTTTTCCTTTAACTTCAAATGAAGATTCTTGAGTTATTTTGTCGGCTATTTCAAAAACTTCATCGCTAACATTATTCTTCACAACAACACATTGAACATATCCTGAACCATCACGTAAAATTAAAAATTTAATTTTACCACTCGATCTTTTATTATAGAGCCAACCTTTAAGTGTTACTTCTTCCCCGTTATGTTTGGATAAGTCTTTAATATAAACAGTAGGTCTCATTATCTGGAAATTCTCGAAATTTATTTTTTCAAATATAAGTAAGTGGTTATCTATTATGCAAAATAAAATCTGAATACAAAAGTAAATTTGTTATGAAAACATTTAGTTATTCAAAGATCAAAAACAAATTATAATTCGACTTTAATTTTCTTTTTAAAAACTTCTTCGAACAATCCTTTTCTTCTTTCCAAATTCCATAATTCAATATCGGGCATTATATTTTTATCGTGCTCAATTTTTATAATAACAGAATTCCCCTTTAACTCTGACTTTATTGATTTAATTATCTGCTTATGAGTTCTATCAAGTGAATCAGCAATTCTTAAAATAGATGATAATTTTTTTATTACCTGTTTTGTTTTATCTGATAATTCTTCAAATTCAGAATGAGATGGTTTTGGATGACTTTTTCGATGATATCTTGCAGTATGAGCAATGATATCAATTTCATTTTCGTTAAATCCAAGTAACTCACTATTTTTTATAAGATAATAACTATGATGATGATGATTTGCATAAGAGATATTATAGCCAACATCGTGAAGAATTGCTGCTGCTTCTAGAAGTTCTCGATATTCAGTATCAAGCTTATGAAGGTTGATTAAATCATCATAAATCTGTAGTGATAATTTTGCTACATGTTCAGAATGCTTTTTATCGTAATTACATTTTTCAGCTAAATGGAAAATTGATTCTTTTCTAATATCCGAAAGTACTGGTTTATTAATTTCAGAAGCATGTTTCTGTAGAGTATCGATAACAATACCTTCTCTTAAAGCATAGTTAGAAATTGTCATCTCATTAATATCAAGTAAATCAAAAATTGTTTGTAATATTATTATTCCAGCTGGAATTATATCCGCTCTCTTCTCGTCCATTGCAGGAATTTTTTTACGATCACCTGGTGTTTTTCTTTTAAGTATCTCTTCAGAAATTTTTTCTAATTCTTTTTTATTAAAAACAAAATTATTCAATGGTGTGATTGAGTTTGTTGTGCCCTTTTTTATTGCATTAATCATTTGTCCAGTAGACATAATTGTTCCAGAAGAGCCAACAGAAATTTCAAATCCTTCTTTCTTTATATGTTCTACTATTGGAAAAATTTCTCCTTCGACCCATCTCCTACATTCTTCAAGTCTTGATTTTGTAATAATATAATCAGGGAAAAATTTTTGTGATAATCTTACTGCACCAATTTTAAGACTTACCGAATAAATTGGATTTCCTTTTTTCCCTATTAAAAATTCTGTACTACCACCACCAATATCAATAATCAATGCTTTTTTATTATAAATAGGTAGAGCTTTTAAAACTCCAAGATAAATTAATCTCGCTTCTTCAAAACCACTAACCACTTCCACATTAATTCCAGTTTCATTATATACTTTTTGAATGAAATCATTTTTGTTGTGTGCTTCTCTTACAGCACTGGTAGCAACAGCTCGAATTTTTGCATTATGTGCTTCGGCTATTCCCTTAAATCTTTTTAGACAGCTTAATGCACGTTCGATAGCATCTGGAAGAATTAATTTTATATCACCAGCACTTCCTTCTCCTAATCTTATAACTTCTTTCTCTCTATCAATAATTTCAAATCCACCATTATTTTTTATTTTGACAATTATTAAATGAAACGAATTAGTACCTAAATCTATAGCAGCTAAATTTTTCCCGTTCATAATCAGTTCTTCTTATGTTTTTCAAATATTGAACAACATAAATTAAATACTTCATCTTCAGTAATATCAGAAATTAATTCAGATTTTCTGATGAAATATTTTTCTTCTCCTATTGGAGCCCAATTATATGGATTTGTGGGACCAAATAAAGAAATTTGTGGAGTTTTTGTTGTGCCTGCAACATGCATTACACCTGTGTCGTTAGTTATAAATAAATCACTTTTAGAAATTAAAGCTGCCAGTGTAGAAATTGGTTGATTAATAAAATAAGCAGCCTGAAAGTTTAAATTCTTTTTCATATAGTCAATCTCATCTTTATCTGATGAACTTCCAGTAAAGTATATTTTTATTTTATAATGTTCTTTTAATTTCATAATCAGATTAATATACTTTTCTAATGACCATCTATTTTGAGGTTTTCCAGCTCCAACATGAAATCCAACTAAATAATCATCTTTCGCTAAATTAATTGAATTAATAAATTCTTCTGCAGCTTTCTCATCTTCTTGATCATATTCTATAGATGAACTAAAATTTTTGGTTGATAAACCAAATGGACGAACTATATCCATTATAAAATCTGAAACATGAGCATCTGGATTCTTTTTCCAGTTAAGTTCAATTCTGTAATGAAACAAAAATGAAATATCATTTTTTTGACCATTCAAAGATTCTGGACCAATTTTAATTTCTGAATTTGACAGTGCAGCCAATATGCAGCTTGTTTTAGAAATTGCAACAGTAGCTGGCACAATTGCTACATCATATTTTTTTCTTAATACTTGCTTCAATTTTTTTAAATAGACAAAATTGAAAAACTTCTTTTTATTAAATATGAATAGCTCATCTATATATTTATTCTTTGTAATAGCATAATAATTTTCGGGACTTGCAATCAAAGTAATTTTTGAATTCGGATATTTCTCTTTTATAGCTCTGAACAATGGAACACTTGCAAGCATATCTCCAAATTGATTATGCTGACGTATTATCAAAAATCTTTCAGGATTGTTCAGTGAATATTCCGTTTTCTCTTTAACTGAAAAATATTTTTTAAGAAGATTTATAATAACTTTTGATAAAATATTTTGATGGGACATTACTTCTTTGAATTATCTTTAGGAATTATATCTTCGAATTTAGCTTCAATTATATCTTCATCTTTAATCTGGTATTTTGAGTTATTTCTTTTCTTACGAATACTATTTTCAGATTTATCGACTGTTGCTAATGCTTTTTTAACCAGTCTATAAGTTTTATAAATTATAAATAACAACAGAAACCAGATTAACAAACGAATCATCCTTATTTCCTCACCTCTGGATTAAAATATTCAATAAAGCCTCTATCGTCTCGAAAGATTTGATTATAAAGTTCATCAAAATCTTCCTGACGATTAATAAAATCAATTTCAGTAGTATTAACAATTAATAACGGAGTATCATTATACTTGAAGAAAAAGTCATTATAAGCTTCAGAAAGTTCAACAAGATAAGCTCTTGTAAGATTTTTTTCGAATGAACGTGCACGAAGTTTTATGTTATGCATTAATCTATCGATACTTGCCTGTAAATAAATAACTAAATCTGGTTTGGGAATATCTCTTTCGAGCAATGGAAAGATTGCATCATAAAGTTTTAATTCCTCTCCCGAAAGATTTAGATATGCAAATATTTTATCTTTATCAAAAATGTAATCAGAAACAATATATTTACTAAACAAATCCTGTTGATTCAATAATTGGAGTTGTTTATAACGACTGATGAGAAAAAAGATCTGAGTTTGAAATGCATATTTGCGACGGTCTTCGTAAAATTTTTCGAGAAAAGGATTTTCCTGAAATTCTTCGAGAATTAGATTGGCACCTATTTTTTCGGAAAGTTTTTTTGCAAGACTTGTCTTCCCGGCACCAATTACTCCTTCAATTGCAATGTATCTTAGTTCTTTCACTGTTATTATTAAATTAGTGAGTAATCTAATTTTCCAATTATATGTTTTTCGATATTTGATAAATCAAATTCACGTATTTTTTTCTTTTGACCTGGTGGAATAAAATCTGGTGCAATTTCTATTAATGGTATCAATGCAAAATCTCTTTTATACACTTCGGGATGTGGAATAATTAAATCATCTGTTTCATAAATTAAAGTATTCAGGAAAAGAATATCAATATCAATTTCTCTTGGTCCCCATTTTTCTGAAGTTTCTTTTCTGCCCAATTCCTTTTCAATATTTTTCAGAAATTTAAATAATCCAATCACACCAAGACCTGTATCAATTTCAATTACTGCATTATAAAAATTTTCTTGATTCAAATTACCATAAGGAGTAGATTCATAAATTGAAGAAGCAGCAAGTACTTTACAGCTTTCAAAACCATTAATTTTTTTAACAGCGGCTCGAAGATAATATAAACGATCACCTTTATTTGAGCCAAGACCAAGGAAAATGTTATTCACCATTTTCTTTAATTACCTCCGCTTCTACATAATCCAGAACACCTCCGACAGGTACATTATGTTTTCGTACTCTGACGGCAATTTTCTGAATTGCAGGATAGCGATTAAGTAATTCATTTGCAATTGTTGTTGCAAGTGTTTCTATTAAATATAATTTTTTTTGATGAACTATTTCTTTAATGAATTTATATACTTCATCGTAATTAATTGTTAATCTCAAATCATCTTTTTCTGCTGCCTTAGAAAAATCCGTGTAAATATCTACATCAGCTTCAAATCTGCCGCCAATATTTTGTTCTTCTTTTAATGCACCATGATATGCATAAAAACTTGCATTTTTTATTCTAATTACATTTATCATATTTACAAAATTTTTTTTGCTTCAAAATATTTTATTAACCCTCTAAAATTAGCAAATAATATTCCTATTAGCACTAATGAACTACCAAGAATTGTATATTCAGTTAATTTTTCATTTAAAACTAAACCACCTAAAATTACTGCAACAATAGGAGTAATAAATGATGATAAAGAAAGAATTACTACATTCATCCTTTTTAGAAGCCAGTAATAAGTAGTAAAAGTAATAACCGTTCCAAAAAAAGATAGAAAAAGTATAGAACCAATTGCTTTATAATCAAATTTCCAGGTAGATGAATTTTCTAATAGAGCTCCCATTAAAATCATAATAAAACCTGAAATAAGAAGTGGTAAAAAATTCATTGATAATGGATTTAAATGCTCTCCATGTTTTTTAATTATAACAGCAATTGATGCTTGCATAAAAGAACTTAACAAAACAGCAAGTATTCCCCAGAAATATCCTTCTATATCAATTAAAAGATTTTCAGAAAAGATAATTATGATACCAATAAAACCTAAAATAACACCTATTAATTGATGATAAGATATTTTATAATTTGGAAAAGCTAAAAATGAAAAAATGATTACACCAAAAGGGAGTGTTGCAAATAAAATCGAAGCCAATCCAGATGGTATAAATTGTTCAGCCCAATAAACCAAACCAAAAGGAATTGAAAATGAAAAGAATGCAAGAATAAAATATAATTTTAATGAAAGCTTATCCTTCTGAAGTTTTATATGTTGAATTCTCATCAAAATATAGATATAAATAGATGCTAAAATAAATCTTATACCTGCAGAAAAAATTGGAGTTAATGAATCAAGTCCAATACGAATAGCAAGCCAAGTTGAACCCCAGATTAAACAAATTAAAATATAGCCAAGAATTATTTTCAAATTTTCTGAAAACATTAAATCTCCCTCATTGCAATTAAGCCTAATGCTCTACCAGAAATTTTTCCATCACGACGATATGAATGTAATAAATCTTTTTCCTCAAAAGTGCATAATTCAGAAATTTCGATCTGTGTTTCAGGAATTCCATTTTTAATTAGCATATCTACATTAGCTGTTTTAAGATCTAAATAAATTTTATCGTGATCAAATTTCAAATATTTTTCATCAAAAAGAGAAGCAACATCTTTCTTAACTTCATAATTTTTTTGTGATATTGCAGGTCCAATATAAACATATAAATTTTCTGGTCTGGAATTAAATTCATTAAATAATAAGTGCAAAGTCTTTTCTAAAATTTTTTTGTATGTCCCCTGCCAGCCAGAATGAATTGCAGATATTATATGATTCTTTACATCGTAAATAAAAATAGTAACACAATCTGCAGACGAAACAATTAATCCAATATTAGGTTTAGTTGTAATCATTGCATCACTAATACCTGCGTAGCCACTGTGGTTTACAATTTTAATTATATCACTATGTATTTGTTTCTGATATGCAATGCTGGATGAATCAATTCCAAGTTCTTTAAAAAATTTCTCTCTATTTTCTTTTACGTTTTCTATTTTATCTCCAACAGAAAAAGACATATTAAAATAATAAGGTTCTTTTCTGTTTAATCCTATTTTTGTAGAGAATCCAAAAATAATTTCTGGAAATTTTTTAAATAAGTTACTCTGAATAATCTTTATCATTTTTAATAATCAGCAAAAGTACTGGATTTAATGCTAAATTATTTCAAGACATTTTTCCAGGTCATAAATTATATCATCAGGATTTTCAAGACCAATAGCCAATCTAATTCCTCCTGGATCAATTCCTCTATCTTCAAGTTCATCAGGAGGAACAACTGAATGTGTCATCGATGCAGGATGTTCAATAAGAGTTCGAGTATGACCAAGACTTACTGCCAGAGTCATTGTATAAGCAAAATCTGCTGCATAATCCATAAACTTTCTTCCATTTTCTTTACTTTCAATTGCTGTATTCCCTTTAATAACAAAGTAGATTAAACTACCTGGAGCAAATTTGCCATTAAAATCTCTCATTTGTTTTTTAGCAAGTTCATAAAACTTGAAATTTGGTAATCCTGGATAGTTAACAAATGCAATTTTAGGATGAGAATTAAGATATTCAGCAATTTTTGTTGCAGTATTAATTTGTTGTTTTAGACGAATCGGCAAAGTAGGTAATCCATAAGTTAATATTGACCACGCACTTTTGGGATTTAGCACTCCACCAAAATCTTTGCGATATAAATAAAGTAAATCCTGATACTTCTTTTTTCCAATAACAATTCCTCCCATATCGGTACCAAATCCACCAATCCCTTTAGTAAGAGAATGAACTACAAAATCAGCTCCAAACTCAATTGGACGCTGGCAGAAAGGAGTTGCAAATGTGTTATCAATTACAATATGAATTTTGTTTTCTTCGGAACGAGTATTGTTTACGTCGTCAACTATTTTTCTTACCTGTTCAATGTCAATCAATTCAAGGTTTGGATTGGAAGGGGTTTCAAAATAAACTACTCTGGTTTTGGGTGTAATAAAATTATATAAATTCTGAGCTACAGTTAAATCTATAGGTATCCATTTTATATTGTAGCGAGGATACCAGTTACTCAAAAGAGATAAGGTACAGCCATAGAGAGTATTATGAGTAATAATTTCATCGCCAGATTTTGTTAGAATACCAAGCACAGCTGAAATTGCTCCCATACCACTAGCAAAACTTACAGCCATTTCACCTTTTTCAACATAAGCTAAATTTTCTTCGAGCATATCTTTGTTTGGTTCGCCAAGTCGATCATAAATAAAAATAGGAGCTTTATCACCAAACTCCTGAGTATGAGCAAATCTCATAAAACCTTCTGCACCTCTTTCAACAGAATCCAGACGGAATGTTGTGGAAGAAGAAATTGGAGCTGTAACGTGGTGCGTATAATCCCATTTATCAGTAATATACTTTCCATAAATTAAATGGGTATCCATAGAATACTTAGATTCGTCATACTTATTATTTCTGGCATTATTTGCCATAAATCCTCCAAATTTTCTAAACGAAAATTAAAGAAAAGAATTCTGGAAAACTATTTATTAGTTAAAGGGATGAAATATTATAATTAGGTAGTTAACAAAAGTAGTTAACAAAGATTATTTTCTCTTAACCAATCATCATTATAAATAGTTGAAAAATATTTATAGCCACTATCGTTTATAATTGTTACTATATTTGCTTCTCTATCGATTTCTTTGGCAAGTTTTACTGCACCCCAAACATTTGCACCAGAAGAACCTCCAGCAATTATGCCCTCTTCATAAGCTAATTTTTTTGTCCACCCAATTGCTTTTTTATCATCAATCTGATACATATCATCCAGTAAATCGAGTTGAGCTGTTTTGATTAAAAATTCATCACCCATTCCTTCAATTAAATAACGGGATGGTTTAATAAGTCGTTTATTCTTAAAATATTCATAAAAGATAGAACCAACTGGATCAATACCAATTACTTTTATATCTGGATTTTTTTCTTTTAAGAATTTTCCTGCACCTGTAATTGTTCCTCCAGTACCAATTGCACCAATTAAATAATCTACTTTTCCTTCCATCTGTTCCCAGATTTCTGGACCTGTAGTCATATAGTGAGCTTCGTTATTATCAAGATTGTTATGTTGATCAATATAATAAATTGTAGGATCGTTCTTAGCTAAATTATAAGCATAATTATTATAAGATTCAGGATGTTCTGGTGGTAAAGATGCATCAACTTTTATAACATCAACACCAAGTATTTCAAGCATCTTTATTTTTTCTTTACTTGTTGTATCACGAATTACAATTTTTAATTTATAACCTTTCTGTCTGCATACAATTGCAAGTCCCATTGCAGTATTACCAGATGAATTTTCAATTATTGTATCACCTGGTTTAATCTTTCCCTCTCGTTCTGCTTTTTCAATCATATATTTTGCAATTCTATCTTTAATGCTTCCTCCAGGATTCATAAATTCAAGCTTTGCATATATTTTTGCTTTTAATCCTTTAGAAATGTTTCCTAATTTGACGATTGGAGTTCTTCCAATTGCATCAAGAATATTGTCATAACAAAAATTTCTCATTATTTACTCTTATTTATTTTGATTTTGTTAATTATTTCAGAATAAAAAACTCATTAATTTTTTTAATTAAGATTATATCCTCTTAAGAATTCATCTGCTCTCATTCTTTTTCTTCCTTCCATCTGAAGTTCTAAAATTTGAATTGTACCTTTAGATGTTCCAATAAAAATTTCATTTTTTGTTTGATAAATTTTTCCCTGCTCTAAATTTAGATTATCAACAACTTTTGTTTTAAATACTTTGAAGATTTTACCATTTCTTTCAAAAAAAGCACATGGAGAAGGAGATAATCCTCTAACAAGATTATGAATTTCTATCGCACTCTTTGACCAATCAATTTTACAAATCTCCTTTGTTATTTTAGGAGCTGGAGTAGATAATGATTCATCCTGCTTTATTAATTGATAATTCCCTTTTTCGATAAGTTCCAGAGTTTTTATTACTGCATCTGCTCCAATTATCATTAATTTATTGTGTAAACTTCCATAATCATCATCATCATTGATTTCAATTTTTTCTTGTAGAATTATATTACCTGTATCAACTTTTTCTTCAATAAAAAATGTTGTTACACCAGTTTCTTTTTCTCCATTTATTAATGCCCATTGAATTGGTGCAGCTCCCCGATATTTTGGTAATAAAGATGCATGAAGATTGAAAGCTCCTTTAGAAGGTAGTGTATAAATTTCCTTTGGTAAAATTCTAAAAGCCACAACTATGAATAAATCAGCATTTATTTCTTTTAATTGATGAATAAAATTTTCATCTTTCAAAGAAGCAGGTGATAAAACATTTAAACCTTTTGCAATTGCAAATTCTTTTACTGGTGTAGGTAGTACTTTTTTTCCTCTGCCACGTTCTTTGTCTGGTGCTGTAACAACTAATTCAATAGAATGTTTTGTGTTTAATAATTTTTCTAATGAAGGGATAGCAAATTCTGGAGAACCCATAAAAACAATTTTCAATTTATGCTCCACTCAAAATAATATTAATCTTCAACGATAGGATAGTCAATTTTTATTTCTCTTCTTTTAATCTTTTTTAATTCTTCTTGAAGTTTTTTCTTAATTTCATCATTAACTCTGTCTGGAATAAGTTTTCCAATTAGATGATCGTATTCATGTAATATAACACGGGCAAATAAATCATCTGCTTCAAGTTCAACTTCATTTTCGTCTGGATCAACAAATCGCACTTTGACATGTTTTGGTCGTTCGACATCTGCTCTTAAATTTGGTAGACTCAAGCATCCTTCTTCCATAATTTCAGTTTCTTCTGATTGAAGAACTATTACAGGATTTATCATTACTACCGGCTTGAATTTTTCATAGCCATCGACACCTTTAAGATCCACAATAAACAATGAATCATTGAATCCTACCTGATTTGCTGCTAAACCAATTCCATTAGCATTTCTCATAGTGTCGAACATATCTTTAATTTTTTTTATTAATTCATCAGATACAGCATTAACCGGTCTGGTTTTCTGTCGTAATATTTTATTACCATAAATTGTTATAGGTAAAATAGCCATCATAATTCCTTTCTATTCTTCTGTAGTCACAATATCTGCAGCGAGGTCTTTATAAATGATTACTTCGCTCGAGCAGAATAACATTCGAATTAATAGTCGAAAAATAATTAACATTTGTTGAATAATAAAGGAAAGTATTAAAAAGTAGTATGGTGTTCTGGGAATTTCTATTACAATTAAATTATACATTAGAGAGCCAATTGCTGAAAATATTGCAATAAGTAGAAAAACATAAAAAATTAGAGTAAAATTATTTTTAATAAACACGGTCGTGGAAATAATTTCTTTAATTACCTTTGTTTTATCTTTAAGAGCTAATGATACTTTTGTATAATCAGAAATTAATGTAATTATTCCAATAAAAAATAATAATAAAACATATCTCAAAAAGCGGATAAAAAATTCAGTCTTAATAAATTCTGTATTTGAAAAAATAAGATTGATAGCATCACCAAATAAATCATTTATAAAAAAAGCAACGATGTAAAAAATTAGTGAAATCAAAAGTACTTTGAAGAATCTAAAAAAGTATTTTACACCACCATAGAAAAAATCTACATAATGATTTTTTTTAAACTGATTGAAGATAGATATAAGTCCCCCAAGATAAAAAGTTTGAATTATAGTATAAATACCTGCAACTGTATAAATAGCCCATGGGATTTGATCTAAAGGAATTTTATATAGATGTCTAAATTGCAAATACCAGAAGTAATTAAAGCCAGAGCTAAGTTCATCACTTAATAGAGAATATTTTAGACTATTGAGTAATAAATTATAAATGGGAATACTTAATACCAATGCAAAAACTGAATTTGTAAACCAGAATAGTATAACAAATTTTACATTATAAAATACTGTTCTTATTGAATTATTTAATATTTCCCTGATATTTGATATCATCCTATACTTCCAAGAATCATTAATGCATTTTGAACCCAGAAGAACCAGCGTAGAGCTATTGATATCGATGCAGCATATCTTGGTTCTAATGTATATGAATTATTTGCAAAATTTATATCCAGCATATTTTTACGAAGCGGATCTATTTCTGCAGCAATAACTTTATTTATAGTAGTGAACTCAAAAATTTTCCACTTTTCTTTTCCATCCCATTTTTGATAAAGTGTATCCTTATCTGTATAGAGTGCTATATCACATTTAAAAATTCCATCACCTAATCTTTCGACTAATATTTGATATTTATTAGTAGATATTTTTTTAATCCAGGATATTTGATAATCAAAAACTCTTGAATTATATAATATATTCTCCCAGAACCAGCTCATATCTTCATTTTGTATTGAATTAACTTCATCAATAAAATTCTGTGCTTTTGGATGTTTATATTTATACTTTTCATAATAATTACGAAGTACCAACATCATTTTATCAAATCCAATATATCTTTCAAGCGAAAGCAACATTAATTCAGGTTTATCATAAGAATTGACAATGTACGAAAGTCTGGATGGAAGTTTGTATGAAGTATCTGAGATAGAACCAACATTAAGGTTTTGATAATAATTTTTAATACTTGTTACACCTTCTGTAACTGGAATATCGGCTACAGTATAAATTAAGGGAATATCATAAAGTGATAGAAAATTCAATCCATAAACAGGAATATATTTGAGTATTTTAAAATTTTCGAGAATATCTGGATAATACTTATACATTATTTTTGTTGATAAATAAGAAGCAAAACCTTCATCAAGCCAGGCTTCATAAACTTCGTTATTAGCAATTAAACCATAAAAATATTGATGTGCAAATTCGTGTGTTACAAGATATTCAGGAGAACCTGTTTTTACTGGTGAAAACAATCCAACATTTACAGTAAATAAAGTTGGATATTCCATTCCACCAGAAGCACTTGAGTGTGGAACATCTATTAGTGAAATGTTCTGGTAAGGATAAATTCCAATATAATTTTCAAAATACTCAAGACAATTCTTCACACACTTAATATATCTTTTTACATATCTTTCATTTTCTGGTTGAACAAAAGCATTAATAGTTATAATCGATCCATCTTTACGAGAATAAAAATCTTTTACAAACAAAATTTTGTCTGTAGCCATCCAGACGAAATCGTGTACACCTGCTTGAGTTATTTTATAAGTAGAAAAGTTTTTATCTGAAATTTTTTCTTTTATTGTTCCTGTTGAAGCAACAACATAATTAGAAGGAACTTTAATATTCACATTATAATTACCAAAATCAGAATAAAAATTAAGATATGGATGATATTGACTGCATATCCACTTACCATTTTCAAAAACACCAACTTTAGGAAACCATTGAGATATGAAGTAAAAATTTCTGTTTGCAGCTCTACCAAATCTTTTTACTGATACTGGAATTTTCAATGAATACTCAAAATATATTTTTACAGTATCGTATGGATAAACAATTCTATCTAAAATTACTTTTGCAACAGTACTATCGTGTGGATTTTTAATTTCTGGCTGGAAATAAATTAATTGGTTTGGTTTCCCATCAATTTTGAAATTTTTTATTTGAATTTCGGTTCTATTTTCATCACTTAATTGAAAAGCTTTTGCGAACAAAGTTTTATTACTTTTATACGCATTAGCATAAAAATGAAAATGAATTTCATTGGTGGGGACATTGGTTTTATTAATCCATTGAATTTCTTCTTTTGCGATTATTAAATGTTTTGATGGAATAAGTTCGACATCAATATTGTAATTTGCAATATGATCAACTTTATTAAATTCCGATTTAAGAATTCCATTAATATAATGAAAGGTATCCTGTTTGTTAATTCGTTGATAATAATCAGCATCAGTTTCATAAAGATAAAGGATACCACAAAATAGAATAAAAAAAATCAGAAGAAATAAATTTTTCATATACAGGAAACTTAAGAACAACAGGATATTATTTCAATTTTAAAATCAAAAAGGCTATCCAGAATTATTTCCGCATTAGAATATTATTCTGGATAGCCTATTCAGGAATTACTTAATTTCGATTGTCTTTGGTTTTACTCTTTCGTGTTTAGGTAATTTTACTTCGAGAACACCGTTTTCAAAACGGGCATCGATTTTTGATTCATCAATGCTATCAGATATTTTGAAGCGACGATAAAAGTTACCTGTTTCGGTTTCTTTAAGAACATATTTACGATTAATAGCTTCATCATAATCGATTCTGCCCATAATTACAAGATGATCGTCTTCAAGTTTAATTTTTAGATTTTCTTTTTTTACACCAGGTAAATAAGCATTCAAGATAAAATCATTATCAGTTTCATAGATATCAACCAGGGGAGCAATCCAGCACTCTGTTTCGAGTGCTTCGTCCCAGCTTTTTTGTGTTTTAACTTCTTGAACATCTTTAACTTCTGTCATATTCACCTCCATATTTTTATTAAACTTTATTTTTTATCATCATCAACAACTTCATAGGAAGCATCCTGGATTTCACCATCATCTTTACCAGGACGTTCGGATTTAGATTTAGTTTCTGTGCCAGCTTGAGAGTAAGCACCTTGTTGAGAATATAGTTGTTGAGCAATTTCATTCCAGACTCTGGTTAATGCATCAGCAGAACTTTTAATTCTATCGGTATCATTTGTTTTAAGAGCATCTTCTACTTTTTGAATTTCACTTTCTAATCTATTTCTTTGTTCAGATGTTAATTTATCTTTAAGTTCTTGAATTTGTTTCTTAGTCTGGAATACAAGATTATCAGCATTATTTCTAATTTCAGCAGCTTCTTTCTTTTTCCTGTCCTCTGCTGCATGTTCCTTAGCTTCCTGTTTCATTCTTTCAATTTCTTCTTTAGTCAAGCCACTTGAAGAAGTTATTCTTATGCTTTGTTCTCTATTAGTAGCTTTATCTCTTGCAGATACATGAAGTATTCCATTAGCATCGATATCAAAAGTAACTTCAATTTGAGGAACACCGCGAGGAGCAGGTGGTATTCCATCAAGATGAAATCTACCAAGTGTTCTATTATCAGCTGCCATTGGTCTTTCACCCTGTAGAACATGAATTTCTACAGAGGGTTGATTATCTGTAGCTGTCGAGAAGATTTCACTTTTTCTTGTTGGAATTGTTGTATTAGCCGGAATAAGAACAGTCATTACACCACCTAAAGTTTCAATACCGAGAGAAAGTGGTGTAACATCAAGCAACAATACATCTTTAACATCACCAGCCAGTACACCACCCTGAATAGCAGCTCCAATTGCAACTACTTCATCCGGGTTTACTCCTTTGTGTGGTTCTTTACCAAATATTTGTCTTACAATTTCTTGAACTTTAGGAACACGAGTAGAACCACCAACAAGAATTACTTCATCAATTTGAGAAGGAGTAACACCGGCATCTTTCATAGCTTTTTCGCAGGGTGGAATTGTTCTCTGGATTAAATCATCTATTAATTGTTCAAATTTTGCTCGAGTTATAGTAAAGTTTAAGTGTTTGGGTCCATCTTGAGTAGCAGTAATAAATGGAAGATTAACATCAGTTTGCATTGAAGAAGATAATTCAATTTTTGCTTTTTCAGCAGCTTCTTTTAATCTTTGAAGAGCCATTGGATCTTTTCTTAAATCTATACCTTCTTGTTTTTGAAATTCATCTGCTAAATAATCAATCAATCTCTGATCGAAATCATCACCACCTAAGTGTGTATCGCCATTAGTAGATTTAACTTCGAACACGCCTTCACCAATTTGAAGAATAGAAATATCGAAGGTACCACCACCTAAATCATAAACAGCTACAATCTGGTCTTTATGTTTTTTATCAAGTCCATATGCAAGAGCAGCAGCAGTAGGTTCATTTATAATTCTTCTTACATGCAAACCTGCTATTTCTCCTGCATCTTTAGTTGCCTGTCGTTGAGCATCATTAAAATATGCAGGAACAGTAATAACAGCTTCTGTAACTTCGTGACCAAGATAATCTTCTGCTGTCTTCTTCATTTTTTGAAGAATCATAGCAGAAATTTCTGGTGGTGAATATAATCTATCTCCAATCTTAACTCTTGCCGAACCATTTTCGCCAGCAACGACTTCATATGGAACTTCTTTAGTTTCTTCATCAACTTCATCAAGTCTTCTACCCATAAATCTCTTAATAGAAAATATTGTATTTTTAGGATTGGTAACCGCCTGTCGTTTAGCAGGTTGACCAACCAATCTTTCACCTGTTTTTGTGAAAGCAACAACAGATGGGGTAGTACGTCCACCTTCTGAATTTGGAATAACTACAGGTTCATTTCCTTCCATAACAGCAACGCATGAGTTTGTAGTTCCTAAATCAATGCCAATAATTTTTCCCATATTTCTTTCTCCTTTTTTAATTAACTTTTAAAAAAATTAAGATAGAGTTGAAGTAAATTACTTCAACTCTATTACTTTTTCATTTTTAGGTTTTGGATTTAATTTTTTCATATTAATTCTAAGCGTACCGTCTTCAAACTTAGCTTCAATATTATCTGCATCAACTTCTGTAGGTAATGTGAAGCTACGTTTGAAGCTTCCAAAAACTCTTTCTGAACGGTAATAATTTCTTCCTTTCTTTTCTTCTTCTTTTTTCTTTTCACCTTCTATTGTTAAAATATTATCTTGCAATGTGATTTTTAAATCTTCTTTTTTTACGCCTGGAATTTCAGCAACAACATTTATATTATTGTCGTCTTCCGAGATATCAATTCTCGGATTAAAATTATCGGTAAAGGGGAAACCAAAATTTGCAAAATCTTCGAAGTATCTTTGAATTCTGTCATGTAAGGTTTCGAGTTCTTTCAAAGGTTCAAATTTTATGAGTGTCATGGCTACCTCCTTTTTTTGTTCTTTGCCTAATTATAAACAAATGGTATGCCAGATAATTTATATTTCTATAACTTATTGATTTACAATAAATTATAGAAATTATGACTTTATCTTAACTTTTTACAAACTTGACAAACGTTTGTCAACTATTGACAAAACATATGTAAACTTGACAAAGATTTGTCAACTAATTACAAAGTTTGGCATAATTGCAATAAAATTTTTAGAGTTTTATAAAATTTTAATTCAGGAGGTAAATGTGTTCAATATTGAAGAATTTGACATCAAACTCGATACTGAATTTATTGGTCGCAATTTTATTTATTGCGATGAAGTGGATTCAACAAATACAATGTTGTTAACAAATAATGAATTTAATCGTGATGGAACAGTTCTATTAGCAGAATATCAAAGTAAAGGTAGAGGCAGAAAAAACAGAACCTGGGTAAGTAATGCAGGTCAGAATTTAACATTTTCAATTTTATTGAAAGGTGATTTTAAAGAAAAGAAAATTAATTTAATTAATCTGGCAAGTTCTCTATCGGTTGCACAATCACTTGAAACTTTATATCAATTTGATGTTGAACTTAAATGGCCTAACGATGTTTTAGTTAATAAGAAAAAAATTGCAGGTATATTAATCGAATCATCTTCAAAAGGTAACAAAATAAACAAAATAGTTATTGGAATTGGGATTAATGTTAATCAACCAAATTTTCCAGGCAAATATGATATTCAACCAACTTCTGTTAGAAAAGAATTTAAAGCTATTGTAAGTAGAGAAAAATTATTGAGTGATGTATTAAATAACTTTGAGAATAATTTGCAACTGGTAAAAGATGCTCCAGATAAAATATTAAACGATTGGCGTAATAGATGCAAAATGATTGGTGGAAAAGTAAAAATTGTTATGGATGATAAAGTAAAAGTTGGATTATTTGATGATATAGATGAAAGTGGTTTTTTAATTTTAAAAATTGGAGACAAAGTAGAAAAAATTCACTATGGCGATGTAAGCTTAAGATAGAAAGGCATATACATGAAAGTTTATTTTGACAATGCTGCTACAACTCCTCTTCATCCAAAAGTATTTGAAAAAATGAAACCATTTCTTACAGAACATTATGGTAACCCATCTTCAATTCATTCATTTGGAAGAAAAGTAAGAGTAGCAATTGAAGAAGCAAGAGAAATAATAGCTGATTTCATTAATGCTAAACCTGGCGAAATATATTTTACAAGCGGTGGTACCGAAGCAAATAATTTTGTTATCTCCGGGATTGTTAAAACTGAATTCAAAGAATCAGGGAAAAGAAAAATTTTAACCTCGAGCGCAGAACATCACAGTGTTTTAGATACATTTTATCAATTAAAAGAAGATGGCTTTTTAGTTCAAATGTTTGATATAGATAAAAATTTTAAAATACAATTAGATGATATTAGCAAAAAGATTGATGATGAAAGTTCTTTTATTTCAATAATTCATATCAATAACGAAACTGGAAGCATTAACCCAATTAAAGAAATCTCTGATATTATAAAAAATAAAAACATTTATTTTCATACAGATGCTGTTCAAAGTTTTGGGAAAATACATATTGATGTTAATTCATTGGGTATACATGCTCTAACTGCATCAGCTCATAAAATTAATGGGCCAAAAGGGATTGGCTTTGCATATGTAAAAAGTGGTACTCCTCTATCGCCACTTATCCATGGTGGTTCACAGGAAAGAAACAGACGTGGTGGAACAGAGAATGTCGCCGGTATTATAGGTTTTGCAGAAGCTATAAAAATTGCTAAAGAAACCATGAATGAAACAGGTGAACATGTAAAAAAATTAAAAGATGAATTTATAAATGGTATAAAAAATCTAGATAAAGATTATATTCTAATTAATAGTGAAAAAGATAGTTCTCCTTATATTTTGAATATTACATTTCTTTCTGAAAAATATAAAAACGATGCAGAAGCAATGTTGATGTTTTTAGATATCAATGGCATAGCTGCATCAAATGGAGCAGCATGCACATCAGGCACACTAAAACCATCGCATGTAATATTGAACTCAGGTTATAAAGAAGAAGATGCAGCTGGTACTATAAGATTTTCATTTGGAAGTCAAAATACTCTTGAAGAAGTTGAATATACACTCGAAGTAATTAAAAAAATGATACAAAAATTCAGAAAATAATTAAAACTAATATTCCCTGAATTGACTTTTTAAGTAGAACACTTTAGAATTATTTCTACTCCAAATAATTCTAAAGTCTTATTAAAAAACTACTAACCAAAATTTTTCAAATTCAGTTAAGTATGATTCATTAATTCTGATACTTTTGATATATCTTTTACGCTTTCAAAAATTTGATATCAAAAAAATAATCGTTATTAACAATTATGTTAAATAATCTATAACTAAAGATAATTTTTCTTTCAATTGTTGTCTGGGTACTATAAAATCAATAAAGCCATTTTCAAGTAAGAATTCTGATCTTTGAAAACCTTCTGGTAGATCTTTACCAATTGTTTGTTTTATAACGCGAGGTCCAGCAAAACCAATTAATGCTTTCGGTTCAGCAATTATAATATCACCAAGCATAGCAAAGCTTGCAGTAACTCCACCTGTAGTAGGATCTGTTAATACTGATATGTATGGTACTTTAGCATCTGCAAGTCGTGCAAGACGAGCACTGGTTTTAGCCATTTGCATTAAAGAATAAGCACCTTCCATCATTCTTGCGCCACCACTTTGACTTATAATTATCAATGGAATTTTTTCTTCATAAGCAACATCAATAATACGAGCAATTTTTTCTCCAACAACAGAACCCATACTACCACCAATAAAATTAAAATCCATACATGCAAATGCTACTTTCTTACCATCTATTTTGCCAGTACCAGTTTTTACTGCATCATTTAATCCAGTCTTTTTAATTGTTGAATTAACTCTGTCTATATATTTTTTAGTATCTTCAAATTCAAGAGGATCAGCCGAACGCATTTTCTTATCATGCTCTTTAAATGTTCCTTTATCAAGAACCAATGAAATATACTGGTCACTTCCAATTCGAAAATGATAGTTACATTTTGGACATGTCCATAAATTAACTTCTAATTGTTTATTGTGAATAATTTCACCACAATCCTCACACTTTGACCATTGTCCATCTGGTAATTCAGATTTTTTGCTATCAGGTGAAATATTTTCTTTTTTTCTTTTGAACCATGCCATAATTATTTTCTCTTTTTAATATTTGCTGAAAGTGTTATTACTTTAACAGATTCTTCAGGATCATTTGAAAATATTGAAACTGTTCGAACTAATTGTCCCTCTCTGTTAGAAGTATCAAGACTAATTTTTAATGTTCCACTTTCTTTTGGATGAAGTTTTTTATTGCTTAACAAAACAGCCGTACAACCGCATGTTGTTTTGACTTCTTTAATTTCAAGAATATCATTTCCTTCATTTTTTATATCAATAAGCGCCTGAACTACTTTTCCCTCTTCTACTTCACCAAAATTATATTCATTTTTACTTAAAACTAATTTTGGTTTTTTATTCGGGAAAGCACTGGATATCTTTTCCACTACATTTGCATCAAAAGATAATTGATATCTGGGATTTTCAAGATCATTGGTTAAAACATATACATACTTTTTCTGTGGACCAATTCTACCACGTGAATCAAACTCAACTTTAATTTTTGTTTTTTCTTTTGGTTTTAAAACTCTCTTTGAAGGTTGAACTGCAGTGCAACCACACGAAGCTCTTACATCTTTAATAATTAAATCATCATCTCCATTATTAATTATCTCAAATTCGTGTTCTACTATTTGTCCTTCAATTATCTCTCCAAAGCTATATGAAGGTTCTGGTGAATAAATTTTAGGTGATTTCTTTTGCGCACTTAAACTTGTAATAAATATTGTACATAAAAAAATTAAAAATAAGTATCTGTTATTCATTTCCTCTTACCTTAAATTGTTTTAAGTAATAAGGTTCTAAATAATCATAATCATAAGTTAATAATTCTTGACCAAATAAATAAGACCATTTAGCAATGTATATTGCACGTGGTCCTGAAATTATTCTTACATTCGATACAAATTCTTTATCTGCAAATATAATATCAAATCCTTTTATTTTTTCTTCTAAACTTTCTTTCTTAATTAATGATGCATCATCAAGTTTTTTATAAAATTTATTTTGAGATTCAAATGTTGCATAATATAAATCTTCTAAGCTTGCAGATTTTAAGATCCCGAATTTTTTATTGATTAAAAAATCAGAAATTTCCAGAGCCAGAGCATCAATTGATGGAACTGGAACTATTGGTAAATTACTACCAAGAGCAAGACCTTTTGCAACAGATAATCCTATTCTCAATCCAGTAAAAGAACCAGGTCCAATTGAAACAGCTATTTGTGAAAAGTTTTTCAGTTCTGTTTTTGAAATTGATATGACATAATCTATCATATCAATAATTTTTTCTGAATGAATATGTTTTTGATTGATATTTATTTCAAAAAAACATTTTTCATCCATCATTGCTGCAACACTGCATAAATCTCCCGAAGTTTCGATTGCAAGTATAGGAAAAATTTTATTCATATTTTTTTATAGATATTAGTCGTGAATTATCATTTAGAAATTCAAAATTTATTTCATAAAAATGCTCGGGCAATATTTCTTTCCATAAATTTGCCCATTCGATAAATATGATAGCATCTTTCTCAATTAAATAATCTTCAAAACCAAGATCATATAGTTCTGTAATTTTTTTTATACGATAAAAATCGAAATGATAAATTTTCTTTTGCCCCATGTATTCATTTACTATTGTAAAGCTGGGACTTGATACATTTTCAATTCCAAAAAAACTACAAAATGCTTTAACAAAAAAAGTTTTGCCTGTTCCAAGCTCTCCATTTAAAGCAACAACATCACCTTCTTTTATTATATCTGTTAATTTTTTTACAAGTTCAATTGTTTCAGATTCTGATTTAACAATTAATTCATATGGGAATTCCATTAGTATTTACTCTCCATAGTAACAACTGGCAAGATCATTTCTTCGAGTGAAATACCACCATGCTGGAAGCTATCTTTATAATAACTCAAGTATTTATGATATTCGGTAGGATAAACAAAATAATAATCTTCTTTTGCAATTATATAACTTATCGCAACTCCACGTTTAGGTAATTTATATTCCAGTGGATTCTTAATAAACAAAGCATGTTTATCATCCACTTTAAGATTACGACCAAATTTAAACCGAAGATTTGTCGAAGCTTCTCGATCGCCAAGAACTTTAGCACCTCTAAGAGTTCGTATGCTACCGTGATCTGTTGTTACAAAAATTTTAGCTCCAGGAATTTTTGAGATTAATTTAAATGCATTTAAAAGATAAGAATGTTGAAACCAGCTATTTGTTAACGAACGATAAGCTGATTCATCTGGAGCAATTTCTTTAAGAATTTGTGAATCTGATCTACCATGAGCAATCATATCAAGAAAATTGATAACAACAGCTATAAAGTGATTATTCTTAAATGATAATACGTTTTGTTCAAAAGAACGACCATATTCAGGATCAATAATTTTAATATACTTTAATTCATTATTTAGTTTAATCTTCTTTCTATCTAAATAAAGTTGTAATAATTCTTTCTCATATTTATTCATTGTGTTTTCATCATCTTCTGGTGATGAGCTCCATAGGTTAGGATAATATTTTTCTATCTCTGATGGAAATAAACCTGCAAACAATGAATTTCTTGCATATGGTGTTGCGGTTGGAAGTATTGAAATGTAGTAATCTCTTTTTATATTAAAATAGTCTTTCAAATGTTTTTCCATTACCAGCCACTGATCTAACCTAAGACAATCAATTACAAATAAAAAGAATGGTCCTGCCTCATTTTTTAAATAAGGTAAAATAAATTTATTGAGAACAGAAACTGTCAATGTGGGATTATTTTCGTCGTTAAGATTTTCAATCCAGTTTTTATATTCAACTTCAACATATTTTGAAAATTCCTGATTGCATTCACGTTTCTGATCAATTAAAGTCTGGCGAAAATCAATTTCTGGATGAATATCAAATTCAAGATCCCAGTAAACTAATTTTTGATAAATTTCAATCCAATCACTGTAGTCTGGATTCAATAATAATCTTCTGGAAATTTCATTAAAATCACTCATATAATCTCTTGCAACATATTCACTCGAAATTTTTTTGCTTTCCAGAATTTTTTTACAAACCATTAATACTTGTGAAGGAACAATAGGTTTAATCAAGTAATCACTAATTTTACTTCCAATAGCTTCGTGCATTAAAGATTCTTCTTCACTTTTGGTAATCATAACAACTGGAATATCGGGATTAATTTCTTTTATACGTGCAAGAGTTTCGAGTCCACCTAATCCAGCCATCATTTCATCAAGAAAAATAAGATCGTATTGTTTCGACTTAACTTCGTCTATAGCATCCTCGCCATTAGTTACAGTATCGACTTCATAACCTTTTTCATTCAAAAAAATTATATGCGAGCGAAGAAGCTCTATCTCGTCGTCTACCCAGAGTATTTTGTTTTTCTTCATAGCTTTTTAATAATTGATATTTAATTTTACTGAATAGCTATATGAACATCAACACCTGCTTCGTTCGTAGTTGTTGGTGGAATTCTTGATGCTCCTTGTGGTTGAATTGTAGTTCTTCTATAAAAAATTGACATTGTAACACGTGAACTCATTACATATCTTATTTTTGGTTCAATCGTAATATTGGTTTTACCATCCTGTGGAGTTCCCCCTTCTTTGAAATTTTCCATATCATAAATTACACTTGAAGTTTGACCATTTGTGTAAGAAAATGAAATTTCAATATCGTTCTTTAATGAAATTCCAAACATTGGAAGTTCAAATCCACTTTTCGAATAACTTGCAGATATATTAATATCTCTCGAAAAACTTTCTGTAATATTTCTTGTTGAAGCACTCAAACTATAAGATGTTCTTGCAGTATATCTAATAGTACTTTGAAATGAACCACCAAATAATTTATCGAATTGAAATGTAATTCCCAGCAGAGGAGAAAATGCATAATCAATTTTTTGAGATTGAATTTCCTGAAATCCATCGGGATTAATTTTCCAGCCTTCACTATATGTAGATGTATACGTGTGACTTATCGATACTCTTTTTGCGAAAGAAAAGATTTCATATTTCTCCAGACCAGACCAGTTAAAGTTCCAGTTTGGTCTTGGAATATATTTAGCAAATTTTGAAAGAATCGGGATTTTTGATAAAAATGATGTAGTCTCGAAACCTTTTACAAAAGCATCTGATAAACTTTGATTTGGATTTGGTGATCTCCTGTCATACAATTCACTTACTTTTTTTATTCCATTTCCAAAGAAAGAGAAAATAAATGAAGATGGTAATGTTAAGAAAGATCGATCGATAGTACCAGTTGAATTAACAGTTGTCGAATAAATATTTCCAACAGAATCAGTTCTGAATGTAATTGATTTATTTACTCCCCAGCCTACTTTCCAGTACAAATCAAGTTGAGCACCTTCCCATAATGGTCGTGAAGTTTTTAAATCAATATCATTTTTATGAGAATAATTATCGGATAAATTTCCATTTGCAGCACGAGGACCAATATCGTTAGAAAATCCAAGCATAAACAATCTGGAAGGACCATTTAATGGAGATTGTTTATAACCCCAGAAATTATTAAAACCTGTACCTTCACCTAAAAGTCCACCACCAGTATAACTACTTGATTGGGAGAAATTTATAGTTATTTGATCATAATCAAAGAATAACCATCTAATTCCGAGTTTAAGATATTCGAGTGCAACAGTCAAATTACCTGGACCTTTAAGTGTATCTTTTTCTGTATCTTCGATTTCATTTGTAATTTTTTTTCTTTGAGAAGTATCTGCAATAGCAACACTGTCTTTAGAAATTTTTTCTTGCTGACTTCCAATTTTTTCGTCTACATTAGTAGCTCTTTGACCTCTTCTTCCACCCCTTCCGCCTTCAGGTCTTGTTTGTGGTTGAGTTGGTTGCTGAGTTTTTGGAGCTGCTTGAAACAAAGGAGCAAATAATGATTTTATTCTAAAAGTAATTCCACTTGAAATTCTATTTGAGTAACCTGCACTTCTTCCAAGTTCTGCCTGTTGAAAATTATTTTGCCAGCTATATGCTACACCATAAGAAAAATTAATATTAATATATCGATTAATATCCCACAACGAAGGAAGTTTTGGATTAATTCTGAAATCTAAGTTTTGTCGATAATTAAAGTCCTTTCCAAAAAGATTTTTTCTAAATATATCTCGCCAGATATCGCTTTCATTTCTTTCAACTTCATCTACAACCCATAAATAAGTTAAAGTTGATTGAACATCAAAGTTATATGCTAAAGATAAATTAAGTAAACCGCCTTCTGTTATACTCCAATTAAATCCAGCACTTCTCGAAGCAGTAAAATCTCTTTGAATATTTGGTTTATTAGCAAGAGTTCTGTTAAGAATAAAATTTCTTCTTCGCTGTGCATTAATTGAAGCATTGAATGATTGTGGTAAGAAATATACTTTCACATCTCTGTAGTCTTTAAATAAATCAACAATATCACCAATTAATGGGATATCAACTGGTTTGAAATAAAGATCTCTACTTAAATTCACAGAATAACCAATACTTGCATTCCATACCCATCCGTTACTTTGAAGTACAGTAGGAGAACTACCAGAAGTTCTATTATAATTAAATCCGAAAGTCAGGTTATTAATTATGTCTCTGATATACCATTTTTCTGTAGGTATTTTAATTCTAACATTTGGTATTGCCCAGGTTTCACTAAAATTAAGTGTTTGAGCTTCTCTTTTAATACTTTGTACTGAATCTTCAATGAAAGCTGGATCATAATTATTTTCGGTTAAAAATTTTCTTAATTGATTTTGAGCTTCGGTTACTTTTATATCTGTACCTGGTTTAAATAATGGATCGATAGTTTGTTCATTACGGGAATACGAAATTCTAAAATTACTACCGGCAAGATTTAATGGAATAAGTTTCAACAAATCAAGATCAACAGATAAACCCCAGCTAAGTTTTTCATCTCGAGTTCCAAATCGATCATTTAATCTATGAAAAAACGGATTTGATCTGCTGATATTAAAATTAACTCTCATCAAATCAGCAAAAGCTAATGAACCAGATGCATTATAAGCCCATCCTGGTGTATCATCAGCTTCAAGAACTCGAAGTTCATTAATCCAGACCGTTCCAGAAATTTTTTGTCCAGGTGTTCCTTTATTACTTGGATTAATAATTCCAATAATAAAGAATGTAATTCTTGTTAAAGAAGGATTACCTCTTATACCATAAGTATGTCCTTCTTTTCCTTCAACCGGAACAGTATACAATTGTTTTAATTGAGATGTATCTCTGCGTTGTTTAATTGCAGTTAGTTCAGAAAAAACAATTTTAACTTCGTTCCAGTTACGATATTCAGGTTTTTCACTCGGTCTTAATGGTTGCCGATATTCATAAAAATTCGATGTATCTGAACCAAATCTAATATAAACTTCTGCTGCATAATCATTATTATCTTTATAGTATGAAACACTTCCTGGAAAAACATTTTCATCTGTATGAACAAAAAGTTTCATCTGTTTATAATTAAAAACATCAAGTGGTTTATATAAGTAACGCACTACTTCTCTCTTATCGCCATCTTCAAGGTTTTTGAGTATAAGTTCAAGTGATTGTTCATTTTTATAAATCTGATAATCTGGTTGACTTCGATCTCTTTCTCGATGAACTCCAGGTGGTGAATGATATTCAGGATTATCTTCAATATTAACAACTGAAACAGTAAGGACTGTATCGTCAATTGTTACTTTATTGATTTTAGTGCTTGTTGGAGGATCGAGAACTTTTTGCCATTGGTTACCAACAAGATTCATTTCTGCAAATCTTAAATGTACAGGCTGATTTGAACCCGAAATCCAGAATCTTATAAATTCAACTACAGAAAAGCTTGGATCACCTACTTTTTTTATAAAATCTTTTAATGGCACTCTAAAAAGATACCAACCAGAGTTACCACCACCTCCCTGAACAAATGGATTAACCTGTTTATTTGTATCAACAGGGACTTCATAATGAAAATAACTATTTACTTTATCCAGTGTAAAATTGTGATTAAGATCTTCTGTGTCTGGCAATCTTCCTAAATCAATCGATACTGCATTCCCTTCTGTTCCATTTATTTTTGAATAATCTGCATTAGCTGTTAATTTAAAATCATAATTATCGTGACTTGGATCTGGATTATTAATTGCATCATATCCTGGCTCTTCGCTGTCTTTAAGTCCATCCATACCAGTATCTTCACCCTGATCTACAAGATCATTAAAATTTTTGTCTTCGGTATCAAGCTTTCCATTAGGAATAACATCTTCGCTAATCTGTCCTAAATCAATATTTAATTTCAAATCTGGAGGAGCATTTTCAACTTTTAGCCAGAATTCGATGAATTGAATATTTTCTTCAATTAGATTATTTGCTGTTGAAGAAAGAACTTTCATTATTCCAGCCCAGTTCTTTTTTGTATCGCTTAAATCAGGATACCAGTTATAATAACCTGGTTGATCTGGTAAATAAACTAAATCGAGTGCAGTAATAAGATTTTGATCTGGAGGTGCTTGTTTTCTATCTCCATATAAATCTCTAATTGTTACATCAGAAGGAAGTCGATTAAACCAATAAGCTTTTGCTTTATAATTTATTTTTTGCAATTCCGACATACCTTCGAGATAAGGAATATTTACAGGTACGCTAATATCTTTCCAAGAACCATATTGCATTCCAAGTGGTATAGTTCTTTTAGCACCTTCAAAGTCATCGATATAAGCGATGCTCTTGCCTTCGTCACTTTCTATTGTACTTTTCTTTGTATTGGGATCTGGACTTATATAAGCATATTCAGCATTTAAATTCAGTGATGATGCGGCACTCGTAGAAATTACTTTATCGAGTGCTTTGGTAAGAAAAGGTAATTGCATATTAGTTTTAAAATCTATTCCAAACATCGAATTATTTAGTGGTTCTTCTCCAATTCGAACTTTATCACTAAGTGTTTGTTGATTTAAATTAAAGAATGAGAAACCAAGAGTAGTTTCGCGATTAAATTCATAAAGACCACGCAAACCAACAAGAGTTTTAGATGCAAGTTGGAATAAATCATTTTGTTCGTAAGTAATTCTTAAGTCTGCTCCCGGTACAAGTGCTTCAGGTTTTCTAATTATTACCTGTCCAATGTTATAATCTACTGTGTAATCGATCCCTTCTTTTAGTTGATTCCCATTTAAGATTACTTTTACTGAATTTTCTACAACATTAAAACCAATATTATAAGATGAAGTAACAGCTGCTGAATATTCACCGGTTATTATAAATTTATCTTTAGCTCTATCCTGCTTTGCAAATGTAACTGTAGTATCATATACAGCCTGATACTTCAATGAATCAGGTAAGTTTTTAGGGAAATCTCTTCCAAAAGGTTCAAGGACAGGAAAAACTATTTCACCAGTCTGAGGGAAAATTGTTCTACCTGGTAAAAAGTCGAAAGCACCATCTGGTCCTCCAGTTCCACTTTTGTCTGTATTATCCAAGCCAAAAGCCTGGATTAATTTAATACCAGAATAATCGCTTTGTGGTTCACTCCCTTCAAACTGATATCTAATATCCAGAGTAAAACCTTCTTCTTTAACATCTCTTCCACCAATTGGATAAATATTTCTCAGTTGTAATTTCCAGGCTTTTTTAAATTGTGGTTGTAAGTTTGGTGGTTTAATTAATTTCAGTACAATTCTTGCACTTGAATCTGCAGCTACATCCTGAATAAATTCACCATAATAAATATCATCATCAGGAGAAGAAGTTGGACCTTCAATTCTATATGCAACTGCAATAGCATCCTGATCTTGAATTTGGGTCTTAAAGCTGATAAAACCAGTTTCTTTATGAATAACATAATCAACATCCTGTTGAAGCAAAATCCATCGTCTATCAATTTCCTTAATGCCGGGCACAGTTTGTTCATCTGTATTTCTTAAATTATCATATCGTTGATTCTTTGTTCTTCGAGGTAAATCTATATATGCATTGCCTTTTCTTTCGTTTGGATTGACAAGTCCAGTTATTGTTTTCCATACTTCAATATCTTTCACACGAATTGAGTCAATAACAATTGGAACTGAATTGCCATAATAATTATTAAAAACATTCAATCTGGGATCTGCATAAATTTCATGAATGAAAAAATGATTGGGCGAATAATCATATGCACGAATTTGAAATTGTTGTGATTTTGCTCCACCAGTCACAGCTACTTCCTGTACTTCTCCCTTTTTTTGAGAAGCAAGTGCAGTTAAACTAAATGGACCCATTTTCATTTGTGCTTTGATTCCAAAAAGAGCTTCGCTACCACCAACAAGTGGTGATGTCTGTAACGAAACATTACCTGCTTCTATACTTTGAATTATTTCATCTTCGTAACCTGTATATTTTATTTTAAGTTGATTTTCATACTGAAAAGTTCTTTCGGTATTCCAATCTGCAGAAAGATTTAATTTATCTCCTATTGTACCATTAAGATTAATTTGTACTTGTTGTTTAAAATCAGGTTCATTCCTTGTGTTACCAAGAGCAGAAGTAGTTATACCTTCAGTAGTTTCGTTACGCCATGCACCATGTATATCAACAGCTCCTGCAATCTTGATATTAATTTTGGGAGGACCAAAAATGCTGAACAAAGATGTACTTGGTAAAGGAATTTCTATGTTCGTAATATCTGTTATTAATTGACTTAAATCTTTTTTTGTGTCTTTAAGTTTGTACTGATATCCTAATTGTTCCCAGTTATCTCTTGTAATTACATCGAGACGTAATTTAATATATTCTTCAAGAGGCATTTCCAGAAATATTTTAGCTTCCTGACCACCAATTTTTTCTTTGATTATAACTTTTGTACCGGTCGAATCAAGTTCTACTGTTCTAATTAATGTCGCAGACGAAGGATAGACAAAAAATGGAGATTGTCTTTTGGGTCTAAATGGTACTACATAATAATCTTCTCTTGCTGCTCTAAAATACTTTAATCTTGCTGTTGAATCCGCCGATAACGAATCAATTCTTCTTATTGAATCCTGCTTTGCTTTATACTTGATTGAATCGGCTTTAGAAAGTTTTAATTGCAAAGTGTCTTTACCAATTACAGGTTTTGTAGCCGTCGTTGAATCGGGCATCAATAATTTAGAATTAATAAAACTAAGATATTGATTAAATAATTCTTCTTCAGGTTTTGCAGGTAAATTATATATTGGGCTATTTGAAGCCACGAGATTAAAGATAGCATCAAATAAAATCAGGTTGGAGTACTGATTATTTGAAACGCTGGTAAAACCAACAACTATTAGAAAGCTTATTAGAATAACTGGAATTAAAATAGTCTTAAATACAAATCCGGATATATTTTTTTTAAAGGGAGAAATAGTAAACCTTCAAATTATTTGAATAATGGTAAAAAGAAAGTTATAAATCCTCCTTTAATTTTTCGGGTTCAAATTTAATAAAAAAAATTCTTTTAGCAATTCTTATCAAAACAAAATGTAAATATACTTAATAACATCTTTCAATGTAACCATGACTTTTTAAATCAATAAAAATTTTATTAAAACACTTTTTCACCTAACTTAACCACCAATTAATTGGTATGACAATTCAACCTAAGTTGATACTCTTAAATAAACATTCAAAAAAATAAATATAAAGAACAACTTAAAATTATAAATGATAATTTTCTAAAATTATAATAAAAAATCAGGAAATAAACTCTAAATTTTAGAATTGATGACAGAAAGAAGTGGAAATAAATTCTGATTAATAAAAATTGATTATTGATTTACTTCTACTTTTTAATTCTTCATTGATAATTGTATATCGTGCTTTAGTTCTGGAATATGATGAGTTATTTTCATAAATGTTATTCTTTTTTATTATAACAGGTTTGTTAGTGATATATCTTAAATTAAAATCTGAATAATCAGGTTTTTCATACTTAATTTCATGTGGCTTAAATTGGTCAACTTTATAATGTAAATAAATTTTATTGTAGTCAGGTAACGGATCAGTATTTTTTATCTTATTACCAGATATGTTCTCATTATTCTTTTCTTTTTTTAGCTTTGAAATGAAATAAGAAATAATTATCACCATTATGAGCAGTGCGGTAAGTATCTTCAAACCATAAAATATGATATCTATTATTTCCATATAAAAGAGAATTCATTATAGAAATTATCATTCTAACATTATGCCAGAATCGGAATATAAAAATGGATTAATTTCAAATCGATGAATTGCTATCTTAGTTTCATCTTGAGAATTTGACTATTTTTTATACATATCAAAGTTTACAAAATTTTTTTATTTCATTATTTTTTTAATGGAATAAAAAATTATATGATTATGAATTCCAGAATTGAAATAATCAAAGAAGATATTACAAAACTAAAAGTTGACGCAATAGTTAATGCAGCGAATACCACATTATTAGGTGGTGGTGGAGTAGATGGAGCTATACATCGTGCAGCAGGTCCACAATTACTCGAAGAATGTAAAAAGTTGAATGGATGTCCTACAGGTCAGGCAAAAATCACTAAAGGATATAATCTTCCTGCCAAATTTGTTATTCACACAGTTGGACCTGTATGGACAGGAGGAAATAATAATGAGGATGAGTTACTATCAAGCTGTTATAAAAATTCATTAAAATTGGCAATCGAAAATGGAATAAAAACAATAGCTTTCCCATCAATAAGTACAGGTGCTTACCGATTTCCTGTAGAAAGAGCATCTAAAATAGCTTATACAACAGTAAAAGAATTTTTATCTGCTCACCCCGAAATAGAAAAAGTGATCTTTTGTTGTTTTGATGATAAAACTTATAACATTTATAAACAATTAGAAAAATCTTTATAAATACTTTATAAATAAAAGATCTCCAATATAAACTTTTCGTTTGCCAAATAGAATTTACATCAATAAGTTAAGTATCAGGTTTTACATTTTTTGGAGTATTAATGAGAACAATAGTTGCACTTCCTGGAGATGGCATAGGTAAAATTGTATTGCCAGAAGCTATAAGGTTATTAAATGCTGCTGGATTCAAAGCCGAATATGTTTGGGGTGATATTGGCTGGGAATTCTGGTGTAAAGAAGGAAATGCTCTTCCACAAAGAACAATTGATTTAATCGCAAAACATAAAATAGCTTTATTTGGAGCAATCACAAGTAAACCCAAAGATGCTGCAGATAAAGAATTAGATCCATCATTACAGGGTAAAGGGTATGTTTATTTTTCACCAATTGTTTCTTTAAGACAAATTTTTAATCTTGATATTTGTATACGTCCATGTATTTCATTTAAAGGAAATCCACTGAATTTTATTAGAAAAAAAATTGATGGTACTTACGAAGAACCTTTTATAAATGTAGTTATATTCAGACAGAATACTGAAGGACTCTATTCAGGAGTTGAGTGGACAAATCCACCAAAGCAAGTTAGAGAAGCACTCGAAACACATCCCAAAATGAAAGCTTTTGCACATGTACCCAGCGAAGAAATGGCTATCTCAACAAGAATAGTAACAAAAAAAGCTACTGAAAGAATTATAAAAGCAGCATTTGAATATGCACGTAAACATGGATACAAAAGTGTTACTTTGTGCGAAAAACCTAATGTGTTACGAGAAACTTCTGGAATGATGCTTAAAATTGCCAGAGATATTGCAAAGGAATATCCAGAAATTGAATTATGGGATACAAATATAGATGCTCAAATGATGTGGCTTACCAAAAATCCAGAAGATTATGGAGTGATTGTTGCAGAAAATATGTTTGGTGATATAATAAGTGATGGCTTTGCTGGTTTAGTAGGTGGTCTTGGTTTTGCATGCAGTGCTAATATTGGAGAAGATGTCGCTATATTCGAACCAACTCATGGTTCGGCACCTAAATACGAAAAATTAAATCCATCCATAGTTAATCCAATTGCTATGTTTATGAGTGCTGTAATGATGTTAGAACATATTGGTGAAAATGAAATAGCTACAAAAATTAGAAATGCTATTTCAAAAGTTATAGAAGAAGGAAAAGTAAGAACATATGATATGTTAAAATTAAAAGGTGGCCCGGATGTTTTTGAAAAAGGAGCTGCTTCTACTCAACAGATGACAGATGCAGTAATTGAAAATTTATAATTAGAAAAAAATTGATAGTATCCATAAAAGAATTTTTTCAAATTATTACTTGATTATATTTTTTGATCTAATTTATTGAGGTAGTTATGAGCGGAGTATTTATTTTATTATTTGCAATTTTATCTTTTATTACTGCATATAATTTTTATGGTAAATACATTGCTAAAAAATTAAATGTATCCAACTCTAATATAACCCCAGCCCACTCACTGTATGATGGTGTAGATTACTGCCCAGCTAAATCACCTGTTCTGCTGGGACATCATTTTGCTTCTATAGCTGGAGCTGGACCAATAGTTGGTCCCATTATTGCAGCAAGTTTTGGATGGATTCCTGTTTATATCTGGATTCTCGCTGGTTCAGTCTTCATAGGTGGAGTTCATGATTACACAACAATAATAGCTTCTATTCGTCACAAAGGAAAATCAATTGGACAAATAATTGAAAATTACATCGGCATAAGTGGGAAAAAACTTTTTTTAATTTTTACATGGTCTACTCTAATTCTTGTTATTGCAGTATTTACTCTAATAGTAGCAGATACATTTACACATATCCCAAGTTCCGGAACTTCATCTACACTATTTATCTTCTTAGCAATAATATTTGGATTAAGTGTCTATCGATTCAAAGCACCTTTAGGATTATCGAGCTTAATAGGAATTATTTTTCTTTCTGTATGCATATATCTTGGATATATCTTCCCCATCTCTTTAGATAAAAATACATGGATTATAATTTTATTAATCTACATTTTTCTTGCATCTGTTACACCAGTCTGGATATTACTTCAACCACGAGATTACCTGAATTCATTTTTCTTATATGGATTGATGATTGCAGGAATTATTGGTCTATTTTTCACTCTTCCAGAAATTCACTTAGCACCTGTTACAAATTTTAATATAGACAAAATTGGTTATCTCTTCCCTGCTCTTTTTGTAACTGTTGCCTGTGGAGCTATCAGCGGTTTCCATTCAATTGTTGGAAGTGGAACAACTGCAAAACAACTTGATAAAGAAACCGATGCAAGAATTATTGGCTATGGTGGAATGTTGATTGAAGGATTGTTAGCTGTATTATCACTACTTTCAGTTGCTTCCTTAAATCAAGAACAATTTTTAGAAACATTAAATACCAAAGGAGCTGTTGCTGCTTTTTCAGAAGGAATAGCAAACTTCATGCATAATATTCCTTTTTTGAATATATCAACAGATTTCGCTAAAAGTTTTGCAGCTTTAGCAGTATCTGCTTTTGCATTAACTTCTCTCGATACAGCAACTCGATTGGCTCGATATTCCTTCCAGGAATTTTTCGAACGGAATGAAACACAAAAACAAAGTATTCTTGTTAATAATAGATATGTTGCAACTGGAGTTACTGTTTTATTTGGTGCTGCTTTGACTTTTAGTGGTCAATCTATGAGTATCTGGCCTGTATTTGGTAGTGCAAATCAACTACTGGCTGCTATAGCTTTATTAGCTTTAACTGTTTGGGTTTCTTATCTTAAAGTTGATACAAAATTTACTATGATTCCAATGATTTTCATGTTCGCTGTTACACTTACTTCGTTGCTAATGCTTTTTTATAATAATTTAGTTTCACTAAACATTACACTTTCATTTGTTTCATTTTTATTATTCATATTATCAATCATACTTGCAATTCAAGCTTCAAAAGTATTAAGAAAAAATCAAAAGGAATTTGCAATAGATAAATAATTTGAAAATTCTTTATGAAAGAGAAAATTTTAGAACTCTGGCCAGAAATTAACTGGATTAAAGATATAAGTCTTCAAGAAAAAGTTATTGCATGCTGGGAGTTTGCTTTAAATAACTCAAATATCAATCCAGAAGATTTAAAAACTATACCTTTTACATTACTTATAAAAGATTGTAAAATTTCATTCATTAACCATAAAAGAACCTGCGTTCAATTAGCTGTTGAAATTGCCAGAATTATGCAAAACAATTTTGGCGAATCTATTAATATTAATATGGATTATTTAATTGCAGGTGCAATATTAATTGATGTTGGTAAATTAATTGAATACGAAAAAGTTGATGGAAAAATTCAAACAAGTAAAGCTGGAGATTTAATTCGTCATCCATTTAGTGGGTTAGCAATTGCATCAAGATTTAATTTACCTTACGAAGTTCAACACATAATTGCCACACATTCAAAAGAAGGTGATTTAGGTAAAAGAACCATTGAATCAATTATTGTTCATCATGCAGATTTTGTCTCTTTCGACATTTTTAAATAAATTATTTATCAGAAAATTACTTATTAATTTTTATGCCACAAACATTAATTGAAAAGATTGTACAGAAACATGCTATTGGTTTAAATCCCAATCAAACTATTCATAGTGGAGATTATATTTCTATACAGCCTGCTTATGTAATGACACATGATAATACCGGTGCTGTAATCCCAAAGTTTAAAAGCATTGGTGCAAAAAAATTAGCCAATCCTCGTCAGGTTGTTATAGCACTTGATCACGATATTCAAAATAAAAGCGAAAAGAATTTAGAGAAGTATAGAAAAATCGAAGAATTTGCAAAACAAATGGGAGCAGATTTTTATCCAGCTGGAAGAGGAATTGGACATCAAATTATGATTGAAGAAGGTTATGCATGGCCCGGAACAATGGTTGTTGCTTCAGACAGTCACTCAAATATGTATGGTGGAGTAGGATGCCTTGGAACTCCAATTGTACGAACCGATGCTGCTGCAATCTGGGCTACTGGTAGAACATGGTGGCAAGTTCCTCCCATTGTAAAAGTAGAATTAAGAGGAAATCTACAAAATGGTGTTACAGGCAAAGATGTTATAATTGTCCTTTGTGGTTACTTTAATAATGATGAAGTCCTCAATCATGCTATTGAGTTCACTGGCGAAGGAGTCCAATATCTTGATATTAATGATAGATTAACAATTGCAAATATGTCTACTGAATGGGGTGCGCTTGCAGCTGTTTTCCCTGTTGATAATGTGTTAATGAATTGGTTAGAAAATCGTTCTAATTTTATAAAAAATAGAGGCTTAGAAGGAGTAACTTCAGATATTGATGGGAATGGTTTTCATCCTCGTTTTAATGAAAAAAGAATTAAAAAATTAGAAGAAGAATTAGAAAATTTAAAAGCTGACAAAGATGCACACTATTCAAAAGAATTAATCCTGGATTTATCTTCTATTGAACCTTATGTATCTGGTCCAAATACAGTCAAACAAATGCTCCCGATTTCTGAAATTAAAAAAGAAAAAATAAAAATTGATAAAGCATATCTGGTTTCCTGTGTTAACTCAAGATTAGAAGATATAGCAACTGCAGCAAATATAATACGTGGCAAGAAAGTAGCTGAACATGTGAAATTTTATATAAGTCCAGCTTCAAGTGAAGTACAAAAAGAAAGTGAAAGACTTGGTTACTGGCAAACTTTAATTGAAGCTGGTGCAATTCCCTTACCTCCTGGTTGTGGTCCTTGCATTGGATTAGGTGAAGGTTTACTTCAAGATGGCGAAGTAGGTATTTCTGCTACGAATAGAAATTTTAAAGGAAGAATGGGTTCACCGAATGCAATTGCATATCTTGCTTCGCCTGCAGTTGTAGCTTATTCTGCTATTAGTGGATATATAAATTATGAATGGAATGAACCAAGAAAAAATATTATAGGAGAAATAAAAACTAATTTCAAAAATGATTCAGACACTTCTACTATTCATATTATTGAAGGATTCCCCCGCACAATATCAGGAGAATTAATCTTTTGTCCACAAAACAATCTTAATACTGATGGCATTTATCCAGGCAAATACACTTATAATGATGATATGACTCCAGAAGAACAGGCAAATGTAGTAATGGAAAATTATGATCCTGAATTTAAGAACATAGTTAAAAAAGGGGACATTTTAGTTGGAGCCTATAATTTTGGAACAGGTAGTTCACGTGAACAAGCAGCTACAGCACTTAAGTATAAAGGTATACAACTTGTTATTGCTGGCTCTTTTAATGAAACATATAAAAGAAATGCTATTAACAATGGCTTTTTAACAATTGAATGCCCACAACTTGTAGAAGATTTAAAAAAGAAATTTGGTTCAGATAAGTTAACAATCAAGACGGGATTAAATGCTATAATTAATTTTGAAAAATCTATAATTCAAGTTAACGAAAAAATATATTCGATAAGTCCAATTGGAAAAGCTGCACAAGAATTAATAATAGCTGGAGGTTTAGAAAACTGGGTTAAATTAAACTTGATTACTTAAAAAATTTAGATTGCTTTATAAGCAATAAAGAAATAATTTCATAATAGAAATTTTGAACATTATAATACATGCTAAAAAATCCAATAAACATTTCTAAAAACTTTTTCCCATTCCTCAATTTCCCTAAAATATACGAAACCAACTGGCAGAACAAATAGCTACTTAAATAACTACTTTTATCAATAACAAGGATTAACACTATGGAAAAATCCATATCACGTGTTATCTCCGAATTTGCAATTAATCTTAGGTATAATGATTTACCTCAACCTGTTATAGAAACAACAAAACGATTTTTGTATGATTCTATTGGATGTGCTTTTGGTGCATACAATACAAAAGATGTTAACATAGTGCACAATGTTTTAGTAAATATGGGAGGGAAAGAAGAATCAACAATAATTGCATTTGGTGAAAAAATTCCTGCTATAAATGCAACTCTTATTAATTCTCTTATGATTCGTTCGCTCGATTTTAATGATATATACTGGAAAGAAGATCCTTCGCATCCTTCTGATTTAATTCCAGCTGCACTTTCTGCTGGTGAAATTATTAATGCAACAATGCAAAATATTTTAACAGCAATAGTAATTGGCTACGAAATTGAACAAAGATTATGCGAATTTGCAATACCTGGTATAAGGGAAAGGAAATGGCATCATGCAACACTTACACAATTTGTATCGCCAATAGTCGCTGGTAAAGTTTTAGGATTAAGTTTAGAACAAATGATAAATGCAATAGGAATAAGTGCATCACATAATTTTACAATTGGAGCTCCTGCATCAGGAAAATTAACTATGATGAAAAACTTTGTTGACCCCATTGCAGTCCAAAGTGGTGTTTTTGCAGCTCTTCTTGCCAGGCAGGGTTTTACAGGACCAGAACTAATTTTCGAAGGTAAAGAAGGATTAATGGATTGTTTATTTGGATGGGATTATTTAAACCAAAACGTAAAACCAGTTATGATTCCAGGTAGAGAAAAATATGGCGAATGGAAATGGGATTTAAACAAATTAACAAATAATCTTGGAGAAAATTTCAAAATTTTAGAATGCAGCATGAAAGCTTTTCCAACAGAAGCTTTAACGCATACACCAATATCTGCTACATTAAATGCTGTAATAAAAAATAACATTGATTACAATGAAATCGAATCAGTAACAATTAAAACAATAGCAAGAGTTTGTGATATTCTTTTCGATAAAAATAAATATCGACCAACTTCGAGAGAAACTGCTGACCATTCTCTTCCCTACTGTATTGCAGCAGCAATTGTAGATAGAAAAATTACAACCAGCACTTTTTCAGAAGAAAAATTGAAAGATGAAAGAATATGGAAAATTATTGATAAAATTAAAGGCATCCCTTCAGAAGATTTTGAAAAAATGTTTCCTGAAAAACAACCTGCTGAAGTAATTATAAAAACAATTAGTGGAAAAGAATTTCACGAATATCTTGAATATCCAAAAGGTCATCCAAAACAACCTATGACTATTAGTGAACTGGAACTAAAATTTAATTCTTTAACTGATGGTTTATTAAATTCAGAAAGACAAAATGAAATTAAAGAGATGATACTTAATTGTGACAATATGCTTGTAAAAGATTTTATGAACAAGTTGGTTTTGTAAAAATAAATCAACAAATTAATAACAATAAATTTTACAACAAATACAATGAAACAAAAAAAAGCTAATATTGGATTTGCAGGTAAACATGGTGAAAATATTCGTTCAGATTGCTACATAGAAATTAAACCTACCATTAGAAGCGGTTTAAATTTATCGATAAAAAGCAAAGTTCTATCTCTGTACGGAGAAAGCATAAGAAATTTAATTTATGAAATGTGCGAATTCTTTGATTTGAAACATGCAGATATATTTGTTGATGATTATGGTGCACTTCCATTTACAATTGCAGCTCGATTCGAAGCAGCGTATAAAAGTTTATTCCCTGATGATACTCGAGAATTTTTATTCCCTATGAATAAAAACAACTTATATAAAACCGAAAAGGATAGTATAAGAAGAAGTAGACTTTATTTACCAGGCAACGAACCAAAATTTTTTATAAATGCTGGCTTACATAAACCTGATGCAATTATTCTTGACCTTGAAGATAGTGTAGCTCCTTCAGAAAAAAACAATGCAAGATATCTTGTAAGAAATGCACTTCGCTCAGTTGATTTTTATGGTGCAGAACGTATGGTTCGTATAAATCAATTACCTGAAGGCTTGGATGATTTACATTTTGTAATTCCTCATAATGTTCATGTTATATTAATCCCTAAATGCGAATCATCTGTTACAGTAAAAGATGTAGAAGAAGAAATCAATATTATAAAAACTCAGCATAATATTTCTGATACTATTTACCTTCTTCCAATAATTGAAAGTGCAATGGGAATTGAAAATCTTCAAGAAATAGCAACAGCATCAGATTTAATTTGTGCATTAACAATAGGATTAGAAGATTATACTGCAGATATAGGAGTAGAAAGAACTCTTGAAGGCAAAGAAAGTTTTTATGCAAGATGTGCAATTGTAAACGCAGCAAAATCTATAGGCATTCAGGCAATTGATTCTGTTTTTTCTGATGTAAATGATATGGAAAGTTTACGAAAAAGTACATTAGAAGCAAAATCACTTGGTTTTGAAGGTAAAGGTTGTATACACCCTCGCCAAATAAAAATTATTCACGAAGCTTTTGCTCCTACTCAAAATGAAATTGAAAAAGCAAAAAAAATTACACTTGCATTTGAAGAAGCAAAAAAGAAAGGCTCTGGTGTAACAACTTTAGGAAGTAAAATGATTGATGCTCCAGTAGTAAAACGGGCACAAAAAACTATTGAATTCGCAATTCAATATGGATTGCTTGAACCGAAATGGTTACAAAAAAATAATTAGCCTTTTTAAGAAAATTAGTAATCAATAAATTTTAGAAAATTATGAAACTTATTAAAAATGAAATAGGAAGATTGGTCCCCGATAAAGTTAATGGAGTATCACAAATCCCTTTTAAAGGTGTAAATAAATATAAACCATCTGGTAAAAAAGCAGCTCCTCAAATTAGTAGTTGTATAGATTATCCTGCAAATGGAAATAAAGTAGTTAAAAACTTAAAAGAAGCTTTAAAGAAGTGTGGATTAAAAGATGGGATGACAATATCAACACACCACCATTTAAGAGATGGCGATACTTTAACTAACTATTTATTCGATGTCATTCATTCAATGGGAATAAAAAATCTAAGATGGTTCCCCAGTGCATCATTTCCTGTTCATTCTCATTTAATACCTTATCTTGAAGATGGAACTATTCATCACATAGAAGGAAGTATGAATGGACCTCTTGGAAAATTTGTAAGTGAAGGAAAAATGAAAGGTATTGGTGTTTTAAGATCACATGGTGGAAGATATCAAGCAATTCAAGATGGCGAAGTTCACATCGACATTGCTGTAATTGCTGCTCCAACAGCAGATGAATTTGGTAATGCTAATGGACTTTATGGAAAATCTGCGTTTGGTGGATTGGGTTTTGCATTAGCTGATTCACTTTATGCTGATAAAGTAATAGTAGTTACTGATAATCTTGTACCTTTCCCGTGTATACCTTGGCAGATTCAAGGTAATAATGTTGATTATGTTGTTGAAGTTGAATCGCTCGGAGATCCTTCAAAAATTGTGAGTGGTACAACTGAAATAACAAAAAGTCCAGATAGATTACTTATTGCTGAATACATAGCAGAGTTTTTAGATGTTGCAGGAATAATTAAAGATGGATTTTCTTTTCAAGCTGGAGCTGGGGGCACAAGCCTTGCATTCATTCCTTTCTTAAAAGAAAAGATGAAATCAAAAGGTATTAAAGCTCGATTCGTGCGTGGAGGTTCTACAAAATATCTTGTAGTGTTACTCGAAGAAGGATTAACAGATTATATTCTCGATGGTCAAACTTTTGATCTTGAAGGTGTTCGTTCGATGAGAGAAAATCCAAATCATATTATGACATCCCCCTTCACAAGCTACAATTTCCACACAAAAGGAAATTTTTCAACTTTAGTGGATGCAGTAGTTCTTGGTGCAACCGAAGTTGATATTAATTTCAATGCTAATGTTGTTACACATTCAGATGGATATTTGCTTCATGGTATTGGTGGATGGCAAAATTGTTTATTTGCTAAATGCACAATTCTTGCAGTTCCATCATTTCGAGATAGAATACCGATCATAGTTGATGAAGTTACTACATTATGTGGTCCTGGAGAATTAATTGATGTTATTATAACAGAACGTGGAATTGCTATAAATCCAAGAAGAAAAGATTTAATAAATAAAGTAAAAAAATCTTCGCTACCTCTCCGCACTATTAAAGAAATCCAAAAAGAAGTTTATGAAATTTGTGGTGGAAAACCAGAGAAACCAAAATTCGATAAATCAAAAGTTGTTGCAATTGTTAAATGGGTGGATGGGACAGTTCTTGATTCAATTTTTAAAGTAGAAACTTAGTATAAATTTTTAATCGTGTGTATTAACAAATAAAATTCGATATCAATCAAAAATTTATATTATTCCTGATTTTATATACAAGTTCTATAGAAGGACGAGCATCATTAATTGAAAATCCTTTTCCATCAAGTGTGTTTTTATAAACGAGCGTATGAAGATTTGTAAAACCTTCTGTAAACTCAAATTCTTCATCATTAATTTTAATTGAACGAAATGTTCTTTTATTATTTCTCTTAGCAATTTCTGGTAAATCTTCATAATTAATAGATAAATGCCATTTAACATTAGCATTTTTTAATTCCAGTTCTCCTCGCATCGATCTTTTTTGATTTTGAATTACAGAACTATGAAGTGGTTCACCAAAAATCCATATAAGCATATCAAAGAAATGAATACCAATATTTGTTGCAAGTCCACCTGATTTTTCTAACACTCCTTTCCACGAAAAATCATACCACAATCCTCTTGAAGTTATATAATCAAGTGTGATATTAAATTTAAAAGCAGGATTTTTTCTAATTTCATTTTCAACTTTATTTTTTAATTCCAGTATTGAAGGATGTAATCTTAATTGCAATACAGTAAAAACTTTTCTACCAGTTTCATTTTCAATTTTTTCAAGAGCATCAAGATTCCATGGATTAAGAACAATTGGTTTTTCACATATTGCATTTGCACCAATTCTTAGAGCCAATCTAATATGAGAATCGTGAAGAAAATTTGGTGAACAAATGCTGAGATAATGAACTCTTTCGGAATCAGATTTTCTTCTTAATAAATCAAGATGTCTTTCGAATCTTTCAAACTCAACAAAAAAACTTGCATCTGGGAAATACTGATCTAAAATTCCAACTGAATCATGTGGATCTAATGCAGCAACAAGATTGTTTCCAGTTTCTTTGATTGCCTGTAGATGTTTTGGGGCAATGTAACCTGCAACTCCAGTTATAGCAAAATTATACATATCTTTTCTTGATTATTAGTTTTATAATTTCGTGATTATATAAATCTCCATTTTCAAGCTTTATAAATATTGTCTTCTTTCAATCCCTTGATTTTAAATGCATTACGAGTATCAAGTATAAGTTTAGCATGTTTTCGAATAAAATCATAATCATAATCATCATGATCTGTAGCTAAGATTAATAAATCATACAACCTGATTAAATCCTTTCTTAATTCAACAGAAATTAAATCATATTTGTATTTTCTTGTAGGCGGTAGTTTAGGTAAATATGGATCGTTGTAATCAACTTCTGCCCCTTTATCTCTTAGTATTTCAATTAATTTCAAAGAAGGAGATTCACGCATATCATCTATATTTTTTTTATAGGCAACTCCGAGTATTAAAATCTTACTCCCTTTCAATGTTTTATGATGTTCATTTAATACTTCAATTGCTTTTTCAACAACATGATAAGGTTGAAATGTATTAATTTCTCCAGCCAATTCAATAAATTTAGTATTAACTTCATATTCTCGAGCTTTCCATGTAAGATAAAATGGATCGATAGGAATACAATGTCCCCCAAGACCAGGTCCAGGATAAAATGCCTGAAATCCAAATGGTTTTGTTTTAGCAGCATCTATTACTTCCCATATATCAATATTCATTTTTTCGAAGACCATTTTTAATTCATTAACTAATGCAATATTAACGGATCGATAAATGTTTTCCAGTAGCTTAGCTGCTTCTGCAACTCTTGGTGATGATACAGGTACTGTTTTAGTAACAATCTGATTATAAAGAGAAACTGCAACTTCCTGACATGCTTTTGTAACGCCACCAACAATTTTAGGAATTGTACTGGTTGAAAAATCTTTATTTCCAGGGTCTTCTCGCTCTGGACTAAATGCAAGAAAGAAATCTTTACCAACAATTAATTTTTGATTGTTTGTAATAAACTCGCTCGAGTTTGTTATTGGTAATCTAACATTTGGAGCAGATTCAAATAATGGTAATAGCAATTCTTCTGTTGTACCAGGATAGGTTGTACTTTCAAGTGAAATTAATTGACCTTTTCTTAAATATTTTTGAATGGTTTTTGCTGTATTTTCTACAAATGTCATGTCTGGTTCACGATGTTCGTTTAATGGAGTTGGTACACAAATAATAATAGCATCGCATTCTGGTAATCTTGTAAAATCGCTTGTTGCTTCAAATTTCTTTTTATCTACTAATTCTTTAATAATTTTTGCATCTATGTGTTTTATGTAACTCTTTCCTGAATTTAATAAGACAGTTTTATTGTCATCTATATCGAAACCAAGAACAAAAAAATCTTTTTTTGCAAATGTCAATCCTAATGGTAAACCAACATATCCCATTCCAATAATTCCTATTACTGCTTTCTTTGATTTGATTTTCTCAAGTAATTCTTTTTTATAGTTCATTTATTTGCCCCACTTTTTAATAAATAAAAAAATTATTATAGACTTTTGTAATTTATAAAAGACATACCACATTATTAGGCATACAAAAATACTTATCGATAATATAATTTTTTAAAAGAATATTTTGTTTTGTGTAGAAATGAATATGCCCTTCTGCAAAAATGTATTAAAACTTATTCCAATTATAAAAAAAATATGAAAATAAAAAAACTATGATTTACTTAATTTTAGTATAATATTTTCCCTTTGTAATTTATCAAGATTCAATGTTCTTGATGTTTTGAATAAATCCAATAAATTATTTCCATGATGAATTTCATCTTTCTTAATATCCACTTCTTTTTTATTTGTCAAATTTGATGTTGTATGGTTTTCTGGTAATGCTAAAGCCTGTTTAAGAAGTGATATAATTTCTTCTCTCAAAATTTGAAATTCATTTGATGATGGAGTATTAGGTTTACTAAAATTATCAAGATTTCTTTTCGATATCTCACTATCTTCTTTTACAATATTGAGACCACCATTATCAGCGGTATCATCGATTACAGAATTAGTTTTCGATTTTACTGAAAAATCTGTGTTATTATATTCTTCATCATTATAAGTTTCATCGAAAGCGAAAATTGCATCAACAAAAATTTTATCGTTTTGTGTTTGTGTTTCAACTGCAGTTAAATCGAAGCTATAAATTTCTGCAAAGTTTGGTTCTTTTTCCCAGCGAGTTATAGAAGTCAATCCAATCTGCTGAATTCTAAAACGAAATAGCTCTGGATCAAAATTAAACTTAAGATGGTGCAAGTCTTTAATTGCAAAAACAGGATCAAAGTATACGAGCTCAATTTCATCATTAATCTTAATAAAATATCCATACTTGGTCGTATATGCATTTAAATCATTAACATTTGTTAATAATCTATAGACAATTAAATTTTTGGGAGATGGATCTTTAATATAATTGCACACTTCAAAGTAGTTAATTGGATAGGGTCTTTTTATTTTTTCATTTTTATAAATGATTTTAAAATTATCATGAAAGTTAAATTGATTTTTCGAATAAATTATAACATCATTAATTCTTAAATCAAGAGTTTCTAAAAACATATCCACCTTAAATTTATTGAGCCCAACGAATAAGTCCTAATTCAAAATTACTAATCATCAATTCGTGTTTTGGCAAAATGCGTAATGTAAATCCGAATTGTCCAGTATGTTTACAATCAATTTCGCCACGATAAAAATAAACATTTGATTTTTGTTTTTTAGGAACGTATACCATATTCACATAATTTGTTAACTGGTCTGAGCCATTATCAACTTTACCATAATAAATTTGAACATCAACATCATTTGGAGTCAAATCTCCAAGTTCAACTTCAGCATATATTTGATATTTATTACCAACTTTTAAATCAACTCCTTTTTGTTCTTCAGAAATACTAACAAATTTAACTTTATCCCAGTTTTGAATAACTTTTTGTTTCCATGCAGTAAATTCTTTTGCCTTTTTCCAGTTATTGTTCATCAAATACAGTCTTTTTTCGTATGCTTTAAAATAGAATTTTTGAGCATATTCTTGAACCATTCTGTGTGTATTATAAATTGGTCCTAATTTTTTCATAGAATTTTTCATCATACTAATCCAGCCCCGAGGTAATTTATCTTCGCCGCGAGTATAAAATAATGGAACAATTTCTTTTTCAAGTATTTCATAAATTAATCTCGATTCAATTTCGTCTTGATAGCCGGGATTATCGTATTCTTCACCATTCCCAATTTTCCAGCCCACATCGTGGTCATATGCTTCGTCCCACCAACCATCGAGGACACTAAAATTTAATCCACCATTTGCAATTACTTTCATTCCAGAAGTTCCACTTGCTTCGAGTGGTCGACGTGGAGTATTAAGCCATACATCACATCCTTCTACCATATATCTTGCAATATTCATATCATAGTTTTCAATAAATACTATCTTTTTTCTTAAGTGAGGTTCTTTACTTAGTGCAATTACTTCTTGAATGATCTTTTTTCCTTCTTCATCTCTTGGATGAGCTTTCCCGGCAAAAATTATTTGAACTGGATAATTTGGATTACATAAAATACTTGCTAATCGTTCTATATCGCGAAATATAAGGGTTGCTCTTTTATAAGCAACAAATCTTCTTGCAAATCCAATAGTTAAAGCCTGTGCATCAAGAACTTCTTTAGCAGCATTAATTTCTGAAACAGAACCACCTTTTTCGATTATCTGTTTTCTTAGTCTATTTCTGGCAAAAGCAACGAGACGTTCTCTTCTTCTTTCGTGTGTACGCCATAATTCTTCATCAGGTATATCATCAATTCGATTCCATATTTCTTTATCAGATGGATCACGCATAAATTTTTCACCTAAATATCTATATAACAATTCTTGCATGTCATTCGATAAATGTGAATGCGTATGAACACCATTAGTTACGTAGTCAATAGGTATTTCATCAAACGGAATATCAATAAAACCTGCTTGCCACATTTTTTTTGATACTTTACCATGTAGTTTACTTACACCATTTACAAAACCTGCCATATTCATTGCAAGATGAGCCATATTATAACTACTTGGTGGTTTATCTTTTATAATAGTACCAAGACTATAAAAAGTTTTATCACTAATTTTTAATTCATTACGGTAATAGTTACCAAAATATTTTTCAATCAATTCATTGGGGAATATATCAATTCCTGCAGGAACTGGAGTATGAGTAGTAAATACATTTGAGTAAAAATTAATATCTCTGGCTTCTTCAAAAGAAAGATTATATTGTTGCATTAAAAGACGAATTCTTTCCAGTGCAAGAAAAGCTGAGTGTCCTTCATTCATATGACAAACAAGTGGTTTAATTCCCATAGCATATAATGCACGAATTCCACCTATTCCTAAAACAATTTCCTGTTGAATTCTTGTTTCAATTGTACCACCATAAAGAGTGCGAGTAATTTTTCTATCTTCTTCATTGTTTTCGGGAACATTTGTATCCAATAAATAAAGCGGAACTCTACCTACCATTATTTTCCATACTTGAACATAAACATTTCTTCCTGGAAAATTTAATTCAATTTTTAGAGGTGTTTTATCGTTGTTCATTACAAGTGTCATTGGCTGATTATAAAAATCTGTAATTTCATACTTTTCTTGCTGCCAGCCATCAGATGTTAAATATTGTTGTAAATAACCTTCTTTGTAACACAAACCAACACCAACTAAAGGTAATCCTAAATCACTCGAAGATTTTAAATGATCACCAGCAAGTACTCCAAGTCCCCCTGAATAAATTTGTAATGATTCTGTTAATCCATACTCAGCAGAAAAATAAGCTATTACATTTTCCTTATCATAACCATAATTTTTTTGATACCATGTTTTTTCTTCTTTATAAATTTTCAATTGATCAAAAACTCGTTTCATATGAGAAATAAAGCTATCATCATTAGCTACTTCATTTAATCTTTCCTGGCTAATCCTGCCAAGCATTAAAACAGGATTGTGATAAGTTTCTTCCCATAACTTAGGATCTAATCTTCTTAAAAGATCTATAGCATCATAATGCCATGTCCAGTATAAATTATAAACTATCTCTCGTAATGGTTCCAGTTTAGGTGGCAGTGATGGAACTACATTAAATCTGCCAATATATTTAATCATTTATTTACTCCGTTAATATTTTTTATAAAATCAAATTTAATAATTTTATTTGAACTGCAAACAAATGATTTAAGTTTTTTGTTGGATTAAAATAAATTTATACTTTCAGAAAATATCATTATAAAGCACTATAAAAATTAATAAATGATTTTTTATTAAATTTGCTTACAAACTTTTGAGATAAATTATGTCATACATTTTTAGCGCTCTAATAGGTATAATCATTGGTTCATTCCCAACAGCATATTTAATTCTTAAAAAGATTAAAAATATTGATATAACAAAAGCAGGCACTGGTAACGTTGGAGCAATGAACTCATTTGAAGTAACTCAATCCAGAACACTTGGTTTACTGGTATTTATTATTGATTTTCTTAAGGGCTTTTTAACTGTGTATATTGTGAAAAATTTATTTGGAAATGAATTCTCAATAATTATGATAAGTTTAATTGGGGCAGTATTTAGCCATTGTTTTTCATTCTGGATAAAGTTTAGAGGTGGTAGAGGTCTGGCTACTGCAGCAGGTGGAGCATCTTTATTATCGCTACCAATTTTAGGAATATGGATTTTGTTGTGGTTAATTTCGTATGCATTTAGAAGAAATATTCATTTCGGAAATTTCAGTGCAACTTTATTAACTGGAGCTCTTTCATTTTCTTCTTCAGAAATAATGAATAAATATACCAATCCTTCCGCAAATTCAAATTTAGAATTTAGTATACTGGTTTCGTTAATGTTATTAATTATTTTAATAAAGCACATTAAACCAATTAAAGAATATTTTGCCAGGCAAAATTTAAAGACGAGGGAAAAAGAAAATGAATAAATGGAAAATTGTTATATTATCATCTGCAACGACACTAATTATTACGTCTGCACTTTTTGCTTTTTTAATAACTAAACACGGCTCTCATGATAATTATTTTAGTTCATTATTCAATGATGATAATTTTACAGTAATTAATACTTTACAAAGACAACAAATAAATCAAAATATTTCCAATGAAAGAGAAACCATAATAACAAAAACAGTAGCTCAGGTAAGTCCTGCTGTTGTAGGAATCAATGTTATAGAAATAAGACAGTATCGAGATATTTTTTCAATAGATCCATTCTTTAGACAATTTTTTGGTGATCGTGTTTATAATCAGCAAATTAGAAGTCTTGGTTCAGGTGCAATTATTTCTCCAGATGGATACATATTAACAAACGATCATGTAGCAGGAAATGCTGTAGAAATTATTGTAACATTAACAGATGGTTCACAATACGAAGCAAAAATTGTTGGAACAGATCAGGCATCAGATATATGTCTATTAAAAATTGATGCACATAATCTTCCATATATTAAACTGGGAAATTCCGATGATATTTTAATTGGCGAGTGGGTAATTGCTTTAGGCAATCCATTTGGTTTATTCGATATTAACGATCAACCTACTGTTACAGTTGGAGTTATTTCTGCTAAAGGAATGAATCTTGGCGCTGCAAATAATAGATACTATGTTGATATGTTACAAACAGATGCTGCAATTAACTCAGGAAATAGTGGAGGACCACTTGTCAATTCAAACGGAGAATTAATTGGTATGAACACTTTAATTTATACTACTCAGGGTTCCGCTGGAAATATAGGTGTGGGTTTTGCTATTCCTGTTAATAAAATCAAAAGAATAATAAATGAACTCAAATCTAATGGTAAAATCGATAGAAATTTCTGGACTGGATTAAGTGTACAGACAATTGATCCATCAATTGCAAAAGCTTATAATCTGAAAAGCTCACACGGAGTTATTATAACACAAGTAGCAAAAAATTCACCCGCTCAAAAAGCTGGCCTTCAAGTTTATGATATAATACTTGGGATAAATAATTTTAAAGTTAATAATGAAAATACATTGATTGGGATTCTTCAAGAATTTAGACCAAATGATGTAATCGAAGTAAAAATATTAAGAGACAATAAATATCTTACAAAAAAAATGAAACTGGAGCGCAGATGATTCCTCGTTATACTCGTCCCCAAATGGGTAAAATCTGGGAAGATCAATTTAAATACGAAACCTGGCTTAAAATTGAAATTTTAGCCTGCGAAGCAAGATATAATCTTGACCAAATTCCAAAAGAAGATTTAGACGAAATTAAATCCAGAGCTAAATTCGACATAAATCGTATTTTAGAAATCGAAGAAACAACCAAACACGATGTAATTGCTTTCTTAACAAATGTAGCAGAAAATGTTGGACCTTCATCACGTCACATCCATTATGGAATGACTTCTTCAGATATTTTAGATACAGCACTTGCCTATCAAATGAAAAAAGCTGGTGAAATTTTACTTGATGATTTAGAACAACTTAAAAATGTATTAAAAAGAAGGGCTTTAGAACATAAAAGAACTCTTTGCGTTGGAAGAAGTCATGGAGTTCATGCAGAAGCATACTCAATGGGATTAAAATTTGCATTGTGGTACGAAGAAGCAAAAAGAAATATTGAAAGAATGAACAAAGCTATTGAATCTATAAGTGTTGGAAAAATATCCGGTGCAGTTGGTACATTTGAACATCTATCGCCTGAAGTTGAAGAATATGTTTGTAAAAATTTAGGATTAAAACCTGAGCCAGTTGCAACTCAAGTTGTGCAAAGAGATAGACACGCAGAATTTTTAACAACTCTTTCAATTATAGGAACATCATTAGAAAAAATTGCTATTGAGATTCGTCATCTTCAAAGAACAGAAGTTCTTGAAGCAGAAGAATATTTTTCTAAGGGACAGAAAGGCTCTTCTGCAATGCCACATAAAAGAAATCCGATTATTAGCGAAAGAATAACTGGCATTGCTCGTCTATTGAGAGCAAACTCTATAGCTGCACTTGAAAATGTTGCTTTGTGGCACGAAAGGGATATTTCACATTCATCAGTAGAAAGAATAATAATTCCTGATAGTTGTATTGCTCTTGATTATGCACTTAATTTAGCTATAAATCTAATAGATAAATTAATTATCTATCCCGAAAACATGTTAAAAAATCTTAACTTAACAAGAGGATTAATCTTTTCCCAAACAGTATTATTAAAGCTAGTCGAAAAAGGGATGACACGCGAAGAAGCTTATCAATTAGTTCAGAACTCAGCTATGAATGTTTGGCAGGATAAATCAAAGAATCTGAAGGATGAACTACAAAATACTGATACAATAAAAAAATATCTCTCTAATAAAGAACTTGATGAAATTTTTAATCCGGAATTAATGCTAAAAAATATAGACTATATTTTTGCAAGAAGTGTTGAAAAGGAAAATTGAGACTTTCACAATATTAATTATTAAAATAACACTAAAATATCTCTGTCTATAAGTGACTTTAAAAAATTTATAAAACATATAAACTTTTTTGACATAACTAATGAAATAGATTATAAGAGGGATAATTTTTGAAATTTAGATAAATAACTTACCTTAAAATTATCTATCTTTCATACCTACTTATAAAATTTAATTTATTATAATTTTTTATACTAATCATAAAATATAGCTAAAATTCAACAATTTTATGGTTATAACTTGACAAAAATGAACAAAAAATATATTTTAGCACTCGCTTAATAAGAGTGCTAATTAAAATTAAAAAGGAGGTAACTTATGGCAGAATTCAAAATTAAACCTTTGGCAGATAGAGTAATTGTAAAGCCAAAAGAAGCAGAAGAGACCACAAAAGGTGGTATAATTCTTCCCGATACAGCAAAAGAAAAACCAATTGAGGGCACAGTAGTCGCAGTTGGCGAAGGTAGAATTACTGAAGACGGAAAATTAATTGCTATGAATGTAAAAGTAGGTGATACCGTTTTATATGGTAAATATTCCGGTACCGAAGTAAAAATTGATGGCGAAGAATATTTAATTATGCGTGAAAGTGATATTTATGGTATTATTAAAAAATAAATTATTAATAAATCAAAAAGTTTGAATAAAAAAGGAGGATTTCTATGGCAGCAAAAATAATTGAATTTAGCAGTGAAGCTAGGAATGCACTTAAATTAGGCGTTGACAAATTAGCCAATGCAGTAAAAGTTACTCTAGGTCCAAAAGGAAGAAATGTAATTTTAGATAAAAAATTTGGTGCACCAACAGTTACAAAAGATGGCGTTACAGTAGCAAAAGAAATTGAACTCGAAGATCCTATCGAAAATATGGGTGCACAAATGGTACGCGAAGTTGCATCCAAAACAAGTGATGTTGCTGGTGATGGTACAACTACAGCTACAGTTTTAGCTCAGGCTATCTTTCGTGAAGGATTAAAAAATGTTACTGCTGGTGCTAACCCAATGGATTTAAAAAGAGGTATTGATTTAGCAGTTAGTAAAGTAGTAGAATATCTAAAATCAATCAGTAAAGAAGTTGGTGGAAGAGATGAAATCGCTCAGGTTGGAGCTATTTCAGCTAATAACGATAAAGCTATTGGTGATTTAATTGCAGATGCAATGGAAAAAGTTGGTAAAGATGGTGTAATTACTGTAGAAGAAAGCAAATCTGCAGAAACTACTCTTGAAGTTGTTGAAGGTATGCAATTTGACCGTGGTTATATTTCCCCATACTTTGTAACTAATTCCGAGACAATGGAAGCTGTTCTCGAAGACGCTTATATTTTAATTCACGACAAAAAAATCTCAGCAATGAAAGATTTACTTCCAGTTCTTGAAAAAGTTGCTCAAGCTGGTCGTGCTCTTTTAATTATCGCAGAAGATTTAGAAGGTGAAGCTTTAGCTACACTTGTTGTTAATAAATTACGTGGTACTTTGAAAGTTTGCGCTGTTAAAGCTCCTGGCTTTGGTGATAGAAGAAAAGCTATGCTCGAAGATATTGCTATATTAACAGATGGCACAGTTATTTCTGAAGAAAGAGGTTTCAAATTAGAAAATGCTACTCTTGAATATTTAGGTAGAGCTAAAAAGATAACGGTTGATAAAGATAATACTACAATTGTTGAAGGTGCTGGTAAACCAGATGAAATAAAGAAGAGAATTAATGAAATCAAAGCTCAAATTGAAAAAACAACTTCTGATTATGACAGAGAAAAATTACAGGAAAGACTTGCAAAACTTTCTGGTGGTGTTGCTGTATTGAAGATTGGTGCAGCTACAGAAATTGAAATGAAAGAAAAGAAAGCCCGTGTTGAAGATGCTTTACATGCTACTCGAGCTGCTGTTGAAGAAGGAATTATTCCTGGCGGTGGCGTTGCATTAGTAAGAGCCATAAGTTCTCTTGATAATCTTAAAGTAGAAAATGAAGATCAAGCTACCGGTGTTAAAATAGTTCAAAAAGCACTTGAAGAGCCATTAAAACAAATTGCTGCAAATGCTGGTCTTGAAGGTGCTGTTGTTCTCAATAAAGTTCTTGAAGGAAAAGATGACTACGGTTTCAATGCACAAACCGAAACCTATGAACATTTGATGAAATCTGGTGTAATTGACCCAACTAAAGTTACAAGAACAGCACTTGAAAATGCTGCTTCGGTTGCCTCCTTGTTAATTACTACTGAAGCTGTTGTTTATGAAAAGAAAGAAGAAGAAAAAACTCCTCCTATGCCTCATGGTGGAATGGGTGATATGTATTAATCATAACTTCCCTCCTTCCGAAAGTCCCGCAACATTATGCGGGACTTTTTATTTTAAATAAATTTGATATGCTTTTTAATAACTTATTTACTTTGAGAATTCATACCAGTTATAATTGAAATATTTTTTGAAATTTTACTTATTTTTTTAATTCTTACTAATTTATCAGTTGACTTTAATATAAATTTTTAAAAATTACTTATAGAATTGGTATAAAAGATAAGACATAACTGGCAGGATACGTTTATTCAATTACTCTTTAAATAACATTTTCTTAAAATATTCTAAAGTTAACTTCAAACCTTCAGCTCTACTAATTTTTGGTTCCCAATTAAGAATCTTTTTCGCACGTGTAATATCAGGCTGACGAACTTTAGGATCATCTTGAGGTAACTCTTTAAATACAATTTTACTTTTCGAATTACAAAGTTTAATAACTTCTTCTGCAAATTCTTTTAATGTTATTTCCTCTGGATTACCTATGTTAACAGGATAAACTTCATTTGACATCAATAATCTAAAGATTCCCTCTATTAAATCATCCACATAACAAAAGCTTCGAGTTTGACTACCATCACCATAAACAGTAACATCTTCCCCTTTTAAAGCCTGTGAAAAAAAAGTTGGTAATGCTCTCCCATCATCAATACGCATACGAGGTCCATAAGTATTAAATATTCTTACAATTCTTGTTTGAAGGCCATGGTAACGATGATAAGCCATTGTCATAGCTTCAGCAAATCTTTTTGCTTCGTCATACACTCCACGTGGACCAACTGGATTTACATTGCCCCAGTAGTCTTCACTTTGTGGATGAACAAGTGGATCACCATAAACCTCTGAAGTAGATGCCAATAAAAAAATTGCATTCTTTTCTTTGGCAAGTCCAAGTGCTTTATGAGTTCCAAGTGAACCAACTTTTAATGTTTGAATTGGTAATTTTAAATAATCAATTGGACTAGCTGGAGAAGCAAAATGTAATACATAATCTACTTTAGAAGGTACATGAATGTAATTTGTAACATCCAGTTTTATAAATTGAAAATTCTCGTTACCAAATAAATGCTCTATGTTCTCTATTCTGCCAGTTAAAAGGTTATCAAGACAGATAACTTTCATACCTTCATTAATAAGTCGATCGCATAAATGAGAGCCAAGGAAACCTGCTCCACCAGTAACTACAGCAACTTTTTTATGCATAAATTAAGCTTTTACCTTGCTTTTCTTTGAACCATTGGTAGGATTTGCATAATAATAATAGTATTTATAATATGAACTATATCCACTTCTGTAAGTAAAATTATTCAAGACAACACCTAAGAAACTAATAGAATCTCGTTTTAAAATATCTACAGATTTTTCTAACAAATCAATCTCCGTATTATTAGCAGATACCACTAAAATTGTCCCATCAACATATTGAGCTAAAATTTCTGAATCAGTTACAGCAATTAATGGGGCAGAATCGAGAATAATATAATCAAAATCTTTTTTGAGTTTCTCGAGAAATGATTCCATTTGTGTAGAACCAAGTATTTCCGATGGATTCGGAGGTATCGTCCCTGCACTTATGTAGTACAAATTATTTATACCTGATGATCGCAAGATTTGCTCATATGTTGATTGACCAAAGAAATAATCAGTAAGACCAGGAAATCTCTTTTCATTAAATATTGAATGTACTCTCGGTTTTCTTAAGTCAGCATCCAGTATTAAAGTTTTGAAGTTAGCAAGAGCAAGACTACCTGCAAGGTTAATTGATGTAGTAGTTTTCCCTTCAAGTGCTCTTGAGGATGTAACAAGAATAGTTTTCAAATTTTCTTTATCAATTTTAGAAAATTTAATTCTGGTTCTTAAAGCTCTATATGCTTCGCTAGCACTTGCATCTGGCTTTTTTGCAACAATAAATTCAAGCTCTTTATTTGTATTGTTCAATCCTTCAATTTGAGGAATCCAGGCAAGAATATTAATATTTCTATTTTGAATATCTTCTGGTGTTTTGACAGTATTATCAAAACGACTCCTTACAAATGCAATTCCAAAACCAATCCCAAAACCTAAAAATAATCCTATTGCAACTATTAGAGGTCTATTAGGTTTGGATGGAATAATAGGAACTAATGCAGGATCAATAATCAATACATTGCCTGGAACAGATTGTTCATTAATTATTGCTTCCTGATATTTTTCTTCTACCTGCAAATATAATTTTTCATATGCAGATTGTTGTCTGGTTAATCGAGCAAGATCTATTGAACTTGTTGGTAGACGACTTAATCTCTTGTCATAATCATCTACAATTTCTTTTAATTTTTTATACGAAGCCAGCATTGATTGATATTTAACTTCTTCATCAAGAACTTTTTTTGTCAATTCTTTTATCTCATCAGGACTTGCAGCTAAAATTCCAGCACGATAGACAGATAATTGACTATTCAGTCTTTCTTTTAAATCACTAATTTTTGCATCAAACTCTTTAATAATTTCATCTTTTTTACGAGAATCTTTACTTGATGATATTGCTCTATCTTTTTGTGTCATCAAATCTGCAATCTGCAATTGTAAATTTTTTATGTAAGGTTCTGTGGCAAAGCTTTCAATATAGTCATTAATATTAGGATCTTTTTTAGCAAGTTCTGATTTATATTGATTAAGAGTTTTTTCTGCAATAGTTAAATCAATTTTTGTAGCATTCATTTTTGATTCAAAATCTGCGGTTTGTTCAATCAAAGTTCGAGCTTGTTCTGGTAATTGCACAATACCTTTTTGTTCTTGATAATTTCGTAAGGCTTCTTCTACTTGTGCTAGTTCAGAAAGTTTTTCTTCCCTTTGTTGAGCTAAAAAATTCTTTATGGCTGTCAATTGTTTGCGATTATATTCAAGATTCAACTCAAGATATGCTGTAGCATAACTTTGTGCTATTATTGCAGCTTCTTTTGGTGATGGTGATTCTGCATTAATTACAACAATATCAAGTCCTCGCTTTTGTTCAATATCTACTACTTTTCCTAATTTTTCTATAATTTCTTCATTCGGTAATAGTACAGTAAATTTTTTTTGGCCCGCCCTATCAACTATAATATGGAAAGTATCTTTAGTTCTTGAAATTTTAAAACTATCTACTAAAGCATTAGCTACTTTTTCTCTTAGTTTATAGCTTTTAAGAACTTCAATTTCGTTTGCAATAAAACGATCACTTCCATAATCTTGAAATTCTGGAATTAAAGGTGAGTTTAATATACTTCCCTGTGGTTTTGTTATTTTAATTGTAGTAGTAGATTTATAAATATTTGGAGCATTAATTGCATATACTATACCAATAATCAACCCGGTTAAGCCTATAGTCAATATTATACCAACATTAAGTCTAATTAAATTAATAATTTCCCGGAAAGAGTTTAATTCCTGATATTCTTTATTATTAGATTCCACATTGCCCTCTCTAATTTCTTGTAATGTTAAGTATAAGAATTGATAAAGAAATTAAAGCACTCATTATAGAAACCCAGATGCTAACTTTATCACGTGCATACAAGCGTGGTGAACCTGGAACAACCAGAATATCTCCTGCTTCAAGACTTGGTGGTTTTTTATAAGCTTTAGTTAATTTATTCTCATACATGATATCGTTATAATCAACTTTTATTAGTACTTGTGTTGAATCTTCATTAACACGATATATTCTTAAATCATCAAGATGTGCAGCATCTGTGGGACCACCAGCATAAGATAATAAATCAATAACAGTTGTATAAATTGGCACTACATATTTCCCTGGATATCTAACAAAGCCCCATACAGAAACTTTAATATTTACAGATTCTGGATCAGAAAAATCAAAAAAACCTGATTGTTGAGTATATCTATTCGGTAAAACTGAAGCTCCAAGTTCATAATCTTTAACCTGTCCTAAAACCACAGTAAATAAAAGGAAGTAAAAAAAGAGAATTAGAAATTTGTTTCTGCTCATATAAGCCCTCGTGCTAAAAAACTTCAGTTAAAGAAATTAATTGTTTTAAATGATAAATAACTACCTAATATTCCTAATATTATCCCGCCTGAAAAAGAAATCAAATAAGCGCCCTTAATTACCAAATCAAATTTAATATTATTAATTAAACTAATCAATAATATTTGTATAATATAATTTATTCCAATGCACAATATACTTGAAATTAAACCTATTATTACTCCATTTAGAACAATTGGAATTTTTATTGTAGAAAGTTTAGCTCCAACTAATTTCATTGTTTGATACAGATTTTTATTTGCTTCTATTTGAATTCTGCTATGCGTGTAAACTAAATAAATAGAAAGTAAAATTAGTAATATCGAAAATATATATACCAGAATTTGACCTGATTTCAGGTATCTCAAAATTTTTACTATAAAATCATAATCATAAATTACTTCTGAAACTCCAGCAATGCTTCTAATTCTGTTTATCTCGTAGTTAATGTTCTCATAGGATATTTTTTCTGGTTTAAATTTTATTATAAATGATGGTGGTAAAGGATTTTCTGTTAGAACATCTCTAAAATCTTCACCTGTATCTTTAATAAATTCTTGAATTGCATCTTCTTTGCTAATAAACTTAACAGTCATAATATTCGGTTGTGCTAATAATTCATTTTGAATTGCACTTATTCGAGAAGAATCAATTGTATTGTTCAGGAAAGCAGTAATTTCAATACTCTTTTTAATTTTTTGTGATAATATATTGGATAATTGCAGAACTATTATAGAAAAACTTGTCATTAAAATTGCTATTGTAGTAATAGAAATTATTACAATTGATGCAAATGGTGAACGTTTCAATATCCTGAATGCTTCTTTGAAATAAAAAGTAATCATTTTGTTTAGAAATTTGATTCATCAATCCAGTGAACTATTTTCCATTTATTATTAATATCTTTCTTTAATTCAAGATTTACTTTACCATCTATGTAAACTATATCAGTTGGATTAAAAGTAATAGTTAAATTAAAACTTCTTACTACATGTGTGGAATCACCACTGATCATTATTACATTATTCCACACTAAGTCAAGTCTCTGTGTATTCTGGAACAATCCATAAGTAACTCTCATTTCTTCATCTCTTCCCCAGCTAACATCAGCACCAATATTATAATCTCTATAAGTAAAAGTAAAGTCCTTATCTAAAAGTTGACTATAAATAAGTGTATCTTTAAAAGTATACGCATACTGAAAATTTTTAAATACTCCCTCTACATTCGACAAATCACTTATCAAACTTTGAGAACTGCTTAATTCTTCATCAATTTTAGGTGCGAATGGATTAATACAGCTACTTAATAAAATTGCTAACAATATGAATAAATATTTTTTAATAGGAAGTCCTCCCCTTTAAATCACTCCAGCATAAATAATTTTCTTTTTTAATATCCTGCCACTCTACAATTGACCATTGTTCTCTATTATCTGAAAATATTTTGAATTGTGCAGTCCCCTTAAATGTTCCACCGATTAGCTGGTTATTAGAATTTATAATTAACTCATAATCAAAATAATAAATTGCACTATCACCAAAAATATTTTTCTGTGTATTTGTAAGTTTAAGTTCAATATTTTTCCCCTGTTGTAATTTAGAAACAAGATTTAAAAAGTATTGTTTTTCTTCATTTATTGACCAATTATTTAAGATTGGATACAATGCAGTTGAACCAACAGCAGGTATAAAATTATATTTCTTTTTTAGATAAGACGTATCGACAAAACAGGCTATATAATTTTCTACAACTTTTTCTTCAATTGAAGATTTGAAATTATTAAAAAGAATTTCGGGAGAAGTAGCTGCTAAAAAATTTGAACTCGGTCTATCAGGTACTTCAGGTGATCTGGTTGTAAATATATCACATGAAATTAGTATTATAGTTAATAAGTTCACTATATAAAAATTTTTATATCTCATTTTTGAAAAAATAAAATTATCCTTGGAGAAACATTTTTACTAAAATCATGACCGTCATAATCTCCCCACATTTTAAATAATCTATAACCAGTAGTTTTAAATTCATTAATAATCCTCTCAGGTTCATATAATTTGACAGATTCAAAATATCTTTTCTCAGATTCATTGCTTTTAATAATTATCTCTTTTATTACTCTATCTTCTACAATTTTTCTTTTTTCTATAATCTTTGTATCATCAATCATTTTTTCTGATTGTGGTACTAAATTATTTTCCAGATATGTTTTATTAAAATAATCAATTACATAATAACCATTTTTATTTAAAAAATTATAAGCTCTTCTTATAAAACTAAAATTTTCTTCATCAGTTTCAAAGTAGCCAAAACTTGTAAATAAATTAAGAATTAAATCGAAATTACTATTAAAACAAATTTTTCTTATATCAGCTAAAATCAAATTTAATTTTGTATTAAAAAGCATCGAATTTTCTTTTGCTATATTCAATAAATTTCTACTCAAATCAAATCCATACACATCATAACCTTTGAGTGCAAAATAAATTGCATGTCTACCAGAACCACATGCTGCATCAAGTATTCTTGAACCTTTTTTAATATTTGTTACGGACAGAATTAGATCGGAGAACTTTTGAGCTTCTTCAAAATCACGATGGTTATAAACTTTAAGATAATCCTGTGATTCAAACCATTCTTTATACCAGCTTTTCATCACAATGTAATTCTTCCAATAAATGCTCTGCCTATTGTTGCTGGATCAGCAAATTCAAGATCACCACCGATTGGTAAACCTCGAGCTATTCGTGAAATTTTGATTGGATATTCTTTTAATAACTTAATTAAATAAAGTGAAGTTGTGTCTCCTTCAGTATCAGGATTTAAGGCAAGTATTACTTCTTGAATGCCTCCCTTTTCAACTCTGGAAATTAATTCTTTAATATGAAGTTGTTCTTCAGTTACATTTGCAAGGGGATTAAGTACACCTCCTAACACGTGATATAATCCATTATACTCATTGGTTTTTTCTATTGCTATAATATCACTTGCTTCTTCAACTACACATATAATTGAGTGATCTCGTTTTGGACTTAGACATATATCACATTTTTCAGCTACTGAGATATTAAAACATTCTTCACAGAAACGAATTTTTGTTTTCAAATCGGATAATGATTGAATAAGTGCATTTACACTACTTTCATCACTCTTCAAAATATGAAGAGCTAATCTCTGAGCAGTTTTTTTACCAATTGAAGGGAGTTTGCTCAGTTCTTCTATTGCTCTTTGTAAAGGTTCAGCTATTAACAATGTTATAATCCGGGGATATTAAAACCTGGTGGTAATATTCCTTTTGTAATATTTCCAATTTCTTCTTCAGCTAATTTACCAGCAGATTGCAAAGCTTTATTAACAGCAGCAACAATTAAATCCTCAAGCATTTCTTTATCGCCACTTTTAAGAATCTCTTCATCTATAGTAATAGATATAATTTCTTTTTTACCATTGGCTACAACTTTTACCATTCCCCCACCACTTTCTTCAGTAACAGTTTTATTCTCAAGTTCAGCTTGAACTTTAGCCATTTCTTCCTGCATCTTCTGAATTTGCTTTAACATACTCTGCATATTAAAATTCATTTAACCTCCACAATCATTTATTTAATTTTTCACAACAAAATTACCAAAAAAAATTATTACAAGAAATTAAAGTAAGAAAATATTAGATTTGCAATCGATATTCATAAATTCAAGTGACTAATGATTACTAAGTATGGCATCAATACTTTTGTTATTCTTGCTTCAATTTCTCTGGTAATTATTATTGCCTCTTTTTTTATTAACAATAATTATATAAAATTCACACTACTTATTGTTGGAATTTTATTCTTACTATTTAATATAAATTTTTTTAGAGATCCTGAAAGGAATACACCAGCTCAGGAAAATATTATTGTTTCTTCTGCTGATGGTAAAATTATTAGTATTAGAGAAGTTTTTGAAAAAAGATTTTTAAATGATAATGCTATTCAAGTATCAATTTTTATGTCGCCATTAGATGTTCACGTAAATAGAATTCCAATAAGTGGTACAATTGATTATTTAAATTATGTCAAAGGTAATTACTTAGTAGCATTCCACGATAAAGCAGATTTAAGAAACGAAAGAACTGAAATTGGTATTACAAGCAAATATGGCAAAGTTTTATTTACTCAAATTGCAGGATATATTGCTCGAAGAATTGTATTCAATATAAGACCGGGAGATACAGTAAAAGCAGGTGAAAGATTTGGGATGATTAAATTTGGAAGCCGTTCTGATATAATTGTTCCGAAGAAATGGATTCTAAAAGTAAAAGTTGGTGATAGAGTCAAAGCAGGCGAAACAATTATTTTCGAGTATCCTAATGAATAAATTACTTACAAAATCAATTATTGCAAATTTCATCACTTCTTTAAATATTTTTTGCGGATTCATCTCTATTATTTACACTTCTCAAGAAAATTATAAATTAGCTGCTATATTTATAATAACAGCTGCTATTTTCGACACAATTGATGGTTTAATAGCAAGACTGCTCGATACCTCAAGTAGATTTGGTGTCGAACTCGATTCTCTTTCTGATATTGTAAGTTTTGGTGCTGCTCCTTCTTTCCTTGTTTATAAGGCTTATGCTTTTCAATTCGATTTTGTTGGAATTATTCTAAGTTCATTTTTATTAATTGCTGGTGCAATGCGACTTGCAAGATTTAATATATTAATCGAAGATTTAAAAACAAAAAGTGACTTCACTGGACTCCCAATTCCTCTTGCAGCATTAACTATCTCTACTTTAATTTATTCTTACTATATAGATAACGAAGTGATTAAACCTTATAGCTATATAATTTTTCCACTTATAATAATTTTATCTTTATTAATGGTAAGCAAAATTAAATATAGAGCTTTACCTAAATTGAGTAATAAAAAATTTATTGAAAAATTATTAATCTCTCTTATTCTAATTTTAATTTTATTTTCTGCTATACTTACTAATGGTAAATTTCTTTTCTTTGTCTTTTTAACAATTGTTCTATTTGGTATTTTTAATCATCTTTATTTATTATTAAATAAAATTAGAAACTAAATCTATGGAGTATAAAATTGTTTAAAGCAGTTGTAATTGTTAAACGAAGACCAACTATTCTTGACCCTGAAGGGAAAGCAGTTGAACAAGGTGCAAAATTACTTGGCTTTAATAATGTTAAAAATACAAGAATTGGTAAGTATATAGAATTTTTTGTTGATACAAACGACAGAGAAGCTGCTGAAAAAGAAGTACTTGAATATAGCCAGAAATTATTATCTAACCCAATAATGGAAGATTTCGAATATACAATTGAAGAAGTAAAATGAAACCTAAATTTGGTGTTATAATATTCCCCGGTGCTAATTGCGATCACGATGCCTATTATGCAACTAAAAAAGTATTAGGCTACAATGCAGAATTTATATGGCATAAAGAAAGAGATCTCAAAGATTGCGATGTGATAATTTTACCCGGAGGATTTTCTTATGGAGATTATTTAAGAACAGGAGCTATTGCAAAATTTTCTCCTGTTATGGAAGAAGTAATAAAATTTGCAAACAATGGAGGTATTGTTTTAGGAATTTGTAATGGATTTCAAATTCTGCTTGAAACGGGATTACTACCTGGAGCCATGCAAAAAAATCGCTCACTTAAATTCATTTGTAAAGATGTTTATTTAAAAGTTGAAAACAAGAATACAATATTTACAAGCTCGATTAAACAGGATGTAATTAAAATTCCAATAGCACATGGCGAAGGTAACTATTATGCCGATGATGAAACTATTAAATCTCTTGAAGAAAATAATCAAATTGTATTTAAATATTCTTCAAAAGAAGGGAAAGTCTCCAGTGAGTTTAATCCAAACGGTTCAATTAAGAACATAGCCGGAATAATAAACAAAAATGGGAATGTACTTGGAATGATGCCGCATCCCGAACGAGCTTGCGACCCTATTCTCAAAAGAACTGATGGTTCTTTAATCTTTAAATCTATAGCTGAAAATATTTTTGTGAATCAAAAGTAATAATAGGAGGAATTTATGTTTGGTAATTTAGGAGCTTCTGAGATATTGATAATTGTTCTTGTTGTTCTTTTACTTTTCGGTGCCAAGAAAATACCAGAATTAGCACAAGGAATTGGCAAAGGAATGCGTGAATTCAAAAAAGCACTTCGTGAAGTCGAAGATGATATCAAATCAATAGATAACATTGAAGACAAAGATAATAAGGGTGATAAATCTTGAAAGAATATAAAAATCATTTTGAAAAATTATCTCAAATTAGAGAAGGTAAATTATCTCTTATTGAAAATGTTAACTATTTCTTAAAAAGAATTGAAGAAAATTCAAAACTCAATTGCTATAATTTTGTATTTAATGATTGCATCCAGCAAGCTGAATTAATAGAAAATAAAATTAAAAATGGAAATGCTGGAAAACTTGCTGGAATGGTTATAGCAATTAAAGATGTTCTTGCTCTAAAAAATAAACCAATGACCTGTTCATCTAATATTTTAAGGAACTTCATTTCAATTTATACTGCAACAGCTGTTCAAAAATTAATCGACGAAGATGCCATTATTATTGGCAAAACTAATTGTGATGAGTTTGCAATGGGTTCATCGAACGAAAATTCTGCATTTGGTCCTGTATTAAATCCACATGATAATTCACGTGTTTCTGGAGGATCAAGTGGAGGTTCGGCTGTTGCAGTTGCAGCCGATTTATGCGATGTTTCACTTGGTACCGATACAGGTGGTTCAATACGTCAACCTGCAGCTTTTTGTGGTATTCTTGGTCTAAAACCAACTTATGGTAGAGTATCAAGATATGGATTAACTGCTTTTGCATCTTCGTTCGATACAATTGGTCCCTTTGCAAAATCTATTGAAGATATCGCTCTTGTATTGGAAGTAATTTCTGGAAAAGATGAAAAAGATTCTACAAGTTATGATTTACCTGTACCCGATTTCTCTAAAAACCTTTTTACAGATAAAAAATTTAAGATTGGAATTCCCAATGAATATTTTGGGGAAGGTCTCGATAACGAAATTAAAAATGCAATTGAAGAACAAATTGAAAAATTAAAATCGAATGGTCATCAAATTTTTCAAATATCTCTTCCCCATACTGAATATGCTATTGCTACATACTACATATTAACAACAGCGGAGGCTTCATCAAATTTATCACGCTACGAAGGTGCTCATTATGGATTTAGAGCTGAACAATCAAGTAATTTAATTGAGATGTATACAGAATCTCGAAGTCAGGGATTTGGCAAAGAAGTGAAAAGAAGAATTATGCTGGGAACATACGTTCTTTCTGCTGGATATTACGATGCTTATTATCGAAAAGCTCAAAAAGTTAGAAGATTATTAAAGAATGATTTCATTGAAGCTTTTAAATCAGTCGATATAATTCTTACACCAACAACTCCAACAGTAGCTTTTAAGATTGGAGAAAAATCATCTGATCCACTTGAAATGTATTTGAGTGATATATATACAACTTCTGCAAATCTTGCTGGTATTCCTGGTATAAACATTCCTATTGCTAAAAATAAAGACGGATTACCAATAGGAATGCAACTAATGGCAAATCAATTTGAAGAACTGAAACTACTCCAGTTAACAAAATTAATCATGAACTATAACTAAAAAATATTACGATTAATTTTTGATACCACAATTAAAATGAACATCACAAATTTTAGCCGATCTTTTTTATAACTTTGTGATGTCCATAATCAATCTAATCAATTTTTAATTCTAAAATGGAACTAATTTTCTCAGAAACTTTTTCTGCTATTTCTTTATGACCAGCTAAATCTGGATGAACTCCATCATAAAAATTTTTTAATGATACAACATTAAATAAACTCATAAAATAGATATTCTCTTCGTTAGCTAATTTTTCATACTCTTTTTCGAGTTTGATTAATGATTGATATGTGTTCTCATTATATTTCTTTTGTTTATTTAAATCAGTCATGGTTTCCAAGCTAATACTGCAGGGGGAGAGCAATAAAATTTTTGTATCTGGAAGCTTATTTTTAATCTGTGTGATCATCCATTTCATATTTAATACACAGGAATTAACAAGACTGTCATTACCATTTTTTAAATCATTCACTCCAAGTAAAATTAAAATTAAATCAACATCTTTATGTTTTTCTAAAATAGGAAGTAATTCTTCTTTATCTGCTGTCTTTCTTCCTTTCCTGCCTTCATTTATCATAATAAGATTATCATATTTATTAGCTATTTGCTCAACCCATCCATTCCCTTCTACACCTGCACCATAAGTGATAGAATCTCCAAAGCATAAAATCCTGTATTTTGATTTTTGATTAATTAACATAAATCCACTCAATGTAATAATTGACAGTAATAACAAAATAAATTTTGTTTTCATTATTAACTCATTTTTTATTTAGAACATTTTCATTAGGTGCATATTTTTTTTGCCATTCAGGATATTTATTCAATACTTCTTGAGGTGCATATGTATACCATGTGTAGCCTGCTCTTCGTTCATGTTCAACTTCTGCTAACGAGTAAACAACTTTTCTATCACGATTGCAAAACAAAGGGCGATGCGTTTTTAATTCATAATATCTTGTCCAGATTGGTGGAGCTGTAGAATCGTTAATCACAATGCGATCATAATCAAAAGTACTATAATAGTATTTTTTTGGTTCAATCTTTTTTTCAACAATTCTTATCCCATTAATTTTAGATTCATCAAACCATTTAACAGCACTTTGAACTGCATTAATAATTTCTTTCGAAGGATTCTCGATACTCATTAAAAATAAGACCACTTCTGCACTTTCTGCATTACAGATTGAGGGAGGTTCAAAATTTCTTGCCCACTGCGGAAATAAGCCTACATTATCAGCTTGTTGTGGCCACGCAGTAAGTTTTCCATTATCATTAATCTGAGTTTTTAAAATACAATCGAGACCTTTTTCAAAAGCTTTTTTTACTTTTTCTTTTCTTACAGAATCTACAAAAGCATATTGTGGTTTATTCATTACAATATTATAAAGTACTTTCATTATTCCACTCATTACACCATCATTAAAAGTAATATATTTTCTATATCCACTTGTATCTGGATAAAACTGTGGCCATCCACCATTTGGATATTGTGCAGAAAGGATGAAATCAATTCCTTTAAGACAAGCTTCTTTATATCTATCATCACCAATTAAAAGATAGGCTTGAGCTAAATATTCAATCTGTGTATGTGTAGTCCAGTTATCGAATGTAGTATTCAATTGATTCTTTGCTTTTCTTAAAGAATCTTTTTGCTCTTCAGTTAATATTGCAAGCATATCATAATTTTTAGGCCAGCCACCATTTTCTTTTTGATAAAGCAAAATATTATCTGCAATTTCTTTTACATTTTCAGGTTTATATCGAGGATGACCAGGACGAGGATTAATTACATTTTCGTCAGAATAAATATCGTACCAGTGATGTGCACTATTTTGAAATCCAGAAACATCAGGATAATTTGTTTGTGCAAATAATAAGTTGGAATAAATGAATAAAAGACAAATTAATTTTTTCATAAATAATCCTTATTTAATACTCAATTGAATTTAACCATTCAAGAAAAATATTTCCCCAGGAAGCTGATCTTCCTCTTTCTTTTTCCATTCCAAAACCATGTCCACCTTTGTTGTAAATATGCATTTCAACATTTGTATTCTTTTTAATCAATTCATTATAAAAATTTATACTCTGCTCAACAGGAACTCGTGTATCGTCCGAAGCATGAATAAAAAAAGTTGGTGGGAAAGTATTTTTAACTTCTTTGTATAGATTCTGAAGCCATGGATAAATAAGTACAACAAAATTGGGGATATGATTCATGGAATCAATATTATCATTGATATAATTTTTATTTTCACTAATAATCATATTTGCTGCTAAATGTCCTCCAGCAGAAAAACCCATAATTCCAATTTTATCTGGATTAATATTAAATTCTCTTGCCTTTGCTCTTATAAATTTAACTGCTCTTTGTGCATCAATAAGTGCAAGATTTTCATTAAGCCTGTACTTAAGTATGAAAGCATTTATTCCATTACTATTAAGGAATTTTGCAACTTTTAATCCTTCCTTTTCATATGCAAGATGAGTATAGCCTCCTCCAGGGAAAATAATAATTGTAGGAGTATTTATTGTTCTATTATCTAATAGAAAAGCTGTTAATTCTGGTTGATAAATATTTCTGAAGCGACCATCAACATAAGTTTCGTTATTTAATGTATCTCCTGTACCCGGAGCTAAACCATTCCATATTTTTATTTTATTTTCCTGTGCATAAAAGTTAGTTACAAACACAATTATAAAAATTGTGAACAGAATTTTTTTAATATAAATCATGGCTTATTCTTTTTTGAATTTGTGATTTACTTTTTAATAAAATCTTCACGGTATGGATTAAATACATCAATTAATAGGCTATCTTCTTCAAGAGATACAACACCATGTTCAACATTTGAAGGAATAAAAAATACATCACCAGCTTTCTGGATTTTCTTTTGATTTTCGATGGTAACTTCAAAAGCTCCTTTAACTATATAAGTTACTTGTTTATGTGGATGTTTATGAACATATCCTATAGCACCTTTTTTGAATTCAACTGCAGTAAGCATCAAGTCTTTATCATAAGCCATTATTTTTCTTCTAACTCCATCTCCAACATTTTCCCATTGAATATCATCATTAAAAATAAAACCAGTTATACCAAAACTATTTTCCATTAAAACCTCCTTTTTTAAAAAACAAATTTACATTAAATGAATAAGATCAAAAAGAAATTTTATAAAGTTTATTTAAAAGGTTTTCTTAATTTTGTAAATAAAAAATTAAACAAATACACTAAGGATAAAACCATGAGTATTTTGCTGGATAAAAAAACAAAAGTAATAGTTCAAGGAATAACTGGCAGCGAAGGTTCTTTTCATACTCGACAGATGTTAGAATATGGAACAAAAGTAGTAGCTGGTGTAACTCCTGGAAAAGGTGGACAAAAATTTGAGGACACAGATATTCCGATATTCAATACTGTATCAGAAGCAGTGAAAGCTACAAAAGCCAATGCTTCTGCAATATTTGTACCCCCAGCTTTTGCAGCCGATGCAATTTTAGAAGCAGCAAATGCTGGTATTAAACTTATAGTTTGCATTACAGAAGGCATTCCAATTAAAGATATGATTTCTGTATATCATTCATTAAATGGTAAAGATGTACGATTAATTGGTCCAAATTGCCCTGGTATAATTTCTCCAGGTAAAGCTAAAATCGGAATTATGCCTGGATATATTCATAAAAAAGGAAAAGTTGGAATAGTTTCAAGAAGTGGAACTCTAACTTATGAAGCAGTTAAACAACTTACAGATTTAGGTATTGGTCAATCTACTTGTGTAGGCATTGGTGGCGATCCAATTATTGGTTCACGATTTATTGATATTATAAAATTATTTAATGAAGATCCTGATACTGAAGCTATAATAATGATTGGCGAAATTGGAGGGAATGCAGAAGAAGAAGCTGCCGAATTCATTAAAAAGTATGTTAAAAAACCTGTAGTTGGTTTTATTGCTGGTAGAACTGCCCCTCCGGGACGTAGGATGGGACATGCAGGCGCAATAATTTCTGGTGGCAAAGGAACTGCTGCTGAAAAAATGGCAGCAATGAAAAGAGCAGGCATTCATGTTGTTGAAAGTCCTGCTGAAATTGGTATTACAATGAAAAGAGTACTTGATAAAATTAAATCAACAAAAAAATTAAATAAAAAAATTAGTCTTAAAAATTCTTCTAATAAAAAGAAGTCAAATAAAAAATTAAAAAGCAAAGTAAAATAATTTAATAACAAATAAGGAGAGAAAATTGAGTAACAAAACTTTAGCTATTCTTAAACCTGATTGTGTAAGAAAAAATTTAATTGGAAAAGTTATTTCACATATACAGGACGCTGGCTTTAAAATACTTGCAATGAAAATGGTAAGACTAACACCTGATTCTGCAAAAGGATTTTATGAAATCCATAAAGAAAGACCTTTCTTTAATGACTTAATTGCATATATGACTTCAGGTCCATGTGTTCCAATTGTACTTGAAAAAGAAAATGCAGTTGAAGAGTTTAGAAAATTAATTGGGGCTACCGATCCAGCAAAAGCTGAAGAAGGAACAATAAGAAAACTTTATGCAGATAATATTCAGGAAAATATTGTTCACGGTTCCGATTCAAATGAAAATGCATTAAAAGAAATAGCTCATTTTTTCTCAAGAAAAGAACTTCTTGAAATCAATGGATGGAATTAACAAAAATATTTTAATCAAACAATAAAAAGAGATAATATGAAAAATGTATATTTATTAGTTCTATTAATTTCTATTCTTCTTATCACTTCTTGTAGTAAAAAAGAAGAAAAGTACAGTGGAGATATTTCAAAGGCTAAACTGGAAAGTATTGATCTAAAAGGCGAAAAAGTTTCTCTTCGCTACAAATTTGAAAAGGGCGATAAACTTAAATACAAGCTTACTGCTATCACATCAACATTTGAAAGTATTCAAGCCGATTCTTTAATGCAATCGAAATCTAATCAAACTACTACTTACATATTTGATATTGAAGTTCTTGATGTTGATGATGACAAAACTGCAGAATTATCTTTAAATATTTCTTCATTAAAAATTAATGCAGATATAAATGGTCAAAAAATTACTTTTGATTCCAATGTAAAATTAACTCCAGAAGAACAACAAAAGTATTTTGAATATTTATCCATTCATAACACTCCATATCGTGCAAGAGTAAGTGAAAAAGGAGAAGTAATTGAAGTATCAAGACTTGATAAGATTATCGATAAAATGAATTCTTTGCAGCCTCAAAAACAAAATTTAACTGCAGAACAAAAATCACAATTTGCTAAAAATCTTGGGGATGCATTAATAAAACCAATCACTCAATTACTTTTTAGAGAATTACCAAAAAAATCTTTAGCTAAAGATTCTACCTGGCAAAAAAATTATCCAGGTCAATTAAGTATCTTTAAAATTGATAATACAATTACTTACAAAGTAGAAGATTTCTTTAAAATAAATAATGATAAAGCTGCAAAATTAAGTGCTAATTTATCGTGCACCTGGACAGGCAATAAAAAAGGTGAAGATAATGGGATTAAATATAATTTCAATGATCCTAAAATATCAGGTTCAGGAAATATTCTATTTAATATCGATAAAGGAATTTTAATTAAAGCAGAAACAGAAACAAGTGTAGAAATTGTAGCAACTCTGGAAGTAAGAGATGAAACACAAAAATTAAGAAAAGCTGTTCGTAAAGATTATACTTTGAATAAAAATATAATCGAGTTACTTTAATAAGAGAGAACACAGACAATCATAAAACAAAAAATCAATTAAGATAAATATTACGATTGTCTGTGTTCTTATTTTTTTCCAACAACAATTTTTGAACCTTCAACTTTTTTAACAATAATAACTGAATTATTGGTAATAAAATCTCCTTCGGTTACAACATCTATTCTTTCTCCATCTATCAGAGCAGTTCCCGCAGGACGTAAGTCAGTTAAAGCAATCCCTTCTTTACCAATGAGATTTACAAATTTTTCTTTTAATGCGTAACCCGATTTTTCTTTTACACTTTCCTGTAATATTAATTTATTAAACATACTGGCTTTAGGTAAATATTTTATTAATGCTAAAATTATAATGCCTGTACCAATAAAAGTTATAGCAAGTTGTATAATTGCATATGAGATTAAATTCCAATCAACAAAAGAAAAGTCAGAAAGTAATCCCAGAAATAAACCAGCAATCATTAAAATAATTCCGATTATACCAAAAATTCCAAAGCCAGGTATCACAAATATTTCAACCAAAAGTAGAATAACTCCAAGAGCAAATATCAATATTTCTATAATTGAAGCAATTTGTAAAATATAACCTGAACCAAAAAAGAGAGCTAAACATACAATGCCTAAGGTGCCCGGTAATCCCCAACCTGGAGTTTTAATTTCAGTATACAAGCCTATCAGACCAAGCATAATAAGTAAAGACGAAACAATGGGATTATTTAAGAATCTTACCAAATCTTCTGCCCAGTTTGAAGTTACATTAATAACCTCTGCATTATTATATCCAAAAGCCTTTTTTAATTCTTCAAACGATGCAACAACTGTATCTGCCATTTTATATTTGAGAGCTTCTTCTGAAGTTAAAGTTATTAGTTTTGTGCTATCATCCTGCAAGTCTGGAACAACAATACTTTCATCAACCATACCTTGAGCAATATCAGTTCTTCTACCATTTTTTTCGGCAGTAGAACGCATTTCTGAGCGCATATATGATTGATATTTTTCAGATTGCTTTTGACCTGAAACATCAACAACAGTTGTAGCTCCCATAGATGCACCAGGAACCATTACTATTTTTTCGCAAGAAAGTGCAATTAAAGCACCAGCAGATATTGCTCTTTTATCAACAAAAGCAATAGTTTTTACTTTGCTATTTAGAATAGCATCTTTAATTTGAGTTGCTGCATCAATTCTACCACCAAATGTATTGATTCTAAAAACTACAGCATTTGCGTTGTTCTTTTCTGCTTCGGATATAACTCTTTTTACATACGGAGCTATACCTAAATCTATTTCTCCTTCAATATTTCCATAATAAATTTTTTGAGCAGAAATATTTATAAAGGAGAATAATATTAGTAGAATTAAAAGTAATTTTTTCAATTTTCCCTCAGTCATAATAAGCTTTTTGAAAATTCTATTTATAAACAACTTTAAGAAATATTGTTCTTAATTTATATTTAAATATTATTCTCTGAATTATTATTAGTAGTTAATACAAAGTTTTAAATAATTATTTTTTCTTTATCCTCATCGTGTTTAATTAATAAAAAGTTTTAATTTTTCTTTTTACCATTAGGTCTACTAATATGTCCATTTATTTCATATTTATCATAGATATCAAAAACATCTTTACAAAATTTTACCATACGTTCGTCTTTATTTTTTAATGCTTGTTTGTAAATTTTAATAAAATATCTTTTTCCTGCTTCTGTCTGAGAATAATTTTTTTTCAATAAATTATGTTCCATACATAATGTTTGACCATTTGATAATATATTTTTCCCACCTTTATCTTTTGGTATTATATGATCAACACATATTTCAACCCCATCATTAATACCTCTTCCACAAACAACACATTTGTAGTTATCTCTTTTAAATATTTTTTCTTTCATTTTTTGTGAAAAATCATAAATATTTTTATTTTGAACATAATCGGGGTCATATCTATATATACCTTTTTTAACCTTAATTAATTTACCTAATTGATGAAGCATTCTTATTTGTCTCCATACATCTCGTGGTTTTTTATTATATATTTTTTTATACTCTTCTTCTACCCAATCTACTACTGGTCCATGTGGTAAATCTTGCTTGGGATGATTTTTAAAAAACTCCATTACAAGATCGTTTATACTTTTATTTTTCATTTATATCTCCAAAATAGAATTTAAAGTAAGTTGATAAGACATAGATTCTTTCAAAATTCTTTTTTTAGCCAATTCACAATAATTTTTATCAACTTCAATACCTATCCCTTTTCTATTTGTTAAATTACATGCAATCAATGTAGTACCACTTCCTAAAAATGGATCCAAAATAATATCACCTACATAACTGAATAATTTTATACATCTTTTTGGTAATTCTAACGGAAATGGAGCAGGATGCCCAATTCTTTTTTTACTTTCACCCATAAAATTCCAGACTCCATTAGTCCATTCAATAAATTCACTTTTTGTTATATCAGACTTTTTACTACCGCTTATTTTTTTCCACTTTTTCTTATATAACACTACAATCATTTCAACAGGAGCAATTACATACGGTGCACTAGCAGATAGCCACGAACCCCATGCAGTTCTTCTTGATATATTTTGTTCGTTCCAGACTATAGTTGAATGATATTTAAAACCAACTTCTTTTGCTATAGTAACAATATCTGCATAAACACTCTGTTGCCCACCTTTATTTTTATCAAGTGGAATATTTAGGCAAAACCTTCCATCACTTTTTAACAGTTGATATGTCTTCTCAAGCCATTTATGTGTAAATTCTAAATATTTTTTATAATCAATATCATCTGTATAAGAATTATATTTTATATCTACATTGTAAGGTGGTGATGTGATAACCAAGTCTATTGATTCATCATTTATCAAATCAGTAGTTAAATAATCATCATTAATTATTTCAATATTTCCTGTTTTGAAGTAAATTTTACTTTTCATTTCATAACCTTACAAATCATTATCAATATTTTTTATCTTCCAATAAATGCATAATTCAACATTTTATAAGTAAGTTTCGCAGCAACAAAATTTGATGATGGATGAAATTTTGTTGGTGCTAATTCAACTACATCAAAACCCACAATATTTTTTTCTGATCCAACTATTTTAAGAAGATTCATTGTTTCATCCCAGAATAAACCACCAGGTTCTGGAGTTCCAGTAGCTGGAATTAGAGAGGGATCCAGACCATCAACATCAAATGTAATATAAACATTTTCTGTTAAGTTGTTTGCAACAATCTCCTGCCAATTTTCTCCGTACATTCCCATTTTAATTTCTCGAGCATAAAAAGTTTTAATTCCTTTTTTTCTTTTTAAATCCAACTCTTCAATGCATTGTGCACGTATTCCAACCTGAACAATATTAGAATTAAATTCCGCAACACGAGCCATAACACTTGCATGAGAATATTTTGAACCTTCATAGCTATCTCTTAAATCAGAATGTGCATCAATCTGAAGAATTGATAAATTCGGAAATCTTTCATTATATGCCATAATAGGTGCAGCTGACAAAGAATGCTCACCTCCGAGTGTTACAACAAATTTTCCTTCGTCAATATGTTTTGCTACTTCTTTATGGATTTTTTGTAACGATTTTTCAATAGATAATTTCTGTAGATTCATTAATTCCAGTGTACAAATCCCTTTCTCGAAACATAATTCTCTTTTCATCTCTTCATCATAAAATTCTACATAGTGAGAAGCTTTTAGTATTTCAATAGGTCCTTTACCTGTACCTTTCCCATAACTAACAGTTTTTTCCAATGGGACTGGCAAAATTACAATTTGAGAATTTTCATAATTAGAATACTTTTTTTCTATTCCAAGAAAATTTTGTTTGATACTAAGTTCTTTCATATTCCTCCTTTGAAATTATAAGACTGCCTTAATCAAAGAGATTAAGGCAATCTTTATGAATACAAGATTAATCTTTAAGAATTGTTACAATAGCTGAACGATCAAATTTCATTTTAACATTATTACCTACATCTATTAAAACAGTTTTTTCATCTAACTGGGCAACTGTTCCATAGAGTCCACTACTAAGAATTACTTTATCGCCCTTTTGCACTGATGCTAAAAGCTTTTCTCTTTCTTTTGCTCTTTTTTGTTGTGGTCGTATAATCATAAAATAGAATATCAAGAAGATTGCACCAAACATTATTAATGTGCTTATTAAACTACCTGCACCACCCTGTCCATTTGGTGGAGGTGCCATTGCAAATAATAGGTTCATTTTTTACTCCTCTTTTAATTGAACATTTACTGATATTTTTTTAATTACTTCATTTTTCCATTCTACAAATGTACCTTCTAATATCTTTTCTCGAGCTTTACGAACAAGATTAAGATAAAAAGTTAAATTGTGAATAGTTGCTAATTCCAAAGCTAATATTTCTTTAGCATTAAATAAATGCCTTAAATATGCTTTTGAAAAATTTTTGCATGTATAACAATCACATTCCGGATCAAGTGGACTGAAATCATCTTTATATATAGAATTTCTCATAGTAACAATTCCACAAGAAGTAAATAGATAAGCATTACGAGCATTACGAGTTGGCATTACACAATCAAACATATCAATTCCCAGTGCAATAGCTTCTAAAATATTTTCTGGTCTACCTACTCCCATCAAATATCTTGGTTTATTCTCTGGTAAAAAATCTGTTGTAAAATTCACTATATCGTACATAATTTCAGTTGGTTCTCCTACTGCTAAACCACCAATTGCATAACCATCAAAATCTAATCTTGTTAAATCTTTTGCTGAACTTTCACGCAAGTCTTTATAAACACTTCCCTGAACAATGCCAAATAAATATTGTTCATAACCATAAAGAGAAGTTGTTGAATGAAAAGCTTCTTTATTAAGTATTGCCCATTGCGATGTAAGTTCTTTAGATTTCTTTGCATATTCATATTCACATGGAAAAGGTGTACATTCATCTAATGGCATCATAATATCAGAACCAATACTCCTCTGAATTTCAATTACTTTTTGTGGAGTGAAAAAATGCATTGAACCATCGAGATGCGAACGAAATTCTACTCCATCCTTTTTTAATTTTCTAAGTTCAGATAAACTATAAATCTGGAAACCACCACTATCGGTTAAAATCGGTCTATCCCAGCTTATAAATTTATGTAAACCTCCAGCAGCTTCAAGAATTTTAGTACCAGGTCGTAGATACAAATGATAGGTATTCGAAAGAATAATTTCTGCTTTAACTTCTTCTTTCAAAACTCTTTGTGTAATAGCTTTGACCGTTCCCTGTGTTCCGACTGGCATAAATATCGGAGTTTTTACAATTCCATGTGCTGTATGGAATTCTCCTGCTCTGGCTTTTGAATTTTTATCTCTACAGTAAACTTTAAAATTTAGCAATTCATTTCAATTATTTATTTTCAAAGATAAAGAATTTTTGATTTATCCACCTGTAAGATAAATGAAGGTTAACTTTCTCTGGTTTCGAGTTCAACAATAACTTTCATTAAATCAATTTTTGTTTTGCTTGATTTAAGAATAAGAATAGTAAAGTGGTCTATTTTGAATGATTCCCCTTTAAGCGGGATTCTTCCTAATTTTGTAGTTACATAACCAGCTATTGTTTCATATTCACCTTCTTCAATTCCAAAATTTAATTCTTCATTAAGATAATCTATTTCAACTTTACCACTTAATATAAAAGTATTATTATTAATTTTTTTCACTATTTTCTCTTCAACATCATATTCATCTCTAATTTCACCAAATAATTCTTCTATCAAATCTTCCATTGTTACAATTCCAGCGGTGCCACCAAACTCATCAACAACTACAGCAATAGAAAATTGTTTTTCAAGAAATTCATTCAGCATTTCAAGACTTTTTTTGGTTTCTGGAACAAAAACAACTTCTCGCATTATTGACCTTAAGTTATCTGGCATATTGAATAGATCTTTAATCAAAACCATCCCTTTGATGTTATCAAGATTTTCTTCATATACAATAAGTTTTGAATAACCAGATTCTATAAACTTTTCAATTACTTCTTCAATTGTGCTATTGATGTCTACTCCTACTATATCAGTTCTTGGAGTCATTGCTTCGTAAACTTTTTGTTCTTTAATTTCGATTACTTTATAAATTATATCAGATTGTTCTTCGTCAATTTTTTTTGCTTTAGTACTCTCTTCGATTAAATTCTGTATATCTTCTCTATCAACAACAGTTAATATATTTTCTTCTTCAATTTTTCCCATTTTATTTATTATTAAAGAAATGTTACTCGTAATTTTTGATAAAGGATAAAGCAATAATGAAATTATTCTAAGTGGTATTGATGAAATTAAAATGAGTAAATCTGCAAGTTCAGTCCCAAGATATTTTGGTATCAACTCTCCAAATAGTAGAATTAGAAATGAAGATAATAAAAGTATCTCAAATTCTTCCAGATTAAAATATGTAATCAAAAAGAATGAGATTATTGAAGCAAATGCAATGTTTACTATATTATTTGAGATTAGAATTGTTGAAAAGAAGTTATCAGGATTTTTTACAAAATAGTAGGCATTTTTAGCATAAATATTTCCTTTTCTTGCTCGCAACTCTATTTTTATTTTATTTGCTATAATGTAAGCTATTTCAGAAGATGAAAAAAATGCACTAAGAAATAGTAATATTATTAATCCAAGTATCTCATCAATCATATTATTTAGAAGTAAATTATTAATAATGTAGTAACGATATAAAGTAATAAATTAAAAATCATTGGTTTATCTATTAATAATACTTCAATAACATTTTCCCCTTTATTTTCTTTAAAAGCTATATACATATAACGAAAAATTCCAAACAAAACAAAGATTGTTGTATAAATTAATTTTTCTGTACCAAATAATAAAATAGTTCTCGATGCAACTGTATACAAAGCATATGATATAACAACTCCTGCCGATGTAAGAGAAACCATTTGATCAATAAAATTAAGTGTATATTTATTCAGCACTTCTCGCTGCATTTCAATTTTTTGATAACTAATAAATTCTAACCTTCTTTTCATTATTGCTAAGAACAAAGATAAAAATAGTGTAGTAAGTATAAGCCAGTTAGAAATATAAACTGAGATTATTAATGCACCACCAATAACACGTAGCATAAAACCTGCAGCTATACAAAAAACATCAACAATAACTATATTTTTCAAGTACAATGAATAAAAAATATTAATAAGGATATATATAAAAACAACATATACAAATTCATTCCAGATAGTAATACATAAAGTAATAGTAAGAAGAGATAAAATAATTAATATAATCTTTGCTTCCTGTAAGCTTAACAAATTAGCTGCAAGAGGTCTATTTTTTTTGACAGGATGAACTCGATCTCTTTCAACATCGACTATGTCATTAAAAACATAAACAAGACTTGATGCAAAAGAAAAAATAAGAAAAGCAATTACTGCTTTATAAAAATAATCTAAGTTGAATAGATGTTTTGAAAAAACAAGTGGTACAAATACAAAAATATTTTTCAGCCAGTTAGTAATCCGTATTAATCTCAGATACAAAATTATTTTTTTCAAAGAGTCCATCTAAATATTATTTATGTTCTTCCAAAACGTTTATCAAATTCTTCTATAGGTATTTTTATTATAATTGGTCTACCGTGTGGACAAACATAAGGCATTGAAGTTGCAAATAATTTATCGACAAGTATTCTCATTTCTCTTTCATTTAATTTATCACCTGCTTTGATTGCTGCTTTACACGAATATGATTTTGCAAGATTATCTTTAATATCGAGCCTTTTTTCCTGTTGATTTTTACGAAATTCGTGAAGTATATCAAGTAAAATATCAATTTCGTGTTGAGCTTTTATGTCTGATGGAATCCCGATCACATCAATTACATTTTTTGCTTTGAATTTTATAACAAAGCCAAGATTAGTTAAGTATGGTTCGAGATCTTTTGCTAATTGATAATCAGCTGGATCAAGTTGAATTGATTGTGGAAAAAGTAATTGTTGTGAAAAAGGTATATTTGCATCAAAAGACTGTAATGCTTGTTCGTATAAGATTCTTTCGTGAGCAACGTGAGCATCAATAATCATCAAACCACTTTTAATTTGAGATAAAATATATTTATTATGTAGCATTACAATAAAAGGAGAATCCGCTTCTGAATTTGTAGTGCCATCGAATTGATGAGTAATTTCAATTTGTTTTGATTCAAATGGATGAGGAACTTCTGAAGGTGATGCAGCAGCTTTTATATCTTTGTTTAAATTTCCGAATAAACGTTCAATATCATCTTCACTAAAGATTGGTGTTCTTTTTGATTCAAATTGTTTACTAAATGGTCTATCGCTAAAATCTTCCTTTTCAATTGATTTGAAATTCTGAAATTTCATAGTTACATCAGTAGTATTCCCTTCAAGTGAAACATTTGGCACTAAATCATAACTACCAAGTGTTTTTTTAATTACAGCGTGTACAAATGCATAAATTTCTCTTTCATCATCAAATTTAACTTCGAGTTTCGAAGGATGCACATTAACATCTACTTTATGAGGATCGATTGTCATAAATAAAACAAAGAATGGATAATCACCTTTTTCAAGAATATTTTCATAGGCACTATAGACAGCATGATTAATTATTTTATTTGTTACATATCTTTTATTCAAAAAGAAATATTGTTCGCCTTTACTCTTTTGTAAATAAGCAGGTTTAGTAACGAAGCCAGTTAAACTTATATAATCTGTTAACTCTTTAACTTCGAGGAGAGCATCAATTATATTTTCTGCAAAGATTGCTTTCATTCGTTCATGAATTGAGCAAGCAGGGAAATCGAATATTAAGTCATCTTCATTGTAAAATTTAAAACTTATTTCTGGATGACTTAGTGCAGATCTTTTAAACGCATCAATAATATGTTTTAATTCTGTTGCGTTACTTTTTAAAAAATTTCTTCTTGCTGGAACATTAAAAAATAAATTCTTAACAGATACTGAAGTCCCACGAGGGAAAGATCCTTTTTCAACAAGAAGATTTCCATCTCCTTCAATTTTAATTATGGTACCTAATTCATCTTCTTCTCTTTTAGTTTTCAACTCAAACTGGCTTACTGCTGCAATTGAAGCTAAGGCTTCGCCCCTGAAACCAAAAGTTGAAATTGCTTCGAGATCTTCTATTGTAGAAATTTTACTTGTTGCGTGTCGTTGAACACAAAGCACAGCATCTTCTTCGCTCATACCAATACCATCATCAACCACCTGAATTAAAGATTTACCTGCATTTTTTATAATCACATCAATTTTATTTGCTCCTGCATCTATTGAATTTTCGAGTAATTCTTTAACAACAGATTCGGGACGATTAACAACTTCGCCAGCTGCTATTTTGTTTGCAACATTTTCTGGTAATATTTTTATTTTATTATTCAATGTGATTCTCAACTAATTTTGTTTTTTAATATAATGATAAATTGTAAAATCTTTAAAATCTTCAACAGAACTTAATTCCCATTGATTTAGTTCAAAATATGGAAAGTGTGCATCTCCATCAATATTGAATTTCATTTTCGATAATATAATTTCATCAGCTATTAAAATTGTTTGATTAAAAATACTTTCTCCACCAATTATAAAAACTTTTTCAAATTTTTTTTCACAATATTCTAAAGCACTGGTAATTGAATCAAAAACAAGTACTTGTGGAAATTGTTGATTATAAAATTTATTGTGAGTTATGACAATATTAATTCTATCTTTTAATGGATTTCCAATCGATTCAAAAGTTTTTCTTCCCATTAAAACTGGAAATCCAGTGGTAGTTTTACGAAAATGTGCGATTTCTTCTTTATTATGCCAGGGAATTCTACCATTCTTACCTATCACAAAATTTTCTGATACAGCCGCTATTATTATCTTTTTCAAATTACTTCTAAAAAATTTTTTAATATTATTTTATTCTCCTGAGTAACAATTATAATAAACTTTACTTTATTATATTCTTACCATTAATCGCATAGTTAATTTAATCGGTAATTTCATGAAGTGTATCACACTACGAGAATCTTAATATTTAGTCGATTAATTGAAAAAATTAACTCACCATGGTTTTTGCAATCCCAGGCGTTCCAATTTTTCTTCAAATTCATTTCTTTCTCTGTTACGCACCAGTCTATTTTCAATTTTATTTAACCAGCCTAATTCTTTAGCAATTTTTAAAGCATCATCAATTTTATTATGAATTATTGCATTAACAATTTTAATTTCATTAGCAGAGAGTGAAAGTGAGTTCATCTGATAATCCTGAAATGCTTCCCATGTTATTGGACACCAGCGAGAAACAATTTCGTTCCCTATTACATTTGCATAACTACGAATTTCATATTGTGCATGAGAATCCATTCTAAGAGATAAAAAATGCAAAAGGTTATGAAGATCAATTTTCCAGTAAGCTTCTGTGTAAGTTGAAAGTGGCAAATCTTTTCTTGCCTGTTCACGAGCAACACCAAGTTCAAGTCTTTCCTGGTATATTTCTCGTGCAAAATTTTGAAGTTCTTCTTCGCGTTGAGAAAGTTTTTTACCAATTTCTTCATTTAAAAAACCATCACTCCCCTGTTTATTATCTTTAGCTTGAATACGCCATTGAGTTGGACTGGTTTTTTGTGTAGCATCTATTGCAATTGAGTATCGTGTTGAATATTCATTAACATTTGCAGTGCGATGTCTAATCCATTGACGCCATGTATCCATTGGTACTCGAACATGAAATTTAATTTCACACATTTCAAATGGTGTTGTATGTCTATTACGTAATAAATATCTTATTAAAGCTCTATCTTCGCTAACTTTTTTTGTTCCTTTTCCATAAGAAACTCTTGCAGCCTGAACAATCGATTCATCTGAACCCATATAGTCAATTACTCGAATAAAACCATCATCAAGGACAGGAAATTTTTTACCAAGAATTTCATCAAGTGCTGCTACTTTTACCCTTTCTATTTTCTCAAATTCATTTTCCATTTTTGTCACTTTATTTATTCAATAAGTTTTGTAATAAATTTAATTATTTGTTTACATGCTATTTCAATACCAAGGTCGATATTTTTAATTGATTCTTCTGTAGTATCAAAATATTCAGCTAATTCTATAACACGAATATTTTCATCATCAGGTAAATTTACATTTGCTTCGCCACAAACAATAAAAACAGGAATATTCTTTTTTGTAAATTCATTTGCAATTATCATAGAACCTTTATTCATCTGGCTCTGGAAATCAAATTTTCCTTCTCCTGTTATAACAAGATTATAGATACTACTTTCAGAATTTATATTGAGATTATTTTTGATAAAATCAGTTGCATACATTTCTTCGGCATTAAAAAATATTTTAAATCCTGCTGCTAATCCTCCACCTGCTCCACTTAGTTTAGAAATAAATTCATTATCAAGTTCAAGCTCTTTTAGAATGTTTTGAAAACCTTTTTCAAGATGAATTATATCTTCTTCTTTTGCTCCTTTTTGACGAGCAAAAGCTTTGATTGCACCTTTATTACCGAGTAAAGGATTTTGAACATCTATTATAGTTTCTATTTTAAAAGGCAGTTGAATTTCTGGTACAACAATTTTTTGAGCTAATTCAAAATTTTTTGGAATTACTTCTAATTTATTATTTTCTTTATCATATAATTCCAGTCCAAATACTTCCATCATTCCGAGACCGAGGTCATTTGTTCCTGTTCCTCCAATTCCTATTAATATCTTTTCAATATCAATTAAACCATTTTCGCATCCATCAAGTATCTGGAGTAAAAGTTCTCCCATTCCTTTTGAAGAGAGCACCATTGGATTACGAAATTCTTCTGGTATTTTTTTAAATCCCAGAACCTCTGCAGATTCAATAAATAATAATTTTTTTTCTTCCCAATAACCGACAGGGCATAAAAATTTTTCATTGTTATGTGGATTAGAAATTTCAAAATGAAGTTTTTCTAAACCGAAATGGTATTTACATACTTCTAAAAATCCATCTCCTCCATCGGAGATTGGTTTATAAATAAAATCAACATATGGTTTAATATTGCTTTTAAGAATTTTATCAAAAGAGATTTCAAATAATTTTACAAGTTCAACAGAATCTGCACATTCTTTAAAACTATTTGGAGCTACGAGAACATTAATTTTATTTTTCATTTTTTTTATTAATTATCTTTTCAAATGCGTTAATTAAATTTTTTTTTGTTTGAAGTAAATCCTGAGATATTACTTTTACTTCTCCAAGAACAGGAATAAAGTTTGTATCGCCATCCCATCTCGGCACAACATGAAAATGGATGTGGTCATCTATACCAGCTCCAGCTGCTTTTCCAAGATTTGCACCGTAGTTATAACCATGTGGTTTCATTGTAATATCAAGTGCTTCCAGTGTCAATTTAACAGTTTCCATTATTTCAATCATCTCTTCTGAAGTTAATTGACTGAATGAAGAAATATGACGATGTGGAATAACCATTACATGACCACTATTGTATGGATATAAATTTAACATCACATAACATAATTTACCTTCGAATACTTTCAAGCAATTATCATCATTGATATTTTCGTTAACTGCATTACAAAAAATGCATTCGTTATTATTCTTTTTTCTTATAAAAGATTCAATATATTGTGATCGCCAGGGAGACCAGAGTCTTTTCATATATCTCCTATAAATAAAAAAGGCGGAAATAATTCCGCCTCAAAATTAAATAGAAATAATTTATTCTGCTTCTTCTTCTTTTTGTTTTTGATATTCTTCAATAATTTTTGCTTCGATTTCTTTTGGTACTTCTTCGTAATGAGAAAAGCTCATTGTGAACATTCCTCTTCCAGAAGTTAAACTACGCAATTGAGTTGAATATTTATGCAATTCTGCAAGTGGAATTTTTGCTTTAATTATCTGGAAAGGACTTTCTGAATCCATACCCTGAATTTTACCACGTCTACTTGATATATCGCCCATTACATCACCCATAAATTCTTCTGGAATTTTGATGGTTACGTCATAAATTGGTTCAAGGAGAACTGGTTTAGCTTCAAGGAAACCTTTTTTAAAGGCTTGAGATGCAGCAATTTTAAATGAAATTTCATCAGAATCGACCGGATGATGTGTACCATCAAATAAGGTTACTCTAATATCAACAACTTTACTTCCAGTTAGAATCCCTTTTGCCATAGTTTCTCTGAGTCCCTTTTCAACCGCAGGTACAAATCGTCCAGGTACAACACCACCAACAATTGCATCAACAAATTCAAAACCGGCACCACGTGGAAGTGGTTCCAATTTCAAATGTACATGACCATATTGACCACGTCCACCTGATTGTTTTTTGTGTTTATATTCTGCATCTTCACAAACACCTTTAATTGTCTCGCGATATGGAATTTTTGGTTCAACTAAATCCACATCAACTCCATATCGATCTTTAAGAAGTTTTATAGCAAGATTTAATTGAAGTTCTCCCTGTCCTGCAATTACTGTCTGAGAAATTTCTGGATCATACTTTGATATTAATGTAGGTTCTTCTTCGTGTGCAGTATGCAATGCAGCGGAAATTTTATCTTCGTCACCTTTAGCTTTTGGTTTTACAGCAAAACGAATTACAGGTTCTGGATATTCAATTTCTGGAAGAACAACTGTAAAGTTCTTTGAGCAAAGAGTATCGCCAGTGTGACTATCTTTCAATTTAACTACTGCACCTATATCACCTGCATATAGTTTACTTACTTCAGTTCTATTTCTACCATTTAGTGTAAATAGCTGACCTAATCTTTCAACTTTATTTTTATGTGTATTAATTAAATCTATTCCAGGTGTTAACGTTCCTGAATAAATTTTAAAGATAGATAATTCGCCAACATGTTGTTCTGAAAGAGATTTAAAGATAAACAAAACTGGTTCACCGTTTGCGTCACAATTTACTTTTACTTTTGTATTTCCTTCTTTCATTAAAGCTTCGATAGGTTCTCTTTCATTTGGTGCCGGGAAGTAATGAACAATAAAATCAAGGAAAGTATTAGCACCAACACCTTTTGTAGCTGCAAATGGAAATACAGGAATTAATCCTTTTTTAATAATTGCAGCTTTAATACCTTTATTTAAATCATCTTCGCTTAATGTGCCTTCTTCAAAAAACTTGTTCATCAACTCTTCATCAGATTCCGCAACTTTTTCAATCAGTTCTTCTCTTAATTTTTTAGCTTTATCCATCAATTCAGCTGGTATTTCACTTTCGCTAATCTTTTTAGTACCAGGAGCATCGTAAGTCACCATTTTCATTTTTATTAAATCAATAATGGAATTAAAATTAACTCCTTCTTTAACTGGAAAAGCAACAACAGTTACATCTGGACTCAATCGGTTTTTTGCCATTTGTACGGTATCAAAAAACTTGGAATGTTCATTATCAACTTTGTTGATAATTATTGCAGCAGGAAGCTTATATTTTTTTACATAATCCCAGGTTAATTCTGTACCTACTTCAACACCTTCTGCACTTTTAATTACAGAGACAGCAACATCAACTACATATAAACTAGAAATTACCTGACCAATAAAATCCGGGAATCCCGGAGTATCAATTAAATTAACTTTAGTACTATTCCATTCCATATTTAAGGTAGAAGCGGCTATGGAAATTTGTCTTTCAATCTCATTTTGATTAAAGTCAGATACAGTATTTCCTTCTTCAATTTTTCCTATTCTGTTAATTTGTCCCGTTGTAAATAATAATAATTCAGAAATAGAAGTTTTGCCACTTCCACCATGACCGATTAATGCTAAGTTTCTTATTGATTCTGCATTGAACTCTTTCAAGATTATTTCTCCTTACTTTAGAACCAAAATTATTTTTTCTTAAATGTTTGCCAAAAAGTTGATATGCCTTTGAAAAGAGCACGTAGATTTTTTATAAAATCCTTTGCAGGATTATCATTCCCTTGAAATGTTTTTAGTGAAGTGAAGTTAGCAATTTTCTCTTTAATTTTTTTTATTGAACTATCAACCTCTTCCCAGTAATTTTCTATATCACTTACAACTCTCGATGCACGATTCGAAACATCATTCAAGTTCTCCAGCACTGGAAGAGCTTTTTCAACAATATCATGCACATCTTTTCTAATTGCCTCTGCTTCTCGTATAAGACTTTTAAGTGTAAATATTAAATATATACATAATACAGAAGCAGAAATAATAAGAATAACTAATAAAATATTAATGACAATATCCATTTATCAAGCTTCTTTTTCGGTTCGATATGTATCAACCCCGGCTTTTATTGCAGTTTTTAATCTCTCCCCTTCTTTTTCAACTTTTTCTTTTGTTGATTGTACAACATTTCCTGCCTTATCTTTTGCTTCGCTTAAAATTTTTTCTGCTTCACTTAAAAGGGCATCTACTTTCTCTTTAGCTTCAGCAACAAGTTTTTCAGATTTTTTTTTACCCTCATTAATTAATTGTGTAGCTTTTTCTTTTGCAGAAGATAAATAAGTTTCGGCATCTTCCATAAAATCCTGAGACTTTTTCTTAATATCTTCTCTTAATTCTTTGCCAGATTTAGGTGCAAATAATAATGCAATTATAGAACCAACAGCTGCACCAGTTAAAAAACCAATTAATAAACCTTTTCCCAAGCCATTATCTTCCGAAGCCATAATAACCTCCGTTTTCTAAGTTTTATGTTATACCAAAATAATAAGCATAGGTTCTAAAATCAAGAAGTGAAATAAAGGATGTGTAATAGAGATGATTAATTATTGATAGGGAAATTCTTAAGAAACGCAGAGTTCTGTTAATTTCAATGAAATAAGCTGTATAAATTGATTTTAAAGAATAAAAAAATTAAATGTTCTTCTTTGAATAAAATTTAGCTTGATTATATTTTCGTTGATTTTCTTACCTTGTTCCCATTTTTAGTTCTCAATGCTTACTGGTATTTTCAATTTCATCATAATATTTTTTCAAAACATAAAAAGCTTTTTTCTTAATGCCTGAACTTGAAATTAATCCTTTACGATTCCAGTAGTTTTGATAAACTGGATGTTGTCTTCTTGGCGATCTAAAATCCACAAGTATCCATGGAGTTAATCCTTTAATTTGCTTTTGATTTTTAATCATATTCAATTGCTTCTTGAAAAAATATTCCTGATAATCTTCTGACCACACAGTTACACTATCTGCATAAAATCCCTGAAGAGCACCTGCTCCTGTTTCACTTATCAAAACTGGTTTATTGTATTTGAATTGCCATTTTAATTTATCGCATTTATCTGGTTTGCCATCATACCATCCTATATATTCATTAAATGATAAAACATCAAGATATTCTCCCAGTGGATCATCGATAACATAAGTTGTGGGATCTTCTTTTAGTGAATGAACTTCAAGTGCTGCGGAGATTAATCTTGTGCTATCTAATTGACGTGCTTTTTCTGCAAGAGTTCTCATAAAATTTATTCTTTGTTCTGTCACTGGTGTTTCGTTGCCAATAGACCATATAATAACATTTGCTCTATTTCTATCTCGAATAATCATGTCTGTTAACTGATTAATAGCATTTTGTAAAGTTTCCTTATTCTCCCATTGAATTGTCCAATAGACTGGAATTTCTTCCCAGACCAGCAATCCCAATTTTTCAGCTGTTCTTATCATATATTCATTGTGTGGATAATGTGCCAATCGAACGTAATTACAATTTAATTCCTTTGCCCAGTTTAATAACATAAATGCTTCTCCTTCTGAGTAAGCTCTACCTGTCTTTAAAGGATTTTCTTCATGTATACAAATTCCTCTTAGATAAATTGGTTTTCCATTCAATAAAATATCTGTTCCACTTACTGCAATTGTACGGAATCCAATTTGATCTTTTAAAGTATCTGTTTCTGCAATGATATTTACATCGTAAAGAAAAGGAGTTTCGGGAGACCAGAGTTTTAAATTCTTTACAGGGATATTGAATTTTGCAAAACCATTTTCATCAGTATTAAATTTATATTGAACTCCAGCTAATGGAATTGTGATATTTATTTTTTGTTTTTTATTAATGCCATCTAATTGTACAAAACCTTCTATTAATTTGTTGTTATCTTTTTTCAATTGAATTAAGAAATCTTTAATGAATGTTTGATTTGTTTCGATCAATAATACATCTCGTGTAATACCACCATAATTCCACCAATCTGTATTTACAGTTGGAACTCCATCCAATCTTCTTGTATTATCAACTTTTACTATAATAAAATTATCTCCATTTTTAAGGTATTGTGTCACCTCAAAATTAAATGGAGTAAAACCACCAACATGGACACCAAGTTTTTTCCCATTTAAGTAAACATGTGCTTCATAGTTAACAGCACCAAAATAAAGGAAATATCTTTTATCATCCTTTTTATTTATAACAAAATTTCTTTTAAACCAGATTGTACCTTCATAAAATTTTAATTCATTAACCTGAGAATTCCAATCACCAGGTATTGTCATTGCAGGTGACAAATCGAAATCATATTCTACTCTTTCTGTTTTATCTTTTGGTTTATAATTTGCATAGAATCCTCTTAGATCTTCTCCTGTAGCATCATATGGCTGGCGTCTGTAATTATAGTAACCATTTTCATATGGATCAATTATATAATTCCATCTACCATTTAATGATATAAATTTTCGATTAAGTATGTTGGTAATTAAATCAGTTTTTTCACTAATTAAATTTTGGGAATAAATTGAAGAAAAAAGAAAGAGAAATATTAAATTCACCACAATTTTTCTTAACATATTAACCTCTAAAATTCATTTATGGTAATAGATCTTTACACATTATTTTTTTTATTCCAATATAAGTTAGTTTAATAAATTATTCACATTTTAAAATTACTTAAAACTAACATCCCAAACTTTAGTTAATTGATCTTTGCCATCAGGACCTTCGATATAAAGTGTAACATTATAATCACCACCTTTTTTGTATTGATAAACAGGATTCTGTTCATAAGAATAATTTCCATCTCCAAAATCCCATTTCCATTTTTTTATATTACCGATTGAGAGATCTTTAAAAGCAACAATTCTCTTTTCAAAGTCAATAACTTTAAAACTCCAGTTTGCTTTCAATTTTGGTAAAAATTCTGGTAAGAGTGGCATTAATTTGAATAAACATAGATAAGATGCATTTCCATACATTGTATGATGACGTGATAGATTCCAGAATCCATTGTGGCTTGTTGAAGTAGAATCATCATAATCAATCACCGCCCATGATAAACCAATTAATTTATTCTCTTCAAATTTTGATTCGACTGCTCTGGCAGGTCCATCAGCAGGGGCATAATCAAAGACAGTTATATAAAATTCTAAAATTAATTTACCAGATTGGCCTGTCCTTGTGAAATTATATTTGCAAGCAGAAAGAGCATAAGGAAATTCTTTAATCCAGGGCTGAATACCCCAGACCATACACCAATCTTTTTTCCCTGGTGGAGTAAAAATATGATAATTCTGTGCATGAACTCCGTGAATCAACCAGTGTTCATCTTCTGGAGTAATTCGTGGATCTAATTTAACACGATCAGTTCCAACAGCTTCTGGAGTCCATACTTTATAATGTGCATGGTCAACAAGGGGACCACCTGACAAATCGCCATCAACCACAACTTCAAAAATATCATTATGATGATCGTTGCGACAAAAATTCCAGAAATCATCGTAAGCTTCGTATAAAAAATAAAGTCTATTTAATCCTTTTACCCATCCAACTTTTACTTTAAAATCAAGATTTTTTTTATTAATAGAATCCTGTTTACCAGAATCTTCCCAGGCTTGTTCAATACCTATTGTATATGATTCTGGAACTATTGCCCAATCATCAGGATTACCATCAATAACTGGAATGCGATCATGCGGAAATTGAAATACCGGAAATGTTACATCTTCTCTATCAAGATAAAATCCTGAAAAAGAGAAAAGGAAAACAAATATACATGCTAACAATTTTTTCATAAATTACACTCCTATAGAAAAACTATATCTTCATATAAATTCGGATTAGCAGATTTGCCAGTAAACGATTTTATTTTGACACCTTGAGAATTTTCAACTTTAATTGCATTACTAAAATATTCAGGAATATTATTACCCCAATTAATTGAACTATTTACTATCATGATATCTTTTGCATACCTGATACTTATTCCCGGATTATCACAATATTCAATAGGTTCATAAACTGTAGTGGGACGGTTATCGAATAGTCCTCCTTTGTATTTTGTCCATCTATTAAACTCAACAGATACATTTTCTAAAAGAACATTTTCAATAATACTTTCTTTAGTACCATTAATTCTTATGCTATTTTCAGCTTTGCCACTTACATTCTTTACAATAACATTTTTAATTTTTCCACATTTTGTATCTTTATTTCTTGGAATAGCAGTAAACGAAATAGCCTCACCACGTCCCCACCATGGATCAGAATGATATTTAGACACAAATTCTATATTACTAAAAACAATATCACTTACAACTCCATTATCTCGCAGCTGGATATTTAATCCTCTGCAACTGGATTTAATCTTACAATTTTCAAAAGTAATTTTGTTAATATCAGAAGTTGTTTCTGTACCAATTTTTACACCTGAGTCCTGAGTTTCAAGTACACAATCATGGACATAAATATTTGATGAAGGGCCATAATCAATTTCCTGTTTTGTTGCTTTAATAACTATTGCATCATCACCACAAACAATATCACAATTTTTGATTTCAACATTTCTACAATGGTCTGGATCTATTCCATCACAATTAGGGACATTAAGAAGATTTCTTATTTTAATGCCATCAACTAATACATTTTCACATCCAAGCATATGTAAACCCCATTCAGGAGCATTGCCAAATGTAAATTCTTTTGTGGTTAGATTTCTACAGGATTTAAGAATGAACATTTTAGGTCGCCATTCTTTAGGGATCCACCATTCATTTGCTTCTTCGTAATGAGACATAAATTCAACTGCACGACCGTTTATATTGCCATAACCTGAAATAATAAGTTCTTCTGCACCATCTGCATAAAATGCAGTTGAATTTTTATAATGCGATTGTTCTGTACTGATAATTAATTCAGCTCCCTGATCAATAAAAAATTCTATACCACTTTTAAGTTCAATTGTGCCAATTAAGAATTTATATCCTTCAGGAACTATTACTTTTCCTCCAGAAGCATGTGCATTATCAATTGCTTTTTGAATCGCAGGAGAATCAAGAGTTTTACCATCTCCTCTGGCTCCAAATTTCAAAACATTAAATTCCTTTTTTGATTTACTGCTAAAAATTAATGGTGTAACTGCTGGTGATAAAGCTGTTAATGCTATAACACCAACAGTTTTTTTAATTGCTTCACGACGATTCATAGTAATTTCCTTATTGAAAATTATTATCAAATCATTACAAATTAATTTTACTTTTATTTAATGTAAAATATTATTATGGGGAATATCGGCGAAAAAAGAATTGTAATGATCAAAAGCTTATAAATACAAATGAATGCAATAAATTAATATTAGCTCCTTTTACTTAAAACTTCTTTTTCATATTTCTGAATTTCATTAATGTAATAATCTCCAACAGGTACATTATTGATGAGACAATAATAATCATAAATTGCCCCGAATGGCTTTGTTTTCATTATTTCGATATAAGCAAGTCTTTCAAAATACTTCCCTTTTTCTTCGAGTTCTTTTAATAAATGTGTTGGTTCAAGTAGTGCATATAATAATGCTAATTGAGTAGCTCTTGTGCCAATTACATATGCACCAATCCGATTTATACTTGCATCAAAAAAATCAAGAGCAATATTTACTCTATTTAAAGCATTAGCACGAACAATTTCCTGAGCTAAAAATTGTACTTCATCATTAAAAATAACAACATGATCACTATCCCAGCGAATACCACGACTTACATGTAATAACAATTCATCAACAAAAAGAAGGAGAGCTGAAATTTTATCTCCAATTTGTTCTGTAGGATGAAAATGTCCACTATCAATGCAAATCATCTTATTGTTTTTAATTGCATAACCTAAATAAAATTCATGAGAGCCAACAACCATTGATTCTGAACCAATTCCAAATAATTTACTTTCAAGTGAATCTTTTAAATAATCTTTTGGATATTCGACTTTGAAAATTTCATCGAGTGAATCTTTTAATAATGCACGATGTGTGTAGCGGTCAACAGAAATATCTTTTGAACCATCTGGAATCCAGATATTATTAATACAAGGTTTACCAAGTTGTTTGCCTATTTCTGCAGCTATTTCTCTGGTTCGTTTAACATGTTCAATCCAGAATTTACGATGTTTTTCATTTTTACATGAAAGAGTAAACCCATCATCTGCATATGGATGCGAAAAACAGGTTGGATTAAAATCCATACCAATATTTAATTTTTTTGCCCAATCAATCCAGCTTTGAAAATGTTCAATTGTTATCTGATCACGATCAACTTTTTTACCTTTAAAATCTCCATATATTGCATGAAGATTCAAACGTTGTTTGCCAGGTAGTAAACTCATAACTTTTTCGATATCCGAACGCAACTCTTCTACATTTCTTGCTTTACCTGGATAATTACCTGTTACCTGAAGACCTCCTCCACTTAACTCTGCATCGGGAGTTTCAAATCCACCGACATCATCAGCTTGCCAGCAATGTAAACTTATCTCAATTTCATCAAGCTTTTTTAATACAAGATCTGTATCAATACCCAAGTCTGCATATAATTGTTTAGCATTTTGATATGCCTGTTCTATATTTTTTTGATTTTTCATTTAGACCTCCAAAGATTCTGTAAGTTATAATTTGATTACAAATGTTGAAAGAATAAGAACTATTAAACCAAAAAATAAAGTTGCCATAGTTTTAGCTCCAGCACCTTTCCACTCTTTTAAAATCAATCCCCATACATTACTGAAAAGAATATTAAGAGCCATCAAAATACTCCAGCCAAAAACAAACATTGCCTGTGGAAGTTTGCTTTGTCCCATACCAAAGAAAAAGAATTGTAAGTACCAGAGTGTACCACCTAATAAACAGAACAATAAATTATTAAATAGAACTTTTTTATTAACAGAATAATAATCACTAAAAGTTTTATTCTTAAAATTCAGGTACATGCAGTAAACAAAGTTTGTTAAAAATCCTCCAAACATTACAAGAATATATGCTGGATTAACAACAAACAATGGATCAGTATTATACTCAGCTGCTACTTTCTGAATAACATAACCTGCATCGACAACACCTGGTATTCCATTAATACCATAATTAAAGCAAGCACTCATCAATCCCGATAGTACTGCTATTAATAATCCTTTTTTCAAAGCAAAATCTTTTATTGCTTTTTTTCTATCTTCTTCTGGCATATTACGAGATCTTAAAACACCAGCATAACCAACAATAGCTATTCCTGTTACACAAACGGCAACACCTAAGAGAATTAATCTTCCTTCGTGTGTTAAAAATAAATTTCTACCCGAGACAAAAGGCGGGATTAAAGTTCCAAGAGCTGCAGTAAAACCAAGAGCAACAGATTGACCGAGTCCAACACCTAAATATCGCATACTTAAACCAAATGTAAGTCCACCAACTCCCCACAATGCACCAAAAATAATTGCTCCCCATATTGCATTAGCAGGTGAATTAGCAAGTACATTTCCAAGTTCAGGTACTGTAAAGTATGCAAAGACCCATGGTGCAATTATCCATGAAACAATTCCCTGAACAATCCAATAAGATTCCCATGACCATTCTTTAATTTTCTTTATTGGTACATAAAAACTGGCAGCACATATACTGCCGATTGCAATAAGAATAATACTCATAAATGATTCCATAAATTCACCTTTTATTTATTAATCCATGTGAAATACCATTTCTAATGGTATTGTTATCGGGGAGAAATCGGGATTTGTCTCCATAATATCTGCCATGTACTTCCACCATTTTTGTACTACAGGATTAAGACCTAAATCCTGAGAAGACGAATCCCCTTCTACTTTTTGAACAGCAAAAAGTGTATTTGTTTCTTCATCTAAAAAGATTGAGTAATCACTAATTCCACTATTTTTTAGCAATTCTTTTAATTCTGGCCATATCTGGTCGTGTCTACGTTTATATTCTTCTTTATAACCAGGTTTTAATTTCATCTTAAATGCAATTTTTTTCATATACAACTCCATACAAGTTTATTAATAAATTTTAATAACTCTTATCATATTAGAAAGTATCAACTATTTTTGATTCAAAGTTTTCTTTAATTTAATTATTTCGATTCCTGCATCAATTACTGCTCCTAAACCATGTTTTTCATTCAAACGTGCAGGGCGTTCATAGTAAAAAACTAAATTGTCTTCGATTCCTGTTCCAACACAAATATCTTTAACCTGGCCATCGAGTTGTATTTTATGTGCTTTTAATCCTTCCCATCCTTTAATTGCAATTGAAGCATAGCGTTTATCTATCCATCCTTGATTTACAGCTCTTGCAATTGAATAAACAAACATTGCTGTGCAAGAAGACTCTAAGTAAGAATCTTCTTTATCAAGCAACTGATGCCATAATCCTTCTTTGCTTTGATATTTTGCAATACCTAAAATTTGTCTTTCGAGATCTTTAATTACTTCTTCTCTACCTGGATAATTTTCTGGTAAGAAGTTTAAAAGATGCACTTTAGCCATCATCACCCAACCATTACATCTACCCCAATGTGCAACACCATTACGTTTCAAATCGGAATAATAACAATGCCAGTATAGTTCTTTATTTTCATCCCATAGATATTTTGAAAAATTTTTGATTTGGAGAATTGCATCGTCCCAATATTTTTTATCACCTGAAAATTTTCCCATTCTTGCAAGAAATGGAACACTCATATATAAATCATCTGCCCATAAAGTCATTTTGTAGGGGAATGTTCGAACCAATGTTCCATCATCCAAACGTTCCTGTCTTTCTGTAATATGTTTAGCAGCATTTTCAATATATTCTTTATAATCTTTACGTTTAACAAATTCGTAAACATCCATCATGCTGGCTCCCATAGCACCACAGTCATCCAGTTCACGCATAGTCCAGAGTTGACCAAATGGGAACATGTAATGTGGTCCATCTTTTTCTTTATTATAACGAGCTTGAAAATATTTATAATTATCCATTCCAAAAGCTATGTGCGATGCTGCATAGTCTGCATATTTCTTATCACCCATAAGATTAGATAAGTTTATTAATGCCATATTCAAAACACCATTTGTATAATGCCACTCACCAAATGGATTTAAGAATCTAAGCTGTGCCCCATCTGGTACTTCTTTAGTTGATTTATAGATTTTTCCAGTATTAATATCTTTGAAACCTAACTCTCCATGTTCAAGAATATAATCAGCTACTCTTCTTACTACAATTTCATCAATATCATTTTGTGCAAAAGAAATTAAGTTCAAAAAGAAAATAATTATGAGAAAAACAATTTGTTTCACGGTTAATCCTCCTTATTCTATTTTATAATTTATTTTTTGTAATTCCGTTTTAAACATTCATCAGGAACAGGGATAATGCAAAGATTCATTGATCTTCCATCTTCAGAAAGCATTGCAGATTGGATTAAAATTTTAGTGCCATCTGGACTAAAAGAAGGATGGGGATGATCTCTTGCAGTAGTTTTATGACCAGCAGAAAGTAAAATCATTTCATGAGTTTGTCTGTCTATTAAATAAATTTCTCTTTCAAAATTATCGCCTGCTAAAAATCGTCCATCGGAAGAACCAGCAACATGCCAGAAACCACTACCGTATGTTATTTGACCTGCTATAAACATTTCTTTTGTTTTAATATTTACTACAGCAAGTCCTGTTGGTTTTTCTCTTGTTCCTGTATTTCCCCATTCTTTTTCCTGTCCTAAGTTAGACACATCATTTATGATTGTTGTATCATTATAATTACCAGGAATTTTTCTATGACCCATAATAGCGAAAGCAACTTCATCTGGAGTAATAACAACTTCGTGAGTAACCCATTCATAAGGTGCTTCAGGATAGAGTGGTCTCAATCCAGTTCCATCTGAATTTACTATCCAGGTTCGTTGCGGTGATTTACCTCCAGTTTCCCAGCAAAAAATTATTTGTCCAGCAACCCATGGATTACTTTGTATGTGACCTATCTGAAAAGGAACAGAAATAACATATTTAATCTCTCCAGTATTGACATTAAATCCTGCAATTCCAGACGGACCAGCACCCATATTTCGAGGACCAAAGTTTCCTTCTATTTTAGTTCCTTCTGGTAAATACTTCATTGCATAATTACGACCAACTCGAAACCATATCCATTCTTCGTTTGCATCTAAAGCTAAATCACCATAGGCTTCAAATTCCGATGGTATAACTCCGCAAACGTGTTGATATTCTGATGCACCTTTTAAATTATTTGTTTTTATATCATTAAAAAGCTTCTCTAAATTAGTCTCAACAATTTCTCGAGAACCTGGATTTTCTTTTGAATCTCGCATATAATATAGTTTCATAGATTTTCTGGAAACAAGTGGAGTTCCCGTATAGCCTCCTTCAGTAACCTGAACAATTTCACCTGAGTTCTCATTTACTGCCATTAATTCATGCCGAACCCGATTAGATCTAAAAACTATCCAGTTGCCATCTGAAGTCCATTGAGTATGAGTTGGATATATTTTTGAATCCCCTGCCTGTGTGCTTGTTAAGAATATTAATTTAGAACCAGTAACTGGATCGGTTATAACTTTTTTTTCTGATGGAAACCTTCTACCAATTTGAGCAATTATTGTTGAATAAAATAATAATAAAATTATTTCAACAATTAACAAAGTGTGCTTAGTTCTCATGAATAAATACTCGCATAATTTTTTAATTTATAATTACGAGCTAAAAGAAATTATGTTAGCAAGCAAATTTCCTTGAATTAAACTAATCAGGAATTATCATCAAATATTTACTTAAGTCGATATACCTTAAAATTGTCAATCACTTGATGTGATTTCACAGTTCTAAAACCAAAATAACCTTCGGTTAGTGGATCGCTGTCTGTAAAAGTAAAATATTCTTTGCCATCAACAAATAATTTTGTTGTATTGTTATAAACAACTATTTGAATGAAATATGTTTTGTTAGGTTGTAATAGATGTTCTTTATCCTGAAAATCGATTAACAAAGTGCGTTCACCATTTCCCTGATATTTTCTAAAACGTGTGGTAGTATTATTATTTCCACCTATACCAGCATAATAAAGTCTAAGAGAATCATACTCAGAAAAACTTCCTTTTCGTGTAAATAAATTTTCATTACGTGGATCAGTAGCCATCCAGAATTGATTAAGGTCAGACAATCGATCGTTGTAACCATTATTTACAATAACTTTTCGAGTATATTCAATCAAGATATTACCAGATAATTTTTTATTGAACCAGACAGTCGTTCCATGTTCAACATCAATAACCAGTTCACCATTTTTTATTTCAACTTTAGAGTGTGGAGAACTTTTAGTTTCTATAATCCAATTACTCAAATCTTTATCAAAATTATCTTCGTAAAGTAATTCACTTTTTTCATATTGATTAACAGAATTCTTAGTTTGAATTTTATCATCAGGTAAAGGAATATTTTCAGGAATATCATCACCAATCATATCAAGTAATTCAATTGCATTTAAACACCATTGTGCAGTATTATTGGTGGATATCCATTTAATTTCATAAAGTGGTTGTAAGGTTTGAATCTCATCAAATTTTTCCATTTCAAAATTTGTTTGGAATCGTGATCCAGAGTTAAAAAATTCTTTCCATGCTCTTTCAGCATAAGATTTATCTCCTGTAACTTTTGCATAATAGGCAGGTAATCTTGCATACCATGAACCTGGTTTACCCAATTCAGCTTCAACACCAAATTCTTTTTGAATTTCTTCTTTTGGTGCTGCATATAATTTACAGAATTGAAGCCATAGTTTATTCCACTTTTCATTTTTTAGTAAATGAGTTAATTCAAAAGCAACTTCGGGACCTCCCATTAACACTGAAAGATGAGCTGAACCAATTGAATTATCATTCAAGCGATATAATTTGTAAGTCTTGGGATCATAACCGAATGCAGCATCTTTACCAGAAAAAAATCCATAAGGCATTTCATACAAACTATTCACACCAATTAAAATTCTATCACGATAACGAGTATCATTTGTTCGCTCCCATTCAGTCATCCAGTTCCCAACAAGTGCAAGCCAATCTGGTCCAACTCGTGCATGAGTTGGATATTTACTTTTTTCAAGTATCATACGTAATGGATCATACTTACCTATAGCTTCGTTTGCAGCTTCAACAACTTCGTGCATTAAATCTCCTGTTCGTTCATCTGTAGTTAAGTAATAGTAGAAACGTTTAAGAGCTGCTTGAGAAATACGAACTTCTTTTGCACCGCATCCCCAATGAATCACATTGTGTCGTGAACCGAGACCTTTAAAATCACCAAGATGATAAACATCTACTTCACTATTATGACGTGTCATAGCTTCTGCCATTCTAAATATATCCTGTCGACCTGTTCGTAAATAACTATACCATAACCACATATTAGGCATAAGTTCAGTATTATCCCACGCATAGCCACCTATATCATATTTCCATGTGTGTCTCTTAGCATCATAGCTATGTTGTATATCGCCATAATTCCAGAAGCCATACCAGTGACGTTGTTCTACTTCCAGTTTATAATATTCAAAAGCTTTTTCGAGTTGATCTTCTAACCAGCTTTTTATTTTTGAACTACGATCAGGTAAACTCCATATGCCGAATACTGGAATATTATGCATATATTCTGGAGAAACAGTAAGTAAAGGTGGATTATTTCCTTTTAAAGCAATTTTATTCAATATTTCATAAGAAGGAACATTCAAAGATGCGTATAGTAATAATTCAGAAGTGCGTGCAACACCAGTTGCTGTACTGAATCCAGGTTGAACATCTTCGTAACTTGCAATTAAATTATGTCCCCATGCAAGAGTATCATAATGTCTCATATCCATTTTTTCAGCATCGGGAGACCAGAGCCATACTTTCAATTGTGCAGTATCTTTTTTAATATTCGAAATTTCTAAAGCTGAAGGGAAAGACTGCCAGAAATCACGAAGACAAATAGCCAATCCACCAGATACATCTCCAACAAAAGCCAAACCTGTTGATCGTTTACCGTAACCAGCATCAATCCATGCACTTTTATCATTTGTTCTTTTTAATATTCTGAATCCATCTGCATTCAGTTGAATTAATTTAAAATCGTTCCAGCTTGCCCAGTTATTAATTAAAAATTGTTGTCTTTCAGAAAAAGTTTTGATTTCGGCAATGCGTTCTCCAGTTAACTGAATTGAATAAATACTATCATTTCTATCAAGTGGAAATCGACCTGTTAAAGGTTGACATGGTTCAGCCCATAGCCTTCCATCGTCTCCAGAAAAACGAATATGACGATTATATAATTGTTCATTTAGTGGGACATTAAAAACTAATCCCAAACCACGAATAAAATCATATTGTTGATTACCATCATAAATAAATGTATGAATAATCCTGATCGTTTGTAATCCTGCATAAAAATAGAGTCGAACAATAAAAGATAACCAGCGTCTATTTCCAGATTCTGATACATGTTTGCCTTCAATTTTGATTACTGATCTTACTGGCCCATTTTGTTCAACTGTTACTTTTTCAATTTCTCCAATAAATTTTTCTTTTGAAGGTTGCGTACCAATTTCTGAATCGTCTCCATTCTGCAAAATGCACACTAAACTTCCACCCGATGAAATTATGTTACCATCGATTTTAATAAAATCAAAAAGATTATAACCATTTTTTGGAATACTACATTCCAGAATTCCAGTATTAATAAGAATATTTTTATCAGTTTCTTTTATCTCAATCTTTTTATTTAAAGAAATATTGTTCGACTTTTTTATAATACTTAATTCAAATTCTTTATCAGAATTACCATCAACAACTGTACTCAGTCCAATCCATTTTATAGAGCCATCTGGCCAATATGCTAATGGCCATGATTGTAAAGGAAGAATTTCTCCTCTGGAATTTTTTAGTTGAAACTGATTAATTGTTTTAATCTTTCCTTCTGGGAGAGGTACACCCCAGCTAATTCCAGAAGGTAATGATGGGGGCGTACCTCCCAGCCAGGATAATTTAATCGGTTTGAGATCCTGTGCAGATACAGTATTACAAAATAAAATTATATTCAAACTAAAAATTGAAATCAAAGTATACCAGATTTGATTTACAAGATTAAGCACAGATCGTTTCATAATCTTTTATCTCTCTGAAAAGTTTCTGTGAAATTAATATTCAGTATTACTTAATTACTTACAGCATTTTATCTATAATGATAATCATTTGATTAACATTAGCTTTTTAACTTTTACAAAATTACCAGCTTCAATTTTATAGAAATAAACACCAGAAGTAAGATTCGAAGCATTGAATGTTACTTTATGATAACCAGCATTCAGGTTTTTATCTAATAGTGTAGTAACCAATCTCCCAAGAATATCATAAACAGAAATTTTTACATTGCTTTTCTCAGGTAATCCAAATTCAATAGTTGTAGTGGGATTGAAAGGATTAGGATAATTTTGCAATAAAACATATTTAGACGGAATATTATTTTTAGCATCTGACACAGAAACTGGTTCTTCAACTTTACCTAATTGAACCATACGAGCAACTTCGTTCAGATAAATACGTTTAGACTCCTGAGTGAAATTATAATAGTTTACTGGACTTCCCAGTGTTGCATTAGCATGATCATTCCCATTTCCTATTAAAGTACGATAACCTGCTGGTCGATCAATAGAACCATTATAAAATTCTTTCCAGGGCTCCCATCTTACAAATAAAACATTCAAACTATTAACTTCGCGTGCCAGCACAACACCATTACCACCATCAGTTGTTCCCATAAAATCATAAGGAGTAGTACACCAATTAATTGTACTATCAACACCAATGTTAACGCCTGTGAAAACTGGATCATCAGGTAATTCAATTTTTGCTTTTATAATTTCACCACCTGTATCATAAGAAGTTGTTGTACCTGTAGGTAACCAGTTTAATCTATTGTTACGAGCTGCCCATAGTTGAAGTAGCAATAAAGGAGATCTAATATTGTTCCATGCTACTTTATGTGTACCACCAAAATCGCCACTAAAACCTGAACGTCCAATTATTACCAGATCTGCTGAATTCAAACTATCAATAAAACTCTGCTGTGCCGTTTCAAGTGAAGTATGATATAAAGTATAAACTTCATAACCTTCAGCTATTAAATCATCAATAAATGGTTTGTCTAAATGTTCACCTGTAGCAGGATCAACTTTACCAGGTAAGCTAACAAATGCTATAACTTTAGGTTTCCATTCTTTATTTACATTAGGATCGAAATTAGGATTCGGTGTAATAATGATATGGTCTAAAAGTGCATTTGGCTCACGTCCAAAGAAATCAATTGAATGGACACCAGGTGTATCAATTTCAAAGGTTGCAGTTCCTTTATGCCATGACCATACACCACGTGGTTGTCCTGAAACCTGTCCTACAACTTTACCATCAATTCCAAAGAAATATGAATCGCTGTTTCCATCAGGGAAAAATACATTTGCCCACAAATAGTGAGTTCCTGTTTTAACAAAATCTACAATATATGATAGCTTAATATTTACTGTTTCTGCATTTGTAATATTCCCATCACCTTTTGCCATTCTTGCTTTCATATAACCCTGTCCAATAAAGCCTGCAACTGAATCTTCCATTGTAAAAGTATCACCAGTCTTAATACCCAGACCTGGACGATAGAAATCATATTTTTCTGCTGGCATTATTACTAAACCAAGTGTATCAGATTTTTGTGTGAAACTTGGTAATCCCCAGCTTTCCCATTCTTTATTTACATTTGGATCAAAAGTAGCACTTGCAGTAATAATAATGTGATCTAAAAGTGCATTAGGTTCACGACCAAAGAAATCAAGAGAATGAACACCTGTTGAATCAATATGAATGGTTTTATCTCCTTTATGCCATGACCATACACCACGTGGTTGTCCAGCAACCTGTCCAACTACTTTTCCATCGGTACCAAAGAAGTATGAATCACTTTTATCATTCGGGAAATATACAAATGCCCATATATAATAAACTCCTGTATCAACAAACTCTACATTATAAGAAAGTTTAATATTAATGGTCTCTGCATTTGTTATACTACCATCTCCTTTTGCCATATTGGCTCTCATATAGCCTTTCCCAATAAAGCCTGCAATAGAATCTTCCATTGTAAAAGTATCGCCAGTTTTTGATTCTAATCCAGGACGATATGCATGATATTTTTCTGCTGGGATTACTACTAATTTTAGTGAATCATACTTTTGCGGATATTGGGCTAATAAATTGTAAAAAGATAATACTAAAATTAAAATGAAAAAGTGAAATCTTGATTTCATACTCCCCTCCATTTTTTATTGAATAAAAATTAGAAATGAATTAAAAATTGTCAGGATTAGATTCTTAGATTTAATTGCCCTAAGGGAAAAAGATGATAAATAATTTTTTGTCTTTCTGGAAATGAAAAATACTTTATAGTTGCAGATAAATTTAAGCTACTATTCTTTTTGAGATATTAAAATTTGTTATTCACTTTTTTATTTAATATTTGGTTTTAAATCATCTGTACTTTGTTTTGTATAAAAATTTATTGCAGGTGGTCTTTCTTTCTTTTCAAAGAGTTCTTCGATAATAGAATAATCAACTTTATATTCAGGATTGAATTTATCTGATAACATATATTGCGTGATACTATATAATAATTGTTTTGCTACAGGTCTTTCTTCATTATTTTGAAGATCTGAACTACAAACTATAATTTTACCATTCAATACTTTTGCTTCGAATAAAACTGCAAGACGGCGATTTAGAAACCATGTATCAATTGGCTGGATAAGTGGTTTAAATTCGGGCGGGAAGAGTTCAAGATTCATAACCTGCTGTCGATTCAATATTTCCCACCATTGTAAATTGCTATGAAATTCTGTAGGGAAATAATTAAAAATTGGATGTTCTGGATTACATAAAATTCCTAATGTATGTGGTGGTCTCATCTTAAACCAGGATGTATTCCAGAATACAGGATTTAAATATTGAACTACATCTTTTCCATTTTCAACAATACCCGCAGCATTTAGAAAAACTTTACCACCATTTTCTAATATAGATTTTGTTTTATCATCAAGTTTATTTGTAAAATAAATATCACCATAATTAATATTAAGATCTGCAGGATAAACCCAGAACTCCCATTGATTTTTAAAATTAGCAACAGATACAATAAGATTTAGTTTTATTGCATTTCTGAATTGAGAAAGCGGGAAATTAATTTCACCTAAAGGGATACAATTGCCAATAGGTATATCTTTTACTATAAAAGAACCTTTTGCAATTATATTATTTTTAGAATCAGTTATTTCCCATTCAGGTATAACTTTATAAAGTGGTTGTTTCCCAAAATGAAAGATTTCAATATCAGCATGAAAAGTTTCGTTATTTTTAAAAACAAATTTTGGTAAACGAGCTAATGGGACAGTCTCACCAAAAAATTGTCTAAACTCATTTGCAGTTACATATCCTTTTTCATCCCAGAAAGCATCAAGTACACCAACAAGAGCAGTCCCCTGTCCTGGATAATCATTAAGACTTAGAAGTTGAATACCAGCTAATCCTTTTGTACGCAGTGCAGCTTCAATTTCAGATTTATAACATAAAACCTGTAATTTACCTGAAGCCATTAAAAAGTCTTCTGCCTGGTCTCCCATATTATTTTTTTCTAATTCTTCTTTGAACAATTCAAAATTTTTAGCTTTGTAAAGACCAGTATATTTTTTTATTTCTTTAAAATTTGGGAAGACACAATGTTGCCCCATTTCATGAACAACGTATGGGGCAGTATATTTTTCAATTCTATCGTAGTAATCAAAAATACTCTGAGGCCGCTTATCCCAGGGTAAGCCACGAGGTTCTGATCGAACAATAAATTGACTTTCGGGTACCAATGGCCAGCTTCTACCAATCGAAGCACTTGTATAAACTCTTCGATTATCTTTAGCTTTCCAGTAATTAACAAATTCGGTAAGATATTTAACCTGATTCTTACCTGCTGGCTCGTTACCGTATGCCATCATGCAAAAGGATGGATGATTACCATAAGCATCAACAATACGATTCATTTCATCAAAAAGATATTGATCTACAGGTAATCCATCACCAAGAGTTACTCCATGATTTGCCCAGCTTGGTCCCTCAACTTGTAGATAAAAGCCCAATTTATCGGCTGCCTGGAAAGCGGCCTCTGGAGGACACCATGAGTGAAAACGCATATGATTCAATCCATAATTTTTACATATCTTGAATATTCTTTCCCAAGATTCTACATCCGTAGGAGGATAACCAGTTAATGGGAAAACACAATTTTCAACTGTCCCTCTTAAAAATACTTGACGATTATTTACTTCAAAACGAGTTCCATTAATTGTAAACGAACGCATCCCAAATTGTACTTCACGTTTATCAATATTTCCTGATTCATCATTTAAAATAGCAGTCAACTTATAAAGTGCAGGATTAAATTCATCCCATAGTTGAACTTCTTCTCCCATTGGATAATTAATTTCAAAAGAAGATTTACCAGCTTTAAATTTTATTTCTTCAATATACGGTTCAACTTTATGAACTTTATCTGAATTAAATGATTCTGCTTCAACTTTTAATCTGATAGTTTTATTTTCTTCTGTAATATTATTAACTACAAATACTATTCGAACTGATTTATTATTTATATCTGGATAAAGTTTTATGTCATCAAAATTTACTGGAGAAGTTGCTCTCAGGTAAAGATCGCCTACAATACCATTCCAATTTCCTTGTGTTTGATCTGTAATGCTGTGCGAATCCGGACCAACATTAATTTCCTTTATGCGATTATCTACTCTTATTGTAATTGTATGTTTCCCAGGTTTTAAAATTTTTGATAAATCATATCGATGCGGTGTTGAAAGACTATTTTGCATTCCAATTTTAATGGAATCAATCCATACCGTTGTTTCCCAGTGTGGACGTTCAAGGAATAATTCAATCTTTCTTCCTTCCCAATTACCGGGAATTTCAATTTCCTTTTGATACCAGGCAACTCCAATATAATGTTTATTTGGTGTAAGCCAGAATGGAAATTTTAAATTATCTTTTTGCCTGTACTTTGCCATATCAGGTCGAAAGAACCATGAGCTATCGTAAATACTTCCAGTCCATTTAGTATCAAGAGATGGATCATATCCTTTATTGTTATCTAACATAGAACCTGGTAATCTTACAACATCATTTAATTTTGATATATACCATTTTTGTTCTACTCCTTTATCATCAGGATCAATTTGAAATAACCATTTTCCCTTTAATGAAATTTTATTCTCACTAATTTTTTGTGGAAAGCTTTCAAATGAAAAAACTAATAATAACAGAAAGACTATAATTGATTTGTTAACTATACAAACTTTCATATGACCACCTTAATTAAAAATTTATTCTTAATTAAATTTTATATCAGTTTCAGGAATAACTTATTGAAAATATTTTTTTGGTGTGAAGAAATGAGTTGTGAATTTATAATGATTATATAAAATTATTTAATCTAAAAATTGTAATCCAATTAGCTTAACAGGACCCAACAATCCCGAGTCAAGTGGTTCCCAATTCTTCGCAGTAAAAAGACCATTTTCATCAAGATTTTTTCTTTCTTTAGCAGCAAAATTGATATTATAAAATTTTTTATAGTTAGTACCATTTTTATCCATATAAATAATTCTATTTGCCATCAAATTAGTTACATGTATTTCAAGTACATTATTCTCTTTCAAATTTTCTTTTTGAATAATTAATTGATACTTCGGTCCAATCAATGTTCCTAATTTTTCACCATTTAAATAGACTACAGCCGATTCACATACTTTACCAAGATCTAACATAAAGGCATCTGCAGTAAAATCAGGTTTACGAAAAATTGTTTTATAGCTCGCAGTTCCAGAAAACCATTTTAAATCTTCTGAATGTTTTGTCCAGGATTCCAGATTTTTAGTTGAATATGAATCTGGTAAAGTTGGACCACCTTTCAAAAATTTAATTTCCCATTCATTGTCGAAATTCATAACATTATCAGTTTCTTTATAGAATCTATATCTTTCAACATTTTGTTTAGATGAATACCATTGCAAAATTAAAGTTTCTCCTTTGCTTAATTTCACAAAAACTTCTGCATATCCATCTTTAAGATTTCTTATATCTGCTCTTCCAACCTGATTATTCATTGGATCAAACCACAATGCATCATTTCCGGTTGAACGTACTTTAATCCATTGTTCAATATCTTTATCACTCCAGTTAGTAAAAAAATAGCAGATCCCTTCTTTGCGATTTACTCTATTAAACCAGATTCCGTTTTCAGTGATTGTTTCAGGCATTATGCCTGCAATGTTTAAGATTGTTTCAACATCTTCTCCTTTTATTAATTTCCCTTTACCAAGATTACATATTTCATAATTAGCAAATGAAACAAACTTTATTTCACTTTTTAATTTTTGATATTGCTTTTGTCGATTTTCTAAATTAAATAGACCCGGTACATCGTAAGGAAAATTTTTATGAAATATTATTGTTGCTCCTTCTTTAGCCAGTTCTAAAATTTTTTGAAATGTTTCAAGTGGAATATAATTGCATTCAGGTATTACTAATGTTTTATATTCAGAATAATTGTTTGATATAATATTTTTATTTTTTACTGATAATTGTTGAATTTGCTTATCCGAAATGAAATCAAATAAATATCCTTCATTTAAAAACTTATTACTAATGAATTTTAAATCTTCAGGCAATTCATCATTATTAGTTCCAAAATGTTTAAGCATGATACTATTTCTATTAGACCAGATATCATAAATCGGGTAATACAATAAAATATCATTTGCTGGTTTTGAATTTTGTAAGAAAGATTGGCATTTGGTTACATAAGAATTAAGAGCTTTAAGATCTTCCCACCATGTATTTGTAGGTGCAAAGTGAACTGAAGCATAAAATAGACGACCTGGCCATTCTTCATTAAAAGGTGAATAAGGTGTACCATGATAGACAAGATGATTAACACCATTTGCAAAGTATCTATCAAAATTTTTTTTAACTTCTGAAAGTGTTGAAAGAAAATGTTCATTAAGCCATGTCGCAGCTTCTGCAGAAATTAATTGTTTACCAGAAACATTTGCGGCAGAAGTTGCTAATTTAATTCGAGTTATTGAAGTTCCTTCTGTTTCTGGAATATCACTTGCAGCATATAAATCAAGAATATTTGCGGGTGAACCATGAGCCTGATTTCGAATTAATGCATTATACTTGCGTGCCCACTTTTTCCAGACCAATGTAAATCTATTCAGTAATAAATCAGAAATTGTTTCTCTATAATCACATATTACTCTATTGCAAATTTCTTCTTTATCATCTCCAAGTAATGCAGGTAAATAATTTTTTAAATCATATTTTCTATATCTTTTGAATTCTTCAAATAGTAATGGAGTCCAATCTGCCTGTCCCTGTGCGTCATCAACTTCATATGAATCGTTGAAAAATGCTCTTATTCCATTTAAATGAAATTTAGATACATTTTTATCAAAGTGTTTTAGATAATTTTTAAGTGCACTTTCTGAAAAATGATCAATAACATTACCTTCGCCACCTCTGCTTGCCCGTTCAACCATTTTACCGTGCCATCCAATAAAGATTGCATAAAGTTTCCAGTTTCCATATGGTGCAATCCAATTTAATTGACCATCTTTATCTACATTTTTAGTAAGATCAATTTTATCTCCTTTTTCATTATAAGCCATAAGTAATTGAAGTGGTAATTCTCTTTCAAAGCGAATCTGATCTAAAGCTAATTCCTGTAAATTAGTATTGCTACTGATAGGATATTTAACTTCTGAAATATCAACTTTACGATTTACTGCTCTTACAAGTGGTGGTTCGATAAACTTTATTTTTTCATTTAATTTTTCGCCAGTTTTTAATGTATAAACTTTATATCTCAAATTTTTGCAAGCATCATTGTCTGAAACCCATGGACCTCCAAATGGCCAGCCTGATGCATTAGCCACATCAATTCCCAAACCTATCTGTTTTCCTAAATCTAAAGTATATTCAAGAATATTCATCCACTCTGGTGATTGAAATTTTATATCTTCTTTTTCATGACCTTTCACTCCATATATTGCAGTAATTTCAACTCCACCAAATCCAGCATTTTTAAGTTCCTGCATATTTAGTTTCAAATCTTCTTTACTCACAGCACTACCATGCCACCACCATCTTGTCCATGGACGAGTAACATTATTAACAGAAGGCCATAAAGTCTTCAGATCTTTAGAGTAATTCTCTGAAAAAGTAAAAGCTAAAACAAGAATTATTAAATTAAATAACCATCTTGATATTACAGGCATAACATTGAATAATTGAAAATTATTTCTTGTTAAGTGTAATGTGAAATTTTCTCTCATAAAAATTTTTATATGTAGATTAAATCCCAGAATTAATTTTTATACTTTTTTATTTCAACAGCGTAAATATCTGGATGACCTTCGAAGTTTGCTCTAAATATTACAAACTTACCATCTGGTGAGAAATGAACATTGGGTTCTAATTTATAATCATGATGTTTCATATTTACCAATTTTTCTGATCTTAAACTATCGCCAACTGGTTTATAAAGATAAATCCACATACCATTTTTAGCTTTTGCCACCTGTCCAGAATCTCCTCCATCTCCAGCAAATAATTTTTGATCGGGAGAAATATTAAAATGAATTGACCATTCATCTCTTTTTAAACCATATTTAATGCTTTTATCACTCTTAATATTTACTGATGCAAGATAAAATGTTTCACCTCTCGGTATTTGTAAATCATACCATATATTTTCACCATCTGGACTAAAAAATTCATGTCCAGCTATTTCTCTTTCGATAGTCCTTTTGTGCATTAATTTGGGTTTAGCATCATTTATGTTCATCAACCAAATTCTATCAACTTTATGCCATGGACCTTCGTGACAGAACATCAATAATTCTGGATCGACAGGAGAAAATTGTATGTGATTAAGCCATGCATTTTCTGTATATATTTTTTTGAATTCACCAGTTTTAATATTAATCGTAAAAAGTGTGCGTGGTAATTTTGCTTCGAATATACGTTCAAAATAATCAGCTTTATTCGAATATTTATTTAATATTTCAAGTTCATCTTTTGTTATTAAAGCACCAGCTAATAGAGTTTCATCAGCATTTAATGTAGATATAGTTCCAACTATGCCTTTCGGGAAAACATAAATTAACTTTGTAATGTGATCTTCAATCCCTGTAGAAAAAACACTATCACCACATTGATAAAAAACTCTTCTAATTTTTTTACCAACTATTTCTCCTCTTACATTATTCTTAAACGTAAGTTGTTCAATCTCTCTTGTTTTAAGGTCTATTGAAAATAATTGATAGTTATTATTTACTTTTCTATAAAAAATCATTTTATCGTTGTTTTTCCCATCAGAAGGGACAAAAGGATTATTATGAAAATAAAAACTTCTATTATCTCCATTACCTGGAATAAGACGAATAACTCTATGACCAGTAACATTATCAATCCATACGTCTGGCATTGGTTTTAAAGAACCTGTTTCCAAGAATTGAATTTTTCTTCCATAATCTTCTTTGCAGGATATACTACCAAATAAAAGCAGAAGAAAAATTAAATTTCTGTAACTTAGAGTTAATTGAAAGTGAATTAATTTTCTCAAAATTAAATTAGAAATCTTTTGTTTACTCATTACATTAATTATATGCTATGTTTCATTTAATAATTCAATCATCTGTAGATTTAAAATTAGAAAATAAAAATAAATCTTAGTTGTTGTATTTTCATTTCAATAAAACCATCTGTTTTACTTTAGAACTTCTGCCTGCAGCAACTTTACAAAAATAAACACCACTTGGCAAATGATTTCCATTAAAGTGAACTGTATAACTACCTTTATCTTTAAATTCATCCAAGAGCGTATATACTGCCTGTCCCAATGAATTATAAATTAAAATCTTTACATGTGTTGAATAAGGAATATTAAAAATTATGTTTGTAGCATCATTAAAAGGATTTGGATAATTCTGATATAATTCAAACTCATCTGGAATTTTATTTTCATAATTTTTTATATCTGTTACCTCTTTCGATTCTAAAGCTCCAAGATCTGGTGCTATACCATAAAATTCAAAACCTAAATCTACTCCTGCATCAATTAAACTACTACCTTTAACTGGACGCATAAAATCAATATCAGGTAAACTGCCATCTTGTTTTCGTGGTGATGTTAATTGAGAAACATCAAGACTAACAAAATCATCATCTGTAATTTTTAATCCAAGATCAAATGAATTATGTGAAAGTGTATTTTTTTTATTATCAATATAAGCAGTATCTGTATTTCTTGGTTTGTAACTTAGATTATTCTTTAAAACATGATTATATCCATTAAACCAGATATTATCTATTTGAGCACTTTCTCGATTCACCATATTAAAATTAATATCGTTCTGGTAAGCTGTGTTATTATACCATTCATTACCTTCCAGGTGATGATTAGAATAAAATCCATTTGCTTTATTTCCCACAGCTATACAAAATTTAATTGTATGTTTTGGAACTGGAGAAGGAATTTTATCTGCAGTATCGTGTGCGAATCCTCCAGCTTTAAAACCATTACCATCTCCCAGGCTTTGAAATGATGTAGAATAACCATTGTAAAACGACCAGCAACTATCAAAAACGACAGATTCTTTAGCTCTTATTATATCAAAACCATCATCACTATTAAACCATGCACGACAACCTTTAAAAATATTTCCTTTACCTCCAGCATCGGGATGGCATCCAAAACCATCAGTGTTTGAACCAAGTTTATCTTCAGAAACATTATCCCAGTTTCTATATGCATCGCAATTCAAAAATAAATTGTAACCACCTTTATAATGTCTTAATCCAGTTCCAATATTATCATGCATACTAATTTGCTCAAAAATGTTATGACTGCCTCTACTGTAAATACAATATGATTCTGTATGTGAAGTAATTGTAACCTGAATGCCAGTCATTTCCAAGCCTTTCAAATGAATGTAATTCCCAATAACATAAATTCCAACAACTCTTTGATTTGGTGGTTTAAAATCAGAAAAATCAAATACTGGGGTTTCGCCAGGATAAGCCCAGTATTTTATTGTTTTTCCTTCAATACCATTTTTATCTAAATAAGTTACACAGGCAAATAAATTTGAAACCACTCTCGAAATTTGATTCGGTCGAATTTTATAAATGCCACCTCTTATATAAACAGTATCACCAGGTTTTGCAAGTTCTTGAGCTTTCTGAAGTGTTCCGAGTGGTTTATCTATTGTCCCGGGATTTGAATCGTTACCATCTGGAGCAACAAAAATTTGTGAATATATATTATTGAGCGTTATAAAACCAATAAACAAAAATGTAATTATTTTTTTCATAATATTGTTTTTAATGAGTATTAACAATTAAATCAACTCCTAAAAATGATATTTTGATTTTTATTTGATAAATATTTATTCAACATAAATAAACATTCAGCTTAAGTGAGTAAGAATCAATGGTATGATTATAATTCAAAGAGAAGGAAATATTTTACCAATTTTCTTTTGCTTCTAATTCGTTAATATTGTATTTGATTGAAGTTTTTTCGACTGACTCTTGATATAATTTATTTAAATCAGGTAATATCAAACTGGAACCTTTACGTAGAAAAACTGGAGTTTTATAATCTGGAGCATCTACTTCAATATATTGTCCACCTTTATATTCTTTATTATCCCAGATATCAATCCATACTTCGCCTGCTGGGAGGTATAAAGATTTCTTAGTTTTTCCTTCTTCCCAAATAATTGAGACTAAAAGATCATCACCAAATTTATAAGTTGTCCAATCATCCCAGCATTCTTTTCGTTCAGGATATTCGAGAAACAATGGTCTAATAATCGGCATACCAGTTTTACTTGCAACTTCTGCAAAGTGATAAATATAATCGATTAGATACATTCTTAATTTTGCATAAAATCTCCAGACGGCAAGTAATTCATGATCGAATGATGGTTCATAATCCATATCCCAGAAAACTCTATTGTTGGTTGGACCAACTTCCATAATTGGAGAGAAACAAGAAAATCCTAACCATCTTTTAGTAACTTCACGATTAATTTTTCTTGGATATCCTCCTGTATCTGAACCCCAGATTGGATAACCCATAATTGCACATCTTTGAGCTCCAATAATTACAGAACGAAGTCCTTCTGGTGGATTTCCAGTATCGCCAGCCCACATACCTCCATATTTAGCACAACCTGTATATTGAGCTCTTGGAAATAAAATAAAATCATTACCAAGTACAGGTTTTATTGCATCATAAGTTGCTTTAACATATTGACGTGGATAGTCATTATAATTTTCACGGTAAGTTGTACCAATAAAAGTTTTGAGATTAAGTGAATCCAAAAGTTTTTCACCATCAGCACGATCAAGTTTAAAACCTTTTATACCCAGTTTTGCTAACTTGGCAGGTCCAAGTTCTCCCCACCATTTACATGCATCGGGATTAGTAAAATCAATTTTAATCTGACGTAAATTTTTTCTGGTTCTACTTTTTAAATCATATCCTCTTGCTTCGGCAGTATCTGCCATTTTGCCCATTACATGTGGTCCAATCCATAACATTGTTTTGATATTTTTTGATTCGAGCCATTTTATCATCTTTTCAAAGTTAGGCAATCTTTTATAATCAAATTCAAAATCATCATATCCATCAATTCCTGGTCCCCAAGGTCTATCAATCCAGTATGCTGTACAGGGAATATCATATGCCTGCATTAAAAGAATTTCTTCGACTATCTGTGAATTATATGGAGCATTAACTTTACTACCATCATAGTATTTTTCATTATTGAAATGTTCATCTCTCCATCGCCATGGTCCAAAAGCCCATTTTGGTGGAACAAAAGATGGTCCGGTAAGTAGTGCATGTCTTTTTACTAATTCAGCTGGATTTTTATCCATCATTAAAGTAAACGAAAGTTCAGGACCTTCAAAGAATATTTGAACCATATCTTCTCGATTTTTACAGAAATCTACAACACCAGGCCATGTGCCATGAATGAAAAATGCATAATTCCCAGAAGAAATATAAAAAGGAGCATAAGCCGAAACAGTTGGTTTTAATTTAACTTCAATTCTCTGTCCCCTTAAATTAAGTCCTTCTTTAATTCCTTTTTCCCATGATTTACTCTGATCTCCATCAACTACTCGTTCGAATATACCAGAAAAATATTCATCAGAATTTACTTTTGTATTTATCACCCAACCAGATGGATTTAAGCTACTATTTTCCAACCTAAGATTAAAAACTAAATCGTTATTTACTTTTTCTGTTTCGAGAACAATTATTAATTCGTTACCTTTCCATTTATATAATGATTTGCTTTCTGAAATTTGTGTTACTTCTGGAATTCCTTTCAACCAATTAATTTTTTCATTTAATACATATCCAATACTTCCAATCGTATCAACTGATTCAATTAAAACATCATAACCATATGAATTATGAATTCGAAAAGAAACAAACGAATTTTTTGGATTTAATGAAACTGTTAATTCTCCATGATTCTTCATTAAACCAGCATTACTTGTTACTGTAAATAATACTAACAAAATAATGGAACTGTAGATTAAGGCTTTCTTCATTTTGATATACCTTTATAAATAATTACCAGGAATTTCCTAACAATTTATAAGGAATACAACAATTACAAAAATTATCTATAAAATTTAATTCTGCATCACATTCAGCAAAGTTTGATATTTAATTTAATAAGCAACTGTTCAAAATTTTTTATCTGAGTAATATCATTTTCTTAATCAAAATATTATTACCAGCTTTCAAACTATAAAAATAGATTCCAGAAGCAACTGATTTCCCATTCATATCCTTAGCATTCCACTTTACTGAATAGAAACCTGCTGATTGAAATTCGTTATTAACTAATTTAATTATTTCCTGACCAAGAGAATTATAAATCGTCAATGTTACACTCGATGCTTCAGGTAATTCATATTGAATAATTGTAGAAGGATTAAATGGGTTCGGATAATTTTGATAAAGTTGATATTCAGTAGGTAAATTTATTAAAGTCTCAATAGCTGTTACTGATTTAGATGAAATAGTAATTTCATCAAGATTACCAAAATCTGAACCAGTTGCAGAAAAACGAATAGTGTTATTAAATCCTTCATTAAGACTTACAACAACACTGTCAATTACATAATTAGTCCATGCACCAGTTCCTTTCATGGTTAAACTCTTAGACTCTCCATTAACAATTAAACTACCAGTTCTATCAACATTACCAAGAGCATATCTGTAGTAAAGCATTTTTTGCCCACCACCAAAACCTGGCATATAAGTAAATTCAACTGCACTATTGTTAGCATCAAAATTTGTAAATCCAGTACCATTAAAACCTATATGATTATTATCAAGAAAAACTGTCCCGATTATGTTAGCATCTTCAGCCTGAAATGTGAAAGAATTGTTTGGTGTAATACTCAAAACTTTTGAATGTAGAGATTCTACCTGTCTAGTGTCTGTAACAGTAAGTGTATAATAATAAGTTTTTCCAGTAGTTAGATTCTTATCTATAAATGTATTGAGAGTTTTATCCACAGAAAAAATTTGAGCTGAAGACATATCTTCCTTTTCAGAACGATATATATTGGTCTTTATAATATTCTCGTTATTCTTGATATCCCAGATTAAAAATATCGAATTCGAATCATATCGATAAGAAATATTAGCAGGTGGCTCAGGTCTAACTGTTGGAGTTATTTCAATTATATTCGATAAATCAGATTTGTTACCATCAATGTCATAAGCAACTACAGCATAATAGTAAGTTACATCAAGTGAAACATTTGTGTCGATATAAGAAGTATTATTTCCAACATTAATAGAATCAGTAAAATTATTTTGAGAAGTTCCACGATAAAGAATATAACCAGCTAAATCTGTTTCAGTATTTGCATCCCATTGAATAATCACAGTATCTCCTGAAAAAGTTCCTCTAAGGTTCTTTGGAGTTGCTGGTGGTTTGAGACTATCAGGAATAAATGTATTTTTACCAATAAAAAATCTTGGATGAGGTGGTTGATTATATCCAACATTCTGCCATGCAATAGCAAGACGATATTGTCTATCCTGCATAAGAGTGATTAAACGATATGGAGTTTCAATATTTGTTGTATAAATTCTGAGTGAAGAATTATCACTTGTTCGCCAGATTACTTCTTCTCTCCAGTCTCCAAATAAATCAGCCTGTAAAGTAGGAGTTGCTTTAGTTCCATTATTAGATGCACACCCTTGTGCTGATAATAAAATTGGATTAGTACTACCATTATATTTTTGAATATAAATATTATCTAATAATTCTCTTTCGGGATCGCCATCCCACCAGATTACAAAATTTGAAGAAGGAGGATTAGGACCAACTCTTACATTTTTAGCACTTCGTAAACCATCAGTTCCACCCCAGCATTCCATACCTTCATAATCATCAACAAGATTAGCTGCAACACCACGTCCAACATCTCCGGGTCCAGTTCCCCAGATAACCTCACCAGTTTTTCCGTCCAATAAGGCTGAACCTACTGCAGCTTTTTCATGTATGCCCCAGACTTCCAATCCAGGACGATCAGGATCAATATCGGATACATGTAACGCATCACCATGACCTAACTTAGAGTTCCATAGACCCTTGCCATCATCATCTACTGCCATTGCACCATAAACAATTTCATCTTTACCATCGCCATCAAGATCAGCTACACTTAAATTATGATTTCCCTGACCAGTATAATCAGAATATCCTTTGTCTGTATCAAATATCCATCTTAATTTTAATTGATTATCTTTCCAATCCCAGGCAACAAGAACAGTTCTTGTGTAATAGCCACGACACATAACAACACTTGGATGTTCACCATCAAGGTAAGCAACACATGCTAAAAAACGATCTACCCTATTACCATAAGAATCGCCCCATGCACTAACATTACCACGTGGTGGTAAGTAATCTGTTGTAAATAAAGCTTCTCCTGTTAATCCATCAAAAACTGTCAAATATTCTGGACCTGAAAGAATATATCCACTTGAGTTTCTATAATCTGCATTAGCATTGCCAATCACGTTACCTTTACCATCAACAGTTCCATCTGCTGTTTTACAAATAACTTCAGCACGTCCATCTCCATCCAGATCATAAACCATAAATTGTGTATAGTGAGCACCAGCTCTAATATTCTTACCTAAATCAATTCGCCAAAGCAATGTACCATCAAGCTCAAGACCATCAAGATATACATTACCAGTATAACCACTTTGTGAATTATCTTTCGAGTTCGAAGGATCCCATTTGAGAACAATTTCATATTCACCATCACCATCTAAATCAGCTGCACTTGCATCATTTGGACTATAAGTATAACTAACTCCATCGGGAGTTTGTCCTCCTGCAGGTCTTTGTAATGGAATAGTTTTATAAATTTGTGCCCAGGGAGTAACTTCTTCAGAAGCCTGTAGTTCAACACCATTTACAATTGGGACAACAAAATATTTATCATTTAATGTTCCTGCAGTATCAATATAATTAGTTGAATTTAGAATTGGTTCATCATTTATTTTTGCATTATTACGATAAACATTAAACTTCACATTAGATTGATCAGATACAAGCAAGCGCCAGCTTAAAAATATTCCTTTCTGTTTTGCAGGAACTGCAACTAACCCTCTATTTAATCTTTCAATTTGTTGAATTTGAGACCAGCTTTTATTTCCAAATAAAATAATGATAGCTATAAATAATATCATTGCTCGTTTCATAACTTATCCCTCAAAAAATTTTAATAAAAAATATGCTAATTAATTGGAAGACGATGTAAATTTTAGTGGATAAACATTCAGGGTATGATTGAAATTTCTTTAAGCCACAATTCTGCTAATGTACTCCATGTATTTGTAGAAGGAGGATTATCTCTTAAGCCAATATTATGTTTACCCCCGGAATATATATGAAGAGAAGATTTATTTTCTTTTCCATTTTTCTTTAAAGCAGTGAAATAAAAAATACTATTTAAGCAATTGACTCCAGAATCATCCATAGCATGAACAAGAAAAGCAGGTGGTGTTGTTGAATCAACTTGTTGTTCGCATGAAAATTTTTTTACTAATGATTCGGATGGATTGTCACCCAGTAAATTATCTCTACTCCCTTTATGTGCATATGGTAATTCCATAGTAATTACAGGAGAAATTAAAATTGTAAAGTTCGGTCTAAAAGAATATGCATCAAGAGAGTCATTCCCTTTTGACCAATCGTCCTTAATAGTAGAAATACAGGCAGCTAAATGTCCACCCGCAGAACCTCCCATTACACCTATTTTATTAGTATCAATATTATATTCATTTGCATGAGCACGAATAAATCTAATTGCTCTTTGCGCATCCTGTAATGGTGCTTTAAAACTTTCTATTACATCAGGTGATTGTGGTAGTCTATGAATTAATACAAAAGCATTTATCCCTAATGTATTAAGCCATTTAGCCAGTTGAAATCCACCAACTTCATAAGCTAATCTAACATATCCACCTCCTGGTATAATAAGAACTGCAGCCTGTTTATTAACAGAAGCTGGTACCTTAAATTCATAAATACCCGGTGTTCCAACTTTGTAAATACGTTCATTTGCAATACTATCTTTGATTGTAATACCTTTACTATTAGGCATATTGTTATTCCAGATAGGAATAAATCTTTGAGCATTAGTGTTAATGCTTATAAGAATAAAAAATAAAATTAGTAAATGAATTCTAAGTTTTATCATGATAAATAAATTTACTTAATAAAAATTCTGGAATAAAAAAAGTGGCCAACCAAGAACTTAATTCTGGTTGACCACTCACATAATGATAATTATTTCATTAAAATCATCTTTTTAGAAGCAACATAATTTTTCCCGTTTACACCAGCTGCTTTAATGTTATAAATATAAATTCCGCTGCTTAAGTTAGAAGCATCAAAATCAAATGAATAAACTCCTGCAGCCAGATTCTTTTCGGTTGTTTCTAAAATTTTTTGTCCCAATATATTATAAATAGTAATTGTAACCGTTGACTGTTCAGGTAAACCAAATTCAAATTTTGTAGTTGGGTTAAATGGGTTAGGATAATTATTACTCAAGTAATATTGAGTTGGAACTCCAGAATTATAAGCTTCAACAGAGGTATAGTTTTTCCAGGTAATCAATGCTGATGCACTATCACCCGGGATATAAACATACTTAGCATTAGTCATTGAATCTCGTAATGCTGCAATGATTTGTTCTCTATTGGCAAGGTAAATAGCTTTTTTATCCGGGAACCAGTTTAAATCACCAAGTGGCAATCCATCTGTACCGCCTGTTAATAAAGTATCATTAGTATATTTCAAATTAAATTTTGGAGGCCAGCGTAAAATTGGTTGTCCATTTGCATCATAAATTACGGGTGGATCTATACGCCAATCACGGTAAACTGGACCTTTAAACCAATGATATTCGAGCCATGCTAACATACTATCCAAGTTATTTGGTGGTTGAATAAATTTAGGATCGATTTGCCAATAGTTTTTACCAATTCTAAAATTATTATCTGCTAATATTGTTGAGTCGACATCCAGATTCCACAATAAACATTGTTTTAATGTATCGGCAAATCTTGTTTTATAAAATTCCAGGAATCTTGGGTCTAAATACATTGCATTAAAACCATGATACAAAGAAATTGAATCGAGTTTTTCCTTTACTTGTGAAAAATATTCCCATGTAGTAAAATAACTCTCATAGCCATTCGTGTTTGGCATACGACCTCGCCAGCTCCAGTTATAGAATATATTATTTGCCTGTATAGCTTCATACCAGTGTAGTTCATGAGCATTAATTTGCATATTTACATAAGTATTGTGTAGTACATACATTTTTGATGTAAAGAAATTTCCACCATTACCAAATTCTCTGGCTTGATTAACAGAAGTGTTATTCTCAAAAGTAAATTTTTTGCATGCAGCATCTATTCGTATTGGCATTCCACCAAAAGGAGAGCTACTTCTTCTAACACCATTGATAAACACACAGTTTGTAATTGTGATTTCTTCGGTTGGAGCAGTTGTTCTACTGCAATGGTCTACATAATCAGTAAAAGCACAATTATCCCAGACTATTTTATAACCACCATAATTACGTACAAACGATGAAATATTAACATCATTTCCATGAAGTCCACTTAGAAGAATATTTTTAAGAGTTATACTTCCTCCAGCCCTAAGATTGAACATATCTCTTGCAGCACCTGAACTTGAAGGGGTTTGTAAAAATACAGGTGGATTGGGATCATTAAGAATCCAGCCATTGTAAGGTCCTTCGATTACTAAATCGAAATCAACTTCAAGAGAACCATCAAAAGCATAAAATTTACCACTTTCTACTTTGTAAACTTTATGTGCTTGTGAACCATCCGGTAAGGTATCTGCAGCTATTTGTGCATTAACATATTGATTTGGGTCAAGTACCATCTCTTGAGCCCAAATAATGGGTGCTAACACCATAAAAAATGCTGCTAAGAGTATTGCATGTTTCATTGTTCCCTCCTCATTTGTTTTGTTAGGATTAGTTATTTGTGATTTGTTTTATACTGAATAAAGGTATGAATCTCATTTAGTGAATTGAATTAATTAAAATGAATAGCGTATACCAAGATCTGCGGTAGTGCCATAGTACTCAACACCAGATAATTTTTTAAGTACACTACTATAACGACGATCCGGTGTGTTTGTAATATTATTTATATTAAGGAATAATTGAAGGCCTTTAAGCCATGGAAGTTTTTGATAAGCTGTAAAGTCCCACCTTTTATATGCAGCAGTATATGAATCGAGTTCTTGATAAACCGGGTCTGCACTTCTTAAAACATTATCCTGATATAAGAAAGATAAACGTGCAGAGAAACCACCTATATCAAAACCTATTGTTAAATTCAAAATATCATTTGGTTGATTTACTAATCTACCAGTTCTGGTTGTATCTATATAATTATACTTTTTAAAAGGACCTGTTCCAATTGCCACACTTTTGAAATATGGATAACGTGTAATAGAATTTATGTGAGTATAATTAATATTAAGTACAATACCATGAAGGAAAGATGGTAAGTACCAAAAGTTAGTTTGCCAATCTAACTCAATTCCTCTAACATAAGAGGTTTCCTTTAGATTAGTCCAAGTATTTATTGTTGTATACATTGCCTGAGTTAATTTGTATCGATAATTAATTTTAGATGCATCTTTAGTATAATATCTTATAGGTACAATTAAATTGTCTATTTCTTTATAAAAGAATCCAGCTGTAAATAGCCCAATATGGTTTTCATAAATTGAAGCATAAACATCATAATTTTGAGTTAGAGCAGGTTTTAAGTAAGGATTGCCCAGACTTAATGTAGGAGCACTATAAGTATCAACATAAAGATATGGTGAAACAGCACGATAGTCTGGATAAATTATACTCTTTGTACTTGCTAAACGAATGTCTAACCAATTTGTTGGTTTAATACGCAATTGAATCTGAGGGAACCAATTTTCACCTTTTGTTGAATCCCAGCGAACTTTTTTATGATCATAATAATATTCACCTGGAGTTGTTAATCTTCCAAAAACATAAGTAGAATCAGCTTCGTAATCGAATCCAAATTTTTCAAATCTAATTCCTGGCAAAAATGTTACATACCTACCTAAATTAAATTCAGCCATAATATAAAAAGCACCAAAATTTCTTACATAATTATAGTCATATTGAGTTGATTCGAGTGGAGAAGGAAGATAATATCCATATTGTTTTGCTAACTCTTCCATATGATGCATTTTCCAGATAGATATTTTATTATAGAATACATTAGCCCCCACTCCTTCTTTACCTGAGAGAAAACTACCAATATCATAATCGGGATCAGCAAATAAAGCAGCTCTTAATCCATTATCTTGCTTAGTAATTCCAAGATCCTTCCATATTGAATCTCTTAAAAGCGTGTTAAAATCCCCTGCAAGTCCACCTCTATCAGTATCTATATACCACATGGTTTCATCATTAGCTCTTGTATTACGTTCATACTTACCACCAAATTTTAAATTTCCTGAAAGATATTTCGTAAAGTTAAAAGGTACATTAAAATTCATTAATGCTGATTGTGCTGATTCATCTACATCTCTCATAAGTGTAGATGTACCAGTTACAATTTTATCTTTTTCTAATACTGTAACTGAATTTAAGAATGTACTTGGTGTCATATTTCTTTGATTGGTAACTGGACTAGTCCATCCCTGTACACCACCTGATCTTGTTCTTACGTCCATTCTTAAGTCACCAGGATTACGTTGTTTGGTAATTGAATTTGAAATTGAAAAATCCATTTTAACATTATGTAAGATTTCAAATTCACCCTGTAATGCGTTACTAATCACTGTATTTGTAAATTCTCTTTCTGCTGCAAATCCTCTCCAGTCATAATCAGTAGAATAATAATTTTGCTGTTCAATTTGATGTTCATTTAGACTTCCAATAAAATTATTAAGAATTAATGAACCACTGGAAAATTGATAGTCAAACACAAGACTACCACCTGCTCTTCTTCTATCTCTTACGAGATCATTTATTGTAACACTTGCCAGATATGTAGGAAGCATCCCATTTATTCTTACATCTTCTTCGTTTGTAAAATAAGAAGCAGTTAACTCATCAGAATTTCTATTGAATTTATCCAGATAACCAGAAATTTGAACTCCTAACTTTCCATCAAAATAACGATTACTAACAAGACCTGTAATTCTATAATTTCCAAAAGGTTGAGTATTAGCCAATGATGCATAACTATCCTGGATAGAAAAATTACTATGCAGTCCTTCTCTGGCTTTACTAATTCTGAGATTTACAACTCCACCAACAGCATCTGCATCCATATCTGCAGTTAATACTTTTGTTACTTCAATACCAGAGAGTATATTAGGTGCAATCATGTTTAAGTCAACACTTCGATCGTCACGGTCTGTTGATTGCATTCGAACACCATTAACCATCATTACATTATATTTAGGAGAAAGGCCACGTATTGTTACTTTTTGTCCTTCACCACCACTTCTAATCAGAGAGATTCCAGGAAGTCTGGCTACAGATTCTGCAGCATTAACATCTGGAATATCTTTTATTCTATCTGACGATACAATATTCTTTATTGTATTTGAAGATAATTGCTGGTTAATGGCTTCCATTTGTCCTTCTGCCTGTGCAGTTATAATTATTTCTCCAGTTTCCAATGCTACATATTCAAGCTCTACATCAACTTCAACAGTCATTCTTGGTCTAACTGTTATAGGAATAATTTTATCTTTGTAACCAATATATTTTACAATCATATTATAATTGCCCGGCGGAACACTTGGAATATAAAACTCACCATCCTGCGATGTTGCTGCACCGAAACTAGTTCCTTCAAGCAATATATTAGCTCCGGGTAATACTTCCCGAGTACCTTTGTCAAAAACTTTGCCTCTTACTTTGCCAGATTGCTGTCCATAAACACTAAAATTCATTGATATAAGAAACAAAATCATGTAGACCAAAATCATTTTAGTTATTTTCATAGGCTTTCCCCCCTTTTAGATATTAATGTAATTTGATTAATCAAAACTTCTAAATTGATAATACATTAAAGAGAAAAAAAATCTTTAGATAATTAAAACCTCAGGGAATGGAAATAGGAGTAAAGAAATTTAAGGAATAACACTTATGTGATAACATAATTTTACTTGCTAATTGGGAATAAAAAATTGATTAATGTTTGACATTAATTCTTTACAATCTAACAGTAAACAAATTTCTCTAAATATGTTCATAATGATTGGCAATCAGAAGAAATTCTATCAGTGAAAGATTATTTGGTATTTTAATAACGCTGTTCAAGATTTTAAAATAATTAGTTTTTGTGTTTCAAAATATTATTGTATTTGTGTTCATTTTCATCAAAGTAGTCTGTATGTTGTGGTTTATAAACTTTCAGCTCAAATGAATTTGCTACTAACTTTCTCCACTCACTAAGATTTTTTATTATGCCTTTTGAAATAGCCTGTACACCAATATTTCCTATTACTGCTCCTTCAACTGGACCTGCAACTACTTCACAATTCAAAGCATCAGCTGTTAATTGAGTTAGAAGTTCATTTTGAATACCACCACCAACAATATGGAGTCTTTTCAATTTTTTACCTGTTATAGATTCAATTTTTCTAAAAGTATCTCTATAAGAAAAAGCTAAGCTTTCTATAATAACTCTAATTATAAATCCAAAATCTGTTTTAATTTCTTGCTCAGTTTCATTTAAGTAAGCTATAACTTTTTCTGGCATTTCCCCTGCTTTTAGAAATCGTGGATCGTTTAAATCAACCCAGGAATTTGCTGGACCATTTTCTCTTGCCATTGAAATTAATTCGGAATAATTGAAGTTGCTATTTAATTTTTCAGTCCAGTATCTTCTACATTCTTGAATAGGCCATAATCCAATTATATTTTTAAGAAACCGAATAGTATTTTCAAAACCACCTTCATTTGTAAAATTATTAATCAATGCTTCTTGAGTTGTGATTGGATTATGAACTTCAATACCCATTAATGACCATGTGCCAGAACTTAAATAAGCCCAGTCGTTGTCTAATGCAGGTACAGATACTACAGCCGAAGCAGTATCGTGACATGTTGTAGCAATAATTGAAATATCTTTACTTAAATCTGTAGCCTGTGCAACCGAAGGTAAAATATTTCCTAATACAGTACCAGGTTCTACAATTTCAGGAAATATTTTTTTTGGTAATCCAAAAGCATCGATTAGTTTCCATGACCAATTTCTCTGGAAAGGATCAACAAGACTTGAAGTAGATGCAATAGAATATTCTGATAATTTTTTACCTGACAATAAAAAATTTAGAAAATCTGGTACGAATAAAATTTTATCGGCAACATTTAGCAAATTTAATTTTCTCTTTTTCTCTGAAAGCAATTGATATAAAGTATTAATTTGTAAAAACTGTATCCCGGCATTCTGATATATTTCTTCTTTTGTAACAATCTTAAATGCTTCTTCCATCATATTATCTGTTCGAACGTCTCGATAATGATATGGATAACCAAGTATTCTATCATCTGGATCAAGAAGAACATAATCTACTCCCCATGTATCAATTCCAATACTTACAAAATCATTACTAAAATATTTTTTTGCTTTTTTTAATCCTTCTAAAATTTCTTTATAGATTGCAAGAATATCCCAGTGAAATCCATTATTTAATTTAATATTAGGTGTTTCAAATCGATGTATTTCATGCAGGGATAACTTTTCGTTGGCTAATACCCCCACCATACATCGACCACTTTCTGCACCTAAATCAAAAGCAATAAATTTTTTTTCTTCCATAAATTGACCACTTATTTATTGAATAAAATTAAAGTTAGACAATAAAATCATAACTATAGGTGAAATTAATTAATCTGGAGAGGATAGACATTGATAAAGCTAAAAAATTTATGACTGAATTTATTAGTTTAATATTTCGACAGTCAATTTTTATCAAACTTTAGTAGATATGAAGAATTTATATATATTAAAAATTCTTAATTTATCGAGAGTGGGAATATTATAAGAAGTATGAGAAAAGAAAATCAGTAAAGGAATTATCTTTTAACTATTTTATATTGAACAAACACATCAGAAAAATCTTCGTAACTTTTTTTATTTTCTAAAATATCAATTAACATATCAGTGGCTGTCTTACCAATTAAGTAAGGATTCTGATCAACAGTATAATATGGAACACCTAATCTTGCTACAATTGTATTATCACCAAATTCACCAAGTAAAATATCATCTGGTATGGATAAGTTTTTATCAAGTATAGCTTTTCCTGCACCATAAGTTATAAGACCACCAATACTAATTACTGCATCTATTTTAATTCCAGATTCAAGCAAGTCAGTCATTTTTTTATAACTATCTTCAATACTTCTGAAGGTTTGCAATACAAGGTCAGGATTAAATTCAATGCCAAAATCTTTTAATGCTTTTTGATAACCAATAAATCTATCTCTACAGACAGGTATAAGAGTATTTGGTCCAAGGAACAGAATATTTCTTCTACCCTCTTTAATCATTTCGGAAGTTAATTCGTAAGCAGCATCAACATCATCAATTTTAACTGAAATGAAGGGCAGTTCATCAATTTTTCGATCCCAGCAAACAATTTTAATTCCTTCTTCATCTAAATTTTTATATAATTGATAATTTTCATCTCCACCAGCTGCATTAAGTAAAAGTCCATCTACACCAATATCAGATAAAAATTCAATTTTTTTTCTTTCTTTTATGCTATCTTCATCATGCACCATCAATAAACATTCATAACCTTTATTGCTTGCTTCTTCGTACATACCTCTTACAGCCTCTGAAAAGAATGAAATCCTTAAGTCTGGAATTAAAACTCCTAAAATTTTACTTTTATTAGTGATTAAAGAGCGTGCTAAAATATTTGGGCGATAACCCATTTCTTTACATTTTTCTTTGACACGTAACTTTGTCTCTTCAGAGATATCATTAAAATCACGAAGTGCTTTAGAAACTGTTGCTGGCGTGAGAGATAATTCACGAGCAATGTCTTTTAATGTTACTTTCCTTTTTCTATTATTCACAGTTTTTAAATTATGTTATCAGGTATGTCAATATTATAATTTTGATACATTAAATTCAAGAAATGTGTAAAAATGAATGATTAGATACAGCTCCGCCACGTCACTTACATGGGATTGTTTTTAATAAAACCATACTTAATATCCGTAATGGTTTTCGAAAACCTTTAAGTTTTTATGGATTAAAAAAGAGCTTTTTCTTTAGCTCTATGTCAAAATCTTAAAGGTTTTCGCAATCGATTACAATATATTATTTAAAATAAATTATGTCAAGTTATTTTTTTAGTCATGAACTAAAAAAATCGAGTCTACACTTTAAGTATTCTGTTTAAAAATACAACTGGATGATATACATCTTTCACTTTACTGAAACTACTTAATTGTTCTCTGCACGAAATTCCATTTGCAAGTATAACAACATCATCTAAATTATTATAATGAAGTTTTAGCTGGTCAATTAATTGCAATCCTAAATTCTTACTTATATCATAAAAATGTTTTTTATATCCAAAACTTCCTGCCATTCCACAACATTCCTGAGTAGAGATCTGCATATTAATACCAGTTCTATTAAAAAATTCTATTACCGAACTTTTCTCGTATAATGATCTCATTTGACAGTGTTCATGATAAAATATTTTTTTCTTATTTATTACAATATGATTTTGAATTTGCTCTACCAAGATTTCTCTTCTATCAATTAACATATTAAGATATTCAAAAATGTCATAGCATCTGGAATTAATTAGACCAAACAAGTTATCATCTTTTATAAATTTTTTATAATCATATTTTATCATTGTTAAAACACTTGGTTCTATAAAAAGAATATCATAACCTTCATCAATTAATTTCTTTAGATACTGCGATGTTCTCGATGCAAATTTTTCTGTAAGTTTAATTAGACCCTGTGAATAAGAAGCTCGACCGTCATCCATTACTTTGCTTATCACAGGATTCAATCCTAATTTTTCTAATAATTCACAAGTCTCTAATCCAACTTGTGGATTGTTATAGTTAGTATAAACATCAGCAAAAACTATTATCTTTTTTGATTTGAGTTCAGGATGATCAATTATTGCATGAACATTTATTCTTCTTTTGAATAATTCACTGAAGGTATTTTTTGAAAATTGTGGGATAGTTCTTTCCTTTGCTAAATTCATTAAATCGGTTATTAAATTTTTTATCAAATTCAAATTGATAATACGATTTATGAATGAAGGTGCTATTGATGCAATCTTAGCAAGATATGAATAATTAGCAAAGAAAAATTTTTGTAAAGAGAAGAGATTCTTTTTATATAATCTATCTTTTATTATTGAATTTAATTTTGGAATATCTATTTTCACTGGACAATTTGGAATGCATCTGCTACAACCCGTGCACAATTCAGCAAATCTGGCTTTTTCCAGGTTGTGTGTTGTAAGATAAGTCCATGCAGCACCAATACCACCAGTATAAACTTCTCCACCAAAAGCATGTCCACCAACAGTTTGAAAATTAGCACACACATTCATACATGCACTGCATCTTATGCAATATAAAGCTTCTTTTAATTCTTCATCTTTCATTAAATCTGTTCTACCATTATCAATTAATACCAAATAAAATTCTCTTTTTACATCATTCCTTCCATTAAAATTTCTAAGTGGTAAATCAATTGGCGGTTCTAATATATTTGTGTAACTTGTTAATAATTGTCCCGTTCCGCTTGCTGCCAGAAGTTGAATAAAAACACCAAAATCTTTTTTACTTTTAATTATTTTTTCAATACCAGCAATAGCAATATGAACAGCAGGAAGTTGTGTAGTTAGCCTGATGTTCCCTTCACTTTCTACTAATAAAATTGCTCCTTCTTCTGCTGCAATAAGATTAGCTCCAGAAATACCTATATCAGCAGATAAAAATTTGTTTCTTAAAATATCACGAGCAAATTGAGTTAATTCTTCTCCTGTGTTTAATGGTTTATCTGTAACAAAATGGTTTTTAAATAATTCAGAAATGCGTTCTCTTGATCTATGGATTGCTGGAGCAACAATATGCGAAGGTTGTTCCTTTGATACTTGAAGAATAAATTCTGCTAAATCTGTCTCAGCTACTTCAATATTACTTTTTTCTAAAACTGAGTTTAATCCAATTTCTTCTGATGTAATTGATTTTGATTTAACAATTAATTTTGCATTATGCTTCAAACAAATATCTTTGATAAATTCTGTAGCTTCATCTGGATTTTTTGCAATAAAAACTTTTCCACCTCTTGATTCTATAACATTCTTTAATGTTTGCAATAATTCCTGCGAGTGTTCAATAGACCATTCTTTAATCTGTCTTGCTTTTGTTTTAAGTTCTTCGTAATCACTTATTTTTTTAATTGCTAAATATCTTTTGCTATTAAAAGATTGAGTATTTCTCCTGATTGCATCGCTCTCAATATTCAAAGCCATTTCAATAGCTTTGAATAAATTTTCTTTGGAAGATTTATCAGCAACTTCTCGGGGATGAATAAAATAATCTTTCATTTTTATATTATAATTATATGCAAAATTCCAGGTCCATGAACTCCTCTTACAAGAGGACCCATATCTGCAGTAGCACTGCTACCAGTTATAATTGAACAACTACTTGTAATTTTTTTATCAAATAATTCATTATTAAAAAGATAATCGATACCAGGAATAATGTTTGTATTTTTAATTATTACAATATGATTTCTACACAGCATACTTATATAATTAGCTAAATGATTTTTAGTTGAAATACAAATAGAGCCCGTTGATGCAATTCCACAAAAAGCTGATGTTATACCAGTTCTTACAGATTTCAATTGGTCATCGGTGGGATTTAAAATAAAATTCTTTTTAGGAATCAAAGCACTAAATAAATCTTCATACAATTCATTTTCTACAGAGATTAAAACATCATCTTCATCTTTTAATATATTCAAAATTACTTCTGAAAATTTTGATTTCTCGTTTGATAAATTAGTTACAATTGCACTTGCAGCTTCAGCTTCTTTTATAAATTGATTTAATATATCTGAATGATTACTCATTTATGTTGTTACTCAAATAATTTTTTATTTCGCTTGCAACTATCAACTCTTCGTTTGTTGGAATTACTGCTATTTTAATTTTAGAAGATGAGTGCGATATGAGTCCTTCCTGTGGATTTTTAGCATTTTCATTATCATCAAGAAAAATTCCGATATTTTCCATATTAGAAATTATTTCTTTTCGTAGTGCAGGAGAATTTTGTCCAGCTCCACCTGTAAATACAATGCAATCTGCTCCATTTAAAATAGCAATGTATTCACCTATATATCTTTTAACATAATAAGCAAATGTTTTGAATGCTAATCTTGCTCTTTCATTCCCTTCGTTCATACTTTTTTCAATATCTCTAAAATCGCCACTAAAACCTGAAATTCCATACAAACCACTTTTTGACATCAAAATTTCTGAAACCTGATTTATCGATAATTTTTCTTTCTCCATTAAATACAGTAATGCAAATGGATCTATATCACCTGTTCTTTTTGCATTTAATAAACCTGATTGTGGACTCATTCCCATTGAAGTATCAATTGACCAGCCATCTTTAATTGCACATACTGAAGAACTTCCACCTAAATGACATGAAATAATTTTATTGCTGCCAAACAACTCATTGGCTCTTTTCCCAATATATCTATGTGATGCACCATGAAAACCATATTTTCTAATTCCATATTTTTCATAATATTCATAAGGGATACCATAGAGATATGCTTCGGGAGGAATATTTTTATGAAAATGAGTTTCAAATAATCCAATTAAAGGAATTGTCTTCAATAACTTTTGAAAAATTTCAATTGCTGTTATGTACACGTCGGTATGCAAAGGAGCAAGAAATCGATACTCTTTCATTGCATTAATAACATTATCATCTAATCTAACACATCCAGTAACACCTTTAGCAAGAACAGTTTTAAAGCCTACTGCAGAAATATCATTGAAGGGATAAACATTTTTTAATGTTTCAAGTGTTAGATTAATTGCATCATAATAATTTTTAATTTCTTTCGTTTCTACAACTTTATCATTGCCATTAAATCTATAAGTAAAAATACTTTCTTTATCCCCTATTCTTTCAACAGATGCTTGATAAATAATTTTAAAATTATCATCAAACAATTTACACTTATAAGAAGTACTGCCGGGATTGGCAATTAATATTTTCATTATTATTTCTCACCCTGTGATTTTAATTTATTTATAACTTTTTCTGTTACTTCTTTTATCAATTCATCTAAATCTTTATCCTGCTGTGACTGACTTTTAGGATTTAAATTAAATGGTGTAACATCACAACTTGCTACTCTTCCACTGAGTTTAAATTTTTCTCTTAAGCTTAATAATCGATCTCGTTCATATTCTGGCAAAACATTTAAATTACCTAATTGAATTGCTTTCCACACAATACTAGCTGTATGTTCTAAAGTTTCCATTTTATAATATGCATTTAATAAATCCGTACCCAATGATAATGCACCATGATTTTCAAGTAGAACAACATCTGATGTTTGTATATGTTCTCGAATTGATTCAGGAATTTCCATTGTTGATGGAAGACCATATTTTGCAATTGGAACTGCACCAATTACTATAACTGCTTCTGGTAAAACACATTTATTTAGCGGGATACCTGCTACTGCAAAACTTGTAGCATATTGTGGATGTGCATGAACTACAGCTTTAATATCTGGTCTTTCTTTATAAACTTCGAGATGCATTTTAATTTCGCTTGAAGGTTTATAGTTCGAACTACTGGAAATAACTTTTCCTGTATTATCAATTTTTATTATCATTTCTGTTGTCATAAAACCTTTACTTACACCTGTCGGAGTAGTAAGGATTTCGTTATCATTTAATTTAACTGTAATATTTCCATCGTTAGCTGCTACAAATCCTCTTGTCCAGATTCTTTTACCAATTTCTACAATTAATTTTTTTAATTCCCATTCACTTGCCATTTAAGTTCTCCTTAAAATTCTTTATCGTGATTATAAAAAATATTTTAATAATCTTTATAATCTATTTTATCAACAACAGCAATAATTAATGTTCTGATTGGAGCCAGATCAATTTTAAAAACACTTTTAGCTACGCCTGGAGCTCCACCACAAACAACAATATCATTTATACCGGCACCAATATAATCAACAGCAACCCATTCATTCCCATATTCAGTTCCATCTGGCATTACAGGTTGAACAACATAGACAATTTTTCCGTCATAAGCTTCATGTTTTATTGTAGATACCACTCTTTTCTTTACTTTAGCAAGAAACATTATGCAATCACATCTACTAATTCAACTATACTTGCATTAACAGGTGCAAAGCCACTATCAAAAGCTTGAGATGCATCTGTACTTGTAACATAAACAACTTTATCGCCAGGTGCTGCAATTCGTTTGGGATCGGCTACTACAAGTGGTTCATCAACAATTCTATCATCTGAAGAGACTGGTTGAACCAGATACATTCTACATCCATCAATTTCTTTTACTTTTCTTGTAGCCCACACAACACCGAATACAATACCAATTTTCATTTATTTTCAATTTTATTTGTTAACTGGATATTATCAATAATAGCTATAACCACAGCATCAATAGGTGCATTTTTGGTTTCTTCTGTCATTCGAGCAGAAGAGCCATAGGTTAATAAAACAGTACTTCCTTCGCCAGCTTGAACTGCATCGACTGCAACATGATAATTTTTTAATGGATTACCATAATGATCAATTTCTTTGCACAAAAGTAATTTTTTACCTTCCAGATTAGGATCCTTTTGTGTTGATACAATTGTTCCTATAACTTTTGCTATAATCATAATTATTGATTAAAAGATTTTCCTATTTCATCTACGGGTCTTGGTATTACAAGATGAGAAATTACTTCTCCAACTCTAGAAGCTGCACTAATGCCGGCATCAATAGCAGAGCGAACTGCTGCAACATCTCCTTCAATAACGAATGAGACATAACCGCTACCAATTTGTCTCCATTCTACAAGTTCAACATTAGCAGCTTTAACTGCTGCATCGGCTCCAATGATTAATGGAGCAATTCCTTTTGTTTCTAAAATTCCGATTGCATTTTTAGTGTTCATTTATTACCTCGTTTAATTTTCTTTTTAAATAAATCGAAAAGCACCGTGAGTCATAATTCTTCTTTTTCGTACAAAATCTAATGGAGTACAGATTCCTTCTCCAGTAGGAGTTGCAATTGTATGTGAAAAATAAGCCTCTCCCAAATCGCCACCATCACCTCGAAGTGTACCTCCATTAATTACCTGAACATCGCAATCAAGCATTCTTGTATAAATTGTTGCTCTATTCATATCTTTAGTAAATATACTGGCAGTATGTTTAAATCCATGTTCAGCTTCCAGAGCAGCTTTAAGACCATCATCAAAATTTTTTACTCTTACTACTGGAATACAACATGTCATTTGTTCAGTAACAACCCAGGGGTGATTTCTATCTGTCTCACCAAACAGTAAAGGTACACTTTCAGAAATTTCTAAGTTAATAGCTTTTGCCAAAAACTTAGCAGTTTTACCAACATAATCTCGTTTTATTATCCAGTGTTTACCATAAAGTTCTAAAGTTTTATTTGCAAGTTCATCCATCTGGCGTGTTGTTAATCTATAATTTCCAGCTTTTTCCATTTCATCCATAAAATTTTCGAAGACAGACTCGACTACAAAAATTTCTTTTTCGGCAATACATAAAATATTATTATCATAACTTGCACTCATTGTAATTTCTCTTGCTGCTAAGTTTAAATCTGCGGTTTCATCAATTAATACGGGTGGATTGCCTGGTCCAGCAGCAACTACTTTTTTGGGATAAGTCATAGCTAATTCAACAACCTGTGGGCCTCCGGTTACAGATAAAAGTTCAACATGTTTATGCCCGAAGAGAATTTTAGCTGTCTCTAAAGTTGGTTCAGATACACAGGTAACTAAATTTTCTGGTGCACCAGCCTCAATCATATATTTGTTGGCTAATTGAATTACTTTTGCACTTACTTTTTTTGCAGAAGGATGTGGATTAAATACAATTGTATTTCCGCCTGCAAGTTGAATAATAATATTATTAATAATTGTAGGTCCTGGATGAGTGCTTGGTGTAATATTTCCAATTACTCCAAAAGGGGCATATTCATCAAGTGCCAAACCATTTTTACCAGACCAAGCTTTTGGTTGCAAGAATTCCACTCCAGGACTATTTTTAGCCGCATTAATAAACTTTTGAATTTTATGATCAACTCTTCCCATTTTAGTTTCTTCAACAGTCATCTTAGCAAGTTCTTCTTTATGATCATAAGCCATCTGTCTTACTGCATCTATAAATTTTTTTCTGCATTGAATACTTCTTTCTTTATATTTCAAAAATGCATTATATGCAGCTTCAATAGCATCATTCATGTCTGAAAATACACCCAATTCACCTTTACTTTTAATAGATGAACTCTCCGTTTGAGTAAGAACACTTCTAACTACAGATTCAACTATTTGTCTTAATTGAGCTTCGTTTAGATCCATTTATAAACCATTATTGTTTTTTACTTTTTTCAATTGGTTGTAAAGGGAACTTTGGAATAAGTTTTTCTGAAGGTCTTGGAATTACAATTTCTGATTCTACTTTGCCTATTTGGGAAGCAGCTTGAACACCAGATTCCACTGCAGCCTTGACTGCAGCCACATCCCCTCTAATTATAATTCCTACTCTACCCCCACCCACTTTTATCCATTTACCAAGTTTAACGTTTGCCGCTTTTACAGCAGCATCTGCGGCCTGTATAGCAGCAGTAAAACCAATAGTTTCTATTATTCCCAATGCTGTTTCCATTTTATTCTCCTATTTTTCTAATCCAATAATTTCATAAACATCATCGTGAGCAGCAGGAATTACATTTGTGCAAAATAATTCGCCAACCTTAGCTGCTGCACTGGCTCCTGCTTCTACTGATGAGCGGACCGCCCCAACTTCTCCACGAACCATTATAGTTACATATGCACTTCCTATTTCTACTCTCTTTACAAATTCTACATTAGCAGCTTTAATCATAGCGTCCAGAGCTTGAATGGCTCCTGTATTGCCCCTGGTTTCAACAAAACCGAGTGCTACACCTTTTGACATTGTTTACTCCTTTATAAATTATAAAATAATTTTCAAAATAATCTAGTTAGATTTTTTATAAATAAATTCGTTATTAACACTAACAAGATCTACTATTCCAACAATCGAATAATCTGTTGCAACATTTTTTGTTAATTCAGTCATACGTGCAGAAGATGAAGAACAAATAATCACTACATCTCCTTCGCCTGCATTAACAGTATCAACACATACTACACTTTTATCTGTATCTTTTAATTCTTCGTTTAAAAGACTCACGATTAATAATTTTAGTCCTTTCAAATTTCCATTTTTCCTTGTTGAAACAATATTTCCTTTTACAATCCCTAATTTCATTTTTACATTTTTCCTAAAAATTCCGCATATGCTTCTCCACGAATATAAGCTGCATTTGCATCATCTGTATCCAGATGAACCTGCAATAACCAGTTTTCATGAGTTCTAATTAAAACATTTTCAAAAATAGTACTTTTTTCACTCTGAACACGAATTCTGCAATAATCCCCATTTTTAACTCCAAGATTTTCAGCATCTTTATTATTCATATGTATATGTCGATTAGCAATAATTGCACATTTCTCTAAATATATTGAACCATTTGGACCTACTAAAGTTAATGGTGCAGCATTCTTTAAGTCACCTGAATTAGTAATGGGGGGATCAATTCCCAGTGTAATTGCATCTGTAAAAGAAACTTCGACCTGATCATATTTTCTAAATGGTCCTAAAATTCTAACATTTGTAATACATTTTTGCTTTGGACCAATGATAGTTAAAGTACTCTTTGAAGCAAACTCTCCTGGTTGATAAAGTGGACGTAATACTTCAAATTTTTCATCAGCTCCAAAGAGTTTTTGGAATGTTTCTTTTGTTAAATGTATATGTCGGTTCGATACGCCTACCGGAATGTAGATATTTTGTGCGGTATATTTTCTCTTAAAACTTTTTTCTTTTTCCGAAATAATCTGTGAAATTTCATCAGCAATTAATTCGGCAATTTTACCTTTATAACTGTAATCTTTGACTAAATTTTGCATTAAAATAAATGATTTTTTTAATACTAAAAATTATTATAAAAACTATAAATAAAATATATGATATCGTTTTCGAAATCCTTTAAGTAAAATAAACTTTTCATTTTTATTTGTCAAGAAAATTTTAATTTTACTTCACACGAAACATAAAATTAGATTATTTTCATAGAATAAAATTTAATGTAAAATCCTTTTATTCTTACTTTTAGAATAAATCTTTTTCTAATAATTTATTTTGTCTTTAATATTTATCAATGCTAATTAGCTAATATTAATTACCATTTTATAAATTAAGAGAAAAAAATATTTACTATGCATTATTTAATTACAGGCGGCTCAGGATTTCTGGGAATAAATTTAATCAGGTATCTTCTGAGTAAAAATAATATCAAAATCACTTCGATTGATATTTCCGATTTTGTTTATAGTGATGTAAAATCAAAAATTAATATTATTAAAGGAGATATTAGAAATTCAGTATTAGTGGATAAAATATTAAGTGATGTCGATATAGTTATTCACGCTGCAGCAGCTCTTCCATTGTATGACAAAACCGAAATTTTCTCTACTGAAATTGAAGGAACAAAAATTCTTCTTGATAATGCCAAAAAACACAGAGTTAAAAAATTCATTTACATCTCTTCAACTGCTGTTTATGGTATACCCGATCATCATCCTTTAAATGAAAATGATAAATTATCTGGAGTGGGATATTATGGTCAGGCAAAAATAGAAGCAGAAAAAGTCTGCTCTGATTATCGCAATCAGGGAATGTGCATTCCAGTTTTAAGACCAAAGACTTTTATAGGTCCAGAAAGACTTGGTGTTTTTGCAATTTTATATGATTGGGCAAATTCTGGTAAAAATTTCCCGATAATTGGCAGTGGTAACAATAAATACCAGTTACTTGATGTAGAAGATTTATGTGATGCAATTTATAGTTGTTGTACTTTATCTTCTGAAATAGTAAATGATACTTTTAATATCGGAGCTAAAGAATTTTCTACTATCAAAGAAGATTTTCAATCTGTACTTGATTATGCTGGTTATGGAAAAAGAATTATAACATTACCTGAATTCCCTTCTAAAACTTTATTAAAATTTTTTGAACTTTTGAATATTTCTCCTCTTTATAAATGGGTTTATGAAACCATATCAAAAGATTCATATGTTTCGATAGAGAAATCGGAAAAAATTTTGGGATTCCAGCCAAAATATTCAAACAAAGATGCTTTAATAAGAAATTATAAATGGTATTTAAAAAATTATTATAAAATAAAAAATAAAAAGGGCATAAATCATACCTCAAGCTGGAATGAAGGTATATTAAAATTTATTAAGTTTTTCTTTTAATAATAACCATAAGTTTTATTGATAATTAATTATATTTGCAAACAAAAATAAAAAAGGAATAACTATGGCAACTAAAAAAGATTATCTACAGCAGGTAATTAAACATATAGACATTAAAGAGCACAACGTTGTAAAATTAGTTGATGCAATGGAGCACATGGCTTTCAGTGCAAGAGATTTAAATCGTGCAGCCAAAATTTATGATATGATGCTCAGAGATAATGACTGCACAGTAATTCTAACATTAGCTGGAAGTCTTTTTAGTGCTGGATTAAAAAAGGTTGTCTACGATTTAGTTTCTAATAATATGGTTGATGTAATTGTTTCTACCGGTGCAATTATGGTAGATCAGGATTTCTTTGAAGCACTTGGATTCAAACATTATATTGGTAGTCCCTTTGTTGATGATAATGAATTAAGAGAATTACATATCGATAGAATTTATGATACATTTATTGATGAAGATGAACTTAGAATTTGTGATGAAACAACTGCAAAAATTTTTGATAGTCTTGAACCACGTCCATATTCTTCAAGAGAACTTTTATGGCACTTTGGGAAATATCTTGATGAAAATGGCGGACCAAAAGTTGATGACTGTGTAATCTATGCAGCTTATAAAAATAATGTACCGATTTTTGTACCTGCATTTTCAGATTGCTCGGCTGGATTCGGAATTGTTATACATCAACACAACCATCCTGATAAACATGTTTCCTTTGATTCTGGGAAAGATTTTTATGAATTAACACAAATTAAACTACAAAGTAAAGAAACCGGTATTTTTATGGTTGGTGGTGGTGTCCCTAAGAATTTTACACAGGATATTGTTGTAGCTGCAGATATATTACAAGAGAATGTTCCAATGCATAAATATGCAATTCAAATTACTGTAGCAGATGTTCGAGATGGTGCTTTATCAAGTTCTACACTAAAAGAAGCAAGTTCATGGGGAAAAGTAGAAACAACTTATGAGCAAATGGTTTATTCAGAAGCCACTCTGGCAATGCCTTTAATTGCAGGATATGCATATCACAAAGGTGCATGGAAAAATAGAGAAAAAAGAGAATTACAAAAATTATTTACTAAAAAAGAAGTAACGGCGTAAATAATACTTTTGTTATTTTTCGTAAGACGTAAGCTGAGTACAACAATCCAGATTTAATATTATAAGGATTTTGAGTTTAGAAAAAGAAACAATATTTATCTGAAAAGATTTACAAATGGTTAGAACTAATAAAAATAAGTTTTTCAATTACAATTTCCCTAAAGAACATTGTGTTTTCAAAGATGAAGAGACAGGGGTTTTGCTTTATCAGGCAGATTGCTTAACATTAATGGATCTTCTTATAAAAAAATATCCAGAGGGTATCTTTGATAAGATATTTGTCGACTCACCCTATGGAGGTGTTCATTTGTTTTAGTATCAAAAATTTTAATTGAGCTCAATTTTAAGTGAGTTCAATAATAGAGAAAGAGCTATGACTTGGAAAGAATTTGTATATCAACAAATTATCGAATATTGTAATAGAATTGGTTCGCGAACTTTCTCCTTAAGGGATTTCTATACAGACAAAAAAGATCAATTTAGAGAATTCAGACCTAATAATTTTCATATACTGGAAAAAGTCAGGCAACAATTGCAGTTTTTGAGGAATGATGGATTAATTAGTTTTCTTGATAATTCTGGTCATTATACATTAAGAGGCATTGAATTGCTTGAAGTTGAGAAACAGGAAATAAAATCAATTGACATCTCAAAAGAAACACCTGAAAAAAAGGAATACATTATTGAGACTTATGTTAGGAATGTTAATTGGGCTAAAAAAGCAAAGGAAGTATTGGGTGATTTATGTTTATTTAAAAATTGCAACAATACTTTTATTAGAGACGATGGGACACGATATATCGAAGTTCATCATATAATTCCATTGTGTAAGGGTGGTGAGGATGGATTATGGAACCTTTCTGTACTATGTGCTCATCACCATAAGATGGCTCATTTTGCTGATATCAAAACAAGAATATCCATTGAAAAATTTTTATTAAAAGAAGTTAAATTAAGATTATGAAGAAAATGTTTATCACATATTTTGCTAAAAAGCAGGATAAGCTAAAAAAATATGTATCACTATTTAAAGAAACACATCCAGAAATTAAACAAAATATTTATCCCGAAAAGTTAATCATCCTTTTTGAGAAATATCTCGAGGTTTATGCCCATGCCTATTGTATGGATGTAAAAAAGGAAAGAAAAAAGACCGCAAGAATTTGTATAACCTTCTATGTGAATTAAAAGAATAAAAATAGCTACAAAATATCAACAAGTATCTGGCTCAGTTGATGAAAAACTACAAACCTGTGATTTTAAGAGAAAACAATACTTAAAATTAGTGACACCTTTAGACTTGAGAGTAGAATATGTTTATGTTTTAAGTGACTGGTTTAAAAAGCCTGAATATAAGGACGTGCTTGATTACATTCAGAGTGTTAACTGCCATTATAAGTTTAATGAGTTACCATTATCTTGGTTAGGATTACCAACCAAAAAAATAAATTAGCAGATTTTCAGTGCTCAAAATGGCTATAAGCCATTAAAAACAGTTCATAGCTGATAATCGTCGTGTGCAATATCTCGAAAATGCTTCTCCTTCTTTTAGTTGGGTTTAGCACAAAATGATAAAATTGACAAATTCGTTAGAAAGGAATCCGATAAGGTCACATTAACTGTAGAATTTTTAATACTTATTTTTATTTGAAGAATGTTATTAAGTATTAATATAAATAATTTCTGCAGGAGTCTCTCTTCATAAACTCCTGCAGAATTAAAATCAATTTACTTATCAGTTACCAATGAACTTCGAATTCTCAAATAATGATAAATTTTTTAGAAACCTAATCTTTCCATATCTGCTACAAGAGATTTAACAGCATTAACCGAATTATTTAACATTGCTTTTTCTTCTTCGTTCAAAGAAAGTTCAACTACTTTTTCAACTCCATTTTTTCCTAATACTGCAGGTACCCCAACATAATAACCATTAATACCATATTCACCATTTAGATAGGCACAGGTTGGAAGTACTCTATTTTCATCATTCAAAATTGATTTAGCCATTGCAATTGCTGCAGCTGCTGGTGAATAAAATGCAGAGCCAGTTTTCAACAATTTTACAATTTCGCCACCAGCCATTTTAGTTCTTTGAACAATTGCATCCATTACTTCTTTAGCTTTTGAAGCATCATTATATTTTCTTTCTAACAATTCCATTACAGGAATACCATTAACATTAGCATATCGAACAAGTGGAACCATTGTATCTCCATGTCCACCTAAAACAATAGCATTAACATTTTTAACTGAAACACCTAATTCCCAGGCAATAAAAGTTGCAAAGCGAGATGAATCAAGAACTCCAGATTGACCCATTACACGATAAGTTGGGAAACCACTAATTTTCTGGAATAAAGTTACCATCGCATCCAGAGGATTAGAAATAACAATGACAATCGAATTGGGTGCATGAGTTTTAACATTTTCTGCAACAGTTTTCATAATATTAGCATTGGTAACAAGTAAGTCATCACGACTCATACCTGGTTTGCGAGGTAATCCTGCAGTGATAATTACTAAATCTGCTCCTTCAATATCTTTGTAATCATTCGTTCCTTTAACAGAAACATCAAATAAATCAATACCTGCTGCCTCAGCAATATCAAGTGCTTTACCTTGTGGTAAGTCCTCAACGATATCATAAAGTACAACATCACCTAATTCTCTCTGTGCTATTAATTGAGTTAAAACTCCACCGATTTGACCCCCTCCTATTAAAGCAATTTTTTTTCTTGCCATTTTTACCTCTCGAATAATTAGATTTTTAGATACAAAATATAAATTTAATTTAGAATTTCATAGTTAAGAAATTCTCAGATATTATTTCAGATTTAATACTAAAACAGTCTCTGTTCCATCTTCTGAAAAATTATAATACAAATCATCAAGAAATGATTTCATGATATGAATTCCGCGTCCACTTTCTTTCAATATATTTTCATCTTTAGTTGGGTCAGGAACAGATTTTAAGTCAAAACCTTTCCCTTCATCTTTTATTTTAATTATCATCTTTTGTTCATTTACATCAATTGTAATTTTGATTTTCTTTTGTGGATCGCATTTGTTACCATGTATTATGCTATTAGAAAGAGCTTCTGAAAACGAAAGAGAAAGGTTATTAAACTTTTCTGGATTCATTCCTGATCTTTTGGCAATGTCAATAACAAAATTATCCAGTTCAGGAACAATTTCTGGAATGCTTTGAATCTCTTTATAATAGGTTTTTATAGACAAATAACTATCTCCTTATTCTTCAACAAAATTATTATTAGTTATATTTTATAGCAATTATTTAATACAATGTATAATACAATTTCATATTGAAATTAGCTATTTCTCGTTTTGAAAAGTTTTCTGTATTTACGAATTCATACCAGCCATATAATTTGAAATAAATATCTTTTGAAACTTCATAGTTAATATCAACTACAGGACCAACACTTTTATAGTTTGATAATTTATTCTTTTCCATTCCTTTTTTGAAATTATAAGTAGTTAATGAAAAATATCTTATCCCAGTTCCAAAAACAAAACTGTTATAATTAAAAATTATTTTTGGTTCAATATGTTGTTCACTTAAATAACGAAGTGGTTTACTTGAAAAACTTGACCATTGAAAATCTCCCTGTTCAGAAAGCTTTGTATATCCATATATTAAAAGAAAAAGATTTTTCTTTAACATTATCGAAGTTGAATCACGAAAAATAAATTGTCTGAAAGAATAACTTCTATAATTTGGATTGAGTTCTTCAAAATCAAAGACAGTATAATTTGCAGATACTTCAGCAATATTGGATGATGTAAATTTATCTGTATTTATTAAACCCCCAGATGAAAATTTTATAATTCTCTGAACATTATTATTTGAGCTTCTGGCAGAATAGATATAAACAATTTTATTAAAACTTCCTTCGAGATTTATAAAAGCCTTAAAGAGATGATTAAATTTTCTTTCAAATAAAATTCTACCCATAGTTAATAACTCATCACGGTCGTCATAATTTTCTTTTGATGGTGTATCATATTTTAATTTTCGATGAAATAAACTGATTATTAATTTATTGTTTGTTGTAATATTAAAAACTGAATTAAGCGATATATTTGCTATTTGAGAAATATTATTTTTCAATGCTTCCTGTCTTTCTCTTTCATTAAATGTAATCTCACTTAATCCTTCTATTTTTCTTGGCAAATGTTTTTCTTCTCTTTCTGAAAAAGAAAATTTTAAAGAAACATTTGCATCATCAAATTTATATTCTGCTGACGAAGTAAAATCAAGTTTTAATTCTTTTATTTTTGAATCGAACGATGTACTCGATAAACTTTTTAAGCTAACATACTTAGTATTTCTTTCAATATTTCTCCAGTATGTTCTTCCAAGTATTTCTATGGATAATTTAGAATTTTGTGGTGCTAATTTAATTTTGTCCTGCAGTAAATAAATAGTTTCATCACGAGTTTGAATATTATTGACTATATTAAATTCCTGCGTAGTAATTTCGTCTGCTACAAAATAAAAATCCTTTTTCAAATCTGTCATCAAAATAGATATTGTATTATTAAAACCTTCTTCAAATTTATTTTCAACATCAAGATTGAAATATCTAAGCAGATTTTTTCTTGGTGAAATATCTTCATTCTGAAATTTTAATAACGAATAAAAATTGAAATCGTGAAGTATTAAATTATCTATTAATAATTCCGAACCGTAGATAAATCCATCATCTTTTTCACCAATTTGATTATTTGATGAGAAACCACCATATGGAACAAAAGCAAAATTATTCGAAGGTTGATATTTAAGATACAATAAAGTATTCAGTGCGGTTGTTTTATTTATTGCTACCTGACGATTATCTGAATAATAATTATTCTTAAAAAATATTCCAGTCTGAATATTATCATTAATAAAATATTGACTAAGTAATCTCAGGTATTGTTCGTCTTTTATATTTTTTTGAATTGTAGAAATTACTGTTGAATTAAAATTCTCATTTATTCCCAAAAAATATCTGGGATTTTTTAAAAAGTATTTAACCTGAGTGTTAAATGAATAAGTATTCAATTGTTTGTCAACATTGTTATTCCAGATTCTGTAATTATAATTAGATGTAGAAAATTCTGAGCTATCTCGTTCTATTTGAGAAGATATAGAACGTGGAATAAATAAGGTGAGAATAAAGAAACCAGCAAAAAGAAGCTGAGTATTTTCTACATAGAACTTCATTAATCAAAAATTATATTTAGAATTATATGTAAATGTAAAAATATCACTCATACTATTTGGTTCACTATTTTGAGTAAATGTAAATATTCGCCAGTAATAGGTTCTATACGGTTGTAAATAAATATCAGATAATTTTATTGAAATAATTGTATCAACTTTTTCTGTATAAAAATCATATTCGTACACAATTCCATAAGCAGGATCACTTTGAATTACCAATTTATAATTTGTAGGTCTCGATACACCAATAAACTCAAATTTATTTATTGAATCTAAAATAGAATTATCAGGTGGATAAATTAATACAGGTTTATTCAATATTATATCAGATACTGGATTAGTAGGTTGACTCTTTAATCCACCTTTATCTATAGCAACAATAGAATAAGAATATTTTGTAAGTATATTTAATTGTTTATTATCAATGTAAAAATTTCTTGATACAGTATCTATCAAATTTTCAGGTATAATTTTCACTGTATCTGCTGTACTTCTATAAATCTCATAATGATGAATATCATTATCAGGCGATGGGCTCCAATTAATAAGAATGTACTTATCACTATCCAAATTTCTTGCATTAATTTTTACATATTGTGGTCTTAAAGGTTTATAAATATTTTTTGGTTGTGCTGAAACCATAATACTAAAACTACTTTCGCGATTAAATTTATCAACAGAAGTTATTTTATAATAGTACATAAAATAGTACATAATATCATAATCTAAGTTTTGATCAATATAGTAATTTTGAGTAACGAAATTAATTAATTGAAAATGTAGAGAATCATTCACACTCCTGTAAATATTATAACCATAAATATCTGGTTCATTATTTTTTTGCCAGGATAGACCAATCTGTCCATCAAATGCTGCATAAATTAATAAACCAATAGGTGCAGATGGGGGCATTCCATCATCTGATGATGTAATTTCTTCTCTATGACAACCAGACAAAATTATGAATAACAAAATCATTAACAATTTATAATTTAACACTCTCACCCCGTTCTGGTATTGAAATTGACATAAAACCAATTTCTTCGAGGTTAGATTTTAAAGATAATTGTTGATCATACTCACCATGAACAAGAAAAATATTTTGCATTCTACTTCTATCCAATTGCGAACAGTATTCAACTAATTCTTTTGCATCTGCATGGGCACTATATGAATCCATAACTATTACTTCTGCATTTAAATTATATTCGTCACCAAATATTTTTATTGTCTTTTCTCTATCTACAAGTTTTCGACCAAGAGTATTAACTGCCATATAACCAACAATTAAAATTATATTTTTCGGATTTTCTACATTATTAGCCAGATGATGAAGAATCCTGCCAGATTCACACATCCCAGAACTTGATATAATTATGCAGGGATCATTAATTGCATTTAAATTTTTTGAATCTTCGGTTTCAGTTATATATTTCAACTTATTAAAACCAAATGGATCTTCATGTTTTAAAACAAAATCACTAATTTCAAAATCAAAACATTCTGTATGTAAACGATAAATATTAGTTGCATTTACAGATAAAGGACTATCAACATAGACAGGTATTTCAGGAGCAATACCATTTTCAAAAATTTTATGTAATGAATATACAAGTTCTTGTGTTCTTCCGACACTGAAAGCTGGAATAATTATTTTCCCTTTTTGATTAATTGCTTTATTAATTACACTTGCTAATTCTTTTTCTGAATCTTCAATGCTTTTATAATATTTACCACCATAAGTACTTTCACAAATTAAAAAGTCAACATCTGGCATTTTCTCTGGATCTCTAAGTATAGGCATATTTTTTCTTCCTAAATCACCTGTAAAACCAAGATTAATTATAGTACCATTTTCATTTATTTTTAGAAACACCACCGATGAACCAAGAATATGACCAGCATCAAAAAAAGTTAGAAATATTCCGGGTGCAATTTCAAATTCTCGATGGTAATTAATCCCAACAAAATGGCTAATTGTATTAATTGCATCAGACTGTGTATAAAGTGGTTCAAAAGGATTTTGTCCCTTCTTTTTTCTCTTTTTATTTACAAATTCAACATCTTTTTCTTGAATGTGTGCAGAATCCAGAAGCATAATCGAAGCGAGATCTCGCGTGGCAAAGGTTGAAATAATTTTTCCATTAAAACCTTTTTTGATAAGATTTGGCAAATTTCCTGAATGGTCGATATGGGCATGGGATAAGATCACAAAATCAATTTCTGCTGGATTAAAAAATTCAAAATTTCTGTTAAGCTCAAAAGCTTCTTTTCTTTTTCCCTGAAATAGCCCGCAGTCCAATAAAATTTTTTTACCATTAGTTTTTATTAAATGCATTGAACCAGTTACAGTTTGAGTTGCACCAATAAATTGTATTTCCATAATAACTCCATTGAGGGAATAAAATGATTTTTTAATTGATAAGCTAATTATGTATGTATGATTTTATAATTTTTATATCCATAATAAAACTCTTTTGCTGCGGTCTTAATTACTGTTGCAGCAGGAACCATTAATAACATTCCAAAAACACCAAATAATTTACCTCCAATAAGAATTAATATTATAATGATTAATGGATGAAGATCAGTACTTTTTGAAAACACTTTTGGTTGTATAAAACCATTATCAATTGTATAAATAATTATAAACATAATAATAATTTCCGGTAGCATTGAGAAATTACCCAGTTGTACAATTGAAATAATAATTGCTGGAATGCCGCCTATAATTGGACCGAAATAAGGAATCAAATGACCAACCCCGGCAATAAAACCAATTGATGCTGCATTATTAATACCTAAAAAAGCCAGACCTATTGCTACTAATGTTCCTACAATTGAAGCATCCAATATCCAGCCACGAACAAATCTCCCAAGTTGTATTGAGATTTTTTTTATTACCCAGTATGAAACTTCAAAATATTTATTGGGCATAACATTAATAATGCCTTTGATTATTTTTCTATTATCTTTTAATAAAAAAAATGTAACAAATGGAACTATAACCAAAATTGCTATTACAGAAAAAATACTATATAAAACATCGCTTAAATTATTAACCCACCCAAACAAAAGATTTTGAAATTCATTTGAAATGCGATTAATAATTTTTCCTGTATCAAGGAAAGGAAATATTCTTTTCAATGTTACATTAACATTATTAAAAGCAGCTGATAAATTCTCAGCAGTAATTATTTGTGCTAAAGAATTTAATTGAGTAAATATTTTAGGAAGAATATGAATTGCAAAAAGCAATAATAATAAACCAATAGAGAAATACACAATTAAAACTGCCAGCAATCTATCGAATACTCTTCTTTCAATAAAGTCAACTAAAGGATTGAATATCATTGCAATAAGCAGTGATGTTATCATAATTGTCATTATATCAATAAATACAATAAAAAATAACAAAACAAGTATTAGAGAGATTATAATTAGAAAATATTTTTTTAATTGTAATTGTTGTGATATAGAGCTTAGCATAAATGAATTATGTATAAATTTTCACAAATATAATCATTACTTAATAAAATTATTATAAATTAATTACACTAAAAATCCTTTAAGGATATTAATATAATTTTATTTAAATCTATATTTGTATATTAAAAAATTTACAAATGGGATAATTTTATGGCAGAAATTGAATTACTAAAACAAATTAGAGAAAAAGCTTCTCAAAGAAAAAAAACAATAATCTTACCAGAATCGCATGACGAACGAGTATTACGTGCTGCAGAAATTTTAACTAAAGAAAAAATTGCATCAATTATTACTTTAGGTAACGAAGAAAAAATTAGAAGTGATGCAAAAAATCTCAAAATTGATTTACAGGGAATTAGAATTATTGACCCTGAAAAATCTGATAAGTTAAGCGATTTTGCCAATATTTTTTACAATTTAAGAAAGCACAAAGGTGTTACCATCGAACAGGCAAGAGAGACAGTAAAAAGAGATATCTTTTTTGCTGGTATGATGGTACGAGAAGGAATGGCACACGGAAGTGTATCTGGTTCAGTAGCTACAACTGCTGATGTTACACGTGCTGCTATTTTTTGCGTTGGATTAAAAGAAGGTATTTCTATTCTTTCAAGTTTCTTTTTAATGGTTTATCCAGATAAAGTTTATAGTTTTGCTGATTGTGCTGTTAATCCAAATCCAGATGCCAATCAATTAGCTGATATAGCTATTTCAACAGCAGATAATCACAAAAAATTAACTGGTGAAGAACCATATATTGCTATGCTTTCATTTTCGACAAAAGGTAGTGCAGAACATGAAATGGTTGATAAAGTTCGCCAGGCTACTTCTATAGTAAAAGAAAAAAGACCAGATTTAAATGTAGATGGTGAACTTCAATTCGATGCTGCAATTGTTGAATCTGTTGGAAAGAAAAAAGCTCCAGGTAGTAATGTAGCAGGTAGAGCAAATGTATTGATATTTCCAGATTTAAATTCAGGCAATATAGGTTATAAAATTGCACAGCGACTCGGCAAAGCAGAAGCAATTGGACCAATCAATCAAGGTTTGAAACATCCATTTTTTGATCTTTCAAGAGGTTGTAGTGTTGAGGATATAGTTAATACAGCATCAATTGCTTGCTTAATGGCTGAATAAAAATTGCTGTCCTCTTAAGTTTGGAGGACAGCATACTATTTATCTCTAAATAATTTTTGTTTTTCCCATCCAATCTAAATTATCCAGGTCACCAAAGTGTTCCTTAAATATTCTATAATACAAAAGTTCTTCTTTAGAATTTAATTCCCAGCCATTTTTTAATTTTCTTTCTTTTTGAAAATCTGAATCAGAAATTTTTTTATTTGCATATTCAGCAAGAATTTCTCCAACACCAGCTCCTTCCCAGAATTTTGCTTTGGCTCTATCAAATATTTCTTTTGGAAGTTTATCTTTCATCGATAATCTCAAAATCCATTTTTCTTTACCATTCATAATCTTAAGTTGTGGAGAAATCTTAAATGCAAATTCCACTACATCAGGATTAGCAAAAATTACACTTGCAGTAGTTCCAAAAGCAGCAGCACTTCTATCAACTCTTTGTAATGCTGTATTATGCAGTCTATATGTAATATCAATTAATTCATCATTTAGTTTTTTCAAGGGGATTTTTTTTAAGTAATCATACCCACCAAACAATTCATCACCACCTTCACCAGAGAATACATGTTCAACATAATTTGATGCTTCTTTTGACACAATAAAATTTGTTATACTGGATCTTATAAGCAACGCATCAAAAGTTTCGAGATGATAAATAACATCAGGTAATATTTTTATCATCTCTTCAGGAGTAACAATAATTTCATGATGAATAGATTTCAGATAATCACTCATTATCTTTGAGTATTCAAGATCTTGTGCACCTTTTACACCTGCAGAAAAAGTATATAATTTATCAACATATTGAGATAACAAAGATGCCATTATACTTGAATCAAGTCCACCTGATAACCAGCAACATGCCTTATTATCAGATACACTTTTTTTAATTTTATCATCAAGTAAATTAAATAATTGTTGTGCAATTATATTCTGTTCATAGTTCAAAGAGTGATCTGCTTTTACTTTAAAATACTGAACTGGTTTATTATCTATTAAAATAGTTCCCGGTAAAAGTTCTTTTATGTCTTTTGTAACTTCGAGCATAGCTTTAAATTCTGATGCAAAACATAAAGTACCTTCAACATTATATCCATAATATAACGGAGCTACACCTAATACATCTCTTTTTAATTGTAAAGTACCATCAATTTCTTTTGCTTCTGCTAAATGTTCTTCTCCAAAGTAATCTTTAACACAATTTTCTTTAATAAATGAATCAACATCTTTAGATTGTATACCGTTAGTAATTATTCCCATTGTAGAATATTTTGAAGAGAATATAATTTTTTTTGCATTGCCTCGATAAGAAATTTTATCAAGCATTTTATCGATTAACTTATTTTGATCTGGTTTATTTATTCCTGCTATACCTGCCATAATATCAACTCCTATACTATGAAGTAAAAATTTAGTCTTTAAAGAAATATTTTAATCTAAATATTCTTTCAATCTTTCTTTCTCTTTTAAAATGTTTCCATCATTATCTATTGCATACCACGCCCCATTGATTAAATTGGTTTTTATTTTACCACACAAATGAGGATTACCAATAAAATGAGGTGTATCTAGTATTCCTATTTTAATCGCCGAAGCTAATACTTTTGGATCGGACCAGGGATCGTTACTTAAATTCGCTCCAAAATTTTTTATTGCTCGCAGTAGAGTTCCTGCTTCTTCTTTTAGTTGATTTTTTCGCTCAATAATTTTTTCATCATTTGATACATCTGGCAAACCATGGAGTGAATTTTGAATTACACCATGAACTATATTACAACTTTCAATAAGTTCTTCTGGATATACTGCATGGTCTCCTTCGCAATATGCCACAACATGAAGTATATGTGGTTTAAGAGATAAACTAATCAATGCAGAAGCTGCAAGCTGACCTTTTGCAATTTGTGGATCAGGTGAAAAATGTGCGATACCAGCACGAACTTCTCGAATTATATTGAAATTATCATCTCTTAATTCTTCAATTAATTCATTCTTTGCCATCATTTTTGCTAAATCCATTTGTGGAGATGTTCCTGGTGGAGTGTTAAACATAAATTGAGCTACATAATTTTTAACTCCAACTTTTTTAGCATTGTATGCAGCAAGAAATGCCATAGCAACTGCAAGAGAATCGTGAGCATCACGTAAACTCCATTGATGCGATTCATTTACTTCAACCGGAATATTACGTTCTGCATACCAGCGCATTGCTTTTTGATTCTCTGCAATAGAAACTTCAAGTGGTCTTTTAGATCTTCCATCCATTACACTATACCAGGTTAATGGGATTGCTGCCCATGCATTACGAATTGTTTCGACACTCATTTCTGCCCATTTAATTAAATCATTTGTACCACTGTAACAACGCATTAATGGATAATTCCCACATCTTGATGCTTGATATAATGCAATCAAATCTTCTTTTTTTCTAACAGGCACACCACCTGCTCCGTTTAATTCTGGTTTCATTAATTCTGGATTGAAAAAGAATTCCTGTGCATTTTGATCTGTACCAAGTGATATAACATCAAGTACCTGAGCTTCAGATATTTTTTTAATCCCTTCAATTGTTTCTTCGAGTGAAGGTCTTCCAAAATGATGTCTTAAAATTGGGTATGGATATTTCTGATTTATTCTTTCCAAGAGTGTTTGAGGATAAATTTCGTTAAGATTTTTTTTCTGTGTCCCTCTTAAATAAGCTCTAACATCATCAAAACTTTCCGTTCCATCAAATATTTTTTCAAAAATATTTTTTTTACGAGCTATCTCGGCAACAGATGGAGTTCCTCCAAATATAAATTTAATATTTTGTGCTCTTTGATTGATTAATTCTTTCAACTCATCAAAAAGTTTATCTGCTACTTCAGGTGTAAGACGATAACTAACAGCAACAATATCAGGAGATAATCTATTAATCTCACTGAATAATCTTTCGAGTGGAACTGCAGGACCAAGAGAATAAGTTTTATAACCTTCCAGTTCCGCAATTCGAAGAAAATGATTTAGACCTCCAATGTGAACACAATTTCCAATTGCAGAACCAAGAATTAATTTTTTATTATTCATAAAATATTCCTTTTATTTTTCACCAATAGCCAGTAAACGAAGTTGTTTTAATGACATATCTTTAATATTTAGTTTTTCGACAGTTCTTCCTTGCTGCCAGTAATCTGTTTGTGTTAATATTGATGCAAGATGAATGATTGAATTAATAGTTGGTGTTTCAACTCCAAACTTTTTCCCAACAGAAGCTATTGGAACAAGGCTTGTAGGAACATCTTCAGTGATATATCTCATATTTAGTCTATTTGGAGCTTTAATACCACGATAACCTGGATTTGCTTTCATAGATTCATATAAATTATTTCCAACAGCGCTATAAGCAAGATATAGCCATTCACGAGCGGTTATTGATCGAATGCCCAGAGCTTCTGCAACTTTAACTCTTTCATAATCGACTTGTTCAAGAACTTTTGCAACAGACTGAGTAACTCCCTGATAATAAAATTCAAATTCTTCATCATCTTCTATCCAGCCTGCATTTAAAACACATAACGATGGATGGAAAACTGCACCAATATTATCAAAACTTGTTTTGAATATATTGTCACCCGGAACAAATTGAGGATATGCAACACGAATTCTTTTTATTACTTCTGGAATTAGATAAGCTCGAATTGAAGCCAGTGGTATGGAGTTTTTAATTCTAAAAATTCTAACCTGTCCTGGATTCATTGCACGTGATGCATAAATAAAAGTTTGTGCTTCTGCAATTATTACATCCTTTGTAACATTCAAACTATTTAATACCTGTCTAAATTCGAGAGCTCCAAATGTTCTTCCAGGATTCAAGATAATTATTTGACCATCTTTTAAGTATGGAGCCGAGATTTCAGCAATGTATCTGTGTGCAGTAGCAGGAACTACCACCATAATTATATCAACATCACTTATTGCTTCTTCGATATTAGTTGTAGCTATATTAACTTTTCCAAAACCATTTAGACCAAAATCACTTTCTATTCGAATACCTCCTGTTGTTTTGACTCCCCACAATCTTTCTTCTGATCGATTAAATAAATTAACCTGAAAGCCCATCAGAGAAAGATGTCCAGCCATTGCAAGTCCACCATGACCAGCACCAATTACAGCAAACTTTGGTTTTTCAACTGCTTCCATATATGTTCTCCAGTTAGTTTTATATTTCAAAATCAAAAAATGAATGATAAGAAAATCAGTAAATGAGAATAATATTTATTCTTCTCTCACTTACTCGAGGATATGTTATACTTTGTGATTAATAATAAAATTTTTTCTTAAATGCAAGAAAGGTGGGAATTATTAATGCCTCCTCTTCGTTAACAAAATCTCTTCTCAAAACATAATTATGTATTAAAAATCTACTGTAAATTTCTTTGTCTATTTATTTCGAACAATAGAATTCCTGTTGCAACAGAAACATTTAAAGAATTTATTTTCCCTCTCATTGGTATTTTAACTAAAAAATCACAGTTCTCTGCAACTAATTTATGAATTCCCTTCTCTTCATTTCCTACAATTAAAGCTACAGGCATTTTGTAATCTACTTCATTATAAAGTTTTGAATTTTCAGTTAATGATGAACCAACAATCCAGAATCCTTCTTCTTTGAGTAATTTAATTACACTATTAATACTATTCACTTTACAAATTTTTACATAAGAGAGAGCTCCAGCTGATGATTTTTCTACAGTTTCGTTTATCGGTGCTGTTTTGTTACTTGTAAGAATAATTCCATCCACACCTGCACATTCAGCACTTCTAATTATTGCTCCAACATTATGAGTATCCTGAATAGAATCGATTAAAAGAAGAAGTGGATATTTAGATTTTTTCGATTCATCAATTAATTCATGAATATCATAAAATTGATAACTTCTTTTTATTGCAATTACGCCCTGAGTATTTTTATTCCCGGCAAGTTTATCAAATTTTTCTTTTGTTAATTGAGAGATTTTTATTTTTCGTTTTTTTGCTGCAGTATAAATTTGATTAATTATCTCTCCGTGCTGTCCATAAGCAATATATATAACTTCAATATCAGCATCAGCATTAATTGCTTCGAGGACTGGTTTACGCCCATAAATTTTTAGCAATTTTATTCCTCGTTTTAATTAATAAGATTCGGGGAATGTAAAGTTTTCTTTGGCTACTTCAAATTTACAAAAGAAACGGTTGTTTTTCTTTTTAGGAATAAATTCTTTAATTAATTGAATTTTTTTATTAATTATATCAAAATCAAATTCTGCAGAATTTATTGCTCCATCTTGCTTAACAACATTAATAGTATATATGCCGCTTAATACATCAAGTAATATTTCTTTTCTTGCTGGAGAAACTTCTGGCACTTTATCCATTCTCGCAACCAATCCTGTTATAACAATATATAGAACATTTTTTTCCTGAACTAATTCAGCAGAAACTTCATAGAAAAAATTTGTAAACTCAATACTTGTTTCTATTAAAAATGCTGTAAACTGTTTTTTAAGTTTAGGATCGTATTTAAAATAAGCTCTACAATAAAATTCGAGTTTATCTGGCTTCTTCAATGGAATCGAAGCAATAATAGTAGCAGGTTTCTTTTTCCTTGTTTTTGGGATCTTCGGGATATTTTTTAATTTTCTTAAAGACAATTACTTCACCTTTATGTATGATATTAATTTATTGATATCATCCGCAGGAACATTTATCTGTTGACCATTAGACATATCTTTAAGTACAAGAAGATTATTCTTAAATTCTTCTCCACCTACAATTAAAGTAAATCTTGAATTTAATTTATTTGCTTCTCTCATTTGAGCTTTCAGGCTTCTATCAAGATAATCTAATTCTACAGAAACATTTAGTTCTCTTAGTCTATAAGCAAGATTGAAAGCAAAATCGTTTAAATCTTTTTCAAGAGTTACAATAAATAGATCAATTTTTTCTTCTTCTATATTTAATGTTTTTTCATTTTCACATGCAAGAAGAATTCTTTCGATACCAGCAGCAAATCCCACACCAGGTAAATCAGGTCCTTCAAGTTCTTTAGACAATCCATTATATCTTCCACCACCGCAAAGTGCACTCTGAGCACCAACACTTGCACTTGTAATTTCAAAAGTAGTATGAGTATAATAATCCAATCCACGTACTAATTTAGCATCTATTTCAAAAGGGACTTGAGCCTTAAGTAAAGCTTTTTTAACATTCTCAAAATGCTCAAGACTTTCATCATCAAGATATTCAATAAGTAATGGAGCATTTGCCATTATTTTTTGATCCTGTTCTTCTTTACTATCAAAAATTCTAAGAATATTTGATTCAAATCTTTTCTTACTTTCATTAGACAAATTATTAAAATGTTTATTTAAATAATCTCGTAATATTTTCTTATAATTTTCTCTTGATTGCGGAATACCGAGTGAATTTATTTTAACAGTAAGATTTCGCAAACCAAGCTTTTTCAAAATGCTATAGGCAATAATAATCATTTCTGCATCAAGGTATGGACTATTACTACCAATAGCTTCTGCACCAAATTGATGAAATTGACGCAACCTTCCAGCCTGTGGTCTTTCCTGTCGAAACATTGGTGAAATATAAAAAAACTTATTCAAGCTTTGCTTTTTGTAAAGTGAATGTTCGATTAATGCTCGAACAACAGATGCTGTCATTTCTGGTTTAAGAGTTATACTTGTTCCACTTCTATCAAGGAATGTATACATTTCTTTACTAACTATATCAGTCGATTCACCAATACCTCTTGCAAAAAGTTTTGTCTCTTCAAATATTGGTGTTCGAATTTCTCTGTAATTATAATTACGAAAAGTATCAATTACAATTTTTTCTAATTCTCTCCATCTATAAATTTCTTCTGGAAGGATATCTTTCGTTCCAGTGATTGCTTTTATCATTAAGCAGGGTTCCTAAAGATTAGTTTATTTCGAAATATTGTTTTTCTTCGTTTTCAAATAATTCATAAATCTCATCAGCAGTTTTAGCTTTAGCAAGACTTTCCCTAAATTCATCTCGATTCATCATACGTGAAATGCGACTTAAAAGTTTAATGTGTGGGCCCACCAAATTTTCTTTACCTACCAATAAAAATATTAAATTTACTGGTTGTCCATCAAGAGCTTGAAAGTCAACGGGTTCATCAAGTTTACCAAATGCAGCAACAATATCATTCACACTATTAGATTTAGAGTGAGGTATTGCAAAACCTTTTCCAACACCTGTAGACATAATTTTTTCTCTCTCATGTACCGATTGACGCATTCCTTCAAGATCTTTTACACGCTCATCATCTTTAAATAAATCTACAAGCTCATTTATTAAATCATATTTGTTTCTTCCCTTCATCGAAGGAATAATTTTATCTTTTTTTAGAATATCACAAATTTTCATAAGTCTACCAGATTTTTGAATTTACAAATGCAAATTTAAGAAAGGCTATCCCCTTAAGCAATTAAATTAAAATTGTAATTTTCTTGCAGACTGCATTAACAAACTGTAATTTTTCTTACAAAAAAAATGTTAATGGAGCCTTTATGGATATTCAAAACAAAACTGTTTTAGTATTAGGGGGATGGGGATTAGTTGGCAATGCTGTTATAAGAAAACTTATCCCAGAAAAACCAAAAAAAATAATTGTTACTTCTCTTAAAAAAGAAGAAGCCGAAGAGGAAGTTGAAAAGTTGAAAAAAGATTTTCCTCAACTTCCAGATGATTATTTCATTCCATGGTGGGGCAATATTTTTATACGTTATGACTACAAGGATATGAATCGTAATGAATTATTAGATAATCCTGTTACAAGAAAAATTATTATGCAAGATATTATGGAAGAATTAAATGATGAGATATTGCAAAGTTCATCAATCTATCATCTATTAATGGAATTTAAACCAGAAATAATTATTGATTGTGTTAACTCTGCCACTGCAATTGCTTATCAAGATGTATATTCAAGATATTATAGAATTAAAAAGTTACTGGAGAAAAAACCATCTGCTGAAATATTAGCAGAAGAGACAGAAAAAATTTTTTGTACAGAGTATGTACCTCAACTAATTCGTCATGTTCAGATACTCTATAATTCAATGAATAAAGCTGGTACTAAAATTTACGTTAAAATTGGAACCAGTGGTACTGGAGGAATGGGATTAAATATTCCATACACACACAGCGAGGAAAAACCTTCAAGAGTATTATTAAGTAAATCTGCTGTTGCAGGTGCACATACTCTATTACTATTTTTAATGGGAAGAACTCCCGAGGGACCAATCACAAAAGAAATAAAACCAACTGCTGCAATAGCATGGAAAAAAATAGAATATGGAGAAATTAAAAAAGGTGGAAAACCAATTGAATTATTAAACATATCAATAGAAGACGCTATTCCATTAAATGGAAAATTAAAATTAGATCTGGATAAAAAATTTAAATCTACGGGTGAACATTTAAAATCTGTTTTTATTGATACTGGTGAAAATGGTACTTTTTCTCTTGGAGAATTTGAATCCATTACAACTCAAGGTCAAATGGAATATGTAACACCAGAAGAAATTGCTGATGATGTCATCTATGAAATAAAAGGTGGCAACACAGGCCACGATATTATCAATGCTCTCGATAATGCAACATTAGAACCTACATATCGTGCTGGATTTTTACAACATTCAGCAATTGAAAAATTAAAAGAACTTGAGAAAATACATAATGTAAATAGTGTTGCATTTGAGTTATTAGGACCTCCAAGACTGTCAAAACTTTTACACGAAATCAATTTGCTTAAAATTATTTGTGGTACAATGAAGCAAATATTAAATGAGACACCAGAAAGTTTATCTCAAAAAGCATTTGAATACATAAAGAAAGATTCAAAACTTCGCAATGAAATAATATCAATTGGAATTCCAATTCTTTTACCAGATGGTCACTCACTTCTTAGAGGTAATGAAATTAAAATTCCACCATATCGGGGTGAAAATGAACTTGAAATTACACAAGATAAAATTGATTTATGGGCACACGATGGATGGGTAGACTTACGACCTCAAAGCATGAAAATATGGCAATCAAGAATAAAAACTATTATTGAAGAAACAGAACAAATACCTCCAGATGATACAAGTTCGATGTTTGTAAGAACAAAAAAATACTGGAATAATTTTGAAACAATTGATATTGGCAAAGTAGTTGGCTGGATCTTCAGTAAAGAAGAAAAAGGCGAAAGAATGAAAGCATAAAAAAGGGGCTTTAATTGCCCCTTTTAGTTTTAAATACATAATTCACAAAAAAATTTTCATACATCTTACTGACTAAGTTTTATTCAAGAAAAATTTTTGATGTAATTCTAAATGAATATTAAAAATTCTTCTGTTTCCAGACTTAACCAAAATTTTTCTGTTGAATAATTTCATTATACTTATCCAGAACAAAATTAATTCTCCATTACTTAGAGAATTAGATATGATTTTTTGTAATCCTGGGTAATTGCATAATTTAATTAATTTCTGTCTGGCATAAGAATCTTATTTACATTAAGTAAAGCTACTTACAGATATGTCACTTTTATATTATTAACTGTTTTAAGTATGTAATATTATTCTTCTAAGAAATTAAACTATTTCCAAACTCACTTTAATAAGTCTGCATTTGTTAGTTTTGATGTTTATGCATACATCCTATTTCTGGTCTATCAATAAGTTTACCATTAAGGTAAAGTTCTAATGCTTTATTGACTTCCATTTCTTCTGTAATAAAAACTTCAATGCCAAATTCTTTTAGATCATTATATATTCTCATTCCCATACCACGTGAAATAACCGTTTTACAATCTTTAAGTGCATTTAGAATTGGGGCATGTCTATCTATTTCATGACCTGCCCCTTCCAATCCTCTTGCGTGACCTGTAAAGTTGTTAGTACGGTATTCCTGCTTCCTTATCTCTTTATCTTCAACATCAAATATTATAAATCCTCTTGTTCTGCCCAGATGGGACGATATGGTATTACCATCATCAGATGCAATTGCAATCTTCATATTTTACCTCTGTTGTTTATTCATTTTCTTTAATCTGTTTTTCTAATATCTCTATTTGTTTTTCCAGTTGTTCTTTTTCTTGTTTCAGTGCTTCAAGTTGAACTTTCGGATCTTCTTTTGTATGTCCCCAGGATAATCTCTGTCTGTATAGTTCTTTTGCATGAACAATTCTACCACTTGAATCCTGATAGAATGCATGAGGTCCTTTTCCACATCTGCAGGGACCTATGTATGAATAGCCTTGAGGAGTAATTATTCCTTTTTCCCAATGATGCCAGCCTTTTCCATAACCATACATATTAATCACCTCCTTTTTTGTTAATAAATTTATTTATAAGAATCTTTTATTATCATTAAATAAACTTAATCTCATAATATTATTTTTGTTAATATGATTTTTATCCTCATAATTTGAAGTGATATAAAATCCATCTAATTTAATCATTTACTATAATTAACTTATGAAAAGTGTTTGACATAATTTTTTAAATTAATGATTAATTATTAATTGATATAATAATTCAGATATTTTTCCCACCAGGGGATAGACATATCATCATTATTTTATCACATTATTTACTATTTATTTTTAATACTTTTTTATTTAATAATGCATCAACAATTTTAAATCTTCCTGATTCTAACAATCGCTGAACAGTTCCTCTTGAAATTTTCATTTTTTCTGAGGCTTCGATTTGACTAAGTTTTTCATAATCACATAGTCTTACTGCTTCAAATTCATCAATAAATATTTCTACTATTTGCAATTCTTTTAAAGGGATTGCGATTGGTTTATAAATTCTTTCAGAATCTAAAAATCTACAGCATCTATTTTTTTTGCATCTGGGCATTTATAAATATTTATTTGTGCATATGCACAAAATATTAATTAATAATTTTCTTGTCAATACTTTAAATGAGTTGTAAAATATTTTGATTTTCTTCTATGTTAATAAATATATAGGGATTAAATTATTATGAAGGAAGTGAGTGGATAGCAATTTCTTTTTCACTTTTATATAGCTTTAAAGTTTAAATTCTGAAATACGTTACATATTTAGGTTCGAGCATTTTAATTCTGATAACAAATAATATTTTGTTTTCGGTTTGCAATTTAAAATCAGGAAAAGTCAGTAAATATTTCCAAAAAATTTCTATTTAATAAACCAAAGAACTCCCGATAACCATATATAAATAAGAACTTAAATAAAAAGAAACTATGATAAAATTCATAATTTTTCTATAATTATAATAATTTTCATCTCTCCACCATAAAAGAGTAATTATAAATATTGTGCTACCTACTTCTTCAGAGTAAACTTTTCCACTTCATAACTTAATTTACTTATGACCATACAAAACAAATTAGATGTAAATTACTACACAAATATCAATTGTTGTTTAATACTAATTTACATATAAACACTACTTAGTATCATAAACTAAAGAATACTTAATCCATTAATTATATCACAAAATTCGAATTGATTCATTCAGATAGGATAAACCATTGTTCACACAACTACCGTAATAATACCATCTTTTTTGTTTGCTGGTATTCTCCTGTCTTTAATTGATAAAAATAAATTCCACTGGGCAAATTTTTTGTATCAATTATAAAATAAATTTCTTTTCTAATTAAAATAAACTTACGCTAAATTTAGCATATACAATTTATATTGAGTTCTGATTTTTGATTTCTTCTTTTTTTGATAATAAACATTACTTATCAAATATTATTTCCCTGAATACCTCGAATGAGAGAAGCCAATCTAACTCATAAATTTTCGTATTTGAGTTAGTGTTGAAATCATCAAGAATGTTTTCAATTTTTTTGTAATTATAAAAACCAGATTCTTTTGCATTTTTTGATTGAAAAGTATCATTTATGAATTCTTTAAGGTAATTCAAAAACATAACACTGGTATTATCGTGGTATTGATTAATGTTTAGCTTTTTACATAATGAATTCCATAGTCTTGATTGTAATGTTGTCAACGTAAAAGGATAATATGTAGAACCTTTGACTAACCAAAATTTCGATAATTGATTGAAGTTCTTATGGATCAATTCTCTAAAAAGCTTTCCATTTTTTCTAAGTTTGATTGGTGTTATGAATAAATAATTTAATAATGGAAGCTGAATGAATGGCATATAGGATTTAATTATGGAATCCAATCTTGTCTGTTCGTGTCCACAATAATTCAGGAATTTCGTTTTTAAAGCAAAAAGATCAAGCCAATTTTCTATACCTAATTTTTCAATATTCGGAAGTACCTCAATGATATTTTCAAGTTGTTCTTTGCATCCTTTATACATTGAATTATTAATTTCATCAGTAAAAATATCTGCACGATGTAATTTCAAATGCTTCAAAATATTTTCATAATCTCTTCTTAAAAGCGATGATTTTCCTTTCAAATACAATCTGTTAAAAAATTCTCTTCGCCATAGTTCACCATATCCTCCATCAATGATTGTTCTATTTCCCCAATTTCTTAAAAGCTGATAGTTATTTAATTGAAGGATTGATGATGCAGAATTATTTACTATAGTTTGACCACAGTACTCAGTTAATTCATTTATGCAATCATTTACCGAAGGAATTCCTCTATCAATTTTATGATGAGTAATATTTAGTTGTCTTGTAATTTTATCGGAAATTATCGAGTCTGGATGATTAATGTTTCCAAATGTATGTGTATCCCATAAGTTATTTCTTCCATCTTTAAGCAAAAATGATAAAAGAACTCTTGAATCCAGTCCACCAGATAAACTCAAAGACAGATTATTGTTATTATTAAAAGGAGCTCCGATAATTCCATTTAATCTTTCAGAAAATTCTTTGACAGAAATATACGAATGCTCTTTTGGGTAAATAGGTACAAATTCATTTTTACTCTGTTTCCATTCCAGTTTTTTGATGTCAATATTGAGTGATGAACCACCCACAATTCTTAAAGTATTAGTGAGTACACTCTCGGGAGAAATTTGGGTGAACAACAACCAGCGGCTTCCAAATACTTTAAAATCAATTGTAGTATCAATAAACTTTGCCAGCCAATCTATTCGTGTTGAAAAAAATATTTTATTATGGAATCTTGAAATGTAGATGTCTCTTAAACCTAACATATCTGTATAGATATTCAGGTTGTTTTCGTCCCAGCGTAGAATTACATAATGACCATAAATATCTTTGGTATTAAAAGAATCTTTTTCAAGAATAGATTTCCAATCAGCTTTATCGAGGAGTTTATATCCGGAGTTATATTCAATAATACCAACACCAACAACTGCCCAACCTTTTTTTGTTCTAATATCATTGTCAAAAAAACATGTATGTAAATTACCGCCAACATAAACTGAAATTGGCAGTTCATTTGTTGAATAGATAATATTATTCTTAGTCAATTCATTAAGTTTCTTTAAGCAATCATTAGCATTTATCGATCCAAATATCCAGCTCATTTAAGACTCCTATTTTTATAAGTAATAATAAAATGAGATCAAAACAATTCAAGAAAGGAAGTGTAACTATTAATTAACTTTATCGTAAATATCATTCTCTATAATAATATCATTTTAAGGTGTACAAGTCTATCGGTTTTTTATTTTTTTTTTGTATTCCATAATTATATTTCTGAGCATAGCATTGTCCTAAATTTTGCTGTTAATTAATAATAATTTTAGAATTTAAGACCCCTCAGAAGAAATTTATAACACATTGTTGAATCCGAAAATAACTTATATTTTTATAATCTCTATGTCAATAATTTTTTTATTAATAAAACTTTTTAGCGAGCTTATTTTTATATCAGAAAAGAGTTATAACAAGAACCAATCCATTAAAAACGGATAGTAAATTTCAGTTATTTATTTACTACTTATTAATTAAAAATAAAGATGAGAACTATACCAAAATGAAAATTCCGCCCTAAAGATTGATAGAAAAAGGAGATCGTAATCAACCAATAGCATCTTTTGTTTAATTAGAAAAATTATTTACCAACTTCCATTGTCTTAATTAACTTTGAACTTAATCATAAATTCCCAGTTACAAATATTGTATTATATCCACGCATCATTCTGTTCCAGATACATTTATGCTTTTTCTGGAGATACTTACACTTATATGAAAACCTTGTTTTGTATTGCTAATTTCTAACCAAGAATAAATAAAAGTTTAGATTATTTGGTGTGCATGTCCCAACTGAAACTATTGTTGATACAATTTAAATTTCATTAATTGCGACCTGTGAACAACATAATCTTATAGGTAAGAAAAATAATACGAAAAAAGCTATCTGTTTTTCATTTCACTCCCATGTTAAGTTATTTATCATTACCTAAGGTTAATTTATATTTATGCCGCCATAATTCTTTAAAAAGTTTAGATTCCCGTAGAAACCCATTCCAATTCCGATTTCATTTTCTACTCTGAATAATAATTGTATATCGGTTTCTAATCCTATTGTATGATATTTCTCATTTTCGTTTTGCGAAACACGTTTTTTCTCCTAATGTATAAGAGGACCCTCCAAAAACAGAAGCCTACAACCATTCTGAATGTAGCCTTTTGCCAATTGAAATATCAATAAAGAATTAAATAAATATTCATCCTCTCCTACGCTCGGATTTTAATAGAAGCCTCCTCTAACAAAATATCCAACTTTATAAAAGTTGTTGACTAAGGAAAAATTATAATTGAAATTCAGACTAATATCTTTGTTAATCCAACCTCCAATAGTCATCTATTTATATATAGTTTCTTCCATTTGAGCATATAATTAGTAAGAATAACGCTCCAGTTCAGTGACAAGTCATACAACGAATAGCTCACCACAAACAATTGTGGTGACAAATGCTTCATCATTCTAACTCATATATAAACCACCATTAACATTAATTGTCTGACCAGTAATGTAGCCGTTACAAACTAACATTGTTACAACATTAGCGACTTCTTTAGGTGTTCCCAGACGACCAACAGGAATTCGGTCGGGCTTAGCCTGCGGGTTATCAGCAATCATTTCTGTTTCGATTAGCAGGTGCTATGGCATTTACAGTTATACCTTCACTGGCTAACTGTGAAGCATAAGAATGCGTCAATCCCCAAATCCCTGCCTTAGATGCTGCATAGTGTGGACAAACTATGCCACCCAACTGAATTGCTACAGACGTCATATTGATAATTCGCCCCCATTTCTGTAAACGCATATACGGAAGTACAGCTTGAGTAACCAAAAACACAGATTTGAGATTAACAGCAATAATTTTATCCCAATCATCTTCGGTGATAGTTTCTATAGATCTAGGATTTGACATCCCGGCATTGTTAACAAGTATACTTACCCCTCCTAGAGATACTCCTATTGACTCAATCAGTCGGTATACGTCTGCAGCAATAGAGACATCTGCTTGCACAATAATACAACGATGCTCGCTCTTCTCCAATTCCGATTAAACCTGCAAAGCTTCGATCTCCCGAACACGATAACTAAGATCTATATCAGCTCCGGCTTCTGCTAATGCCAAAGCGTTAGTTCTCCCAATTCCACGATTGCCTCCCGTAATAAGTGCAACCCTACCGGCAAGATTTCCTGCATTCTCAAACATTTTTGTACTACCTCCATTAATAAATGCCGCTTAACACTAAAATAAACGACGAACAACAAACTTCACACTTCTGTATTAAGCGGCTATATTAGACACTAATAGTAAAATTACTTCGGTGGTTCAGGAAATAAAACGTATGGACCTTTAGGCTTCTGACCAGGTGGAACGAAAACCGGTGCAAGTTCACCTGCAGCTCCTAAGTATTTAATGAATCTATAGATAGCACGAAGGTCTTGTGTGGTCATTTCGTGAAGAGCAAACCAAGGCATTGGCGGTCGATATTGTGCAGTTTTTGCTACCTTAACCCATTGGTCTTCAGAAAGATTTTGCATATATAACCTCAGATTGCTCGGATAGGTTGTTCCCCAGGGACCACGCCACCCGAGTTGATCGCCTATCAACCATTGTTTCTCTGGAATCTTACCACTTGCCTGGATGTAACCGGGTGTATGACAATCATTACAACCAGTTATTTTTACAAGATACCTTCCACGCTCAACAGATTTCGAATTGAATGTCTTTGGTGCTTGTGCAAAATTATGTTGAGTTATCACAGTTGAAAGTAAGGCAATGCCTATAATAAAATTACGTAGTACAAACATAGTTATTTCCTTTCTATTATAGTTAATGGTTAGGTTTAGCCACGTTGCAGAACGCATTTGAACGACGTCGACTGTAACCCGTGGTAATGCAAAAGTAAGTGAGAAAATGAATCATCTATCGTTACAATATTTATTTAGGAATGATATTTTACAAGCTGTTGCAGGATATCATTCTGATTTGTTGATTTATTGTCCACGTATGCAATATTGAAAATAATAACAGTATAAAATCATTTAATTCGTTTTCCTTTCTTATATAGACTATTAAATCTTAATCCTCAACTTAGAACATGTAGATAAAACATTTCTATTAAACTATGTGGATGTTTATATTAATATATAATTATACATCAAATATAAGCTTCTTTAGCTATTATGTTTTGGTTTCTTATTCTTTATTCATTACGAATTATGAAAAGTAATTGTAGTTTGTCTTTTTATATCCATAATTCCCTCAATAATTTTAGAGCCTAAGACCCCTCAGAAGAAATTTATACCACATGGTATATCCTATAGTAACTTATATTTTTATAATCTCTTTGTCAATAATTATTTTTATCAATAAAACTTTTTTAATAAGCATATTTCAATTATAAATATGGTGTTATATTAAAGATCAACTCACCAATTAGGAGAGAGGTAAACATATTTTTCTGTTTTTTTAAAGTAACTATAAATGATTAAAAACATTTTTAATTTTTCAGCAATGACGTACATTAAGAAAGTTTTTGTACTAAATCTTTACCTCTATAGCCAATCTGTGTTCTTATTAATGTCTACACAACGAAAAAACTTTACTTTTAAAACAAGAAAGGAATTTTCATTTTTCTGCTTATCAATTTCTTCAACCATTTTATGAATAAAAGAATTTGCCAAACTATAACAAGTAAAGATAAAGTAAAACAACTTAGATAAAACTAGTCTTTGTTATTATTGTTTATTTCATTCAAATCAACAATTTAGCCATGTAATATTCATCAACATAAAAACCATTTATAAAAAGAGAATGTTTTTTCATCCCTTCAATTACAAATCCCATTTTCTTATATAGTGCAAATGCTTTTTCATTATGAACCATAACAGTTAGTTCCAGTCGATAAATTTTATTTTGTATAGCCCATTTTTCTAATTCTTTTAATAACATAGTTCCAATACCCTGTCCCGTAAAGGATTGAAGAATACCCATCACAATATAAACACAATGTTTATTTCTTTTGTATTTTCCACCATCTGCACTAACATATCCAACCAATTGATTATTATGTTCTGCAACAAGTATTGTTTGATTATCTCTTAATTTCAAGTTTTCTATTTGAGTGATTATCTCATCAACAGTAGCTATTCTTTCATCTGGCTCAAGGAGCATGAATTGAGTTTCTTCATCCAGTTTATGACAGAGATTCAAAAATGCTTCGGCATCACTTGTTTGAATTTCTCTAATAACCATATTAAGTTCCTTTTAGTACTATTAATAATATTGATAAAAATAATGTTGACATCCAAAGTTTAAGCACTGATTGAGTATTTCAATTTAGCACTTCCTTAGAAAAAAACATTTCTTTATCATATTTCAAAATTATAATTGCTACAAGTAGCAGTAATCCTGTTTGAATAACTTTACTATCTGGATGTGTTGCAAATATTTCATTGGAAATATTTGCATTTAAATGAAAAATAATAGCAGTAAAAATATTACGCTTTGTTTTATAATAAAGCCAATTCATTAAGATTACAAAAACAAATAAACTGAAAATAAAATTTAGAGAATACACCAATCCCTCTGCAACAACATTGCTATGATAATATCCCTTGATAAATGACAAAGGCAAATGCCATATTACCCAGTAAAATGAAAATATAAGTGAAGTTGTAAATAAATTATATTTTCGTCGTAATGTATCTGTACCATAACTATGCCAGGCTAATTCTTCAACTATTGGTGCAAAAATAAGTATAAACCATGGAGAATATACAAGAGAGGTAAATGTTGGTTTGCCAGAAATGTAAAACTGAGAAAGGCTATGCCCAAATATGACCGAAATCAATTGAGCAATGACAATTGAAAAAGGTATTAATAAAAATGTTATTACAAGATAGAATGCATTGAATCTTTGTATATTAAAAATCCTGTTTTTCAAGTCCTTCATAAGATCTTTATCAATGAGAAATAAATAGCTTGCTACGAGAGCAGGTGCAATTAATCCCAGAATACCCAATACAGACATTAAAAAGTTAATTGACGAATCATAACTTTCAAGATGACTAAAGTATGCAACTATGAACCAAAGTATCCATGGAATTATCAATGATAATCCATAAAAGAAAAATGTTTTGTTATATCTTTCCAGCATTTATACTTTCCTCTATGATGACAAATTAAATACGGCACATACAACAATTGGTTATATTGAATGTGAGTGACTCTCATTGGTTATATCATTCATCTTTAAAGACTTATCCAATAAACACATACAATTTTATCATTCGAATTTTCTACTTCTAATGAATAATCCTTTAATTCAGAAAGAGTAAATTCTTTCTCTAATATTCCACCACACTTTTCAATTGTTTTTCTCGATACAATATTGTCTTTATAACAAGCAAGCATAACTCTATTTAAACCAATTTCTTTACAGTAAATCAAAGCTTTCATCAATATTTTAATTGCATATCCCTTTCTCCTTTCTGTAGGTCGAATTCCAAATCCAATATGTCCACCATAAGATTTTAAAAAATCATTTAATTCGTGACGAATATCGACAAAACCAATTAATCTTTTATCTGTTTTTCTTATCACCAGGAAAGTTGAAGAAACAACCCAATTTTTATTAACGGTTTCCTTTTTTGAGTTATCAGCAATCTGTTTTAGCCAAACATCGAAATCTAACTTTTCAACAAGAGCTCCTCCGTGAATTTCAAATTCATTATTATCCTGATGTTCTTTTATGAAATCAATAATAATTTCTTTGTGCTTTCTTTCTGGTTTTACCAGTTCGATATCATCAATATCATTCCACATAGTTTATTTATTAAATTTTATAAATGTTTACCAATTACAGTTAGTAGCATTTACTATTTCAATAACATATTATTGTAATAAATAGTCGAAAAAAGTATTTAAGAAAATTCCAGTCATTCATCTTTTTATTCCAAATATATTACTTTCAATAAAAGCCAGTCATTTGGATCAACAGTAATCTTGATAGGTTTTTCTTTCGATTCAAAAGTAAATATTGTCTGTTCCTCAGTAACATTCACTCTTTTTATATCTATTCCCTTCTTGGTTTCAATCCCAATTTCTATTGGTAAATGGTAAAGGTTTTCGATTTGTGTGAGAGTACATTTAATTAGATACGAATCATTATTTTTTTGAACTTCCGATTTAAAAGTTATTACTGGAACACCTTTTCTTTCGAGCCATTCCTGTTTCCACCATTGAAGCGATTGTCCACTTCCTTCTTCCAGAACAGCAATGAACTCTTCCATACTAAATGTTCGAAATCGAAATTTATTGAAAATCAATTTCATTGTTTCTCTAAATTTTTCATCACCTATTTTATAACGGATAAGATGCATGAGCCAGGGATATTTTCCGTGAATAATTTTTTGTGGTGTATTTCCTGTAAAGTCATAGTATAATACATCTTGGTGTGGAGACATTGTCAGATATTCATTCCGAAAATTCTGAAAAATTTCTGGTATTGGTTTTTGATATTTTTCATCATAAAGAAATTCTGCGTAGTCTCCAAAACCTTCTGTCCATTGAAAACTACCAGCTCCCTCACCACGTATTGTATAGAACCACCACAGCAGTGCAGTTTCGTGTGCATCAAATCCAGTTGTTGCGAACTCTTTTTCCAGATAGTTTGAACTATATCCAACAAAGCCAGGGAAAGCCAGTCTTGCATAAATTCCTTCAAGATTAATAAAACTAAACTGATCAAATGGATAAGCACAATAAGTTTCTGAATAGAATTTCAATACTTCACTACTTGTTTTAAAAATCTGTTCTGAAAATTTTTGACTTTCTGGATAAAGGAGCGTTTGCATTTGTATTCCATTGATTTTTCTTTTTGTTACAATCCACCTTGAATCTGCAAACACTGAGAAGCACACAGCAGGATTAGTCGTTAAGAACGTATGCTCAATCATTTTATTATGCTTTTTAGTACGTATCAATTTTCCAGGAGCAATTACATGAAAATTATCAGGAAGTAAAATTTTGGTTTTAAATTTTGCCCAGTGATTATAATCGATGGGATAAAATCGATCAGACCATAATAAAAATAAGCTGGAATCTGTGATTACCTGTCTATTCTCACCATCACTTTTTCCGATTATTCCTTCAGTTTCAATAACCATTGTGAAATATTTAGTAGGTTTTTGTAAGACGATAACAACCCATCCATTTCCTCTTTGTATCGAAACTGGTGATGAATTAGATCTAATAGATAACTTTTCATACCGTTCATTAAGTCCAAAATAAAAAGTATCTCGCAGGAATGGATTGTTAATAGTAATTGTTGTAGATATAAAAAGACTTTTAGTTACAAAGTGAGGTTTGATATACAAATCATATTGTTTGATATTGTAAGATTTATCCTGAGCGAAGATATTTGTTGTGATAATTACAATGGTAAAAATGAATAATCCAAAATTCAAATGAAACCCTTTAATAATCTTAGAGAATATTTTATAAGGCACTATAAAATCTCCTTGATAGGTAATAGATTATAATAGTGTTAACATAAAAGAAGTCTTATTTATATCAGCATTTGAGTGGACTTGCAAGACAAATTTTTTATAATGTATAAAATTACATGCCAAGCTTTTACTACTCCAATATTTTTTAATGATAACATTAGACGAGTACTTTATAAAGAAGTTTTATTGGGTAGAATTTGAGTGACTTTTGCACTGGTAATGCAAAATAATTTATGCTGAATATTAAATAATATTTGTTACTAAATTTATGCCCTTCATAAATCAAGTTGAATAACTTATTAACTAAATCCAAATCAATATCTTTAAGAATTTTATACTAATTAAGTGTAGAATCATGTTCTCCAACAATTTAAAAAATCAATTTCATCTTGAAGTGTACCGCATGTTAATTATATTTAATACAAATTGCTTGCTTTGATTCAGGCATTTCATATAATGTTCCCAGCATAAAATAGTTCCGCCGAAGGCGGAATTTGGGTGAGTCCGCCTTTGCCGGACAAACCTTTTATGCTGTGTTATACACACGTGCTGTGCCAACTTTCTTTTTAATGTAGAGTCTAAAATCTTTATAATTCATCCAATAGCTATGCTCCTCCTGCTTCTGCAAAAATTTTGAGAATTTGTGCCGACGGATAAGTTGAAAGAGAAGCAATACCATTGGCAAGTTCAACAGGTAAAAGAGCCCCTTCATATCGGTTGCTCAAAATGGTTGGTAGTGTGGCAAAAATGTTATTTGCACCAATCAAATCAGATAACTTCGGATTCTCAACAAATTCACCCGTTGGAATATTTAATACCATCTTATGATAATTATTGATTTTAATAAAAATCTTGGCTCCATAATTTGTGTCTTTACCATAAGGAGCTCCTGTGCTAGGTCTATGTTGAATTTCTTCCTTTATATATTGATCACCTGGTATGAAGATATATCCCTCGGGGGCATTTCTCCCTATGAGTTCTAAGTGATCGTAAAACTTTCCTGATTTTTCTTGCCCAATTATATGTATTGGATAACCTTGATCCCTTGCAAACGATAAAAATCGTCGTATAGGAGCCACAAGTTTGGAATACTGAGCACGAATAGCGAGCGGGCCATCTTTTACAAAAAGGCATTTAGAAAGAACTTCTCTCTTTCTCTCCCAATAGTATCGAATGCCAGTAAATAGTAATAAAACTTCATGAATGCTCATATAAGCAGTTGCAATAGTATCCGGCGCTGAATCTGGGGCCATTTCCTGATGAAAACCAAGCATATCTGTTAAAAATAAATCTCCATTACATTCAGGGCATTTACCCGTTTCAGCATTATATGGAAGCGTAGCCACGGTTTTTTCACAATAAGGGCATTCAAAAAGTGGTAATTGTTTTTGTTTCCCATCCCACTTTTCAAAGGCAATCCATTTAAGGGTTTCCATTGGTTCACCATCTAAAGATTTGTCCTTAAGGGATTCAAAAATAATCTGTCGTATTGCGTGGTATGTGTTTTGCCCTGGAATAGAAACATGTCTCAGTGGAAAAACTGTTGCATGATATAATGCTGAATCTGCAAGTATATCGCGCAATGCTAGCGGATGTGGAGAGTCCCTGTCTATTTTAGAAAGTGCAAATTGGTCAATTCTCAATAGAGCTGTTTTTACAAATGCAAGCCTTTTATGAGGTGGGGTCTCAGACTCAATTGGCTGCATTGACCCGTCAATACCAAAGACCAAAGGTAGATGTTCCCCACCGGGGGGTAAAGGTTCCCATAAAGAATTACTGGTAGTTGCTGGTGAGTTACTATCCTCAAAATTCTTTACCAATTTATTTACAAGTTCACTTTTAAGAACTTCAAGATGCCCCAGACGACTCGCTCTTTCGCCGGGTAATCGGTCTCCAGCTTTATAAGGCATTTATTTTCCCTCCGGATTTGAATTGGGTAATGTAAACTTCCTTGCTTGAACAGATATAACGAAACGATGGGAGCGTGTAAGCATCCTTATATACCCAACTGTTTTTGCCTGAAGAATATCATCTTTTAGAGTTTCGTATGCGATGTTCACTTTAGCAAGTGTATTAACATCATCTTGAGACGCAAGATGAGCAACAAAAAAATTCTCAGTTTGTGCTAATAAGTCTTTATTGATTGTCGTTGGTGATTGGGTGGAATATACCATTCCAATATGATATTTTGCCCCTTCTTTTGCTAAACGGCTGTAAATTGTGGTGACATCTCCTGAATGAGGGAATAGATTGTGGGCTTCTTCAAAATATAGCTGTATGAAGTGATTACCTAATTGATTGTTAGAAAATTTATCAACTTGATGTCTTAAAACAGCCAGTGATAGCTCATCAGAGAAGTAATTCATCACTTCTGGATTGGCATTCCCCAGATCCAGAATTACCGTTACTCCAGAATCTAAATACTTGATAATTTCATTTATAAAATCACCCGCTCTTCGATCATGATAAATCCGATAAGGTTGAATAAGAGATACTCCGCTTCTACCAGGTTGGGGTTCTAAAAATTCTAACAAGGCAACATCATCAGCATCAAATAGAGGATTCCCTGACCCAGTAGTAAGACTTTGATGATTTAGGTTTGCACGCCTAAAGCGATTTATTATTTCTAATTCTCTAACCAATTCATCTAAAGTACTAGGATGTTGTGGAGTAGGTGTTATGTTCTCAGAGGAATAAGCTGCGCTTCTTAGATTTACATTAAACCCGGGGTTAAACCTGCTGGCTGGATTGCCTGTTGGAGCAACCGAGAAAAGTTGCCGTTCATCAACAGAATATCCGGCTTTTTTGAGAATAGCCCAAAAAATTTGAATCTTTCTAAGTGCTCTTGCTTGGTCGCCACCGGACGGAAGACTCCTGATTTCGTCAAGTGAAGGTAATTCCACGCTAGTAAAACTTCTTACATATCCTGATGCCCTTCCATCCTGTTCAAGTAAACTCCTTATTATTGATTTAGACTTCTCAGGATGTTCATAGAAATTTATCTTTAAAGGATTTGATGGTGTTGCTGACTTTGGTGTTAAGGCATAAACAACACACCGTTCTGGATATGCACTTCTTAATGATTGGCTGTTATCCTGTGGATTATCATTCGCATACTCCCCGTTGATGTCAAATATGAGTTGTCCAACATTTTTTGTATCCTTTGTTGTCTCAATTAAACTTTGTGCAATTAATTTCACTACATTGCTTTTACCAAGTCGTGTTTTGCCAAACATTGCAGTGCGGGTACCCATAAAATCCTTTGTTGAAACATATACTGTAACCTTTGGGTGAGGTTTGTTTTGAAGAGGTAATCTACACTCAGTTAGTCGTAAATCGCCTATGGGAAAACGATTTTCATTGGGTACCATGGAATTAGTTATAAGGTTCAATAAATCATCATCAGGAGCATAAACACGATACTTATGCGCGCTAACAAAATTATTTAAATCTCCTGAAAATTCTACCTCATCCATTCTTTCAGGGTGTGGATAAAACATACCAAGGACTGCGGTTTTAAGTGCTCCCCATTGCAACTCGCTTTGAGTGAAAATATCGAGTTCCGGCATCGATTTTTTTTGCAATTCAAAGTATGTCTGTTGAACTTCTTTTGAGAGAGGAGTAGGTGCTGATTCAAGGACCCGTAACAATGTGAAATGTGGGGGTAAAGTATCATAACTAGACGGCACCATTATAAGTAGTGAATTTCGAGGCACTCCACCCACGGCGATCTTGAAAGGGTCAGAAGTAATAATTGTGACTGTGTCATATCCAATTTCCAGAACATACCCAACAAAACGCATTTTATCGTATTGCTTTGCCTGTTCGTTTGCCTTTTCTTGGTCAAGAAATCTTTGTAAAATTCTGAGAGGATGATTTAACATTGCCGCTTGCTCAAAGAATTCTTTCATAGAAGTACCTCCTCGTAATTACAAATTATAACTTCTCCTGAGTTATTTGTTAAAATTCCAGGTTTTTTCCCGGTACCCCTTGGTATAAGTATGATATGAAAACCATCAAACAGAGCTAAAATATCAGGATGGGCGGAGATGGTCATTGCCCATGTAACACCTCTATTTGATGCTCTTTTCAATGCTTTTCCCAGCCTTTGATAATCGGAATAACTAAATTTTCCATATACATAATGACTGTGAAGCAATTCACGCTCGGCAGGTCGATATGGTGGATCGACAAATATAAAATCTTCTTTTGTGCTTTCTTCGATTATTTCTTCAAAATCACTACATTTTAAAATAGCGCGTTTTAATCTACTAGAAATCTCTTTTAAAGTTTCCTTATTAATTACCCATCGTCTATCCTGTCCTCCATAGCCAACATTAAATTCTCCATTTGAATTGTGTCGCCACATCCCCTTAAAACAAGTCCTGTTTAAATAAAGGGTTCTGGCTGCTCTGAATGCCAAGTCCATTCCATCAACCTTAGTTGCCCTAATCTCGTAGTATGCTTTTTTTGTTTTCGGGAAACTCTTATATATTTCCCAAACTTTCAAGGGATAACGGCGTATTCCACGGTATAAATCAATAAGTTCTGGATTAATATCTGCTAATAAGGCGCGTTTAGGGTTCAATGCAAAAAAAACCGCACCGCTTCCTACAAATGGTTCTATAAATCTCCCTTTTATAAGTTCTCTCGGAGGTAAGTGAGGGATTATGTAATTTAAAACCCTTTGTTTTCCACCGGGATAACGGATAAAACTAACTTTTTTGTATTTCATTAAGCACCTTGATGCTTTCATATGGCACGGCATTGCTTATAACGTTTTGCGAATAAACGAAGTTGTCGAAAGTAATTTGCGCGAAGCATTTTATCCGCTGTTAGGCAAAGTTCAATGAAGTATAAAATCAATCTCAAGTACAGATATTTCCCCATCGCTATCTATATCTCCTTTATCAAGCGTCCCTGCGCATTCGTGACAGTTGTAAATTGTCTTCAAATACTTCTTTTCCAGCAATGGTGGAATATAGTCATAAAATTTCTTTTTATTAGTGTACAATGCTTTGAAAAATTCATAAACTCCTTTGTTCCCTTTTGAAGAATTACACTGACGGCATGCCCAAATTTGGTTATGAATAGCTTGAATTTTATCACAAGTCCTACATTCAGGCTTAATTTTTAATGACTTTGGCACTATATGTTCTTTATTGAGATTGTTTGTTGAACCACAATATATACATTTTTCTTCTGACTCCACAAGCTGCCAATCTTCACGAGTAATGTCTGACCAAGACTTAACACCGTTTTTTAATTCTTGAAATGTCTCTTTTATAAATCCATAATGTTTTTTCTTTACTTCTTCCCCATTAGGAATATTAAAAGCGCGTTTAGCTATGATTTTTGCATATTGGTAGTATATAAGATCTCTTATAGTTTTTACGTCTTTATCAGGCATTTTAAAACCTCCTCCCTCATTCGAATCTCGCCTAACTCGTTTACATCAACACTCCGAGTGCATATATATTACTCCCGAAGGGATGGATTCCTACAATCTGGGATAATATCAGCACCTTGGTGCAGATGTTCTAACTCTGGCTGAATAGCCGGAATCTCTAACCCAACAAATAATATCATTCACCACAACCTCTTTTTAAAAGTAGTGAATCCAAAGGACTCCTTATTTTTCCCAAGTTTTTTGTGCTTATATGGGTGTAAATCTCGGTCGTTTTGCTGTTTGCATGTCCCAAAAGCTCCTGTATGTATTTCAAATCAGATCCGCCTTCCAAAAGATGAGTTGCAAAGCTATGTCTTAATCTATGAACTGTTATAGGTTTTAATATCTTAGCAGACTCACAGGCTTTTAGAAATATTTTTTCAACCGTTCGCGTTGTTATATATCTTTCTTTATCCTGACCAGAAAATAACCATTTATTTGGCCTATATTCTTTCCACAAAATCTTTTGCAGAGTTCCATCAGTATTGGGAAACAACCAATATTTACCTTCGGGATACCAGCGATTACCTTTGACAGTCTTTATCTTTTCTACAAGAGTAGGATTGTAAGGAAAAGAGACCCAAATCTCGTTTGAATTGCCTTTTTTAATACGGATTTGTAACATTATAATATTTACTTTTACAAGTTCAATATATAAAATGCTTTTAAAAATTCAAACAATTTGTTAGAAAATGCGTTAGGATAATCTGTGATATTCTTATGCGTTCTATTATTTTTATTAATTACTATTTTCAACAACTGATAGAATTACATTACTTCATCTAGCTATACTGTGTAGTAGTATATGTTTTTATGTATTCAATAAGAGATTCAACTATTAATTTAATATTATCTTTTGAAATTTCTTTATCTCGATATGAATGTATATTCTTTATATAATAACCTCCTGGAATAATAGTTTTGTACATCATGTTAATGTTGACTGCGCCAGTAGTCCAGAAATTGTATGCATCAGATAAAGGGACTAAACACATGTTAATACATTTAGCTCGAATTTTATTTTTTTCAAAAACTTTAATTAGCTCTTTTGCAATACTGTTTACAAAATTATATGAAATTATTACATGCTCCCCCCGTCCGATACAATCAACGCTAATTATCTTTGCATTTTTATAATTAAGTCCATTCTTTTCCCATATCTTACGTAATTGATATGAACCAATTAGTATTTTTTCTTCATTATCAGTAAAAACAATTTTTACTCTCTTTTTTAATGAATCGTCAACAGCAATTTTTTCTGCTAATAAAAGTAATGCCATTACTCCACTTGTATTGTCATTCATTGTATGTTGATTTTTAATAAAAAGCGCAGGTATAAAAAAAGATAATCCAACAGTAATTGTAAAAATATTTATTATTATTTCATTATAGGTTAATGATACTAACTTAAAAACTAATAAAACTATCAAGGCTGTTAAAATAGATCTTGTATGACCGGTGAGACGAATAAGCCATTCATACCAGCATGGTAATATGGTTCCGGTATCATAATGTGCCATTAATATAATATCTGGATTATCATCTGAAACAGTTTCAAAATGTACACTATTAATAAGTTTTGTTTTAACTACATTAAATTCAAATCCTAGTTTGTTAAATTTTTGTTTTAAGTAATCAATGAAATCATTCTTTTCTTTGCGAGAATTTCTTTTTTGGTATCTCTGTAATTCCAGCAATAATTCATCCATGTTTTTACTTCAACTATGTCTTAAACTAACTTCTAAATTTAATAAACCTTCGATTAAACTTTTCTCTGTTGTTATGCAAATTTTATGAATTACAAGTAGAAATAAAATAGATTTTTTATGTATTTACTTTGTTTTTATTTATTAAATGGATTAAAAATTCTATGGTATCATTTTATTTAATTAAAATATGAGTTTGAATTTTTAGTTTTATATATAGAAATAAAACATTTCTTAATTCTACACATAAAAACTACAAAGCACTAAAATTCAATTCATAATTATTATAAAAAATCAGATAATTATGATAGATTCTTCAATATCTTTGTTTCCTCCATGTTTAAACTCTTTCATAGATTATTCTTATTTGATGTAACAAGTATTTCTTTTTGCAAAATAAATCATACTTTGATTTAATTTTTCAGAGACAGGTTAGTCTACCGAAGGCAGATAAACCTACCGCAGGCAGATTCGATTAACACTTGAATATTATTGCAATTTATCACATTCATTAAAGTTTTTTCGAAGTGACTTAAGTCACTGAGATCTCGATAGGCTTTTAAGCCTATCGGACGTAGTGGCTTTAGCCACGAAGATCTCAATAGGCTGCAAAGCCTATCGGACAATTCTACTATAGCCTGCTCGTCTACGACGGAGTTAAAACCTGCCGCAGGCAGGTTCGATTAACACTAAAATATTTTTTCAGCAAGATGAAAAAAGAAGTAATGTTTCAATTCTACTATAGTTCGATTAACACGAATATCAATTGAGCAATATTGGGAGTCTTCAATATACGTTTCAATTCTACTATAGTTCGATTAACACAATTAGAATTGAAAACTGATTAAAAAATAAAAAAGGGGTTCAATTCTACTATAGTTCGATTAACACATATAAATGGTATAGATGAACTTCTTGCAATGATAATGTTACAATTCTACTATAGTTCGATTAACACCTCTCCCGAAGAGGGAATTGCTGCTATTTTTGTTTTAGTTTCAATTCTACTATAGTTCGATTAACACAAATAAAAATCGGTGAAAGAAAATTAATATTGACTGAGTTTCAATTCTACTATAGTTCGATTAACACTATGACCGGCGAAGAAGAATTTATAAGAGATTTACAATGTTTCAATTCTACTATAGTTCGATTAACACCCTTAAGACAGGAATGTTATATGGTTGCGTAAATGTAGTTTCAATTCTACTATAGTTCGATTAACACAAATAGTAAAATGAATTTTGATAAAAATATTAAAAAATGTTTCAATTCTACTATAGTTCGATTAACACATGGTATTGTGTGTCCATATTGTGGAGAAGAATTATAGTTTCAATTCTACTATAGTTCGATTAACACTATTTTAATTGATAAGGTTGAAGTAAAAGTACCTGAGTTTCAATTCTACTATAGTTCGATTAACACATTCTTTGCTGTCATTTCTTGGTTTACGAAAGATATAGTTTCAATTCTACTATAGTTCGATTAACACATGAACGCAATGTATATTTTTATATTGGTGAGCCTTAGTTTCAATTCTACTATAGTTCGATTAACACTTGAAAAAAAAATTTTATAAAAAATAAAAATACACTGTTTCAATTCTACTATAGTTCGATTAACACTTATTGGATTAATTCCACGAAAAATTCTCGAACATTTGTTTCAATTCTACTATAGTTCGATTAACACCTGAATAACCTAAAGCTTCTCTAAAGTCAATTAATTCTGTTTCAATTCTACTATAGTTCGATTAACACCAATTTCGATGTTGACAGTCCACTTCAGATTTTAAAGTTTCAATTCTACTATAGTTCGATTAACACGGCAAATTGCTTTAATGAGCAGCCAACCCCAAAATCGTTTCAATTCTACTATAGTTCGATTAACACAGGGCGCGCCAAAAAAGGCGCAATTGCTGGGTGTATTTAGTTTCAATTCTACTATAGTTCGATTAACACAAAGACACAGCATTTGTATCAGACACATATTCTAAGTTTCAATTCTACTATAGTTCGATTAACACTGTTCTCACCCCAGAAAAGATCGCTATCCCTCCTATGTTTCAATTCTACTATAGTTCGATTAACACTGTTATTGATTAATTTACACTGTAAATATAATAGATGTTTCAATTCTACTATAGTTCGATTAACACACTGCCATTTTTGAATTTTGCCGATGGAGAAAATTAGTTTCAATTCTACTATAGTTCGATTAACACGCCTCTATTCTCGCATTTATGAAATTTCTGTAATCAGTTTCAATTCTACTATAGTTCGATTAACACTAAGAACGCACAAAGATAAACAATATAGATATATAAGTTTCAATTCTACTATAGTTCGATTAACACCCGTAACAACCTCCGTTACGGCATCTGGACGGATCATAATTGTTTCAATTCTACTATAGTTCGATTAACACCGTGCACTAAGACAGCAAACAAATAACAATAGCAAGATTGTTTCAATTCTACTATAGTTCGATTAACACTCTCATAAATGCTGTATCTTGATCGCCCCCTAAAAAAGTTTCAATTCTACTATAGTTCGATTAACACAATACACGTATAAACAGTATAAGAAGCAGATAATGAAGTTTCAATTCTACTATAGTTCGATTAACACGACTTGTATCAATACCAAGTGTTTTAGCTAAACTTGAAGTTTCAATTCTACTATAGTTCGATTAACACTCAGACTGATTCCAAACGCACCGATAGAATGATTTATGTTTCAATTCTACTATAGTTCGATTAACACGGTTACCCCCACTGCGGAAACGCTTGGCGAATTAGTTGTTTCAATTCTACTATAGTTCGATTAACACTCTTCATTGAATTTTTGCTTAAAATAGTCTTTATCTTCGTTTCAATTCTACTATAGTTCGATTAACACAACAAGAATTTCACAACCATGACTGCTACCAGCACGTGTTTCAATTCTACTATAGTTCGATTAACACTGGCATAAGTTCTCCCATCCACATAATAATACTTAGTTTCAATTCTACTATAGTTCGATTAACACCTGGATATGATGAAACCGGTAAGCCTCTTTTTACTAAGTTTCAATTCTACTATAGTTCGATTAACACCATCACTAAAATCTTTTGACGCAAAAGGTATGTCAAAGTTTCAATTCTACTATAGTTCGATTAACACTCAGGAATACGCAGAAATTGCAAAAAAACATTTTAAGTTTCAATTCTACTATAGTTCGATTAACACGTTAATTTTTTAACAAAACAAAATGGCGATTTTCACCAGTTTCAATTCTACTATAGTTCGATTAACACCAAAGACAAAAAAAGAGGTATAATATGAAAAAGCAGTTTCAATTCTACTATAGTTCGATTAACACGTAGAAAATATCGATGAAGCTGTTAAAGCGTTAAGCGGGTTTCAATTCTACTATAGTTCGATTAACACTATTATTCAATATTTCGAATCATAGCTCAGAAAAGTGTTTCAATTCTACTATAGTTCGATTAACACTTTTTCAACGAAATTTCGGTGGTGCGGGGGATAAAAAAGTTTCAATTCTACTATAGTTCGATTAACACGGAAATATGGTTAAAAGAAGTTAAACTTCTTAAAAAAGTTTCAATTCTACTATAGTTCGATTAACACATAATAATTTAGATAAATGGTGCTATGATGCACCTGAGTTTCAATTCTACTATAGTTCGATTAACACCTAACGTGGTTTAAACGAGATCCCTTCCCATTTTAGTTTCAATTCTACTATAGTTCGATTAACACATAAATATAAAGACCGCATTATTGTCATTGATAATAAGTTTCAATTCTACTATAGTTCGATTAACACGAAGCAGCTAATGAATTCTTAAAGTGGACAAAAGCGGTTTCAATTCTACTATAGTTCGATTAACACATGAGTGAATTAAATTATGATGCAACAACAAAAACATGTTTCAATTCTACTATAGTTCGATTAACACCAAGGGTGGATTGTAAAATATACAGGAAGTTATAAGTTTCAATTCTACTATAGTTCGATTAACACAATGCATATAGTGCATATGGGAAATTAATAGAAGAGTTTCAATTCTACTATAGTTCGATTAACACTTTTTCAACGAAAAAGCGAGCCGGCGGGGGATAAAAAAGTTTCAATTCTACTATAGTTCGATTAACACAAGAAGCTATTGGGAATTATCTTATTAATTTAGAAAAGTTTCAATTCTACTATAGTTCGATTAACACCCCAAATTTGGAATCTTCTATATTTCTGAAAGCAAAGTTTCAATTCTACTATAGTTCGATTAACACAATTGGTATGTCCCAATATGTTTGCGTTGTGTAAAAAGTTTCAATTCTACTATAGTTCGATTAACACGCTAATTTATTATTATTGTTTAGCAATGCTTTAAAGTGTTTCAATTCTACTATAGTTCGATTAACACTTTGCGATTTGCAATGCATCGCTTAGAATTTTTATAGTTTCAATTCTACTATAGTTCGATTAACACTAATCACGTTTGTTAAGAACTAAACTTTTTTTTTATGTTTCAATTCTACTATAGTTCGATTAACACCTCTGGGAGGTACACGGGAACAGTTGCTCTGCTAATGTTTCAATTCTACTATAGTTCGATTAACACCAAATGGGGAGATATTCCGAAAATCCTATGTACCCCGTTTCAATTCTACTATAGTTCGATTAACACAAATGATGCTTTTTTAACTGATTATGGATTGGCATTGTTTCAATTCTACTATAGTTCGATTAACACTGTAAAACAGGCTTTCAAGAGCTTTTTAGACAGTCTGTTTCAATTCTACTATAGTTCGATTAACACTGTTCAGGAATTTGCACATAATTTCTCAAATTCAGGTTTCAATTCTACTATAGTTCGATTAACACCTCTATCCAGTTGAGCTACGGGCGCATAGTTAAAATGTTTCAATTCTACTATAGTTCGATTAACACCGCCCCAAAATATGCATTTTTTTATTATAATCAAATAATTTTTTTGTTTATCTGTCGTCGACCCTTAATAATGTATTTCCCCCTGTACATCGACGACTTTTTATATGAATGTGTCAATCTCATTCCTTTCAATCCCTATTATTCCTCTTTCATGATAATTCTGCGAATCAAATACATAATAAATTACACTGTCTTGCTTCTCGTTTACTATCTCTTTTATCCCGTGTTTTATTCTTTCAAATTCACTTTCTGTTAGTTCTCCCTCAAATACTGAATTTTGTACCCAGTTTAAATGCTGCCTTAAGTATTTTAATAATTTTAATCCTCTCTTGGGTACCGCATCATATACTATGATAACATACATATTTAATACCTTATTTATCAAAGATAATTTTTAAAATATATTACACATTACTTGTTTCTTTTACCACCATATTATGAATGGTTTATATTCTTTTTCTCCTAAAAGGTGTTTTATTATTTTATAGCATTCAAGTCTTATTAAATGTCTATAGCTCACAGATTTTTTTAATTGTCTATGTTTTATTGTTGTTTTTAGTTTATCATCAAATTCTTTTAGAAATATTTTCCTCCCTTCTTCTGTTAAGTAACATTTATTTAATTCGCTACTAAAATGCTTTTCATTTATTTGATTTTTATTTAATAAACTAAATATTATTCTATCTGATAAAAGTGGTTTGAATATTTCTGCTACATCCAACGATAATGAAAATCTTCTTTCTCCAGGTTCGTGCAAAAAACTTATTAGTGGATTTAATTGCGTTTTATAAATTTCACTTAAGACCGTTGTATAAACAAGAGAATTTCCAAATGATATTAAGGCATTAACTGGATTTGTTGGAGGATGTTTTTCTCGTTTTTCAAAATTTATTTCTTTATTTATTATAAGATTCCAGGCAATATAATAATTTGACCTTATATTGCCCTCAATGCCCATTAATTCCTGTACATCTTTAGAATTGGATATTTTTGTTATTTGTTCTTCTATCGTATTAATGAAATATGATAAATCTTTTTCTCTTACATTATAGTATTGTAAGTTTTTTTTAATATTTTCAGCAGCTCCTAAAATAAATTTTTGTGCGATATTTATTCTTTTTTCTGGATCGAGGTAATTCTTAACCTGTTCTATTAATAGTTTACCAGATACATAAGGTTCTCTTGGATAAAATGAAGAGGTATAATAACCATAATAATTAAACAGATGAAGTATTATTTCTTTTTGTGCAAGATAGTTCAGAAATTTTGTATTAAATCTTAACTCCCCAAAACAATAAATTGAATCGATATCTTCCACAGGAATTGGTTTACGAGGCAATCGTTTAGGCTCAGAATTATCATTATCGCTTTCACTTATTGTTTGATCTTCTACTTCAATTGATTCTTCAGAGGTTTGAATTTCTTGTGGCTCACAGCTTTCTCCTGGTTCGAAGTAGAGTGTGTTTTCTTTGCGAATAAGTTTTCCACTACTAAATATGTAATAATTTTGTTTCATAGTTATTTTATATGATTTTCACGTAAACTACTTAACTGTAATTCTAATTTTAATATTGACCCCGTATTTGTTCACTCTTAAAATAATTTTATAATAACTTTTTAAAATTTTTATGGCTTTCAATTAATGCAATTAATCAAATTTATGTGAATTACATAAAAATATCTCGTATTTGATTTAAACAGAGTTGTAATTATTTAATGAATTAGCATTTCAAATGTTAATCTGATCATAGTTTACTTTTACTGATTGTGAAATTTATATTCCACTAATTTAGTTTATTAAAAATTATAAAAAACAATTTGTTTTATATTATTTAGTTGGCAAGGTCTTTTATTTGTGAAGTTTATTTTTTAATGTCCCCTTTTTTATTTTTTCTTTATGTGAATAATTAAATTAATCAAACATAGCACAATTCATAATAGGAACAATTTTTACAGTAAGATTTATTTATTACAGAAGGAGGTATATCGTTAGAGATTATTTTAGGTATTTCTTCTTTAATTTCTTCTATTCTTTTTCTATCATTATCATCTAAAATAACATCAATTTTTTGACGAAGCTTGGGATAATCAATTTCGCCAGTAACACCTTTAATTCCCATTTTCTCAAGCACATAAATGTAAAATTTAACCTGCCAGATATGAGTTTCTTCCATTTTATTGGACTTTTTAACCTCATGAATTCTTTTATTTTTAGGATCGTAAAAGTCGATAATTATTTCATCTTCTCCATAAATTAAATGCAGTTCATGTTTCTCTCTCTGATATGTAGATTCTGAAATAAACTTACCGAGTGCAACAAGTTCGCTAGTATGCTCCATAAATATATGATGTGCAAAAAACCACAGATGCCTTTTGCAATGGTTATAATAATTTATATGAGTACCGCTAATTATCATTAAATTATATTCGTAAGATTTGACAGTTGTTCGTTTATACTTTTATCCAGTCCTTTTTTAGAATCATAATTTGAATCAACAAAATAGATATTCTCAGTCCAACTAATCAATTTAGTAAATTTTTCATCTGGTAAAGCTAATTCATTTTGAATCCAGAAAGCAACAGAATTTACTTTACCAATTCGCTTTAAACCAACAACACTTGTAACATATTCAGAGATAATTTTTTCTTTAAACATTGTGTAAGGTCTTTTAGAATTAAGATATAAGTGAGAAAAATGTAAAATAGTTTCTTTAAGTTTTTCTTTTAAGTCTTGACTTATAACATAGGTGCTTACAATTGGTCTGAATTTTAGTTGTGCTTCTGCTTTTCTATCAGCCATATAACCATCATCTAATAATTTAAGAGTAGAATAAAACTCATCTAAAAAAGTAGATTCACTCTTAAATTTTTTTAGTTCATCAAAAAGTAGATTTACAAGTTCATATTTCTGGTATTCAGATATTAAAGTATCACTTAAAATTGGCATATTAAGAGAAAATAATTTTCTCCTATTTTTTATTTGTTCAAAATATAAACTTATTTGAGTATCAATTTCGTCATAATTTATACTTCCACTGTTTTGCATAAGATTATTTAAAATTATAGTTGTTAAATCTATTAATTCCTTTTTATATACTCGCCCATTTCCTGATTCGGTCCCATTATTAAAGAAAATAATATTCACATTAGGCTCGTCATCATAGACATAATTTTCTCTATATCGTCTTAAGACTCTACCCATCCTCTGGATTAAAGAATCTAATGGAGCGATTTCTGTAAAAAGATAATCAGCATCAATATCAACCGCAGCTTCAATTACCTGTGTTGCAATTAATATTTTCCCATTGTTTTCGTTCACTGTTTTTGGATTCTTAAATTCATTTTCAATTTCATTTTGAATTTTTTTTCTATCATTAAAAGTAAATCGGGAATGTAACAAGTAAAGTTCTATAGATTCACTATGGCAAATGTCACAGAATTTTTCATAAATAGTTTGTGCAAAAGAAATAGTATTTACAATAATTAGTACTCTATTTTTTCTTCCGAGTTGAATAATTTTATCTACTAATTGTGAATCAAAATAAAAAGTAGAAGAATTATCAGGTTTTGAATTGTCAATTTGTATCAAACGGATTTTATGTTTTTTTAGATTTTTTAATTGCTGATTATTCTCTTCGTATAAATTCAGAATCTCAGGTGAAGTGAATTGTAAGTTATTTTCAAACCTACTCTGAATTTCATCTTTTATAAATGATGGAAAAGTAGCAGTCATTAATAAAGCTTTTCCACCCATTCTTGCAACTTCTTGAACAAATTTAACAACAATAGCTGCAGAAACAGGGTCATAAGCTTGAATTTCATCCACTACTAATTTTGAATAAGAAAATAAAGAATAAATTTTTTCATATCCTGGAGGTCTCAAGGAGTATGGGAAAAACTGATCACCAGTAGAAATTGTTACTGGAAATGCAAGTTGCTTTGCAGTATCATATTGTCTTATTGAATATTCTTCGTCATGTTCATCAATTAAAAAAAGATCAGCATCGGAATGCAATATACCAACTTTTTCCTCTTTAATTGCATTCAATTGTTTTATATCCTCGTCATTTTTTTGATCAGAGTTGAAAATTCTTTTAGCTCTTTCATAGATCTGTTCTACAGCAGCTCTTATAGGTAAAGTATAGAAAAATTTCTCATTCCCAGCCCATAAAAAAGCAAATTCCGTTTTCCCAAATCCAGTAGGAGCAATAAGAATTGTATTTTTATTTTGAAAAGAATCGATTTTTTCTATTTGCCAGATATTATGTCCATCTTTTAAATTTGCCCTGTTTATAATTTCATTAACTATACTATATTTAGTTCTATGAAATTGAGGTAATTCAATTTCAAAAGGGAAATCAAAATTTTCTTCTTCACAAAAAGAAGCAAAATGATCACATCTAATTAAAAAACCGGAAATTAAAATCCAATCAATATTCTTCTCTTCATTTACATCAATTCTCTGGGGAAGATAATATAATTGATACGGTGGTAAAACATATTCATAAAATGGAATTGATTTTTCTCCCGATAATCCTTCGAGCATGTTTTCATCTAATTCAATAAGATTAATATTAAAATCATTAACCTTTTGCATCTCTTCTTTAAGATTTTTAATTAATTCTTCTTTAAAGGAAATGGATTTTTGTTTTAGTAGACTAAAGTTTTTATTTCCATATCTAAATAAATCCTCAAACTTATCTTTCCAGTGATGGAAAGCCACTGCAGATAGTATAAATTTTTCTATTTCATCATCGTTAATGTTATTTTTTGAAAGTTCACTTTTAAGTTCCATTTTATTTATTAGAAGAACTGAAAGAATGGAATGATAAATATCAATAGAAACATCAAAAGGTTTGTAATTCAAATTACCTAAATTTTTTCTCTGGAATCTTGGTAGAACTTTACCAATATCATGTAATTGAATTGCGAGTTTTATTGGATAGTGAAGTTCGGGCTTTAATCTATGTTTAATCTCATCAAATTTTTGTAGGAGGTGATTAGTATGGTCACTTAATGTTATAAATATTTCTCTTTGACTAACAGCATCAAGTTTTTTTCTTTTTGCCCAAATAGAGTTATCACTATTCATTGAAAATCTCCAAGAAATATTGGGAGACATAATTTTTTATCAAGAAGCAAATTAACATTAAGAATTTTACCGTCATTTAATTTTGTTCTCATATATTTAATAAATGTTCTTTTCCCATTTCGATTAAAAGTTTGATGATAATTTTCAATTTTTGAAAAGACAGGGATATTAAAAAGTAATCCATCGAGGTTGTTAAAGTCGATTGTATAAGAATCAAAAGAATAAATTTTTTCAGGGATCCAGAAAAAATAACCATAATTACGATCAAGTCGTTTAAAGCTAAGGTCTGATTCATTAAGAAATACAGGCTTATCTTTTAATATTATCCAGTCTTCTGCTCTTCCAAGATGTAGAATTTCAAGCCGGTTCTTTGGTTCTAATAGGTTTTCATAAATTTTCATTAAAACACTTTCATCTTCATGATACATATAAATAATAATTTCAACATTATTAAGGATATCTATCCACATTTGAGATTGACCACCAAAATGTTCGATATGCCCACCTAAAAATCTATTCTGAGGATGCTTAAATCGATCTTTGTGAGCACTTTTTAACAAATTCCTAAACCAAATCATCTCAGTTGATTTTGATTCAAACTTACCTGCAATTGAAAGTTTGAGTTTATTAAGTTGTTTATAATCGTTTGATTCTTGATCATAAATACCAATTAAATTAATTAAAAATCCAAACACTGTTGAATAAGGTGGTATTGGATAGGTGTGTCTTCTCTGATATGTGAAAGGGATTCTGTAATGTGCTTGTGGTTGATAAATAATAACTCTAAGTATTTTCATTGTATTTTAAATAATTATTTTAGTTGATATCAATGAGTTTTTGAATTAGATTTAAAAACATTCTTAAAATCCTATAATAAAATTTTTTACACATTAGAATCTGTACCATTATCTAATCCAACATCTTTAAGAAATTCATTCCAATCCCTTGTTATTCTGCTATCATCTACAAAAGTTTTTAATCGCTCACAATTAAAAAGATAAATTTTATCTGAATTAATCCAAAAATTATTTAATCCATCCTTTATTCCTAAAACCTTAAAACCAGAATCCTCTTTAACGATATCTATATAAGGATGAAAAACAGGAGATGGGATTTTCACACCACTTGCAATTAAAAACAATGGGATAATAGAATTTGATTCACCACTAGACTGAGCATAAAATCCAGATTTAATAGCTTCAAGTATAGATTTAATTCGTTGTTTTTTAATATCATCCTTAAGTTCAAATATGATTTCAAATATATTTCTATTCAGTTGGTTAACAGAAACTTTACCATTGTTTAAATAAAATTTTTTTGCTTCAGAATTAGTTCTTTCGACTGTAATTGTTTTAACGTTTTCATTACCAAAATAGATCTCCAATGTATCAGAACCATTAAATTTAGGTTCAGCATTTACAATCCATGTATCTTTACCCAAAATAGCTGAATCTATTGTGAAAGAAAGTTTATAAAAAGAATTGTGTTCTTCTTTACTGTAAGGATCAGGGGTCAATGAAAAACCTTGATAATTCCCTCTTTTTACTAGGTCGTGGTTAGCATAAAAAGCTAAATCTTGATTATATGGAGTAAGTGAAATTGCTTTTGTAATTCCGATTGGAGATTTTCTTGTGATTGAATTTTCTCCACTAATTGTATACATATAACCAAATGCATCAAGTTCAGCGTTTGTTAAAATATCTTCAATTAAAAGGTCAAATTGAATTACATTTCCCTGATCAGTCACAATTGCAGTTTTCCATATATCAGGATAAGCTTTTGAAAGAGTTTCAAATAAATAATGCCTGATTGCAACTTTACTGATAAAAGATCTTACTTCTCCATTAACATTCAATTTTTTTATTGAGAGAATATTACCACCAATTTTTTCATCTCTGTTAAGAGCTGAACCTTCAAAAATAATTGTAAGTGTTATGTTTTTAATTTGATTTGCCATAATTTAATTCTCCTTATTATATGATTCTTCTTCTTGACCGAGTATTCCACTTAAAAAAGAAAAGATAAATATTTTAAATAATGCATCAGAATAATATGACTTAAATGCTTCTACCAGGATGAGAGGAAAATTTTCTTTAGCTGAAATAAATATCCTTAACAGACTATAATAAACATCGTCTCTTTTACAAGCCCTTGTTTGTTCAAGTAATCGATAACCCATATTTGAAAAAGCTTCTTGAAGTATCTGATTCTTGCCTTTACGATATTTATAACCAAGTTTTTTTAAGCTCTCAATTATCTCTGAAGAGTTTTTTCCTGATACTATTCTCAACAATCTCTGAAAATTTGTTTTATCATTACGAGTGATATTGAAAGCTTCTTCAAGAGTCTTTTGAAATTCCCCAAATTCATTTTGTAAATTTTTGTAATAAGTTTCAAAATCATGGTATGAAAATTCACCAGTAGAAACTTTTTGATTAAGTTCTTCTAGGGTCATACTCCTACTCCTTTTAATTTTTCTACTATTATAGAATAAAGTTTGAGTAATTTGTTTGCAAACTCCAAAGGTCTATTTAGATTTCTTTCAATCTTTATAAAATCTCTCAGAATATTTCTATCATTTTTCAAAAACTTTTCTGGATTTTTTAGACAAACTCTAAAAATTTTATGTGCAATATCAATTAATTCATTATATCTCTGCTCTAAAATGATTGTTAAAATGTTAGTCTCCCCAATATCTCTTAAAAGATTTGCAATATCTCTATCAGATATAATAACTGCTACATTATACGGGAATGTATAATAATTTATATCATCCGATTTTTTTGATATAATTTCAATATTCATTGAAGTCCATTTACTGAAAGTAAATGATATTTTATGAGCATATTCGATTATTGAATTCGCAACAATTTCTCTCCGTTTTTTAGGTGCATCGTTTGGTTCTGATTGATAAAGTGCTTTAACAATACGATTAAGCTCATACATCAACTTAAATGAAGGAGCGTTAATAAATAATTGTGTTTTATCCGATAGATTTGTAAATGCAAGATGGTGATGAATTAAAATAAAACTACATAAATGACAGACTTCAAGACTCTCATTCATATTCCAGAAACCATTTGGAAATTTGGATTTTGAAGGTCCTAACAATTTGTTAAAATACATATCGAAGTATTTTATCTTGTTCAAAAACATTTTTGCTGCATTACCCATTTTTTCAATTTCAAAATATTTCTCATCATTTAAATAATATGGATTAGCACAAATATGACAGCAACCAGAATTTTCTAAATAATTAAATCTTGTAATAAATTCACTGAAAATATTTTTCTGATTTCCTTTAGAATCAATGAAATTGGGATAATAAAGATTATTTCCAGTTAAATTAATGACTTTGTTCTTTTCAAAGTAATTATCAAACGAAATATTTGTGAAAAGATTTTTATCTATACAAATCATACAGTTTTCAAAAGAAATGTAGTCTGGATAATATGATGCAATCCCTATCACCCCAGCATTGTAAAGCCAGTTTGATGGATAAAGTGTAATTGTATTTGTATTCATTTTATCACCTCCAGCATTCCAAATCCTTGTGAACGATGAACTCCCAATCCAATGTCATATATCATTTGTAAAATTTCCGGGAGTGATTTTATAACAAAAATTCCATTGACAGATGGCATTTTTTGATAAACATATACTACTTCTCTACCCCATTTACCTATTTCGAATTCTAATGGGAATTTCTCTTCGTAATTCAAAAATTCTTTTGCACATTGACGAACCGCAAATTCAAGTCCCTCTATAAAGCCGTCTTCGCCTGGTAATAAAAATTTGTGTGAATCCCCAATGTTATTTATAAGTACTGGCGAAAGTGTTTTAAATGTTGCAATATCTTTATTGATTTTTTTGTGAGGATTTAATTTCACTTTGATAGGCTTAAAGTATATTTCATTACCATTCTGTTGCCACCTGTGCTCTTTAATTTCTCTAAAACTATTGTAAATAGAAGATAAAAGGAATAAATCAGAAGAGGAAAAGTTTAGATATGCAATGTTACCAGCATTAATTTTATCGCTATCCATTCCATTTAATTGCGGGAAATATACACTAAATGTAAATGGCTTTAATCTTTTTTTATCATAATAGTAATGATAAAGTAATTCGCTTTTACTTTGAATTAAATATTTTATTAATGAAATAAAGCCCCGATTGTAGTTTTTGGGAATTGTAGTGGGACTTATTTCAAAATCGAAAGTGAGTCTCACATTGCCCCCATATTGTTTGTAATAAAATTTATAAACTCAAGAACCTTATTCTTAAATATCTGGCAGGATTTACAATTTTATTACATATTATTTAGCAATTATCTGATATTGATATGATTGCTAAAAAGTTATTGCACCCTCTGAAATTCATTATAGTTTAAGAACTATCAATAATAATTTTAGAAGGAAAATAATAATTCGTTAAGCTTTTGTAAAGAAAATTTTTTTGATATTAATATTATTCGTCTGGATAATTAAATAATAAAACGTAGTAAAGTTAGAATAATTATTAGTAAGCTAAACTTACTTGACAAACAGAAATGATTGCAAAATTTTCTTTTACTGAATTTTTAATCAGTTGAATAAAGTTGACTGAAATAAAAAAAATATAAAAACAATTGCAGACTTAAGACACGTAAATAAAAAACTAAAAACAAATTGACTTTAGTTACAGTCAATGAATTAAAGTAAACTAATATTTTCTTTACGTGAATTTTATTACTATTTCATTAATATCATTTTACCTGTTTTAATTGTATTGTTTGTAATTAATTGATAAAAATAAATTCCAGATGTCATGTTCACAGCATTCCATTTAAAATCATAATTTCCTTCATTTAATTTTTGATCAATCAATGTGATTAATTTTTGTCCCAGCAAATTATAAACTATTAATTTAACATCTGAAGTTACTGGCAGTTTTAAAATAATTTTTGTTTCTGAATTAAAAGGATTAGGATAATTCCCAATAAAAAATTCCTGTGGCAATACATTGTTTTCAACTTTTGTTTTAACATTAGCAGGAATTAATTCTGGCAATATTTCTGGTTCGTCTAAAAATTTCTGGTAATCATATGGAACATCAAGATTGCAACCTGCAACTGGATAAATACTGCTACTACCAAGATAGTTATTCAATAAGAATCCTGCACCAGGTATTGAACTATAATCTGAGAAAACTGCTTTCCCGACATTTTCAAAATAATTGTTTTCAACACGAACACATGCACCCATTCTGGTATTAATTGCAGTGTTACAATTTTTATAATAATTATTAAAAATGTGTGCTTTACCAAATCTTATACTTGGAAGTCGTGATTCACAGTTATAAAAATAATTATGATGAAATGTAACACGAATAACAGTATCAGCATATTGTTCGTCGCCAGAGCTAATAAGTATTGTTTTGTAATGATCATGAAAGTTACACCATGAAACTGTTATAAACGAAGATGCATTTTTAATATCGAGCAAGCCATCATAATAATCAACACCATGTTCTCTATCGGAGAAAAATTCACAATGATCAATCCAGATATTTTTTGATTTACCATTGATTTCAACTGCATCTTGTGGAGTTACATGAGAAACAGTTATGTTTTTTATTATTACATTTCTTGCATTATTAATGGATAATTCAATTCCTTTCAAGTAAGCTTGATTTCCATAACCCAGCAAAGTTTTATCTGAATTTATCTGGATAACATCACTACCTTCAATTTTTCCACTAAATTTTACAACATAAGGTTTTTCACTACTTAAATAGTTTTTTAAATCTTCTAAATTATTTGCAATAACTGTATCGCCCAGTGCTCCACCAATAACCATAAATGGAGTACCTTTATCATCCTGAATTGTTGCATATCCAATTAAATTAGTATCTGCTTTTATTCCCAGTGGTAAAAATCTTGCAACAGCATTTACATTACTTTTTATTACAAATGTAAAAATTGAATCTGCACTTGTTTCTTCGCCCAGCCAGCTTTCAAAAAAATATCCTGGTTTTGGATGAGCTTTAAGTGTTACAATTGTTCCTTCATCATAATAATTTTGAACAGGAGAATATTCAACAGTACCCCAATCATCATTATTACTTTTAACAGTTAGAATATAAGAAGGCGTACATTGAGCAGGTTCAATTCCATCTCCAATAATTTTAAAGTAATCATAATTACCCAAACCATTTGGAGAATATGATTCTAATCTTATTTTATGATAGCCAGTTTTTAAATTAACCTGGACTGGATTAGATTCTTTCCACGAATTCCATTGATCACCTGTTCTGGGAAAATAAACTGTATCAACAACAACGTTACCATTAATCAATAACTTTGCATTTCTTTCTTGAGTGTTACCACTTACAGCATATCTCCATATAAATGAAAAAGTTCCTTCTTTAAGAACATTAATTTGCCAGCTAATACTTTTACCAATTCCTAAATCTGTATCTGCATAACCCTTCCCTGTATAACCAGTAACACTTGTAGCTATTGTTCCATCAACAGAACAAAAGCCTAATTCATTTTCTTGAATTATGACTTCATTTTGAGCTAATAAATTATATGAAATAAAAATTGAAATAAGTATTAGAGATTTGAATTTGGTCATAATTCTATTCCAAATATTTATTTTAAAAATAAAGCCTTTACTATTTTTGATGAGTTATAAGAATTCATTTTAATAAAATAAACACCGCTTTGTAAACTTTCGTCAGCATTCCAAGTAATTGAATATTGACCAGCATCATAAAATGAATCAATTAGTGAAGCAACTTTTTCTCCCAGGATATTATAAACATCAATTTTTACATTAGAAGATGATGACAAATAAAAAGTAATTGTAGTTGATGGATTAAATGGATTGGGAAAATTTTGATAAAGATAAAATTCTTTTTCAATAGTTTGATTTGATTCAGAAATATTTGAAAGTGGTTGCCATTCAAAAGCACCTAAGTCAGGAGCATTTCCATAATACTGTAATCCTACATCCACTCCTGCATCTATAAATTGGCTATTAGAATTCAAATGCAAAAAATCAATGTCAGGTAAGCTACCATCAGGTTTACGTGGTGCTGTAGCAGGTGATGCATCTAAACTAATAAAATCTGCTTCAGAAATTTTAAATGGACTAAGCCAGCTATTTTTTTCCTGAATAGCAAAACTTCCAAGTTCTACAGAACCATTTAATGATATACAATTTTTCACAATGAGTTGTTGACCAGCATTAATTTGTCGAGTTATGCGATAGTTAGCAGATTTATTACCATAACCAGTGCAATTTAATAAAGTCATCGAACCTGCATTATTATTCTGATCAAAACCTTTGACTTTGTTATTAAAAGCAAGACAATTTTTTAAGATAAAATGATGCATAAGATTTAGACTATTACTATTATCGCCTCCGCCCATTTTAAAACCATTACCATTTCCTGAACCTATAGTACCATCTTTTCTGTAACCATTAAGGAATGTCCAGCAATTTTCTAAGATAGTTGTAACATTATCAGCCCCTCTCAAATAACCATCCCAGCCGTCATCAGAATTTTGCCAGGCACGACATCCATAAAAATAATTGTTTGAACCAACAGTAAGTTTAGGAGCAAAACCATCTGCATTGCCTTCACCAGGATCTGCATTGTAATATGAATCGCAATTTATAATTTTATTATTCGAAGCTCCGTTACTCAGTTGCAAACCAGAGTCTCGATTTTCATAAAAAGAACAATTTTCTATAATATTATATGAACCACCACTTATTTCCATTCCATTATCGCCAGCACCTTTAATATCAATTCCTTTTACATACCAGTAATTTGCTCTAAGACTTATTCCTCTATTACTACTACTAACACTCATAGAAGAAAAATCCAGAACAGGTCGTTCTCCTGGATAAGCAAACAGATAATATCTTTTTGATTCAGTTCCAGATTTTGAAGAACCAATACTTATAGTAGATGTTAATTTATAATTACCACCCCTAACATAAATAGTATCTCCAGGTTGAGCCACACTTATTGCTTTAGTTATAGTTTTAAATGGCTGGGATATAGTTCCAGGATTATTATCATCACCATTTAATGCTACATAGTATTGAGCATTAATATTAATTAAACAAATGAATACAAATATAAAAGTAGATTTCAGGATTTTATTAAATGAACTCATTAATTTCCTCATTCTTAAATAGACAAATAAAAAAATAGACCAGCTTACAAAACATTAAGCTGGTCTATTAAATGGTTAATGAAAAGTTATTTGGCAAGAATCATCTTTTTAACACTTACAAAGTTATCTGCAGTAAGTTTATAGAAGTAAACTCCAGAAGTTAAATTTGAAGCATCAAGGAGTATGCTATGATAGCCAGCATTCATTTCTTTAGAAATTAATGTAGATACTTTCTGACCAAGTGAGTTATAAATCGATAAATTTACAAAACTTGATTTTGGTATAGAAAATGAGATTGTAGTAGATGGATTAAATGGATTTGGATAATTTTGTTCCAGATAAAATTCTGATGGTATTAAAACTGTCTCATTTAAATCTGTTCCTGTTGCTTTTGTTATTGTAACTTCATCGATATCAACATCTCCTGTTTCAGAAACATTTGCAAATTTTATTCTATTTGTATTGGCATCATTTACTTCAAAAACATTATCTTCACATTTTACAGTACCTTGCTCAGTTTTCCCAACTAACTCCCATGTTTGACCATCATCATTAGATTTATAAACTGCAACGATTCTCTTAGAGTCACCTCTTCCTTCTTTGAATATAACTTTCCCAACACCACTATTCAGCTTTGGTGTAATCGCATAACAAGGTGGTTCAATACCAGCACTTTGAACAGTAGTAGTTTTAGGCATTCTCAACGTTCGTGGATTCTGAGCTGATGTTGAACACATATACGAAGAAGACCCTCCTAAATATACACCAAGAAAAATCCACTCTCCCGAATATGTTAATGTATATGGAGTAGGAGTTAATGGTCCAGGAGAGCTTCGTACTACATCAGTAGGTGCATCATCAAAATTTTCCGTCCAATATGCTTCTTGTGCAAAAAGAGTTATAGAAAATAAAATTATAAAAATAATTAAAAGTTTTTTCATTGTGTCCTCCATTTAGTTTTATGATTAGTAAATTATTATGTTTTTCTTAAAAAGCAATGCTTAGAGAAAAACGGTTCACTCCATCAAAATATTCTGTTGCTGAATAAGAATAATTAATGTCGAATTTAATACCACCAATAGATTGTTTAATACCATAATAGCCCAAGGTAAAAACATAACATAGTATGTTTTTAGCCATGCTTACTCCTTATTATTTTTTCAAAGAGATTATAATTAAAGCATATTACTATGATATAATCTATTAAAAAGTGGGAATCTATTAATAAGATTTTTATTTACGATTGATAGTTTAGATAAAACCCTGCAAGGTGAATTTTTTAAATCAATTATGTTATTAATTTTCATGTCAATTAAATTATTATCAATAAAGTAAGTGTTTACTTAATTGCTAACTTAACTTGTCAAAAATTGTTAAAAATGTCAAGTTAAATTTATGGTTATTAATTAATTATTTTTGAAATAAGAAATCATGGGGAAGACAGTAAATTAGTTTATATAATTTCTTATATCGGTTACAATCATATTAGCTTTTAATGCCGCCTGAATTCCAGAATCGCCATCTTCAAATACCTGACAATTCTGAGCTTTAACATTTAATAATTGCGAGGCTGAAAGGAATAAATCTGGGGCTGGTTTTGGCTTAATGTTATCATCAGCTGTTAAAATAACATTAAAATAATTTTTTATACCAATTAGATTTAATTCTTCATAAACTATTTTTCTCATTCCACCTGATACAACTGCCATCGGTAATTTATTTTTATGTTCTAACACTATTTTAACAACTTCGTCTATTGGTTTTACTTCATAAATATTTTCCATAAAATATCTATGTTTTGCTTTTAGTATTTCGTGAGTATCAAGAGGTATTCTTAACTTTTCACTCAGTATATTTATGATGTCGGTTTCTTTCATACCTTTCTTAGAAAAGAAAAAATCGTAATCAAATTCCAGATTAAATATATTCATTGCATATTCCCACGATTTCATATGAAGTGGCATAGAATCAACAAGAGTTCCATCACAATCAAATATTAATGCTTTTGCATCAGGATGAATTTCTATTTGTTTCATAATTGTGAATAATAGAATTCGTTCCAGCGAAGTTCTTTTTTAAATTCAGAAATTTTTGTTGAATCGTTAATCAACAGGAATTCAATTCCAGCTATTTCAGAAAAGTCTTCCAGATATTCAGAAGTAATAGCTTTTGTAAAAGCAGTATGATGAGCTCCACCTGCTAAGATCCATGTAGTTGCAGAAACTTCGAGATCTGGTTTAGGAATCCACAAAGCTCGAGCAACAGGTAATTTAGGTAGTTGTTTTGGAGGATTTATAACTTTTACTTCGTTGACAATCATTCTAAATCTATTTCCCATATCAATAAGAGATGCATTCAATGCTTCACCTTCTTTTACATTAAATACTAATCTTGGTGGGTCATCTTTTCCACCTATGCTTAATGGATGAATTTCCAGTTTAGGTTTTTCATCTGCTAGCGATTCACAAATCTCAAGCATATGTGCCCCTAAAACCATCATATTACCTGGTTCTAAGTGATAAGTGTAATCTTCCATAAAAGAAGTTCCACCACTTAAACCTGTGGACATAACTTTTACAGCTCTAACAAGAGCAGCAGTTTTCCAATCACCTTCTGCACCAAAGCCAAATCCTTCTGCCATAAGTCTTTGAACTGCCAAGCCTGGTAATTGTTTTAGACCATGTAAATTTTCAAATGTAGTTGTGAAAGCTTTATAATTGCCATCATACAAAAAATTTCTAAGACCAATTTCAATTTTTGCTGCATCTCTCAAGTTCGAATATTTATCTCCATCTTTCAATGCATTTTGAGCAATTTCATACTTATCTGAATATTCTTTCAAAAGTTTATCAATCTCATTATCAGTAACATTATTAACATAATTTACAAGATCTCCAAGTCCATATCCATTAACTGAATAACCAAATTTCATCTGTGCTTCGACTTTATCTCCTTCTGTTACAGCTACATCTCTCATATTATCACCGAATCGAACTATTTTAGCACCTTGAGCATCCTGCCATGCAATAGCAGCTCGCAACCATATATTTAATCTGGTTTGAACTTTATCATCCTGCCAGTGTCCAACAACCACCTTCCTTTGTTTTTTCATTCTTGTGCATATAAAACCAAATTCTCTATCTCCATGTGCTGATTGATTAAGATTCATAAAATCCATATCAATAGTATCCCATGGAATATCTCTATTAAATTGAGTATGGAGATGAACAAATGGTTTTTTAAGAATATTTAAGCCATTGATCCACATTTTAGCAGGAGAAAATGTATGCATCCAGAAAATTAAGCCAACACAATTTTTATTTGAATTAGCTTCAAGACATAAATTATAAATAGCATCTGGAGTTGTAAGAACTGGTTTAAAGATAATTTTAACAGGAAGTTTATTTGAATTATTCAGACCTTCAACAATTAATTGAGAATCAGCAGCAACCTGTTTTAATGTTTGTTCTCCATATAAATGCTGACTCCCTGTAACAAACCATGCTTCGTAATTTTTTATATCAATCATGTTAATTCCCTATTTATTAAAATTTTGTTGTCCATAATATGCATCTGGACCATGTTTTCTTTGAAAATGTTTTTTAATTATATACTTGGGAAGAATTTTTAACTGTGGATTTATAATAAGTGTACCAAAAGCAAGTTGAGCAACATATTCAAGAGTCTGTGCATTTTTAACTGATTCAATAGGATCTTTTCCCCAGGTAAATGGTGCATGACCTGCTACAAGAACTGCAGGCATTTCTAAAGGATTCAAGGTTTTAAATCTCTCAATAATAACTTTGCCAGTATTTTTTTCATAATCCACTTCTACTTCTTCTCTACGCAAATAGCGAGTAATAGGAACTGGACCATTAAAAGTATCTGCATGAGTTGTTCCAAAGCATTGAATTTGTCTGCATGCCTGTGCAAACATTGTAGCATATAAACTATGAGTATGAGTAATTCCACCTATACCAGAAAAAGCTTTATACAATTCAATATGAGTTGGAGTATCTGATGAAGGACGTTTGTCACCTTCAACAATATTACCTTGAAGATCAACAACAACCATATCATCAATTTTCAATTTATTATAATCAACACCACTTGGTTTAATAACAATAAGACCATTTGAACGGTCTATTCCACTAACATTACCAAATGACTGGATTATTAATCCAGACTTAAATAATTCTAAATTTGCTTCGAGTACCTGTTGTTTTAATTGTTCTAACATAGGCTTACGATTTTTTTGTTCTTATTTCATCACGAATATTTAATAAATCTTTCATAACATTATAAAGTGAACCATGCCATTCTTTTGTTCCAAATGAATCATGAAGTTGAGAATATAGTGCATATAATTTTTTATAAGTTTCATGATATTCATGATTGGGATAATAAATTTTGTTTATACCTGTCATAGCAGATTGAGCTTCTTTAACAGAATCGTAGCCACCGTTTTTCTTGCCTGCTGCAACCGATGCAAAGATTGCAGCTCCTAATGCAGGTGTTTGTTCACTACGAGAGATTTTCATAGGTCGTCCAATAACATCGGCATAGATTTGCATCATAAGTGAATTTTTAACTGCAAGACCACCACAATTAACAACATCTTTAATTTTAACACCATACTCTTCAATTCGATCGATAATTTTCAAAGCTCCGAAGGCAGTAGCTTCAATTAATGCTCTATAAATTTCATGAGGTGTTGTATGTAAAGTTTGACCAATTAATAAACCTGATAGTCGAACATCTACAAGAATAGTTCTATTTCCATTATTCCAGTCAAGTGCAAGTAAGCCAGATTCACCTGGAATTAATTCAGAAGCAGCTTTTTCGAGGTTTAAGAATTTTTCTTCTGTAGTAGAACCATATTTTTCTGGAGTAAGATAATTAACAAACCATAGTAATATATCTCCAACTGCTGATTGTCCAGCTTCAATACCATAATAACCATTCATAACCGAGCCATCAACAATTCCACATACACCAACGATATCATTAAGAGGTTTATTATTTTGCCACACCATTATATCACAAGTGCTTGTCCCAATAATCTTGACCATTGTTTCTTCTGTTATTCCAGCACCAACAGCCCCCATATGAGCATCGAAGGCACCGACAGCCACAGCAACATTTTCTGTCAATCCAAGTTTCTCAGCCCATTCTTTCGACAGATAACCTGCTAAATTTTCTGATGTATAAGCTTTGTCATACAATCGTTCAAGTAAGCTACCCAGGCCATTTGAGAGCTTTTCTAAAAATTCTCTATCTGGTAAACCTCCCCACTGTAAATTATAAATTGCTTTGTGCCCCGCTGCACAAATACTTCTTTTAATCTCTTCTGGTTTTGTTTTACCAATTAACACTGCTGGTATCCAATCGCAAATTTCTACCCAGCTATAAGTTTCGTTATAAAGTTCAGGATCTACATTTTTGCAATGAAGTATTTTACTCCAGAACCATTCAGAAGAATATTTACCACCAATCTTAGATAAATATTGTGGACGAATTTTAGAAGCCAGTTCCGTAATTTGTTCAGCTTCGAGATAACTTGTATGATCTTTCCATAACCATACATAAGCATTAGGATTATCTTTATATTTTTCTTTAAAACACATTGGAATACCATTTTCATCAACTGGCATTGGACTACTACCTGTAGTATCTATACCTATTCCAATTACATCTTCATTACGAAAATCTGGTTCAACATCTTTAGCTTTTAATAACACATTTTTAATAGTATACTCAATTCCAAGTAAATAATCATTTGGATTTTGTCTTGCAAGATTTGGATTTTCTGGATCTAAAATTACTCCATCAGTACCTGATGGATATGGGAACACAGAACTTGCCAGTTCTCTGCCATCAGAAACACCAACAATAACAGAGCGGCAGGAATTAGTTCCAAAATCCAGTCCAATAACATATTTATTCATATGAACCTCTAACATCAGCCTGTAAAGTACAAGTAAGCACCAAGAATACAGAGCAATACAATTATCGATGCAATAACATCCCATTTATTCCAGCTTGCTCTTGATTCTTTTCGATGTTCCTCTGTTACAGTTCCGTATGTCAATCCATATAGATTTTCATATGATGGTTCTTCAGTAGCATAACTTACCACTACCATTACAATAAGACTAATAATGAATATCAGTAAACTATAATACTGGAAGAAAATATTGTTTACAATCCATAAAAATGAACCTTCGGGATAGTGGAAACCTTTAATTAATTTTACAGGTGTATCAACTGCCAATCTAAAAATTCCAAGAATAAAACCAGTATAAAGAGCAGCAAGGCATCCTTTTGCATTCAATCTTTTATGAAAAACACCTGCAAAGAAAACAACAAAAATTGGAGGTGCTAAATAAGCTTGAATACCTTGTAAATAATCATATAAGCCTTTACCACCACGAATTACAGGCAACCATAATAAACCAATAATAACCATAACAGTAGTAGCAATTCTACCAACCCACACCAATCTTTCTTGAGATACATTTGGATGAAGTCGAGAATAGAAATCCATAGTAAATAAAGTTGAACTTGCATTAAATGCACCTGCGAGAGAGCTCATTAAAGCAGCCAGTAAACCTGCAACAACAATACCTCTAACGCCAATTGGTAAAACATTAGCAACCATTAATGGGAAAGCTTGTTGTGCATTATCACGAATTATATTTCCATTTGCATCAAGTAAAGTATTTTGAATAACTGGAACTTTTCCGCTTACTGCAAGAGCATAGCAAATTATACCAGGTATAATAAATATAAAAACAGGGAGTAATTTAAAAAAAGCAGCAGCTATAGTACCACGACGGGCTTGAGTTTCGTTAGGAGCAGCTAAAACTCTCTGAACGATATATTGATCTGTTGTCCAGTACCACAAACCAATAATAGGTGCACAGAAAAGCATTCCAAGCCATGGATAATTATCATTAAAATACCATGCCATTCTACCTGCTTCTTTAACAGGTTCCCATGTCCCTTCAACTCCATGTGGTACAAGTGGTTTCCATAGGTTGAACATTTCAGGACCTACAATTGCTTTAAGTTCGCTCCATCCTCCAACAGCTTGAAGGCCAAAAAATGTAACAAGTGCAGAACCAATTATCAAAATTATTGTTTGAAGTGCTTCTGTATAAGCAACTGCACTCATACCACCGAGTATAGTGTAAATTCCAGTAATAACAATAACAAGTATGGAACCAATCCAGAAGCTATCCATTCCAAGAAAATTTATATCAGGCAAAAGAACAGAAAACACAACGCCACCAGCAAAAACACCAACAGCAATTTTAGTTAATATATATGCAACTAATGAAATACCAGACAAAACAATTCTTGCTTTTTGTGAAAATCTTTTTTCAAGAAATTCTGGCATAGTAAAAACTTTAGATCGTAAATAAAAAGGAACCATAACCCAACCCAAAACAAGAAGACACCATGCATGTAATTCATAATGTGCCATTGCAACGCCATCAGTTGCACCAGACCCTGCAAGTCCAACCAGATGCTCAGAACCTATATTTGAAGCAAATATTGATGCACCAACTATAAACCATCCCAAACTTCTCCCTGCTAAAAAATATCCATCAGAAGTTTTCTTTTGTCTTTTTATAACCCACCATGCCAGTCCAAGAATAATTGCAAAATAGAAGGCAATAGCAAGCCAATCAAGTGTACTGAGTACTCCCATATGAACCTCAATTTATTTTTATTATTATTTTACTTTAAAATGATATATGGTTCTTTGAGTATATTTTTCTCCAGGCTTTAATACTGCCGATGGAAAATTCTTATGGTTTGGAGAATCGGGATAAAATTGAGTTTCGAGACACAGTCCTGTTCTGTAATTATAAACTGTTCCCTTCTTTCCTTTAATTGTTTCATTAAGGAAATTGCCAGAATAAAATTGCATTCCTGGTTGATCTGTTAATACTTCCATTAATCTGCCACTTGTTGGCTCATATAATTCTGCAACTTTTCTCACTTTGCCATTATAATTATTTAATACCCAGTTATGATCATATCCTTTACCAAAAATTAATTGTTCATGTTGTTCGTTTATCCTTTCTCCAATTTTATGGAAGGTTTTAAAATCGAATGGAGTTCCATCAACTTTCATTAATTCACCTGTTGGAATAAGTTGATTATTCACTGGAGTGATATAATCTGCATCAATAAATAATTCATGATCTAAAATTGTATTTTCAAATGAACCACTTAGATTGAAATATGAATGATGTGTTGGATTAACTATAGTAGGTTTATCTGTTGTTGCTGAATAATCAATTATAAGTTCATTGTCATCAGTTAAAGAATAAGTTACTTCAATATTTAAATTGCCAGGATAACCCTGCTCTCCATCTTTACTTAGATAAGTTAATTTGATTGCTTGCAACGTATCAGAATAAATTGGTTCCGCAGTCCATAAAACTTTATTAAAACCAATTGTTCCACCATGAAGATGATTTTCACCATCATTAATTGTTAATTGATATTCTTTGCCATCAAGCTGGAATTTACCTTTATTAATTCTATTACCATAACGCCCAACTATACATCCAAAATATGAGCTGCCATTAATATAATCTTCTAATTTATCATAGCCCATTACAACATCTTCGTATTTACCATTTTTATCTGGAGCGGTAAGTGATACAATTGTTGCTCCATAGTTAATAATTTTAACTTCCATTCCATTTTTGTTCTTTAAGGTATACATATAAACTTCTTCACCTGATGGAAGAACTCCAAATAGTTTTTTCTCAATCATTTTAGTCCTCGTATTGCTTGTTTGACATGTAATTAAAAGAGGTGCAAGAAAAATTAGTAATATAATTTTTTTAATCATATTGAAATTCCTTGTTATATTATTCATATTTTTTTACCAACAGGAATTTTTAAAAAATAATTTACAAAAATAATAGTTAATATTTTAGAACAATTTTAATGATAATTTAATTTTTGAGAAAAAACTAAAGAATATATCCATCAATTTAATATAACTTTAATAAAGAAAAATTATACCCCTCAATGTTGACAAAAATTAACCATATCAAGTCACACTTATATTAACCATTGGAGATTAAATATTTTATTTATTTTTATAAAATGGTAAAATTCAGAATGGTAAGTTTGATATTCTTAAATATTTTAAAATAATTTTTTCTAATAGGTTCAATTCAGTTAACTTTTCAAGAAACAGTAGAAATTGTTTTATAAAAAAATTATTTATTGGTTTTTTTGGAATGTCTTTCAATTAAATTATTAAGAATATCCTGCAACTCGATATTTTCTTCTACCAGCATAACCATAAGATGATAAAGTAAATCCGATACTTCATTAATAATTTCTTCTTTATTGTTATTCTTTGCTGCAATTATAGTTTCAATTGCTTCTTCACCTACTTTTTGGATGATTCTATTAAGACCACTTTTAAATAATTCAGTTGTGTAAGAACCTTCTGGTAATTTCTCTTTTCTATCTTTAATTAATTCAAATAAGTAATCAAAAAATTTTGTATTAGATTTTTCGTTACCAAAACAAGAATAATTACCGAGATGACAGGTTGGACCATCAGGTCTGGCAATAATTAAAAGAGTATCGTTATCACAATCTGTTTTTATATCAACTAAATGCAAATAATTTTTTGAAGTTTCTCCTTTTGTCCATAAAGTTTTTCTTGATCTGCTAAAGAATGTAACTAATTTAGTATCAATTGTTTTAGATAGAGCTTCCTGGTTCATATAACCAAGCATTAACACCTGATCTGTAAATTCATCAATAACAATTGCTGGTACAAGACCAGAATTTTTTGAAAAGTCTATTTTTGTGGTATCTATCATAATCTTATGTTCACATTATTTTCTTTTAGAAATTTTTTTAATTCAGATATACTTAATTCACCATAATGAAATAATCCTGCTGCAAGACAAGCATCAACATTGGCAATTTTAAATGCATCGAGAAAATGTTCTTTAGTACCAGCACCACCACTTGCTATCACAGGAATTGTAACTGCATCTACAACTTTTTTCAGAAACTCAATATCGTATCCTTTTCGTGTTCCATCATGATCCATTGAAGTCAAAAGAATTTCTCCAGCACCTAATTCACAAACACGTTTACACCATTCAAATCCTTCTAAATCAGTCTCTTCTTTTCCTCCTTTTATAAAAACTTTTTTTATTCCATTAACATTTTTTACATCGATAGCAGCAACAATAGCTTGAGAACCAAAACGTTTAGCAGCTTGAGTAATTAAATCTGGATTTCTTACAATTGAAGAATTTAGTGATACTTTATCTGCACCTGCTTTTAATAATTCTTCAATATTATCCAATGAAGAGATGCCTCCACCAACTGTAAAAGGAATTCTCAAAACTTTGGCAACATCACGAACAAGTTCGATTAAAGTTTTTCTTTTTTCTTCTGTAGCAGTAATATCGAGGAATACAAGTTCATCGGCTCCTTCTTCATAATATCTTTGTGAAAGTTCTACGGCAGAGCCTGCATCTTTAAGATTAATAAAATTAACTCCTTTTACTACTCTGCCATTTTTAACATCAAGACAGGGAATAATTCTTTTAGCTACCAATTTTTATTAAGTCCTTTAGTTTAATTTTATTTTCATAAATAGCTTTACCTACGATGACTGCATATAATTTAATATCATTCAAATTAATTATATCGTGTAAGGAACCTATGCCACCAGATGCAATTAATTTTATATCGGGAAACTTATCCATAATTTTTTTATATAAATCTTTATTTGAACCAACAAGCGTTCCATCTCTGCTAATATCTGTACACAGAAAAGTATTTATACCAAGTGATAAACAATAATCAATATGGTCATATATAGAAACACTGCTTTCTTCTGTCCAGCCTTTTATTAATATTTTTTCGTTATTTGAATCAATTGCAATTGCAAATTTTTCTTTATCGTAATGGCTAATAATTTTTTCGAATTTTTCTTTATTTGTAAGAGATAATGAACCAATAATTATTCTATCAACACCTTCTTCAAATAATTCTTTAACCTGTTCTTCTTTTCTAATTCCACCACCAAATTGAATTTTTAGATTGGTACTTTCTTTTATCTGTTTTATGATAGGGATTACATTTATTTTTTCATTACGTGTAGCAGATAGATCAATAATATGAACCCAATTGAATCCAGCATTAAAATAACTTTGTGCTACACTTTGGGGAGAAACATCGTAAAATGTTGCCTGATTAAAATCACCTTTTGTTAATCTGACAACTTTATTATCGAGTATGTCTATTGCTGGTATTATTAACATTTTTCAATAAAATTTTTTAGTACTTTTAATCCATTACTACCAGATTTTTCTGGATGAAATTGTATTCCATAAAAATTATCTTTTTCACACGCTGCTGAAAAGTCAACATCATAATTTGTTTTTGCAATAGTAAAATCATTCATAGGAACATAATATGAATGAGCAAAATAGAAATAAGAATTATTTTCTATACCATCAAATAATTTATTTTCTTTGATTATTTCAACTTTATTCCAGCCCATATGAGGAACTTTAACTTTCGATGAATCAAACATTTCAGTTGTTGTATTTATAATTCCAAGACAAGTAACATTTCCTTCAATCGATTTATCGCACAAGATTTGCATACCCAGACAAATACCAAGTAAAGGTTTTTTTATTATACGAAGCATTGTAAATAAATTTAATAGATGAAGTTTTTTAACAGCAAAAGATGCTTCGCCAACACCTGGAAAAATTATTTTTTCACATTTCAACAAATCACTTTCTTTATTTGTAATTATAAAATCTACGTTTAAATCAGTTAAAGCATTAGCTACTGATTGAATATTTCCTGCTCCATAATCAATTACGGCAATCATAATTTCCCTTTTGTTGTTGGTAATAAATTCTGAGCTCTTGAATCAATTCTACAAGCTTCGTTTAATGCTTTTGCAAAAGCTTTAAAGATTGATTCAATTTTATGATGATCATTTTTACCTTCAGCTTTTATAAAAATATTTGCCAATAAACCAGAAGCAAGACCTCTAAAAAATTCTTCTGTAAGTTCAGTTGGAAATTCACCAACTTTTTCTCTTTCAAATTTGCATTTGAAATTCAGAAAACTTCTTCCACTTAGATCAATTGCACACTCTGCTATCGAATCGTCCATTGGAAGCATAAAACCAAATCTCTTAATCCCTTTCTTATCACCCAGAGCTTTTCTAATTGCTTCTCCAAGTGCTATACCTGTATCTTCAATTGTATGATGCTCATCAACTTTTAAATCACCTTTAACTAAAATAGTAAGATTAAGATTTGCATGACGTGCAATTTGTTCGAGCATATGGTCAAAAAAACCTATTCCAGTTTTAATCTTCGATTTACCTTCTCCATCAAGTTCAAGTTTTATTTTAATATCCGTTTCTTTTGTAGTTCTTTTTACTTCTGCAGAACGAGAATTTTTAATTATTATATCTACTGCCTGTTTAATATTTTTTATTTTATTATTAATGACTATTACATTTTCTGATTTTTTCCCTCTGGTAACAATTTTCAAAATATCTTTATTTATATCCTTTTTGAATAGATTAATTTTTATTCCTTCCAGATTGAAAATATTTTTTAAAACAGGATTAATGTTATCATTATCAGTAAAAATATCGTAAGAATATTCTGATAATTTCTTTAAAGCAGAAATTAAACCTTCAGATTTTTTGCTGTTGAGTTCAAAAAGTTCTGAACTTATTAAAATACTCTTCATAATATTTCGCTCAATTTTTGTAGAAATAAATTATTTTCTTCTGGTGTACCAATTGTTACTCTCAAATAGCCACTAAAGTTGAATTGATTACTTCGGTCTCGAATAATAATCTTATGTTTTTCGAGATAATTATAAACTTCTTTTGGATTTTCAACTTTAAAGGAAATGAAATTTGAATCGGAAGGCAATACATTCAAAATTTTTTTATTTGCTTTAAGTTCTCTGCTAACTCTCTCTCGTTCATTGATTATCATTTTGACATATTCATTTCTTTTATCAATATTTTTTAGAGCAAGTACAACTGCCTGTGCAGTGAGTTTACTTATATTGTAAGGTAATTTTACTTTGAAAAAAATATCTATAATTTCTTTTGAAGCTGCACAAAATCCACAACGAACACCAGCCATTCCCCATGCTTTTGAAAAAGTACGCATAACAATTAAATTAGGAAATTCAAGAGTGTATTTTAATAAACCTTCATCCTGTGCAAAGTCAATATAAGCTTCGTCAACAACTACAATCAAATTCAACTTTTTTGTTAGTTCGATTATTTTCTTTTTATCGAGTAGATTAGCTGTTGGATTATTCGGCGAGCATAAAAATAAAATTTTTGTTTTTTCATTTACTGCTCTTTCAATAGCATCCACATCAAGATCAAAATTTTGATTTAATGGAACATTAATCACTTCTACTTCATTTACATCACATGCAACTTTATACATACCATAAGTTGGCTCGCACACAATAATATTATCCTGAGATGGGCGACAAAATATTCTTATTGTTAAATCAATTATTTCATCTGAACCAACACCAAAAAACAAATTTTCAACTGGTATATTAAGTAAGTTACTCACACCTTCTCGCATTTGTCTTTGATAAGGATCTGGATAACGATTAATGTTATCATAATTTTCTGGTAAAACAGTTCCATAGCAATTCTCATTTGCATCAAGTAAAATTCCCTCGCTATGTGATTGACGAGCAGATGTATAAGGTTTTAATTCAAGAATATTTTTTCTTACCAGTTCTTTTATATTCATTTCTGTAACCTGATTTTTATTGCATTAGCATGAGCTTGTAGTTTTTCTTCTTCAGCAAGTTTAATTACAGTATCAGAAATATTTTTTAATCCATCTTTAGTCAATTGCTGAAATGTAATTGATTTCATAAATGCTTCTACACTTACACCACTAAATGATTTTGCATATCCATATGTTGGCAACGAATGATTTGTTCCAGAAGCATAATCACCAGCACTTTCAGGTGAATAATTCCCGATAAACACAGAACCAGCATTTATTATTTTGTTAATTAAACGTCTGGGATTTCTTACAGATAAAATCAAATGTTCTGGTGCATAACTATTACTTAAATTTATTGCTTGCTCAATATCTTCAATCAAAATAATTAGAGAATTTTTTAATGATTGTTCTGCAATAAATTTTCTGGGTAATAATTTTAATTGTTCATTAATATTAAGGAATACTTCTTCTGCAAATTTTTTATCTGTAGTAATTAAAATAACCTGTGAATCTTCGCCGTGTTCAGCTTGTGATAATAAATCAGCTGCTACAAAGGAACTGTTAGCAGAATTGTCTGCAATTATTAAAACTTCACTTGGTCCAGCTGGCATATCAATAGCACATCCATCGGGATCAATGCTAACAAGAGATTTTGCAGCAGTTACATATTGATTTCCAGGTCCAAAAATTTTATCTACTTTTTTGAAATCTTCAATTCCATAAGCCATCATAGCAATTGAATGAGCCCCACCAATTTTATAGAATTCATCTACTTCGCAAATTCTTGCTGTAAAAGCAAGAGCTGGATTTATCTCATTTCCTTTAACTGGAGAACAAACTACCACTCTTTTACAACCAGCAATTTTAGCAGGTATTCCGAGCATCAACATTGTAGAAAATAAAACAGCAGTACCTCCAGGAATATAAAGTCCAACATTTTCAATTGGTATCGATTTACGCCAGCATTTAACACCTTTCATTGTTTCAATCTCATATTCAGATTTTTTTTGTTTTTCATGAAATCGAGTTATGTTTTTAAAAGCTGTTAGGATTGCTTTACGTAAATCTTTTGATAATTTTTTTTCTGCAGCAATTAATTCCTTTTTCTCAATAAGAATCTCATCATTTTTTAAACCATCATACTTTTTTGCATAACGAATTACTGCCTTCCTGCCATTTTTCTTGACATCCTGAAGAATTAATTGTACTGCTTCAAACACATCTGATGTTTTAATAGCAGGACGTCTCAGTAATTGTTGTATTTGTTTTTCTGTTAAGTTTTTTAATTCAATTATTTTCATATTATCATATTCTCAATTGGTAATAGTAAAATTCCAGACGCACCAGCATTTTTAAGTTTCTGATAGATTTCCCAGAATTGTTCTGCTGGTATTACAGCATGAACTGCTACCATTGATGGATCTGCAAGTGGTAATATTGTAGGACTTTTTAGTGATGGGATAATTTTTTCAATTTCTTCTAATGAATCTTTTGGAGCATTCATCATTAAATATTTAGAAGTTTTTGCTGTCAAAGCTGAATCAATTCGTACCAGTAAATTTTTTAGTAATGTACTTTTAATCTGATCATTATCAATATTTTTATTTTTTATAAGTACTGCTTCCGAAGTAAATACATCAAAAGATTTTTTAAGCTTATTTAATTTCAATGTATTCCCTGTCGAAACGAGATCACAAATAAAATCAGCTACTCCAAGCGATGGTGCAATTTCAACCGAGCCACTGATTTCAACAATTGTAGCAGAAATATGATTTTCGTCCAAAAATTTTTTAAGAAGATTAGGATACGAAGTTGCTATCCTTTTACCTTCAAGTTCAGAGATATCATCCAAAGAATTATTTTCTGGAATGGCAAGAGAAAGAGTACATTTACCATAGCCTAATTTTCTTATAACTTCCACATCAGCCTTTCTTTCATATAAAACATCTTCGCCAACTATTCCAATATCAGCCACACCATCGCTAACATATTCCGGGATGTCATCATCTCTAAGGAATAAAATATCGAGATCGAAATTGCGGGTTGTTATTATTAATCTTTCAGAATAATCTTCTATATCAAGTCCACAATTTCTAAGCAGCTGTAATGATTTATCTGTTAATCTACCTCGTTTTTGTAAAGCTAATTTTAAGTTTCCATTTATCATAATTTACTCCATATAACAAAAAACCCCGACATGCGCCGGGGTTCATTAATTAATTATTTTATTTTATTTAAAATTTACCGGCGCTCTTCTTCAGAAGCAAATGATGATTAAAATGAAGTACTTTTACTTTCATTTAATTTTCCTAATTTTGTTTACAAATGTAAAAAAATAGTTTTAGAAACAAAAGTTTAAAAAAAATGCGTTGTTTTTTTGTATCTGATTTACACGGGAATCTTAATAAATATGAAAAATTGTTTCGTACAATTTATGATGAAAAACCAGATGTAGTTTTATTGGGAGGGGATTTACTTCCTCGTAACAACCCAAATTATTTCCTTTTTAATTTTCTGGAATCATCTTTAATTAAATTAAAAAATGAATTAAAAGATGCTTACCCAGAGATTTTATTAATCCTTGGCAACAACGACCCCAAAACAGAAGAAAAATATTTTATAGAAATTTCCAATAAAAATTTATGGCACTATATACACAATAAACAAATTGAGTATCACAATTATAAATTCATTGGATATTCATATTCGCCACCATCTCCCTTTATGTTAAAGGATTGGGAGAAATATGATATTTCAACAAATGTTGAAGAAGGTTGTATTTCTCCTGAAAATGGAATAACAACAACCCCTGTTGATGATAAAGAAAAATTTTCTACCATCAAGAATGATCTTGACGCAATTAATTCTGAAGACATAAAAAAATCTATATTTTTATTTCATGCACCACCATTTAAAACAAATCTTGATGTAATTTACGATTATAACAAAAAAATGAATAAACATACTGGAAGCAAAGCAATAAGAAAATTCATAGAGAATAAGCAACCGTATATAACATTACATGGACACATTCATGAATCCTCTCGATTAAGTGGAAGCTGGAAAGATAAAATTGGAAATACTTACTGTTTTAGTGCTGCATACGATGGCAACGAATTGGCAATTATTAATTTTGAATTAGATAAACCTGAAAATGCAACAAGAGTTTTAATTTGACTTTGATTTCAATTTAAGCGGATGAGCAGCTTCTGTGATAGCATTAATTTTAATTGCATAACTTGTTTTATTTTCAATATCATCATCAGTAATGTAATGAATATCGAGTAAACCCTGAGTATGAATACCTGTACGAAGATAATTAATTTCACTCAAGCATAAACTCCAGCCTTCGAACCACAGGTCTAATTCGTAACGTTTACATTTATCTTTATCAATATGAACAAGAAGATCTATATCGCTACCCGGTCCACAAGCGGCATCTTTTGTACTTCCAAAAATATAAATGCCTTTAACACCAAATCTTTCTCCATCAAGTTCAGATGCAATTTTTTCAGCAATCTTCATTCTCCATCGCCAGTGTTCACTCGGATGATAATCAAAAGTTTCTTTTATTTCTTTTTCTAATTGAATATCAATTGAAGGTTGAACAAACATTGCAAGTGCCTCATCACGTTCTGCATTCATAAAAACTCTTAAAACCATGCCGCCTGTAGTTTTTACAATATCAATAACTCTTATTGTATCTTGCAAATAATAAAACTCAGGAAGAATATTTTCAAAAATATTTTCTGATTCAGTTAAAAACTTCTCATTAAAAATTATTCCTTCATCATCGGGATATAATGGTAGATATCTGATGTTTGCCTCTACAAGATCTTGAAAGAAATGTGTACCAAATGAAACTTCTGGAACATAATTTCCTTTTTTACGAGCAATTTCAATTAACATTGCAGTATTATTAATATCTGAATAAGTAACACTTACACCAAGTTTAATATCTCCACGACTCCCCCATCTTCCTGGACCCATTAAAATAAATTTTCTTTTCGGTAATAGTTTATTGAGTTTACTTACTGCTTTCCCTACCTGTAATAATTTATTTCGTTCATTTAATTCATTATACTTAACAGGATCTACATAAACAATATGAGTAATCTCAGGTACTTTACCATTGGATACAAACTTCTTTGCAGTAAATAAAATTTTTTCCAGCGGAACATCTTTAGGTATTATATCTGCTGCTACTTCATGACTGCGACTCTGTGGTCTGCATTGTAACAAATAAAAATCCTTTCCATCAGATGCAAATTCTATATCAACTGGAGTTTTCATTTTCTCTTGCAAAATCTTTAATATCAGATCAACCTTTTTCAGGAAATCGGTTTTGGTAAATAAACCATCAAATGTTACAACATGTTCGCTGGCTGGATCATTAAATTCAAAAGCCATCGGTTGTCTTATCATATTACCATATATTATTGAAAAAACAAGTTCGTATACTGGATATTGATAATTGGTTTCTTCTAATAATTTTTTAATTGGTACAGTTTCGAATTCATTAGTCTTTAAATTAATCACATCAATTTTTTTAGGTGAATATCTCAATATTTCATCCAGAGAAACATTGACACGTATATTTGGTTGAGCTGGTGAAATTAAAACAGGATAGTCATCACTTAATCTATCAACTGCTCTTGTGCCCAGACCTGGTACTATTCTAACAAGTCCATCTTCTCTCTTAATTCTTGGCGACCATCTAAATTCATTTTGACTAAAAGCAACTCCAGCAAATGCAGGAAGATAATAATTACCCACTTGAGTACCAACAACTTCTTGAATCATTATTCCCATCTCTTCATGGAAATCAAGCAAACCTCTTTCCGCACGATACTCAATTGGATCCGGGCCAAATGTAGAAGCATAAACTTCTGCAATTGCATCCATCAATGCTTCCAGACGTTGTTGCTTAGTGCCTCGATTTGCTAAAAATAAACTTTTATATTTACCAGAAAAAGTGGCATCAACCTGGTCTTCTAAAAGACTTGAACTTCTGACTATCAAAGGTTTATCACCAAAATCATCCAGTGCCATCGATAAGCCTTTTACAATATCCTGTGGGAATTCAGAATTTTTGAATAATTGAATAATATGAGGATACTCGAGTCTAACTTCATCTAATTCTTTATATTTTTGCTCAAGAACTTCTTCTAAGTTATTATGCTGCATAAAATTAAGAATACCATCTGAAGCTATATACCATGTTTTAGGGACTTTAACATTTTTCAACAGGTCATTATTTTCTGCTTCTTTTTGAATTATGTGAGAAGAAATAAACAATCCTGCACTTTTACCTCCAAGTTTGCCATGGCTTCCAGGAGGGAAAATCATTTTATCAATAAGCCTATAAAAATCCGTAAGTTTTACATATTCCTTTGCTATAGATATAAAGTTTAACTGATCGGTGAAAAAACGTCGGAGCAAGGATACTCTAAGTCCTTTAATAGTTGATGGAGGAAGTTCAAATTTTTCTGGAGCAAGATGATAATATTTACGAAGTGCTTCCGAAATTTCTGTAAGTGAAGTATCCTGATTATCAACTACTTTAATTAATGCACTGGATTTATCTTCCTGAATCCACTTTTGTATTTTACTTAATATAACTTCATCAGGTAAATTATCGTCAGCCAGTCTTTGTATTGTTTCGACATATTCATCATAATTTACAATTTTTTCAATTTTACTTGGTTTATTTTCATCAGTTGTTTCTTCATCACCGAAACTTAATCTAACTTTTCTTGAAATGTTGGAATGCTTCATTAAAATTTCTGCTTCTTCAACTCCTTTCCAGCAAAGTAGATTAAGTAGTTTTCTCATTAAACTCATAAATAAGTTTGGATCAGTTTTTCTTATCATATCTAAAACAATTTTCCACTCACCTCTTATGCTTTTACCTATTTCCTGTCTTGCAGTTTGTAATTCCTCGAAAACATTTTTTAATTTTTGATGAAGTATAAAGTGTCCCAATCTTTCTGCAATTGTTTTTAATAATTTTTCTTCGTCTTTCAAGAAAGGACTACCATCAACAAGAGGAAATTCTTTCAAGTAATAGACAAGAATTTTACCAACTACTTTATCCTGAACAATTATATTTGTGCTTAAAACCCAGGGAGTTTCTGAAAAGTCGCTAGTTTGATAAACAATATCTCCATAGATCAATTTCACTCTACAATCTTCTGAATATTGAAAACCTTGAGGAAGAGTATTAATTACAGTATGAAAAGCCTGACGTAAGGAAATTTCTGAACGATTTAGTGTATCTTCAATTGTATAAAGACAATTTAATTCTTTAGTTCTCTCTTGCAATTTCAATATTAAATCATCTTTTATATTTCTATTCTCATCACTCATTGAAATTTCCTCTTCATTAGCATATTAATCATTAATTGTTATTAATAATTTATTGAAAAATAAATTCTTTTGATACACTTATTTTATTCACAAAAAAGCCTTGCTAAGGTTTTTAGCAAGGCTTAATTCTAAACCCAACCCCGATCTTTACAAGCTTGTGCAACTCGACTTACAGAAATTATATATGCTGCATCTCTCATATATAAATTTCTTTTTCTTGCAAGTTCACTAACAGATTGATAAGCTGATGTCATCTTCACATCAAGCTTACTTAATACTTCATCTTTTTCCCAGTAATAATTCATATTTGATTGAACCTGTTCAAAGTAGCTACATGTAACTCCACCAGCATTTGCAAGAAAATCTGGTATCAAGAAAATTCCTCTTTCTTGAATTACTTTATCTGCTTCAGGAGTAGTAGGACCATTGGCTCCTTCGACTATAATTCTGACTTTATTACTTATTCTGGAAACATTATCTCCATGAATTTGATTTTCTAAGGCAGCTGGCAATAAAATATCAACATCTTGAGAAATCCACTCATCACCATTTAAAACTTCATAACCAAGATCTTTTGCTTTCTCTTTATCGATGCCGCCAAATTTATCTGTTATTTTCAGAAGTTCATCTTTATCAATTCCATCTTTTTTTCTAAAGGTATAAGAACACTGATCCTGTTCATCCCAGCTTGCAACTGCAATTACTTTACCACCTAATTTTTGATATAATTCAATAGCATATTGAGCAACATTACCAAATCCCTGAACAGACATTGTTGTTTCTTTGATATCAATTCCCAATTCTTTTAATGCTTCTCGCAAAGTAAAAATAACACCATAACCAGTTGCTTCTGTTCTTCCAAGAGAGCCTCCCATACCGACAGGTTTTCCAGTTATAAATCCAGGATATTTTCCACCATATATAGTTTCATACTCATCAAGCATCCAGAGCATATGTTGTGCATTTGTCATAACATCTGGTGCAGGTATATCATTTACAGGTCCAACATTTTTTGCCATCTGACGAACCCAACCACGACAGATCTGTTCCTGTTCTTTCATGCTTAGATGATGTGGATCGCATATTACTCCTCCTTTTCCTCCTCCCAACGGAATATTTACAACAGCACACTTCCATGTCATCCACATTGCAAGTGCTCTTACTGTATCAATTGTTTCGTGTGGATGAAAGCGGATACCCCCTTTTGATGGACCTCTTGCATCATTGTGTTGAACTCTGAAGCCTCTAAATATTTTTGTTGTACCATCATCCATTTTAACAGGGATACTAAAATGATATTCCCTTAATGGATATCTTAAAAGTTGACGAGTTGCTTCGTCAAGGTTTAGCATATCTGCTATCTTATCAAATTGGGCTTGTGCCATTTCAAATGGATTGAATTCTTTTGATTTCATAAAATCCTCAATAAAATTTTTTTTGAATTTTTGCCTTCAGCTTATGCTTTATGGCAAATTAGCTTTTTCTTATGAACGAAAAATAGAGAGTGTTGTTTAGATAGCAAAATCAATATAACATTCAAATAAACCAATTATTTTTCTTTTTCTTAGTAATTGCTAATACAATACCTTAATAATTTATTTCATTACTTTATATTGTTAATAAGCTAATGTTTTTACGTTAATAAACTTTATTTTTTAAAAAAAAATAAAAATAACTCAACCCTGTAATATTCGATAAATTATGTTTATAAGATTTCCTTTGGATATTTATGTGATGAATTCTATATTAAATTGTCATAATTCAGCCATAACTAAAAATTGGTATAATATGAAAAATCTAATAACAATAATTCTAATTGTTTTTCTACAATTACAGGTTTTCTGCCAGCAACTTCATTATCCACCAGCGAAAAAAATTTCACACATTGATAATTACCATGGAACAAATGTAGAAGATCCTTATAGATGGCTTGAAGATTTAAACTCAGAAGAAACTAAAGAGTGGATTAAAGCACAGAATGAACTGACAAACAGCTACTTTTCAAATATTCCTTTCAGAGAAAAAATAAAAAAAAGATTGACTGATTTATGGAATTATGAAAGATATACTAATCCCATAAAAATTGGTGAATATTATATTTACTCAAAAAATGATGGGCTACAGGAACAAAATGTATATTATATTCAAAAAGGAATTAATGGAACTCCTGAAGTCTTAATTGATCCAAACAAATTATCAGAAGATGGATCAATTTCTCTTTCTGGAATTTATTTTTCTAAAGATAATAAATATCTAAGCTATGGTATTTCACGAGGAGGTTCAGACTGGCGAGAATTCTATGTGATGGATTTGTCTACAAAAAAATTACTAAGTGATAAAATACTCTGGTCTAAATTTACAGGTAACGCCTGGTATAAAAATGGATTCTTTTATGGAAGATATGATGAACCTAAAAAGGGAGAAGAATTAAAACAATCAAATCAGTTTCAAAAAGTATTCTATCACAAAATTGGTACTTCTCAATCAGAAGATGAACTTGTAATCGAAGATCGTCAACATCCTAAACGATTATTTGAAGCAACTGTTTCAGATGATGAAAAATATTTGATTATCTATGTAGCGGAAGGCTCTTCTTCATACAATTTATTGTGGTATAAAAATCTCTCGAATAATAGTTCTATTATAAAATTAATTGATCAATTTGAAGCAGAATATAATTTCATTGACAATATTAATGATAAATTTTTAGTCCTTACAAATTATGAAGCTCCAAATAACAAATTAGTATTAATTGATTTAAAGAATCCAGAAAAAGAAAATTGGAAGACACTGATTCCAGAATCTAAAAATGTAATTCAAAATGTTGCACATGTTGGAGACAAATTAATAGTAACATATTTAGAAGATGCTCACAGTAAAATATCTATATTTAATGAAGAAGGAAATTATCTTTATGATATCAAGTTACCAACAATAGGTACTGTTTATGGTTTTTCTGGAAAAAATAATGATACAGAAACATTTTATACATTTACATCTTTTACTTACCCACCTACAATCTATAGATATGATGTTATAAACAATAAGTCAGAATTATTTAAGAAAAGCAAGGTTAATTTTGAATCTGAGAATTATGAAGTTCATCAAGTTTTTTATGAAAGTAAAGATGAAACAAAAATCCCAATGTTTTTAATACACAAAAAAGATTTAGAACTAAACGGGAAAAATCCTGCATTGTTATACGCTTATGGTGGCTTTAAAATATCACAATTGCCATCATTCGCAATTCCAAGATTATCTTTATTAGAAAATGGTTTTGTGTATGCATTAGCTTGCATACGTGGTGGTGGTGAATATGGTGAAACATGGCACAAAGCAGGCATGTTTGAAAAGAAACAAAATGTATTTGATGATTTTATTTCTGCTGCTGAGTGGTTAATAAAAAATAATTATACATCTCCTCAAATGTTAGCTATACAGGGCGGTTCTAATGGTGGATTATTAGTTGGTGCTGTTATAAATCAAAGACCGGATTTATTTAAAGTTGCATTCCCCATGGTAGGAGTTATGGATATGTTACGCTTTCATAAATTTACAATTGGTTGGGCATGGATATCAGAATATGGTTCAAGTGATAATCCAGAACAATTTAAATACTTAATAAAATATTCACCGCTACATAATATCAAAAATGTTGAGTATCCAGCAACATTAGTAACCACTGCAGATCATGATGATCGAGTATTTCCAGCTCATTCATTTAAATATATTGCTACACTGCAAGAAAAAAATTCTGGCAACAATCCTGCTTTAATTCGTATAGAAACAAAAGTAGGACACGGTGCTGGAACAAGTACTTCCAAATCGATTGAGTTATACACAGATTTATGGTCATTTATGTTTTATAATTTAGGAATAACACCAATATATTAATAATAAATTAAAACTCATTAACGAAAATTAGTCTTATGAGAAAAATGAAAATTAAAAAGTTATTCATAAGTATAATTGGAGGAATTTTATTAATTATTGGAATAATCATGATAATTGTACCTGGTCCAGCCTATTTAATAATTCCAGCTGGACTTGGAATTTTAGGGACTGAATATATCTGGGCAAGAAGAATGCATGATAAATTTAAAAATGGATTACAAAAATTTTTAAAATTAAAAAAATTGAAAAGATGATTTAAACTGATGAATTAACTAATTGTAATAAAAATCGTATTAGTGATAACATTAAATTATCTTTTGATTTAATAAAAATTGATATACTTTTTGTTAAAAAATTTGCATTCATTTTTACAAAGCATTATTTTTGCATCACTTTTTTAGGGCCCATAGCTCAGTTGGTTAGAGCAGCTGACTCATAATCAGCGGGTCGGAGGTTCAAGTCCTTCTGGGCCCACAAGTTTTAACCTTCAATGTTTGTTTTTCTATATTTGTTTTCTTTCATGATATTTATACTTGCATTGTAAAACCTACAAATTAGATTATTTACTTTTATTCGTATTAAAATTATTGATCGTAAATAACTCCAATAAATATTAAAGAAATGAAAAAGTTCATTCCCGGAAGGTTTTTATTAATAATGTTAAGAATAATTAATAGTGAATTTTCCTTAAGAGTAAAAACTCTTCGGGATTTAATGATTTATTTGTAAAACTAATATAACTTATCGTTCCTTTAAACCAGGATTTCATATTTTGCCTAACGCCAATTGATATTTTAGCTTCGCTATCTATTGGTTGATAATCTACCTTACCTTCAAGTTCTTTATTACCATTAACATAATGTTTCATCAAACCATCACTGTATGTTAATGCTACATGATACCATTGATTTGTTGGATGTTGAAGAGAGGTATCGATAAGTGTACATCGAGAATTTTCTGATTTAATAAATGTATCAAGTGACCATTTGTTATTTCTAACTAATCTTAATTCAATAAGAATTCTTCTACTATCATCCGAATTTTTAATGTGTAAAAATCTTTGCTCATAATTATCCAAGTTTGAAGAAGAATCTGGCATAAATAAAATTTCGATTGTAAAATTAGTGAAACCTGCAACTGGATTGTGATTAATCAATAAGCCATCATTAATTCCATCAAAATATAAAGATTCGCCAAATTGTGTTTTAATTTTATCTGGTTTATCAATAAGGAATGTTGTCTTAAATCCTGCAATAGAATCCTGGTTGTTTAATTGCCAGACTCTATAATAAAAATCTTCTTGAGAAAAAGATTGAATTGTGAAAAGAATAACGAAACTAAAACTTACAATACAATTATAAAAGTTCATTATTATTTTTTAATTTCTTTAGCACCGAGCTTTTCGATTATAGCATTTATAAGAGGGTTTTCATCTTTCAAATTGCTCTTATGAATATTTTGTGTGTCTGTATTTTTTGCTATATCGAATTCAATTTTTTTTCCAAAAAAATCTTTTGTTTTTTTATCAAGGTAGCTTTTATTATCACAAATTATATCCCAGTCTTCTGGCTTTTCAACTTCGATTTTTAGTTTATTATCAATAAAGTTTACTGGATTAGAATTTATTAATACCGAGCCAAAAAATATTTTTTCGGTTTTTACCTGTTCAACAAATTCGTGCCATTTTGCAATTATATTTTTAAAATCATCTGAATCATTAGCTGTAGGCGGAATAAATTCTTTTACTTCTGGAATTTTGACTTCTGATTTGAAGGCTGGTCTTACGTTAGATAGTTCTTTTTTTTTAATATTATCGCTGGAATAACCTGTCTCTTTTTCCTTAAGTTCTGAATTTAGATTACCTGCATTAATTTTAGAAATCAATTCATTAATTGTTTCTGATTTTTCAATACCTATTAATTGGCATAGTGCTATTTCAATTTTTAATTTTGGATTAGAAGAGGCTTTTAATTCATATTGTGTTTTATTAATAAATGTAAGAATTCTTAATAAATCACTTTCTGAAAATTTATCTAAATAAGATAGATATTTGTTTTTATAGATATCAGCAGTTTCAACTAATTTAGCATCTTTTCTTATAACAACTGTTAAGATATTTCTAAAATGTTCATTTAAGCCATTTAAGAAATCAATATAATTCCATCCATTGTCATAAATTTTTTGAGAGATTTCAAAAGCTGATTTATAATTTTTATCAAGAATTGCATCAGAAATTTCAAAATAAATTTCCTCATCAATCAAATTGAACATTTTAGAAAGAAGAGTAGAATCAACTTTATTTCCACTAAAAGAAATTGCCTGATCGAAAAGACTTTGTGCATCTCTTAAAGCACCATCTGCTTTCTTTGCAATTATTGTTAAAGCTGTATCATCAATTTCAATTCCTTCAGCATCAGCTATATTTTTAAGAAGTTTTTTAATTGTATTTAATTCAATTCTTCTGAAATCAAATCTCTGGCATCTTGAAATTATTGTTAGCGGAACTTTATGAACATCTGTGGTTGCAAAAATGAAAAGTGTATGTTCTGGGGGCTCTTCAAGAGTTTTAAGTAGAGCATTGAAGGATTCTGTTGTAAGCATGTGAACTTCATCAATAATATAGATTTTATATTTTCCTTTGGTAGGTGCATATTTAACAGATTCTCTTAATGTTCTTATCTCTTCTATTCTTCTATTAGATGCTCCATCAATTTCAATTATATCAAGTGTTTGAGAATTAAGAAAATCTTTGCACATTTCACATTCATTGCAAGGTTCTCCATCCTGAGGATTAAGACAATTCAATACCTTTGCTAATATACGAGCAGTAGTAGTTTTCCCAACACCTCGAGGTCCAGCAAATAAATATGCATGAGCAACTCTATTATTACGAATGGCATTTTTTAATGTTGTGGTTATATGTTCTTGACCAACCACTTCATCAAATTTTTGTGGTCTCCATTTACGAGCTGTTACTATATAGTTCATATTATTAAACGATTAGATTGTGTAATTGATTCAAACGAATTTTTTTCATTAACAAGTTACAAAGATTTTCTAAATAAATTTTATCAATTTCATTAAATGCAGAATATTCATAACTATCCAAATCAAGTACTCCAATGACATTATTATCTTTCAATAAAGGAATTACAATTTCGGATTTTGATTCTGAATCACATACAATATGCCCTGGAAATTCATTAACATTTTCTACAATTATAGTTTCTTTTTTTAAAGCAGATGTTCCACATACACCTTTACCAAGTTCAATTTCTGTACATGCAATTTTCCCCTGGAATGGACCAAGAACTAATTTGTTATCTTTCAAAAAATAAAAACCTATCCAGCTAATTTTATCAAATGCTTCTTTTAATGCAGCTGTAAAATTTGCAAATGAAGATATTAAAGCATCATCAGCATTAATTAAATTTTCTATTTGTGGAATTATGGTCTTATAAATTTCTTCGTCTGATAAATTTTTATTTACAATTATTTGTTCTGCCATTAATTATCAAAAAGTTATAATAAATTAATTATTAAATAAGATTATTTTTTCTTCTTCTTGCTCTTAATATCACCAAATACATAAGGAATAGCTTCTTTTATAGTTGAGATGGGAATTATTTTTAATCCCTCTTTAACTTCTGGTTTAATCTCGTTCAAATCTTTTTCATTTTCTTTAGGTATAAGTACAATTGAAATATCATTTCTTCTTGCAGCCAGAAGTTTTTCGTTTAATCCTCCTATTGGAAGAACATTTCCACGAAGAGTTATTTCACCTGTCATAGCAACATCATTTCTTGCTGGTTTTCCACTGAAAGCAGAATATAATGCCATTGCCATAGTAATTCCTGCAGAAGGACCATCTTTTGGTATAGCACCTTCAGGTAAATGAATATGAATTTCTTTCCCTTTATTAAAATGTGGAGGTAATCCAAATTCTTTTGCATTAGAACGCAAATAACTTAATGCTGCCATAGCAGATTCTTTCATTACATCACCAATCTGACCGGTAAGAGTTAATTTTTCAGAACCGGGCATTACTGTTGCATCAACCTGTAAGATTTCTCCACCTACACTTGTCCATGCTAAACCAGTTACACTACCAACTCTCAATTCTTTATTTGCTTTTTGCGTTCTATATTTTGGAACACCAAGAAATTTCTCGATTGTTTCACAATCAATCACAAAATTCTTTTTTGATTTTTTCTTACCATTACCATAATTAGCAAGAACAATTTCTCGAGCTGTTTTTCTAAGTACAGAAGCAATTTCACGTTCTAAGTTTCTTACTCCAGCTTCTCTTGTATATTCAGTAATAATTTTATTTATAGCTTCATCCTTAAACTCGATTTTAAATTTTTCAAGTCCATGTGCTTTAATTTGTTTGGGAATAATATGACGTTTTGCTATTTCAAACTTTTCGAATTCAAGATAACCTGGTAATTCTATTATTTCCATTCTATCCTGTAAAGGGAGTGGAATATTATATCTTACATTAGCAGTTGTAATAAACATTACCTGCGATAAATCATAATCTACTTCAAGATAGTGATCATTAAAAGTATGATTTTGTTCGGGGTCGAGTACTTCAAGCATTGCAGATGAAGGATCGCCACGGAAATCCATACTCATTTTATCAATTTCATCAAGCAACATAACTGGATTGATTGTTTTTGCTCGTTTCATGGATTGAATTATTTTGCCTGGCATTGAACCAATATATGTTCTTCTATGCCCACGAATTTCTGCTTCGTCTTTTACACCACCTAATGAAATCCTAACAAAATTTCTTCCCAGTGCTCTGGCTATTGATTTACCTAATGAAGTTTTTCCAACTCCAGGAGGTCCTACAAAACATAATATCTGTCCACGCATACTTTTAACAAGATTTAAAACTGCAATATGTTCAACAATTCTTTCTTTTGGTTTATCAAGTCCATAATGATCTTCATCTAAAATTTTTCTTACATTTTTTATATCGAGATTATCTTTTGTTTTCTTATACCATGGAACATCGATTAACCAATCCAGATAATTTCGAATAACTGTTGCTTCGGGAGAACTTGGTGGAGTTTTCTTAAGTTTATTTAATTCTTCCATAGCTTTTTCGTGTGCCTGTTTAGGCATTTTAGCTTTAATTATCTGCTCTTTTAACTTAACAAACTCTGGCGAAACATCTTCTTCTTCTCCAAGTTCTTCTTGCAATATCCTTATCTGTTCTTGAATAATAAATTTTCTCTGCGTCTTAGCTATATTTTCCTGAACTTTATTTTCAATTTCTTTCTCTATTTTCAATATCTCAATCTCAGAATTCAGAATCCTTATCACTTCATACATTTGTTCTTTGAGCGAGTATTTTTGAAGTATTTTCTGTTTTACTTCAATAGACTGGTTAATATTTGCAGCTACATAAAAAAGTTTTCTATCAGGTTCTTCAATATTTTCGAATGCAGTCAATGCTTCGGGTGGCAATGCTTTATTAATCTTAACATACTCTTTGAAAAGATTCGACATCTGCCGAATCAAAGCTTTCATTTCGCGTGGATCTTCTTCTGCTGGTGATATGACTTCAATTTCAGCTTCAAAAAAATTTGTTCTCTCAGTAAAGCGAGAAATCCTTCCCTGTATTACACCATCTACTAAAATTTTTAATAATCCATTAGGGAGTTTCAATATCTGAATAATTTTTGCAATAGTTCCATCAGTATAAATATCATCTCTTGTAGGTTCATCAATATTTGAACGTTTTTGAGCTGCAAGAAATATGTATTTAGAGTTATCCAGAGCATAGTTCGCAGCTCTAATTGATTGTTCCCTTCCAACTAAAATTGGAAATATCATATATGGAAAAATTACATTATCTCTTAAAGGCAAGACAGGTAATATTTTGGGAATATCTTCAATCATCGAGTATTCAGAAGTTTGAGCAAATAATTTTTCTTCCATTATAATCCTTTTTGTAACATTGAAAATTGTTTTTCACATCAAAATATACCAAAATGTTGAGGTGCTATCAAGATAATGAAATGTACACTCTATTATTTATGAAATATTTATAAATAATTTAATCTCTCATAAGATCAGATTAACTGACAAGTAAGATATATCATTGTTCATTTAAATTTCTTATCGAATAGTTTTGTTCTAAAAGTTTATGTAATATTTTTTTATAACCATGGAATTCAAATTTCTTGATACTTTACAGAAACACTCTAATGATTAACTAAAAAAATATGATTAATTTTGTACTTCAAAAAAATTCATTGGGTTATAAATGATTGATAAAGTGATTAACATTGCAAAAGAAGCTGGTGAAGTAATCCGTGAAGGATTCAGAAAAAATTTTTTAATTGAATACAAAACAAATTCTTCAAATCTTGTTACAGAAATCGATAAAAAATCTGAGCAATTAATTATTGATTTTATAAGAAAAGAATTTCCCACTCATTCAATAATTGCTGAAGAAAGCGGAACACAAAATTATTCATCAGAATATATATGGGTTATTGATCCCTTGGATGGCACTACAAATTTTGCTCATGGTCTTCCTATTTTTTCTGTATCGATAGGAGTTCAAAAAAATAATGAAACTATTTATGGTGTTGTTTATGACATAATGAGAAATGTTTTATACACTGCAGAAAAAGGAAATGGCTCTTATTGTGATAATAGAAAACTTCATGTAAATGACAATGATGATTTAGAAAAAAGTGTACTTGTAACTGGTTTCCCATATAATATTAAAGAAAATCCAGATCATGCTATAGAAAGATTTGTAGCATTTCTTAAATGTAGTCGTGCTGTACGTAGATTAGGTTCAGCAGCTATTGACATGTGCTATGTAGCAGAAGGTGTTTTTGATGGTTTCTGGGAAGTTTTCTTAAATCCATGGGATGTTTGTGCTGCTAAGTTAATTGTTGAAGAAGCTGGTGGAATTGTAACTGATTTTAATGGAAACAAAGCAACTATTTTTAGTAAACAATTCTTAGCAAGTAATCCTTACATACATAAAAACATGCTGAATGTTTTACAATTAAGTTATAATAACTAATAAAGATTTTTATTTTTTGAAAGATGAATAGATAATAAATCACTTAAAATGGCAAAGCCAGTTTCGGTTTTGCCTGCTCCTTTTCCAATCACTGTTAATTCACCAAGTAAATCTGTATCAAAAGTTATTGCATTTGTTGACCCCATTACCTGAGCAAGTGGATGAGTTAACGGGATTAACTCTGGTTTAACAGATGCTTTTATTTCATCTCCATTTTTTTCTATTGATGCAATAAGTTTCCATCTTGAATTTTTTCTTTTTGCTTCTTCTATATCATTTAAAGTTAATTTTGTAATTCCTTCACATTGAACATTATCAAATTTTAAGTTTATACCCATTAAAACATTTGCCAGAATTGTAACTTTAGCTTTTGCATCAAGTCCTTCAACATCGTTGGTTGGATCTGCTTCTGCATAACCCAGCTTTTTTGCTTCTTCTAATGCATTCTGATAACTCAAACCTTCTTCCATCTTTGTTAATATAAAGTTTGTTGTACCATTCAATATTCCTTTTACAGAATTAATTCTACATCCAGCTAATGGTCCTCTTGCAAGATTCAATACTGGAGTACCACTCATTACAGTTCCTTCGATTAAAAATTTAACACCATTTTTTTTAGCTAGACTGGATAATTTTTTATATGCAAATACAGCAGGACCTTTATTGCTTGTAACAACATGCTTTTTCAAACTAAGTGCAGTTTTGCAATGATTAATAGCAGGTTGACCATTTACTAAATTTGTATAAGCTAATTCACATACTACATTTGCATTAGATTTTTTTATAGTTTCAATTGCGTCCCACTCATATGTATTTTTAGTAAACTTCCCATTTTTTTGAATATCATTTAATACATTTCTTATATTCAAACCCGAAGGATTAAACACTGTACCATATTTTATGTCACTAATTGCAACTATATCAAATTCATAGTTATAATTTTTCTTTAATTCATTTCTTTTTGATAATAGTATTTCGCACAAGCCCTGTGCTACTGTACCAAAACCAATGAGTGTTATTTTTTGTTTCATAACAAAATTTATTTTTTTAAAGTTATAATATAAAAAAGTAATTATTATTTAAACAAAAAAACCCGCTTAGAAAAATATAAGCGGGTTTCAATTATTAAATCCTGGCAGCTACCTACTCTCCCACGCACTTGCGCGCGCAGTACCATCGGCGTTTACGGGCTTAACTTCTCTGTTCGGAATGGGAAGAGGTGTTTCCCCGTAGCTATAGCCACCAGAAAAAATTTTTAAGAACAAGATTTGAAAAACATTAAAATGATAGATTGAAAGAGAGAGTCGTTTTAGCATCTATCTTGAAATAAAATTTATGGCTAAGTCTCACGACTTATTAGTACTGCTCGGCTCAACCCATTACTGGGCTTACACCTGCAGCCTATCAACCTCGTAATCTCCGAGGAGTCTTCAGTGACGCCTTTAAGCGCCAAGGGATACCTCATCTTGAAGTGTGCTTCGCACTTAGATGCTTTCAGTGCTTATCACATCCGTTCATAGCTACCCAGCGCTGCCGCTGGCGCGACAACTGGTACACTAGAGGAACGTTCGCTTCGGTCCTCTCGTACTAGAAGCGACTCTTCTCAGGTATCCTGCGCCCGCATAGGATAGGGACCGAACTGTCTCACGACGTTCTGAACCCAGTTCACGTACCGCTTTAATTGGCGAACAGCCAAACCCTTGGGACCTTCTTCAGCCCCAGGATGCGATGAACCGACATCGAGGTGCCAAACCTTGCCGTCGATATGAACTCTTGGGCAAGATCAGCCTGTTATCCCCGGCGTACCTTTTATCCTTTGAGCGATGGCCCTTCCACTCGGAACCACCGGATCACTAAGCCCTGCTTTCGCATCTGCTCGACCTGTGTGTCTCGCAGTCAAGCTCTCTTATGCCTTTGCACTCAACGCATGATTACCGACCATGCTGAGAGAACCTTTGGGAGCCTCCGTTACCATTTAGGAGGCGACCGCCCCAGTCAAACTACCCGCCTAACACTGTCCCTGACCCTGATTCAAGGGTCGAGGTTAGAATCCAATTAAAGCAAGGGTGGTATTTCACCGTCGACTCCACCGAAGCTAGCGCCCCGGCTTCATAGTCTCCCACC